>JAJPJX010000196.1 GCA_021324015.1 Solibacteraceae bacterium | reverse complement strand
TTTTTCTCGGCATCAGAGACGCGGTTCCTCTGATGCAAGAGTATCAGATTACGTCACCGTTTGGGTCTTCACAATACGTCACTGTATTTACGAATGGATGTACTAAGGCTCCGCCTACGGGATGAGTTCGAGCCCGTCGCCGTGTTAATGCGGCCGCTGCCGGTAAGGTCGGAGACATATCCTTGCCCGGCGCCCGGCGGCGAGGGATGCCCGAGGCGCGTCACCGTCAACCGGGACGGTCGGATGTCGGCAGTGTGCGGATGCGCTCCGAGAGAGTGCGATGCGATTGCAATCAGACCTGAAGATACCGTCGTTCACGAATTCGACCCGAAGCGTTTGTGCGGATTTCTAGCCGACCGTTTATCCCTGACCGCGTCCGCCGAGACGGTCACGGGGGAGGGTTCCACCTGGAGCGCCGGGACCAGAATGGCGGAACCAGGTGGAAGGAATGTTTTCCTGCTGATCGGCGGAACGCCCGCGGTCGTAGCGAACGGACTCAGCCATCTTCTCACCTCCTTCCGTGCGCCGTGGACCGCCCTCATCCCAACGTTCAGATCGCTCTCGGTAGCTCAGCGGGAGATGGTCTTGCAGCATGGTTCGTCACTGCTGGCGCTCGAAGATCTGATTGGTGCCGACGGAAGTGGCGATCTCGTTTGCACGAACAACCCGCTTACGCCTGGGACTCCTGCGCCGCGACAGGCTGAAGGCAACTTGTTCCGCCGCGAGCAGGATATTTGGCTACTGTCCTTTGGAGGCCAGACCGTACGGTTTCGCCATCTGGCCGGTTTCGAATACATCGCGGAGCTTCTGCGCAGGCCTGGAAGTGAGATCGAAGCGTTGATCCTGGCCGGCCGAGCGGAACCTGATTCCGGTGCTGTAGTCAGTTCGGGTATTGATGCGGCGGATGAGCGGTCCTTGCGCCAGGTCAGGCAGGCGCTGGCCGAGCGACGCCAAGAACTCGCCGGACTCCGGGAGAAGGAATGGCCGCGCCGCGGCGCTCTACAATCCGAAATCGCTCAGCTCGATGCATACCTGTCGCAGGCCGCTGGAAAACACGCTCGCTCGCGAAAGGTCGCCGGGAGTGTTCAGCGCGCTCGTTCGGCTGTGGCCCACGCAATTGCCCGGGCGATCGAAAGGATCGGCCGGGATCATTCAGGCCTTGCAGAACACCTGCGGAATTCGATTCGCAGCGGAAACACGTTCCTCTATCTGCCTGCGAAACCAGTCGACTGGCGGTTCTGACGAGTTGTGACGCGCGCCGTCACAGTTCGTGACGCCGAGAGTCACGCCTCTATTTTGAAGGCGTTGCCCGGCGATGAGTAAGGAAAGCGCGTGGAACGATCTCGGCGGCTTGCCGCCAATCCCGCCTCAGTCCCTCCTGGCAACTCCCTCAACATCCTTGTTGGAGGAATTGCGTGAACGACTTAATGACTAAAGCTTCCCTCTCGGCTTCGCGGAAGCGGTTGCTGGAGATCATGCAGCGACTGAATTTTGGCCGCATCGAAGAACTGGAGATCCGCAACGGCGAGCCCGTTTTCAATCCAGCCCCGCGCATTGTGCAGGACATTAAGCTGGGCGGCGAGAATGGTCCGCGGCCCGAACTCACCGCTTCGGACTTTGTGCTCAAGAGCCAGGTCGCGGAGTTCTTCGACCACCTCTCGCGCCTCGGCGATGGATCCGTTGAAATCATCGAGGTCAAGCATGGGCTGCCATTCAAGCTCGTAATCGAGATGGCAGGTTAAGGCAGAGACCACCAGACAGAGACTGGCCGCTCGGCGGAAGTCTTGTGGGTGATGCTCGGAAGGGCAATCTCACAGGCTTCCGCCTTTTTGTTTGATTTGCCCGGTCCCCGACCATCCCCACGATTTCCTCCTGGCCAGAGGGAAAAATCGATGATTCGAGAGAACGGACTCACCGAAATCGATCAATACGCCATGAACGCGATCCGGTGCCGCGTTCGGAGCCTCATAGGCCGCTACGGCATTCTGCCCGATGACCGCGAAGACCTGACCCAGCAACTCTTTCTCGAATACCTGGAGCGCGCCGGCGGGTTTGATCCCGCGCGCGGCCGGTACAAGACGTTCGTGAACTGTGTGGTGCGCAATCAGGTTGTTTCGCTCATTCGGACGCGAAAGCGCCAGCTTCAGGAAGCAACATTGTGCGCCCTGCCATCAATTCCGCCGGAAGATGCGGGCGAAGAGTCGTCCTCTACCGACGGTGACATCAGCGACGATGTTTGCCGGATTGCCGCAGGACTGGCCTCACGACCGGCCGCCGATTTGCTCCATCTGCGCATCGACGTGGATCGCGCCTTCGGTGCCCTGTCTCCGGACTTGCGCGAGATCGGCTGCCGGGTTGTGGAAGAGGGCGTCAGGAACGTCAGCGAGGATCTCGGGCGCTCGCCCGGCCGCGTCTACCAGCTCCTCTGGAAGATGCGCCCCGTGTTCATGCAGTTCGGCTTCACGCCGGCGGGGGGCGTCCAGTGAACCACGGCAATGCCATCACCGAGGTCGCCTGCGATTCCATCGCCCTCGGCGAGC
Source organism: Solibacteraceae bacterium (assembly GCA_021324015.1). Taxonomy (GTDB): domain Bacteria; phylum Acidobacteriota; class Terriglobia; order Bryobacterales; family Bryobacteraceae; genus JAJPJX01. The sequence continues at coordinate 44,765 of JAJPJX010000196.1, read as the reverse complement.
GGCACCGGAAGGACATGGGCGACCTGAATGCGCTCGCGTCCAGCATCGCCCAGGAAGGCTTGCTCCAGCCAATCGGCATCACCGAAGACAACACCCTCGTGTTCGGTGAGCGGCGACTGCTCGCCATCCGCGACGTTTTGAAGCAGCCCACCATCCCCGCGCGCATCGTGCGTGTTTCCAGCATTCTGGCCGGCGAGTTTGCCGAGAACGAGATCCGCAAGAATTTCACACCGTCAGAGCGCGTTGCTATCGGCAAGGCTATCGAAGCCGTGCTCGGTAACCGGCAAGGCCAGCGTACCGACCGCGTACCTCCGCGCAATTGCGCGGAAGTCGCACCTGGGCAAGAGACTCGGGAAGTCGCAGCCCAGAAAGCCGGATTCCGCAGCAAGGACACTTACGAGCGCGCCAAGACAGCGGTCGACGCGGGCACGCCCGAACTGATCGACGCCATGGATTCCGGCGCGGTCTCCATCACCGCCGCCAGCGTGATCGCGTCCGAACCGCCCGAGCGCCAAGCCGAAATCCTGAAACAACCGGGTGAGATTCGTCGCGAGATCGTCCGCGAGCTACGCGAATCCGCCAAACTCCCCACGCCCTCCGAAGCCCGCCGCCTGGCGCGCGAAACGGGGATGGCAGTGGCCGACAACACTGGCGTTTACCGCAGCGGCGCCTCTCAGGAGGTGGTCCGTGAAGCCAAGGCCGATGCCGTCGCCATTTACACCGTCACGCGCGGCATACTGGCCATCGCCGAAACGGCGTTCGATCCCGAGGAACTCGCCAGCCGCCTGGAGTACTGGCACTGTCCCGAAATCCGCGGGAAATCCCTCGCGGCCCACGACTGGCTGAGCCGCTTTGTGAAAGGACTCGATACGAATGACAAAATTCAGTGATTCCGAACTCTCGCGCAAAATCGACGATTCTATCGTCGAGCACCTCCAGGCCGGCGAACCGACCGCCGAGGAAGTCAGCGAGGACGTCCTCGCTCGCCACGAAGATTTGATTCGGGAATACGGTTACGACCTGGCCATCTCCCAAATTCGCAGCATCGTCTCCGGCCGGATGAAGAAGATCCTGGCCACGCGCAAAGGGCACGCATTGCAACTCCGGTTGGCCATCAAGTTCGGCAACCTCGAACCGGAGAGCGCGATCACCTTTCGGGACGGTGCCGGCGCTACCCGCTATGTCGCGACGGCAAGGGCGAAAGCTGAGCATCACCGCGGCTACATCGCCCTCCTGAACGACCAGATCAAGGCGGACACCGAGCGCCTGGTTGCCGCCGAGATGTTCTTCAACTGGCTGGAACCGGCGTTCCGGAAGCATCCGGGCATCACAACGGCCGAGGCTATCGAGATTCTCGATCCCGAAAGCCCGGGCGGACTGAGGGGCTCGCGCGTGGGCACACTGCAAATTCCATCCCCTCCCGGCCTGATCATTCCGGGTGCTCGCACAACTCCCTGGCGGCACCAGGAAGATGCTGTGCGGTTTGTCAGCGCCCTCTACGCCAGCGGAAAACGCGGCGCGATGATCTGTGCCGACATGGGCACGGGCAAGACCGCGATGGCGATCTACACGGCGCTCGTACATGGCTTCCAGACGAATGTCGTCTTCTGCCCGTTGCGTGTGGTGCAGGTCTGGCGGCCGCAGATCGAACTGCATAGCGCGGTACCGTTCCTGGTGGCGTCGCTTGACGATTCATTCTCCAGCGTGAGCGCTAAGCGCGCCGAAGCTGAGCGCGTGATGAAACTGGCGGCGGCGCGCGGTGTGCCCGTCGTGCTAGTGATCAACTACGAAAGCGCCTGGCGCAGCCCGTTTGCCGAGTGGATCTTGCACCAACGGGTGGATTTCATGATCGCTGATGAAATCCACCGCGCGAAGGCACCGGGTGGAAAGGCCAGCCGGTTCCTTGCGCGGCTCGGGAAAGTGGCGCGACATCGGCTCGGCATGACCGGCACACCGATGCCGCACGGCCCGGAAGACTTGTATGGCGAGCTCCGCGCCGTTGCCCCTTCGATTTTCGGGTGGAGTAATGCCGCCTTCCGGCAGCGCTACATGGTCATGGGCGGCTTCCAGAATCACCAGATCGTCGGCTACCGCAACCTTGAGGAACTCAACCGGAAATTCTACTCCGTCGCGTTCCGCGTTACCAAAGACGTCCTCGACCTGCCTCCGGAGATGCACGTCACCTACACCTGCGAGCTGGGCCCGGAGGCGTGGCGCGCTTACCAGTCGCTCAAGTGCGACCTTATCGCGCGCGTGGAATCGGGCGAAATCACAGCAGCTAATGCTCTGGTGAAGCTCCTGCGCCTCCAGCAGATCACGGGCGGCTTCATCAGAACCGACGACGGCAAGTATGTGCAGATCGACTCGGCAAAGATGAATCTACTTCGGGATGTGCTGGAGGACATCGACCCCGCAGAGCCGATCGTCATCTTTTGCCGCTTCCATAAGGACCTGGACGCCATAAATCGCGTGGCGGACGAAACCGGTCGGCGGGCGCTCGAGCTCTCGGGCCGCGTGGACGATCTCAAACGCTGGCAGGCGGGCGCAGCACCAGTGCTCGCGGTCCAGATTGAATCCGGCGGTGTGGGCGTGGACCTGACCCGCGCACGCTACGCCATCTATTACTCGCTCGGCTTTTCGCTCGGTTCCTACGAGCAGAGCCTCGCCCGCATTCACAGGCCGGGCCAGACGCGGCCGGTCGAGTATATCCACCTGCTCGCCAAAAATACGGTGGACGAAAAAGTCATGGCGGCGCTGGCCGCCAAGGCGGATGTGGTCACCGAAGTCTTGCAGCAACTGAAAGGGGATGCATGAATACCGAAGAACTGAAACGCTTTGTCGCCCTCGAAGAACGCCGCCGGCAACTCGAGACCGAGGTCGATACCGTCAAAGCCGAAAGCGCCGAACTCGAGCAGCGCCTGCTGCCCCAGTTCGAGCAGGAAGGCTTCGAAAAGATCTCCATCGACGGCCGCACGGTGTATGTCGAGCGGAAACTGTGGGCCAAAGCCAAGGACGGCGACAAGGCCGCCGTCTGCAAAGCCCTGAAGCGGGCGCGCCTGGGCGATTACGTCGAGGAGACATTCAACACCAACTCGCTCAGCGCCTACGTGAGGGAACTGGATCGCGAAGATCGGGCGCTCCCGCCGAGCCTGCGCGAGGTCCTGGAAGTCAGCGAGGTTTTCAAACTCAGAACGAGGAGAAGCTAATCATGGCAAGCAAGGAAATCGTGAAGAAGAACAGCGAAACCGCCGTTAGCCCGTTCGTCATGTTCGGCACGCCGATCACGGACATCCGTGACGCGGTGATCGCAAACCTGGGCGAAGGCGAAATGAACGCCGCCAATTTCGAGCGCATCAAGGTCCCGGCAGGCGGCGGCACGGCCTGGACCGTGCAGGGCCTGGACGGCGAGGAAATCGAAAAGGAACTCTCCGGCATCATCGTCGCCTGGCGCGACACGCGCGCCTACTGGAGCGTGCCGATGGAGCAGTCGGACGGCAACATGCCGCCGGATTGCTACTCGCTCGACGCGCGCACCGGCGTCGGCAAGCCCGGCATCGATTGCCACAAATGCGAGTTCGCCAAATTCGGCAGCGGTCCCAAAGGCGAGGGTCAGGCCTGCAAGCTCGTGCGGCAGCTGTTTCTGTTGCGGGAAGAAAACCTGCTGCCCGAAATCGTCAGCCTGCCGCCGAGTTCCATAAAGCCGGCGCGGCAGTACTTCATGCGCCTCGCTTCCAAGGCGGCTCCTTGTTACAGCCTGATCACGAAGATCGGTCTGGAAAAGACGAAGAACGCCCAGGGCATCGTGTACTCGAAGGCGACCTTCACGTCGGGCGGCCGGTTGACGCCCGAGCAGACGGCGCGGGTGAAGGAGTACGCCGCCATGGTCCAGCCGTTCCTGGCGGCGGCTCCGTCGGCGCCCACGGTCAAGGACGTCCACAACAGCGAAGGCGAAGTAATTTAGACCACCGGGCGCGCCGACGAACGTTGCGCCCCGATTTACCTTTTCGGGAGAGTGGATGGCCGAACCAATCGCCGAATTCTTCCACCGCTTGCACGGGGAGGAAGCATTCGGCCATCTCATTGTCTGGACTCGACAGGATAAGGCGACACGCGCCTTCGACCTTGGCGCCGAGGGCGCGCTCGCCGCAGCAGCCGAATACAGCCGCCAGCGCGCGGAGACGTGCGACGTATATGCGGCAGTAGGGTTGCAACGGAGCCCCCCGGCCGGAAGCGGCCGCGGCGCGGAAGACGGTGTTTGCTCTGTTCCCGCCGTATGGGCGGATGTCGATATTGCTGGACCGGCGCATTCCTCCGAGGATTTGCCGCCGACAGAGCAGGACGCGTTCGCGTTGATCGAGGCCGTTGGGCTCTCGCCGTCGATTGTCGTGCACAGCGGCTTCGGGCTGCAAGTATATTGGCGCTACAAAGAACCGTGGCTCCTCGAAACCGCTTCGGATCGCGCAGCGGCGAAATCGCTGTCGACGCGGTTCCAGTCGCTGTTACGGCAGCTGGCCAAATCACGAGGCTGGAGCATCGATTCCACAGCGGACCTCTGCCGCGTGCTGCGCGTGCCGGGCACGTCTAACCGGAAGCTGCCAGCGGACCCCCGTCCTGTCACCGTCGAGTACCGCGAGTGCGCTTACAACCAGGCTGACATCGAAGAGATTCTGGAAGGCATTGAAGATCCCGGCCCTTTGCTTCCGCGCCCGGAGCCACAGGAATCGCTCCCGCCGGCGAAGCTCCCGCTGATCCTGGAGGGTTGCCCCTGGATGCAGCACTGCCGGGACGACGCCCGAAACCTGCCCGAGCCGGAGTGGTATCGGATGATCACGGTGGCGGCGCGGTGCGAGGACGCGGAGCGCTGGGCCCATGAATTGAGTAAGGCCTACCCCCGTTACAGCCGCCGGGAGACCGCGAGCAAACTGCGGCAGGCTTCCAGCGACAAGATCGCGCCGGTGACGTGCGCCTACGTGCAATCGGATCTTGGCGGCGAGAGGTATTGTGGCGAGTGCCTGTTCCGCGGCAACGTGAATTCGCCCATCGCAATTGGCAGGATCGAAAACGGCAGCGAAGCGGCGGAAGCGCCCGGGCCGGAGCCGCCGGCGGCTGACCCGCCTGGTGGTGATGCGGAGCCCGCCGCCGGAAGCGGTCCTCCCGCAGGTGCGCCGCCGGAAGGCGACTCCGAGGTCAGCGCAGCGGCCTCGAAAATTGAGCGGTTCACCGATCTCGGCAATGCCAAGCGTTTTGCTGCCAAATACCGAGAGCGCCTTCGTTATTGCGAAAAGTGGGCCCGCTGGTACGCATGGGATGGAATGCGTTGGAGAGAAGACGAAGTCCTCGAAGTTTACACCCTGGGAACGGCCCTCATCCGCAGTTTGTACGCGCTCGCGAAGAAGATTCCGGACGAAGAAGAACGCGAAGCATTCCTTGCCCATCTGATCAAATCCGAATCTTGGCGCTCCATCACTGCCATGATCAACCTCGCTAAGGCCGATCCGGCGATTGCCATCCGGCCGAGCGATCTCGATTCCGATCCCTGGCTTCTGACGGTTCGCAACGGCACCGTCGACCTGCACGCCGGGCAACTCCGACCGCACAATCAACGGGATCTTATCACTAAGCTGGCGCCGGTCAGCTTCGATCCGGCCGCCACCTGCCCCAACTGGCTCGAGTTCCTGTACATGGTTACGAACCGGCGGTCGAGCCTGGTCACCTTTCTCAAGCGCGCGTTCGGCTGCTGCCTGACCGGGATCACCAGCGATAAGGCCATGTTCATCATGTACGGCGCCGGCGGCGACAACGGCAAATCCACGATGGTGGATATCATCCAGCGCCTGCTGGGCGATTACGCCAATCGGACGCCCGTCGAAACCTTCCTGAAGAAAAAGGAGAACGCGATTCCGAATGACATCGCCAAGCTGAAGGGCGCGCGGTTCGTCTGGGCCTCGGAAAATGAGCGCGGCTCCCGCCTCTCGGAGTCCCTGATCAAGGAAATGACCGGCGGGGACAAAATGTCCGCGCGGTTCATGCGCGGCGAGTTCTTCGAGTTCTATCCGGAGTTCAAGCTGTGGCTGGCGACCAACCACAAGCCCCAGGTCCGCGGCGATCGGGCGCTGTGGAATCGTTTGAAGCTCATTCCTTTCGATGTCACCATCCCGAAGGAACAGCAGAAGCCGCGCCATGAAGTGACCGCCATGTTCCTGGCCGAGTTTCCCGGCATCTTGAACTGGGCCGTTCAGGGATGCCTCACCTGGCAGCGCGAGGGACTGGGTGTGCCGGAGGAGGTCATGGCAGCCACGCGGGAGTACGAGTCGGAGCAGGATACCTTCGCGATGTTCCTGGAAGAAAAATGCATCCAGGTACCCAACGCGAGAGCGTTGTCTCTGACGCTTTACCGCGAGTACAAAGCGTGGGCCGAGCAGTACGGCGAAGCGCCGGTCAGCCACAAGACGTTCGCCTCATTCATGAGCGAACGCGGCTTTGCCAAATCCAAAACGATGAAGGGCGCGCTTTACTCGGGAATCGGGCTGCGCGCGGAAGATCGCTACGACATGCCCAGGCAGCAGGCCGCGCCGAGACAGGCAGAGTGTCGGGCAGAGGAAGAGGGAGAGGAGGTCTGATGACGATCCGTCATATTGACATGAAACAACTCTTTTGTTTCCAACAAACCATTCCGGATATGACGGGTTATGACAGATCGAACCTATATTATCCATATAAGCGCGCGCGCACGCACGCATATAGAGCTTATATAGAAAAATCCGTCATAACCCGTCATCCGTCATGGGAGGCCGGCCATGGAAATTGAGGCCGTCTTCGACCGGCTGATGGAGGCGGGCGTCTCCGTCCGGCTCGACTCCGAGGGCAAACTCCGAATCGATAAGGGCGCACCGGAGGAAGTCAAACAGCTCGTCCGCGAGCACAAGCAGGCGATCATCGACGTGAAGAGGGCCATCGCCATCATGAACAACAGGGGTATCCGCATTATTCGGCTTCCACTTGGGCACCATGCGATGGCGTATCCGTTGGGCACGGATCTGGAGGAAATCCGCTGGGCCATGAAGGTCCTCGGCCAGGAATCGATGCCGTTGGTGTTAAACGACGAAGGCCTGAAATGGATGACGTGGAATGAGTGGAAGCTGCGCCCGGAGGTGTGGGCGCGTGCCAAACGCCAAGAGCCGGCTTGTGAGCCCAAGCCCGAAGTGCAGCCAAAGCTGAAGTTTGGGAGAAAGACCGCATGACGAGCGAGCGCGCGATTGTCAAAGCGATTCTGGCCTATCTGAATGAAATCCCCGGTTGCCTGGCCAGGAAGCGCTGGGGCGGCGGATTGGGTGTCGCTGGCGATCCTGACATCACCGGTTGCATCTGCGGGCATCACTTTGAGTTCGAAGTAAAGCGACCGGGCGAACGTCCGACCGCCCTCCAAGAGCGCCGCTTACGCGAATGGGCGGCGGCCGGCGCTTTGGCAGCCACTGTCACTACCGTCGCTGAAGTCCGCTCCTTGCTTGAGGAGCGCAGATTTTTTGTGGGGGAGCTTTAAGATTTGAGCGCTCCGGCGTATATAACCAGTAGAGGCCCAGTTCGACAGGCCAGCGCATAGCGCACCCTCCCGAAAACCTCCAAGACATCGTACCGGCGGGCCGGGCGCATTAAATAGTCCGACATTCCTTCGGCGCGATTTGTGTGCCTGAGGACATTCATGAAAATTCGCGTTTTTGCCGGGCCTCGCATCATCGACGTATGCGATTCCGTCAGCGTCCGGCGTTATATCGGCGCTCCGAATGCGGAGGTCATCCGCAAGCGCAAGACCGGCCAGATCGTCCAGATCAACCTGCTTTCGTATGGTGACGATTCCGTGCAAAAGCCCCGGCACGACAGCGATCACTCGACCTACGAGGAGCACTTGGGCGCGCACACGCTGCTGATGCTGAAGCGTGTCGATCCGGAAACCGGCCAACTGGTCCGCTGGTCGGACCGCGATCAGTTCAACCCGCGCCGGTTCAATCCGGATACGGTTCAGTCCTCTGCGGTGAGCAGCCGCAATAACGCTTCGGCGGTGTGACATGTTTGAGCCCGAACTCTCCATGCTGGAAGGCTGCATCCGATCGCCGCTCCGGCGCGTAGCAGACGAGCCCGTCGAAGATGACTACTCCGAAGATTCATTTCCCGATGAGGACCCGGACGGCGACTTGGAATGGCGCGCACGGGAAGTCATTGCCGCGGGTCAGTTGCTGCGGGAGGCCCGCAGGTGGGCCAAGCGGCCCTACAGAGAACCGGAATGTGCTGCCCAGAGTGCCTGAGCGCTGAGATTACGGTGCGTGAGTATGACTTTGGAATGTGTCGGGAGACGGGATACCACGATGCCGGCGAGAGGTTCACGTGCCACTCCTGTGGCGCGACCGGCGATGTTGGCGATTTGGTCGGCGATGACACAGGTGTGAGGAAAGAAAGCATGCCAGACGAAATCACTCCTGAGAGATTGGCCACCCGCCTGTGCCATGCTCTTCGCCTTGCACCGCGTGACCATGCCGAGGCTCTCGCCGAGATCTTGCGGGGCGCGCTAGCGGACACGCGGGCTGCGGCAGTCGCAGCCACCAAGACGGCCTGCCTTGAGATCGCCGAGGATGAGGCGGAGCGTTGCCGCGCCATCGGCGCAACTTAGGCGGGACAGGCCGCCATGACCATCGCCGCTCGAATCCGCCGGCGGCATGTGGGGGTTGCGGCAGGCGAACGCGGGACCTGATCTTTGGCCGGCGGGCAGCGCGTTGGAATGTCACGCAATTTGCCTAGTTTGTGAGGCTTATCGAGGTGCGCAGGCCAGGTGCGCGGTGCGCATCCCCAGTTGGCTTTCTCCGTTGACAACATGAATCTCTCCGAAAGCCGGACCATCCACCGGATTTTGAACCTCGGCGCGGGCGTCCAGAGCACGACCCTGTACTTGATGCTTGCGCGCGGCGAGGTCCAGCCGGGCATCGAATGCGCAGTCTTCGCGGATACCGGCGAGGAGCCGGCGGCTGTTTACTCGCATTTGAACTGGCTCCGGTCCCTGAACGGACCGCCGATTGTCGTGCGCAGCATTGGCCGCCTCGGTGACGATCTCAAGCTTGGCCGTAACTCGACCGGTGGGCGGTTCGCCTCGATCCCGGCGTACACGGCGGCGACCGAGGGAGAGAAAGCCGGCATCGTGCGCCGCCAGTGCACGAAGGAGTACAAGATCGAGGTCATCGAGCGCTGCATCCGGCGCGAGGTCCTTGGCCTAGCACCCGGCCAACGCGTTCCGAAAGACGTAAACGTCGTTCAGATCTATGGCATCTCGCTCGACGAGGCAGGCCGTTCGGTTCGGATTCGCGAGCGGCTCGAGGACCGCCGGTGGATCACGCCCGAGTTTCCGCTGATTGATCGGGCAATGACGCGAGGCGATTGCCTCAACTGGCTGATCGCCTTCGGCGTGCCGCACGAGGTGCAGAAATCGGCGTGCGTCTTCTGCCCCTTCAAAAGCAACGCCGAATGGCGCCGTTTGCGGGATGCCGATCCGGCGGGATGGGCGCGCGCGGTCGAAGTGGATAACGCGCTTCGCGTCGATGGAACCGTGGTGAATCGGAAGTTCGATCAGAAGCTTTACGTGCACCGGAGTTGCGTGCCGTTGGAGAGAGCCGACCTTGGCGATCCGGACCCGCGCCAATACCACCTCGGTCTGAACTGGTCTGCCGAGTGTGCGGGGATGTGCGGCGTTTGATGGCCGAGTCAGGCCCGCACATCCCGACGGCTCGGTATTGGCGGCTGTCCCATCGTGCTGACCCGAATGCGTTGCCGCTCGCGGATCGGCATTACAACCGGCAAAAGCCTGGCACGCCGCAGTTTGTGCCGCCAGGCCGGTGCATCGTTTTGCTTGCAACAACCGGCGACGCCTTGTGGGTATCGTCCTGGCCATTCGCCGAATATGTGAAGCATCAGTGGGCTGGCGCCTGGATTTGTTCGGTGTTCCGGAACGAATCCGCGATCCGATCCAGCGATTTGATCCGTGAGGCAGTTGCCATCACGCGGCAGATATGGGGCGAGCCGCCGCCCATTGGAATGGTGACGTTCGTCGATCCCGCGAAGGTACGTAAGAAGCGCGACTTCGGACGGTGCTATCGGCGTGCCGGATGGCAGCCGTGCGGGGCCACCAAGGGCGGCCTCCTGGCATTGCGTATTGCACCCGAGGATATGCCCGGACCCCTCGCCGCGCCGGGAATTCAGGAACTCCTGCCGCTGACCGCATGAGCACATCTTCGATCGCGCCGGCGATGGCGCGGCACATAGAGATCTGGCCGACGGAGCGGCTGCGTGCATACGACCGCAATGCCCGGACGCATTCCCCCGAGCAGGTCGCCCAGATTGCGGCGAGCATCGCAGAATTCGGCTTTCTGAATCCTATTCTCGTGGACTCCGGCACGGGGATTATTGTCGCCGGCCACGGGCGTCTGCTGGCCGCGCGCAAGCTCGGTCTCATGGAAGTTCCGGTGGTAGCGCTGGACCACCTCAGCGAAACGCAGCGCCGTGCATTCGTGATCGCTGACAACCGAATCAGCGAGAACGCGGGCTGGGACGACGCAACCCTGCGCGGCGAACTGGCGGAGTTGAAGGATGCCGAACTCGATCTGGCCTTGCTGGGTTTCAACGACAACGAACTGGCGGCCTTGCTGGCTGAGGCTGCGCCCGAGGCCCCGGTTTCCGGTGAGGAACAAACACCGGAAGAAGAGATCCCGGAGGCCCCGGTTGAGGCCATCACCCGTCCCGGCGACATCTGGCTGATTGGTGACCATCGGTTGATCTGCGGTGACTGCCGGGATCGCGGGGTCGTGGCGCGGTTGTTCGAAGGTACCCGCGCGAACGTGGTGATCACGTCACCGCCATATGCCTCGCAGCGCGCCTATGATCCCTCGAGCGGGTTCCGGCCAGTCCCGCCGGAGGAGTATGTCGGGTGGTTTCGTGACGTGACCGCGAACATTGCAACGATCCTGGCAGACGACGGCTCATACTTCCTCAACATCAAGGAACATGCCGATGGCGGCCAGCGTAATCTCTACGTCAAGAAGCTCACCATCGCGCACGTGGAGCAATGGGGGTGGCGCTTCGTCGATGAGTTCTGCTGGCGCAAGACTGACGATGGCGTGCCGGGCGGCTGGGGAAACCGGTTTAAGAACGCATGGGAGCCGATCTTCCACTTCATTCGAAGTGATGACGGAATCAAGTTTCGGCCGAAGGCTGTGGGACATTGGTCGGACGACTGCTTCGATTACTCGCCCAATAACCCGACGTCCACGTCTGGCAGTGGCCTGCTGGGCACCGGCCCGCGTGGCGCGGCGGCGGATCTCGGGAAGAACCACGATTCGTGGCAGACGACCCGCCGCAACGCGAACAACCTCGAGGGACGCCACGGCGGAATTGCCCGCCCGAGCAACGTAATCGAGGTGAAAACAGAGAGCAGCCAAGGATCGCATTCCGCCCCGTTCCCGCGCGCGCTCGCCGAGTTCTTCGTGAAAGCCTTCTCGGATGCCGGCGACCTGGTCTTCGATCCGTTCCTGGGAAGCGGTACGACCATTGCCGCGGCCCATGTCCTCGGTCGTAAGGGATACGGATGTGAGATTTCGCCGGCCTACTGCGATGTGATTCTGCGCCGTATCCAGGAACTAACTGGCAGCGAGCCGGTCCTTGCCGAGAGCGGTGAGCCGTTTAGCGAAGTAGCGGCGAGCCGCGAGCGAACTCAATTCACGCAATGAGCGCGGTCCGGCGTTCCGGACTGCATGACCGAAACTCTCCAACTTCAACCAAAAGGAACTCCCGAATGGCAGAAACCAATCCCAATCTTTCCCCGAGCGTCACCCACCAGCCGAGCCTGCTGGGTGGCGCGGAGAACATCAAGTTGCTCTTCGACGAAGAGCTGGACAACCGGCGAGAGACCCTGGCGCGCGCGCGTGCTTGGGAAGCCATCTCGCTCGACATGGCGCAGACGGCCAGCCGCCGTGCGCAGAACGCCGCGACCATCGACCACGCGATCAACGCCGGCATGGTCCTTGCCGGTCAGGTCGGTACGACCGAAGGCCAGCAGACCGTGTCCCCGGCCGGTACGGCAGCCAGCGAGACCACCAAGGGCGCTGTCGCCGCTGCTGGCGCGGGCGAAGCCGTCAGTGCCGAGGGCATCACCGCCAACGTGGTGGATCTGTTCACCTCCCTGACGCCGGTGATCGCGAGTTCGCTCGCCACCGCCATTTCGCAGACGATCGCTGCCCTCGTGCCGGTGGTCGTGACCTCCTCGGGTGGGGCGTCCACCCCTTCGCAGACGCAGCCGAAAACGGCCGCGTAGTCCTCTCCTCCGCATTCGGGGCGGCGCTCAGATCTTGAACGCCGCCCACAATTGCGAGCCGAAAAACATGGGGATCAGCATCACCAAACAGCTTCGCGACCTGCTGGTACAGATCTGGCCGTTGGACCGGCTCCTACCGTACATCCGCAACGCGCGTACGCACAGCGAGGAGCAGGTTGCGCAGGTCGCGGCCAGCATCCAGGAATTCGGGTGGACCAACCCAATCCTTGTTGGCGGCGATGGCGTGATCATCGCCGGCCATGCCCGGCTGGCCGCCGCGCGCAAGCTGGGGATGTCCGAGGTGCCCGTCATCGTTCTGGATCACCTGTCCGAAACGAAGCGCCGCGCGCTGATCCTGGCTGACAATCGTCTGGCGCTCAATGCCGGGTGGGATGAGGAAATGCTCCGCGTCGAACTCGAGTCTCTGAGGGAGGATGATTTCAGTCTCGATGTCGTCGGCTTCTCCGATGCGGAACTCGAGGCCCTGCTCCAGGAGCCGGAACAGGTAACCGAGGGCCACACCGACGAGGATGCAGTTCCGGAGACGCCGGAATCCGCGGTCAGCGTTCCCGGCGATGTCTGGGTGTTGGGCTCGCACCGGCTCCTCTGCGGCGACTCCACCCAGATGGAATCCGTGGAGAAGGTCCTGGCAGGCGGCCTGGCCGACATGGCATTCTTTGACCCGCCGTACAACGTAAACTACGGCGCCACGATGAAGGACAAGCTTCGCGGGAAGGCGCGTCCGATCAAGAACGACAATCTGGGCGACGGCTTCGCGCAGTTCCTGAAGGACGCCTGCATCAATGTTCTGGCGGTCACGAAGGGCGCCATTTACATCTGCATGTCGTCTTCCGAATTGCACACGCTGCACCGAACGTTCACCGAGGCGGGAGGGCACTGGTCCACTTTCGTGATCTGGGCGAAGAACACGTTCACGATGGGCCGTTCCGATTACCAGCGGCAGTACGAGCCGATCCTATACGGCTGGAAGGAAGGCACGGACCATTTCTGGTGCGGCGCGCGAGATCAGGGCGACGTGTGGTTCATTAAGAAGCCGGTCGCCAACGATCTCCATCCGACCATGAAGCCCGTGGAATTGGTGGAGCGCGCGCTGCGCAATTCCAGCAAGAGCCGCGACACGGTGCTCGATCCGTTCGGCGGTTCGGGATCGACGCTGATCGCCTGCGAGCGCACGGGACGCCAGGCGCGATTGATCGAGTTGGAGCCGAAATACTGCGATGTGATCGTCCGGCGATGGCAGGACTTTGCCGGCAAAGAGGCCACCCTTGATGGCGACGGCCGGACCTTCCGCGAGATCGCCGGAGAGCGCCAGCCGGCAGCGTGAGATGGACCGCTGCCGCGTGGAAATCGCCGAGGCGCAGCGGTTGCTTCGAGCCGGGCACCCGGATGTGGAAGGTCTGTGCCTGATGCTATCGGATTGGGCGGCGGAATTGAGGTTGCTGGAAGAAGAGGAACGCCGCCAATCCGCAGACTGGCGGCGCGGTGTTGCTGAGGCAGGTTATCCGAGGACCTTGTAACGCCGCTCGCCGCCCTCCTGTTTGGTGCTCTCGACCTTGAGCCCCATTTTCTTGGTGATCGCCCCGCTGATGAAGCCCCTAATGCTGTGTGCCTGCCATTCGGTCGCCTTGGCAATCTCGGCGAGACTCGCGCCTTCCTTGCGGCGGAGCATCTCCAGCACGATGGCTTTCTTGCTGAACTCGCGGGGCACGGACGCGCCCTCCTTGGTCTTGGCCGCCTTGGTTGCCTTGGCCCTTTTCGGCGCAACGTCGGCCGCCTGGGGCGCGGCGGGGGCCGTTTCCTGCGGCGTGGGCGCGTCTAGTTTCTGGATGGCGGCCCAGATGCGCTTCACCGCCGTCTTGCGGTCCGTGAACTTCTTGACCGGCTTCAGGTCGGCGCCGAATCCGGCTACGCCCGCGAAGCTGTTCGAAACGTTGATCAGCCGGTCCGCCGGCCACTTGGCGGCGAGCTTGGCAAGTTCCTTCTCGCTGGCGAATTGCTCCTGGCCCTCCGGGATCTGCTCGGCGGCGGGGAACGCGGTGATGGTTTCGTCTTTGTCGATCGCAAAAAGTCGCATGGCTGTCCTTTCGTCCTTTCTATTGCTCGTTTGCGGGGCGGCGCAGGCGGGCCGCCGACCGGATGCGAATCTCGCGCCCGGTTGCCAGATTCTTTCCGCGCCAGCCGCCGTAAGGCGACTCGCCGGTGATGCGCACCTTAGCCAGCACTCCGCTGACTTTGGCGATGTAGGTGTTTCCGATTTGGACTTCGGCCTTCTTCATGTGGCACCTTCACGTCGGCGAGCCCGCCAGGTCCGGGCGGGCGCGGGCGGGGCGGCGGTCGGGTTACGGCAGGAACCGGCTTGCCACGCGGTAATCGCCATCGAGGCCCTGCGCCCAGACCACGTAGGTTTCCGGGCAGGCTGGCGTCTAGCCGGCTTCGAGGTCGCGCATACGGCCGCGCATGTCGCCGGCGGCAATCTCGCGCGCCTCGTTGATGCTGACGACCACGCCGATCGGCTGGTAAGTGCTCTCGCCAAACTCGGCGACCAGGATCGCCAGGCCCAATTCCGTGTCGTCGTTGATCCTGATTGCGAATCCGGGTGTTACGTTCGCGGCCGTCTGTCCTTTGGTCCGTGCCATCTGGTTCTCTCCTTGCATGAACATGAATTGATTCGTTCTGCGGAAGAGTCAAGTCGGAAGCGCGAGGCGCGCGATCATTTCGTTCAGCCCGAATGGAAGGCGAACGCATCGAGGGGCCTGCTGTGACCGGCGTTTCGATTCGCGCTTATGCCCGGATGCGCGGCTGCTCGGAGAGCGCCGTCCGCAAGGCAATCGCGTCCAAACGGATCAAGCCGGAGTCGGACGGCAGCATCGATCCGGAGCGCGCGGATCACGAGTGGGAGACGAACACCTTGTCGGGAGGCACGCCGAACCGTGCGCAGACCGCACCTCGTAGCTCTCAGCCGCGGACGTCTCCCCAGCCGCCACCCGCCATGCCTCAGCAGGCCGGCGCCATGAGCGATCCGGTCGGCCAGTACCTCCGCTCGCGCGCGGTCAACGAAACGTTCAAGGCAAAGATTTCCCAACTGGAGTACGAGGAACGCTCGCGGAAGCTGATTCCGGCGGCACGGGCTTCGGAATACGCCGCTACCTTCTCCGCGATCGTGAAGGACGCCCTCCTCTCCATGCCCGACCGCCTGGCGCCGATGCTGGCGGCGGTGAATGACGAAAAAGCGATTCACCGCATGCTTGCCGCCGAGGTCACGGCGGTGCTCCGAAAGGTGAACAAAGCCGTCGCGGATTCGGGTCTCTAACGATGCAGCCGTTCCTGATGAGTGAAATCGGCGCCGCCGTCGTGCTGCCGCCGCGCGAGATTACCGTCTCGCAATGGGCCGACGAGAACCGTGTGCTCACGGGCGCCGCGGCTGCCGAGCGGGGCCAGTGGCACACGCGTCCGTACCAGCGCGAGCCGATGGACGTGCTGAGTCCGTCGCATCCGTGCCGCCAGGTCGTGCTGTGGTCCGCGGCACAGCTCCTGAAGACCGAAACGCTCCTAAACTTCATCGGCTTCATTGCCGACATTGATCCGGGGCCCGTGCTGGTCGTGGAGCCGCGGACGGAGGACGCCAAGGCGCTCTCTAAGGATCGCATTGCGCCAATGTTCCGCAATACACCGTCGCTGCGCGGGAAGATCGCACCGGTCAAATCGCGGGACTCCAACAACACGACGCTGCATAAGGTGCTCGCGAACGGCGCGGGGCACATTACCCTCACCGGCGCAATCTCTCCCTCCGGCCTGGCCATGCGGCCGATCCGGTACGCGCTGCTCGATGAGGTGGACCGTTATCCCGCGAGCGCCGGTTCGGAAGGCGATCCCGTGTCGCTCGCAGTCCAGCGCACGGCCGAGTTCGCCCACAACAAGAAAATCGTCATGGCGTCGACGCCGACGATCAAAGGTGCCAGCCGGATAGAACTGGCCTGGCGCGAGTCGGACCAGCGCGACTATTTCGTGCCCTGCCCCAAATGCGGCGAATACCAGGTGCTCACGTTCGGTGACGGCACGGGGCCGGGATTGGTGTGGCCGGAGGGCAAGCCCGAAGACGCGATGTACCGTTGCGCCGGATGCCAGGAACTGATCCCGCACCATCAGAAGGCCGGGATGGTGGAGCGTGGCGAATATAGGGCCGCCAATCCTTCTTCGCCGATGCCGGGCTTTCGTCTGTCGCAGTTGATCTCGCCGAAGAAATCCTGGGGCGAGGTTGCAGTGGAGTTCCTGGCGGCCAGGAAGTCGCCGGAGACGTTGAAGGCGTTCCTGAACACCGTCCTCGCGGAGTTGTGGGAAGACGCCTACGAGGTCCCGACGGATGCGCACGCGCTGTTGAACCGCTGTGAGCCGTTCGAAGCCGAAGTCCCGGACGGCGTGGCCGTGGTCACTGCCGGCGTGGACGTCCAGGCGGACCGGCTGGAAATGGAAATCGTTGGATGGGGCCGCGATGAGGAATCCTGGTCCATCGGGTATCACGTGATTCCCGGCGATGTAACCCGCAATGAAGTGTGGGATCACCTCGAGGGACTGCTCAACGCCCAATACTTGCACGCCTCTGGCCTGCCGATGCGGATCGTGGCTGCGTGCATCGACTGCGGCTTCAAGGATGCCACCGTGCTGCGCTTCACGCGCGACAGGTACAACCGCCGCGTGTACGCGACCAAGGGCCGCGCGGGTGAGTCCGCGATCTGGCCGCGCCGGCCGAGCCGCAAAAACCAGACACCGTTCTTCATGATCGGCGTCGATCACGCGAAGGCGGCGCTTTATGACCGGCTGAAGATCGCGAAGCCGGGGCCCGGATATTGCCATTTCCCGATCGGGCGCGACCTGGAGTATTTCGAGCAGCTCACAGCCGAGAAGAAGTTCACGCGCTATCACAACGGCTTCCCCAAACCGGAGTGGCGTAAGCCAGCAAACGCCCGGAACGAAGCCCTTGATGCGCGGAACTACGCATATGCGGCGCTGCATGCGCTGTACGCCAGCGGGTTGAAACTGGCGGTGCACTGCGACCGGTTCAAGCAGATGGTCGAGACACGGCGGAAGGCGGCACAGTCGCTCAGCGCGGCGCCGGCATCGACGCCTTCTCAGGCGCAGCATCCAGCACGCCGTGAGCCCCATGACCCGTGGATACCGCACCGCGACTGGTTCGGGAGGGATTGATGGCCAGACCAGTCGCGCAGATACAAGCCGACCTCGATGCGCTGAATGCGGCGAAGGCGCGCCCGGAGAAACTGGTCCAGTTCCCGGATGGGCGCCGTGTGCAGTACAGGGACATGGACGAGTTGCTGAAAGCAATCGCCGCAACCGAGGAAGAGCTGCGGAAAGCCAGTGGCGGGACCGGCAGCCGAGTCCGGTTCGCACAGCACAACCGTGGCGACGGTCCCACCGGGCCGACCCTTTACAACAAATGGTGACGACGACGATGCAGACCTGCCCACATTGCGAAAACCTGGCAGCGGAAATCAGAGAGACGCGGTCGATCATGGAGCATCTCGTCGGCGAGATTGCGGCCACGCGGACCGTTGTGGAGGGCATGCAAAAGACGCTGCTCGGCAACGGGCAGCCTGGCCGCTGCGCGGAGCATGGTGTGCGGATCGCGCGGCTGGAACGCTGGCGATCCTGGATTACCGGCGCCCTGGCGGTCGTCAGCATTCTGTGGATGGCCGCAGTCTCGGTCGCTGTTGCCGTCGCCGTGGAGCATTTCAAGCGGTAAGTACACGAAAGGACAGAATCACATGATTACGTTTCAGAAGATCGAGCACGCTGTTGCCAGCGTCGCTCACGATATCGTGAAGGTCGCGCGGGCCGTCGTGCCCGTGCTGCAGAAGGTGCAGGGCCAGGAAGCGACGGTGGAGGCGTTGACCTCCCTTGTCGATCCCCAGGCGGTCAACATCGAGCGAGCCGCCTTCGCCGTTCTTGGCAAGATCTGCGTGGCGATTAACGACGCGGCAATGCGGTTGCGGCCAACGGCCTCAACCTCCAACTGGACGCCCAGGAAATCGCGGACCTGAAGGAAATCGCCACGTACCTCCAGACCATAACCAAAAGTGCGGTCGCGACCGTGCCGACAGCTCTGCCCGCGAAAGCGTAGAGGCATGCGGGTCTGCGAATTCATTGAGCGCGAGGCCGGCCACGTCACGGTCAGCCTCGTGCTCATCGCTTTGGGCGCGGTCCTCTGGCTCTTGAAGGTGCCCAAGGGCGAAGATCTGATCCCGTTCGCATTGGGCGTGCTCGGCCGAAGCATGATC
Source organism: Solibacteraceae bacterium (assembly GCA_021324015.1). GTDB lineage: Bacteria > Acidobacteriota > Terriglobia > Bryobacterales > Bryobacteraceae > JAJPJX01. The sequence continues at coordinate 26,108 of JAJPJX010000196.1, read as the reverse complement.
GGTAAGCCGAATGAACCTTCTCGATAGGGCCATCAGCATCGTGTCGCCGCGCGCGGCATTGCGACGCGTGCGGAGTCGCGTCGCCCTGGAACTGACGGCGGGCTATTTGGAACGGCACGCCGAGCGATTCCGGTACGAGGGAGCCAGCGGCGGCCGCCGTGCCAATGGGTGGTACGCGCCTTCTACGGATGCCAACGTCGAGCTGATGGGGTCGCTCATCTGGCTCCGCAACCGGAGCCGCGACCTCGTCCGCAACAATCCTTATGCGGCGCGCGCCATCGAGGAGTTGGCTGGCAATGTGGTCGGGACCGGCATCGTGCCGAAGGCGAAGACCGGCAATGCCGCCCTCGATAAGATCATCGACTCGGAGTGGCCGTATTTCGCGGAGGCCTGCGATACTCCCCAGCGCCTCGATTTCTACGGCATGCAGACGCTGACCGTGCGGACCATGGCGGAGAGCGGAGAATCCATTGTTCGCTTCCGGCCGCAACCGGCGGATTTCGGGTTGCGCATCCCCCTCCAGCTCCAGATGCTCGAAGCCGATTTCCTCGATCAGGCCCGGACCATGGGCCTCGTCAACGGCCACCTGATGGAGGGAGTGCAGTTCGATGAAAAGGGTCGCCGCGTCGCGTACTGGCTGTTCAGCTACCATCCCGGCGGCGTGCTGATCCTGAACCCGCGCGGCGGCATTGTGAGCCAGCCGGTACCGGCGGATCAGATCATGCACGTCTATCGCGTGCTCAGGCCGGGCCAGGTCCGCGGTGTGCCGTGGCTGGCGCCCGTGATGATGGCGCTCCGGGACCTCGAGGATTACTGTGACGCAGAGCGTATCCGTAAGAAGATCGAGGCCTGCGTCACCGCGTTTGTCACGCAGCCGGAAGGCATCGATGGCGATCCGCTGGGACTTGCCGATACCGATCCGTCCAGCGGTTTGCCGGTTGAGAAGTTCGAGCCGGGCATGGTCGAGTATCTGAAGCCCGGCCAGGACGTGAAGTTCAACAATCCCCCGGCGGCGGGCGGCTACCGCGAATACAAGATGACGGAGCTCCAGGGGATCATGGCCGGGATCGGCCTGCCCTACGAGCTCGGCACCGGCGATATGTCGCAGGTGAATTACTCCTCCTGGCGCGGCGGCATGCTGGGCTTCCGCAACACCGTCGAGGCTTACCGCTGGCTCACTTTGATCCCGCTGTTCTGTATGCCGGTGTGGCGGCGGTTCATTGATGTGCTGATGTTGCAGGGTAAGATTCCGAAGTCGGCCGCCAGCGACGAGAAGGTCAGCCTCCGGACGGTCCAGTGGACGGCGCCGCGGTTCGAATCCGTGGATCCGGTGAAGGATGCCGAGGCCGTGCTGAAAGACGTCCGCATGGGGAGGAAGACCTGGTTCGAGGCTGTACTCGAAAACGGCTTCGATCCTACGACCCAGCTTGAGCAGATCGCCCTTTTCAACAAGCTGGTGGACAAATTCGAGATCATTCTCGATTCCGATCCCCGCTACACCACACTGCGGGGCCAGGCACAACCCGAGCCGCATGCAGATCTCCCATCGGAGAGTAAGCCGGCGCCGCCTAAACCGAAAGGCCGGGACTCTGCGGCGCTGTCCGACCAGGATCTCGGGATGATCCGGGAACTGCTCGTGGCAGGGATCTCACGCACAGCCAGTTGGGAATCTACAACCCGGCTCTACCGCGGATGACCAGCTAATCACAGGAGAACAACACGATGAACGCACCGCCAGAGGTGTCCTCCGGGCCACCGGAATCCATGCAAACCGGCGCGCCGCCGCCCGCGACTCCCGAGTCCGAAGTCTTTGCCGACGCGCGCCTGCTGCCGAGCACGGCCAATGACAGGGACGGCACCATCGACGTGGTCTGGTACAGCGGGGCTTATGTGCCCCGCGTCGACCGCGCTACCGGCGAGCCGTACATGCTCAAGCTCGATATGGCAGGCTGCAGGATGGACCGCCTCAACAACGGCGCGCCCGTCTTCGACACACACTTCACCGGCGACGACTTCAAATCACTCATCGCGGGGAAGGTCGGAACGCGGGCCCAGGTGGGCGTGGTCCGGCGTGCCTGGGCCAACGGCGAAAAGGGCATGGCCACGCTGCAATTCGATCTGGGCGACGAGAACGGCGCAGAGATGTTCCGCAAGGCCAGCACCGGCATCCTCCAGAACCTCAGCTTCGGCACCTTCGTGTACCAGCGCGAGAAGGTCGAGGCTCAGGCGGAAGGGTTAGCGGATGGCAAACCGCCGTACTTGAACAACAAGGAAATGGGGATGTTCAAGGCCACTGACTGGGAGCCGTTCGAGATTTCCCCCTGCACGATTCCCGCGGATTTCAACACCGCGTTTCTGAATGCCGGGCCCACGAGCGAAGTGATGGTTTTCGGCACGCTCCAGGCGGGCGTGATCGATGCACTACGGGCAATCAGCCCATCAAAGGAGAAACCTGCAATGCCTGAAACGACCACGCAGGAAGCGGGCGCTGATGCCCGTGTAATAAACGAACAGGCCCTGTCTGCCGCGCGGGAAGAGGCGATCCGGGCCGAACGGGAGCGGGTCGCGGAAATCAAGCACCGCGCCAGCAACCTGGGAACGGCCCTCGGCGCCGACTTCATCGAGAAGGCCATCGCCGACGGCAAAACGCCCGAGCAGTTCACCACCGAAGCGCTGGCCGCGCTGAACGAGAAGGCGGGGAAGGACGCGAAAGACAAGCCTTTCGAGCCGCAGGAGCACGTGCGGGTGACGCGCGACGGCGGCGAGCAGCGTCTGGCCTGCATGCAGATGGCCCTGCTGCTGCGGACCGATAACCGATTCTTCCTGGCCCGCCGTCGCGACCATGAGGGCAACGACCTGAGAGAATTCCTCCCCGGGTGCGGCCCTGAACAGCAAGCGCGGGCCGAGGAGATGGCGCGCGAGTACCGCAATTTCCGCCTCCTGGATATGGCCAAGGAGTATCTGGAAATGCGCGGCATGAATCCGCGCGGGATGGACGTGACGCGGATCGCGGACGTGGCGCTGCGCGGTCCCTCGCGCGGGCCGGAGTTTTTTGCGGGCGCCGAGTCCACGTCCGATTTCCCGGCGATTCTGGCCAACGTCGCGAACAAAACCCTGCGCCAGGGATACGAAGCCTATCCCCGCACGTTCCAGCCGTTCTGCCGCCAGGTGACCGCGCAGGACTTCAAGCCGGTCAACCGCGTGATGCTCTCCGACGCGCCGGTGCTGAAGCAGTTGAACGAAAAAGGCGAGTTCACGCACGCGCCCATCTCCGACAACAAGATCACCTATCAGCTCGCCACCTACGGTGAGATCGTGGCGCTCACGCGCAAGGTCATCATCAACGACGACCTCCAGGCCTTCACCCGGATTCCGGCGCTGCTGGGCGTGGCGGCCGCGCAACTCGAATCCAACACCGTTTGGGGCATCATCATCGCGAACGTGGCCGCGACCTATGCCGGCGACAAGACCGACACGGCGCTGTTCCACGCCAATCACGGTAACTTGCTGAGCGGCGTGGCCAGCAGCATCGATTCCTCGGTCACCAACGCCGATCCGCTCACCGCCCTCGGCAAAGCGCGCGCCGCCATGCGCAATCAGAAGGGCATGCAGGGCACGCCCCTGAACCTGATTCCGCGGTACATCGCCGTGCCGAACGCGCTGGAGAGCAAGATGCTCCAGCTCATCTTCCCGATCAACCTCGCCTCCTGGCGGCCGGACGCGGTGGTGCCGGAGTGGGTGCGCACGCTGGTGCCGATTGTGGAACCCCGCCTCGACGCGGTCGCTGGCGGGACCACGGCGTGGTATCTGGTCGCGGACCCGGCGCAGATCGACACCATCGAATACTGCTACCTGGAAGGGCAGCAGGGCGTGTACATCGAGACCGAGCAGGGTTTCGATGTGGACGGCGTGAAGATTAAGGCGCGGATGGACTTCGGCGCAGCCGCGCTCGACTTCCGCGGCCTTCAGAAGAACGCTGGCGCGTAGGGTGCTGGCAGGGACAATCAACCGACCGGGGCGGCGTCCGCTGCCCCGGACCAACCAGGAGAATACTCGATGCAGAATTACATTCAAAAGGGCAATACCCTCACTGTGGCCGCGCCCTACGCCCTCGCGAGCGGCCAGGGCTGCCAGGTGGGCAACATCTTCGGCATTGCGGTGAACAACCAGAACAGCGGTGAATCGACCGAGATCGTAGTGGAAGGCGTGTTCGACCTCGCGAAGGATACGAGCACATTCAACTCGGGTGACAAGGTGTTCTGGAACAACAGCACCCAGCAGGTCACCTCGAGCCCGCTCACCGCCGCCGGTGCCTCCAACAAGGAGATCGGCTTCGCCGTGCTGAGCCAACCGAATGGCGTGAACGCGCCTGGCGGCCAGTCCGCCGATCCGACGGTGCGTGTCCGGCTGAATCCGCTCGGCTTCGGACCGGTCCAGGCGGCCGATACCGACCCGTCGCTGATCCAGAAGGCGGTGGTGACGCTCACGGCAGCGCAGATCATCGCGATGAACGGGACGCCGCAGTCCATTTTGCCGGCGCCCGCGGCCGGCCAGGTGCTCGTGATCGACCAGATTCTCGCGCAGATGAAGCCGGGCGCCACGCAGTTCACCGGCGGCGGCGCCGTCACGTTCCAGTATCACGGGACCGCAGTCGTGCCGCATTCGGGAAATATCCCCGCCGCGACCATCACCAGTGCGACCGGCACCGAGAACGTGGTCCCGCCGCCCACCGGCACAATCCAGCCGCCCGCGGCGACCGGCCTCGACATCACGAATGCCACCGCCGCGTTCGCCACGGGCAACGGCACGCTGATCGTCACGGTGTTCTACTCCATCGTCACGCTGAATTAGGGCAAGTCCACCGCTGTGTGGCTGCTTGGGGCGGCCGCCGCGCCGCCCCGTTTCGCAACCTTATATGTCCGATTGGGCCACCATCGCCGCTGGCGTGAATGCTGCCATGCAGGACGCGTTTGGCGAGCCGGTGGTGTATCAGTCCGTACAGGGCGGGTTCCCGGTGGGCGACCCGCTGACCATCACTGCGATCCGCCATGTTCGGGAACGCGGCGAATCCGGAGCGGCCGCGAGCGCGGAAGAGATCTCCATTAACCCCGCCGACTTGCCCGCCGACCCCCAGCCCGGCGATTGGGTCACAGCCTGGGGAACGCAGTTCGTAGTGGGTCCCGTGCGCCAGCCGGATCCTAACGGCATGGTCCAGCTGTCGCTGATCGCGAGGCAAAGCCCAGATGATCAACCCTAAGACGCTGCTTGCCGAATGGGTCGCCGCGCTCCAGGCATTGCCGAACCTGGTGGAAGCGCTTGGCGGGAACCAGAACCACATCCAGTTCTACTCCGAGAACGCCGTTGTTTTCGGGAAGCCCACGCAGAACAACATCCGCATGGCGATCCTCTCCATGCCGCCCGGCTCGATCCTCGTGGCGTGGCAAGGGAGCGGTCCTGGTCGGCTCGGCAACGCGCTCGTTTTCGTTCACGACTTTTCGCTGTATCTGCGCGCGCCGGAACAGGCGGACGTCGGGTACGAGGATCTGTTCAACCTTATTGTGAACGACATTCCAGCCGGCGCCAGCCTGCGGATGCTGCACACGCCCATTGACCCGAACTGCGAGCCGATGGATTTCTACCTGCCGTCGGCCAGGCGCAACACCATCGTGATTAGCGCGGACGGGGCCACGTTCGAATACTTCGAATGTCCCGTGCGGCTGATTGAGTCCTTCAACCCATAGTCCTTGCGAAAGGCAAAGCAATGCCCCAGTTGGTTTACGTGAAATCGCCGCAGGGCGATGAAATCAAGGAAGTCGAGGCGACTGCGGAGGCGCTGTCTCCGCTGCTCTCGAAGGGCTGGCATCAGGTGCCGGTGCCTGCAGAACTGAAGCCGGCCGCGCCGGCCGAGGAGAAAGGATTGGCGGTTAGATGGCTAACATAAACGAATTGATGCAGGGCTGGAGCTTCGGCAAGCAGGCGGATATCATCACGCCCTGCGCCGTGGCGAAGGTCTGGCGGCACACGAATCTCAACACCAAGCCGTGGGCGAAGGTGCCGGTGAACGAGGATGACCGCGCCGAAATCGGCAAGGGGCATGAGTTCCCGACCCAGCTTTTCAAGTCGCACTACAACATGCCCACCTTCGAGATTTCGAAGTACGCTTCGTCCGAGTTCCTGGCCTGGGCGATGGCGTTCTCGCTGGGCAATGTGGTCCTAACGGGCACCGGGCCGTACACGTACGTGATTGTGCCCGCCCTCGGCGCCACGAATCCCACCGGGCTCGAGCTGCCGTACTTCTCGTTCGTGCAGCAGATCCGGCCTGGAGGTTCCGCCATCCTGGATGAAATCCTCGTGGGCTGCGCCGTGAAGGGCTGGAAGCTCTCCATCAAAAACTCGCCAGGCCGCGCCAGCGCCATGTGTTCCGTCGAGTGCGTGACAACGGGCCAGTACACCACGCCCAGCGGCATCACGCTGCCTGCCGTCGGCCTCCCGCATGAGTTCAACGCCGGCATGGTCAGCGCGTTGACCATCAACGGCGTCAACTATCTGACCGGCGGCAGCGGCAAGCAGTTCGTTTCCATGGACGCCTCCTGGGAGAACAACTTCCGGCCGGGCTTCTTCCCCGGCTCGGGCACGCAGGACGGCTACCAGATCCAGGGGCGGTTCGAGTTTGGCGACCGCACCTTCGCGATGCAGTTCGTGGTGCGCGTGCAGGCCGGCTCGACCGAGTACGCCAACCTGATCAACCAGACCACTGGCTCGGCCACCCTAACGCTCACGCGCGACGCGACCAACAGCTTCTCGATGGTGATCCAGAAGATGGGTTTCAGCGTGGTGGAGTTGAGCAACACGGACGGCATCGCCACGCTTCAGATCACGGGCGTTCAGCTTTACGACGCCACCAATGGGCTGCTGACCGTCACGGTCATCACGCCGCAGAACAATATCTGCCAGTAACGGAGAATTTTGGAAACGAACATGGAACAGACACAGATGAAGCAGCCCGTTTTCGATGCCACGAAGCCTTTCGTGGTGCCGATCCTGTCAGGCGGTGAAAAGCAGTGCGAAGTCCGTTTCCCGACGGATGACGAGTGGTGCGGTTGGGCGCGCAGCCAACGCACGGTGCGGCGCTTCCTCGGCCACGGAAAGTCGCAGAGCGAGGATCTGGACCTGCCGAAGATCAACGCGGAACTCTTCGCCAAGATCCGCACCGATAAGGACGGCCCGGAGTTCGACGACGCCGAAGCCGGGATGGTGATCGGCCGCATCGAGCGGTGCACCGTCTTGAACGTGGAGCGTGAAGGCATCAACTACCGGATCGAGATGAAGGTTCCGGGCGCGCGCGTCACGCACGTGTTGCGCATGCCGACCGCCAAGGAGATGCAGGACCACGAGCGGGCGTCGACCAGCATTGTGGCCGCGCGCCGGTCCGTCGAGACGCGGGCGTTTCTGGAGCCGAGCGGCGCGCTCTACGACAAGCTGCACGTCTCGCACGAGGGCTACGCCGGTGCCGTGCCGATCGTACACAAATCCGCGGCGGTGTCCGAGGTAGTCGCGCAACTGGCGATCGAGGCCGACGACGACCCGGAATAGCCGAGCCCGACTCCCCGGACGGGCCGGGCGTGCGATTTCTGATCCGGTCGGCTCTGCGTCAGGGGACGCTATGCGGCCGTGAGGAGGATTGTCCGGACCGGGTCTTCCGCTGCCGGCAGTGCGGCTACTCGCAACCAGGTGAGTTGGACGCCTGCCCAGCCTGCGGTGCCGGGTGGAAAGCCATCGACGTCAGCCACGGTCCGGCCTGCCCCAAGCACCTTGTAGAGGAGGCCTTCGAAACGCCGAACGGCATCCTGGTGCGGCGGTGCTTTCGTCTGCTGAATGCGAAGTCGATTGGGCTGGCGATCACGCTCGCCGATATCACCGAGGAGGAACTTCGCGTGATGGAGTCGATTGAAGCGGAGAAGCAGGAGCAAGCCGCTGGCGAAGACAGAGACGCCAAGAGCTTCCAGGAACTGCTTCTGCGAAAACTGTCGCGGCGATAACCCGCAAGTCTTTGTTCTCACGACGAACTCGAAGCTGAAACCTGCTGCAGGGCCAGGTCGGGAGCGAAAACTATGAGCACGACCGGGCGCCACGGCGCTGGCTCGATCCCCGATCCCAGCCACGCCCCACGATGAACACGGTAATTCTCTGATTGCGGCGATTGCTAGGCACAGCAGTCTGCTTCGTGCGTGCCGTCTTTGCCGGCCTGACGGATTGCTTGTCGAATGAGGTCAATCGATGGAGCGCCACGGCGGCTTCCGCCGGAAACATAAGTTCGGCAGCAGATCCCGAAGCTCCTGGCGGCTCGAGCCGATGGTTCAACATCGACGCCATTGACTCTGATGGTAGGCGAACCAAGGAATCCCAGCGCTGTTGCCATCTCTTCCTCCTCGACCGGGATCTCGTTGATCGTGGCCGAAGCATGCTCTTCCTGAAGCGCTTGACGAACCGACTCGACAGCGGGCGGGAAATTCGGACATTCGCATACGTAAAGGATGTCAATGGTCATGTCGGCTTCTCTTCTTGGTGGACTGGATCTGTTCGATCACGGGGCAGGGCTCTCCATGCGCGCCGGCCCTGATTGCCCGGCTGCAGGTGCGCAACGCTTGTCCAAGCTCGGCTTCAAGGTGTTGCAAGGCATTGATCTTGGCCCGAACAGTGGCCAGCCTACGTTTGATAATCTCGCGCACCTCCGGGCAGGCCTGTCCGTTCTGGCCTCTGAGGTGCATCAATTCCTTTATTTCCGCCAGCGAAAAGCCGAGATCTTGGGCCTTTCTGATGAACTGCAACTCATCAATTTCAATGCCGGTAAACACTCGATATCCGCCGGCACTGCGGGCCGGAGGTTTCAGCAGACCTGCTTTCTGGTAGAAGCGAATGGTGTCTACCGTCAGGCCGGTTGCTTTGGCGGCTTTACCGATTCTCAGCGGCTGAGCCATGATGCTTTATTCTTCTGTATTTCAGTCTAAACCCTGGAGTACACTCCAGAGTCAAGAGACGTTGAACTCTCCCGCCTCCGTAGTCCTCTGAACGATGAGGCTATGCCCCGTTTTCAGACCGCAATCCGCCGCGCCCGGTTCGTCTACTCGCCCTACACCGCCGTCGAAATGCAGGGATTCGCGCAGGTGCTGGCGGATGCAATCCGGACGCGTATCCAGAGCGGCCAGAACATCTACGATCAGCCGGCGGCGCCGCTGAAGCCGGGCAAACCTGGCCGCCGCGGATATCCCGATTACAAATCGGCGCGCGGTCTCCAGCCCATCCGCGACTGGACCTGGAGCGGGCATACTCTGCGGTGCCTCAAGGTGCTCACCGCCAATGAAAACCGCGCGGTGATCGGGTTCCTTGATGAAGCCCTGCCCGGCCGGCGGCAAACGGCTTCACAGATCGCTCTCTACAACAACCTCCGTGAGCGGCAGTGGGGCGTATCCCCGCGCGACCGCGCCGCAGTCATCGCGGCGATCCTGTCCGGGCGCCGCATTGTGACCGTCAAGGCAGCGTAAAAATGGGCGATCAAGCCGAACGTGTAGTTCTCGAAGCCGAGGACCACGTCAGTCCGGTAGTCGACAAGGCCAACTCCGGTCTCGACAGCTTCGAGAAGAAAGCGGAATCGGCGCACGGCAAGGTCATCCGCATCACCGATCAGACCCGGTCGTCCGTTCAGCGGCTCATCGCCTCACTCGAAAAGCAGGCCGACATATACGGCAAGAGCGGCGTCGAGCGGCTGATTTCGCAGCGGGACCAGTTGCTTCAGCGGTACTCGAAGGAACCGGCGGCCATCGACGCCATCACGCGCTCCTACGAAAAGATGATCGCGGTAGAGGAAAAGGCCGCGCGCGAGGCCGCCGCCGCGAAAGCCGCCAAAGAAGCCGAGGAGGCGCTCCGGAAGCAGTCCGAATCGATCAAGTCTTTCGGCGAGCGTATCGGCCAGTTCATCGAAAACCCGCTCCAGGGAGCCAAAAGCGCGGTCGGCTCCTTCCTCACCACTCTCGGTCCGTTCGGCGTGGGCGTTCTCGCAGGCGCCACAGCATTGGGCGGCTTCGCCGCCGCGGCTTTCGAGGCGGCCAAAAGCCTGGGCGAGTACGGCACCCGCGTAAAGGACGCCGAGTTGCGAACCGGACTGACCGCGAAGGAGGTCGGGCAGTTCAGTTTCGCGGCGAAAGCCGTAGGCCAGGACATTTCCGTCGTAGAACGGCTCATGCGCGGTCTCTCCCAGGCCGCGGATGAGAACTCCAGCCAGGGTGAAAAGGCTCGCGCCACCTTGCAGCGGATGGGCGTCGACCTGCGGAATGCCGCCGGCGAGATGAAGCCCACCTCCGAGATCCTGATCGAAATCTCGGAGGGCCTGAACAAATTACCGGAAGGCCTCCAGCGCGATGCCGCCGCCATGGAACTGTTCAAGCGCGCGGGCATCGAGGCCATTCCGTTCATGACGGAATTGAACGAAAACCTCCGCATCGCACACGAGCAGGGTTTCGGGCCGACCGAGGACGACGTCCGCCGCTTCCAGGAGTACCAGCGCGAGGTGGCGCAGCTCGAAACCAAGTGGGACGCGCTGGTGCGCAAGTTCAAGGAAGGGATTGTCATCACCGTCTCGTGGGTGGGCAAGGGCGTCGATTGGTTTCTAAACAACATCGGTACGGCTGGTGATGATGAGCGCGCGCGCCGTGAGGAGGAGCAGGCGCGAAAGGATGCGGCCGACATCCAGGCGGCCGGCGGCTACGGCGCGAGCATGTCGCGCAGCGCCCACCGCGCCGAGTTGGCCGATCTGGAGCGCCGCGCGCCGGAGATCTTGCGGCATCGCGAAGCCACGCTGAAACGCATCGAGGACCTACGGACGCAGCAGCAGAACCTCGTCGGCAACTTCGGTTGGGTCCAGATGTTGGCGCCTACCGAAGAGGAACTGGGCCGGGCCCAGAAAGCCGGCGACATCCAGAAAGAGATAGACCGTATTCAGCACATGCTGGACGCGGCCGAGCAGGCGGCGCACCGGACGGATCTGCGCGCCGGCAAGGAGGAGGCGGATCGCCTCCGCGCCCGCTTCTTCGGCACGCACGAAGGCATGGAGAAGGCCTACTCCGACGCAAAGAAAGATGTGGAGCGATACCAGAAGGAACTGTTCGAGCCGGAAAAGCCCCTGACGAAAACGGAAGTCCTCGATTTGTCCGGCAAGCTCCGCACTGCGCAGGCTACCGAGGCCCGTTGGAAAACCGCGCTCGATGCCGAGAAGAATCAATCGGAGCAACTGAAGGAGTTCCACCGGGAAGCGGAGGCTTTCGTAAAGAAGGGTGAGGAATCGGAGCTCGATGCCATCGGCAAGATCTACTACCAGCGAGACCTGCTGTTGCAGCAGGCTGCGAAGGTGAAGGCGTCGGAAGCCGAGATCGCCGCCATCCGGAAATCCGCCGATGACCAGGCGGCGGTGGTGTCAAAGAAGGCCTGGGAGGAATTCGAAAAGTACGATGAGAAGCGCCGGGCCGATCAGCAAAAGCAGATGCTGGGGCTATTCCTGCCCTCGAAGGAACAGTTGAAAGAGTGGCAGGACGTCTTTAAGGCGCAGGAGCGGATCGACGATCTTGGCGTCCAGGCGCAGCGGGAGGCGCTCCGGCGGCACGCCAACGTGGAAGCGAGGCGCGCGGAGACGCCGGAGGAGGTGTACCAGGTTCGTGTCGATCTGGCCATCAAGCTTGCCGAGATAGAGGTCGCGCGGATCGAGAAAGAGGAAAGCGCCGCCCGGCGAATGGAGTTGGCGGCGCAGGCGCAGAAGGACCTTTATACGGAACTCGCCCAGGCCCAGGACGAGCTAGATGAAAAGCGCGCCGCGGCGGAACAGAAACGCACGGAGGAATTGCAGCGTCAGGTAGAGGAAATCCAGAAGGTCTCCGCGGGACTGCTGCACACACTGTTCACCAAGCCGGGCGACTTTCCTAAGCAGTTGGGCACGACGATCCGCGACGCGACGCTGAAGCCGATCGAGGGAGGCCTGGGCGGCATGGTGGCGAGCGCGTTGCACCCGCTGATTTATGGACAGGGCGGCATCGCGAGCATCTTGGGCGGCGCGTTTGGTGGCCCGAAGCAGGACCCGCTTGCAGTCACCACGGACAACACCACAGCGACGATCCAAAACTCCAGAGCTATCTGGCTTTTGACCGCCGTTCTCTCGGAATACATGGGCCGGAGCGTGCCGGCGCTGACCACCCAGGGCGGCGCCGTGCCGAATATCGGGGTGGCGTCGCCGTCCGGATTCCTGAGCCAGATGCTCCGAAATACCGGGGGCCTGCCCCGCTTTGCTGAAGGCGGGGTGGCGACGGGCCCTAGTATCGTTGGCGAGGCGGGTCCGGAATTAGTGATCCCGCTCAATCGGCTGCGCAATATCGGACTGCCCCCCAGCGTGAATCTGGTGGGCCACTACGGGCCGGAGACCGACGCCGCTCTGGAGAAGGCCACGATGGGGCTGTTCAACATTGCCTTGCCCGCGGGGCTGAGCGCGCTGGGCGGTCCTGCCGGGGTCAGCGTCGGCGAGAGTTTCATGGCACTGCTGACCGGCGCGGTTGGGGCGGCGACGCCCGATCGACATGACGGCGTGATGCTGGGCATGGTGCCGATGGGGCCTCCGGGAGCCGCACAATACTCGGCGCTGACTGATCGCCAGAAAGTGAGCCAACTGATTCGACTCGCGCAGATGGTGGAAGTGAGTGAGCGTCCTTCTCAGGTGCTTGAATATCCTGGCGGGAAGATCCTCCTCGCTCCGCAGCAGCGCTTCGCAATGCCCGGCGCGAACAACGAGGTTTGGGGCGAGGGCCTGATCCGCGACGTTTACAATGCCGCGAAACCCGCTCACAAGCAGCGAATCAGCACCCTCGGTATTCCGATGGACCAGCGCGGACAGGGCGTCGGGCAGGCGTTGTATTTGGCGGCGATGAAGCACGGCCCGATCAATTGGGAAGAGCCATTCGAAAGCCTCAAGCTCACGGAGGAGTCATCGCAGGTTCGCGCCGCACTGGTCCGCAAGGGCCTTGCGGAGCGCGAGGGCGATTGGATGCGGCTCACGGACCGGGCAAGGGAAATGCTCGGGCTGGAACCGCTCTCGGGTTCCGCTTCCGTGCGCGCGCCGCGCGACCTGGAATACATGGCGAAACCGAAGAGTGGGGCGCGTGGCGTGCTCGATCCGGAGACGGATTGGAATTGGGGAGAGGGCGGGCGCGACACGTGGGGCATGACGCATGAGCAGCACGTGGCTGCCGGCCGCAAGGGCGGTATCAAGAGCGGGATCACCCGCCTGGCGAATCCTCGCGATCCCGAATTGGATATGTTCGGCAACTACATCGGGCCGCCCGTGGACGCTCCAGAAACCGTGCACCAGGCCAGCTCGAGCATCGATCGAGTGGCGCCTCACCTGAAGAATATCGATTGGACCAGGAAAGCGGGGCAGATCAAAAACCGGGTTCTGGTGGGCGGCGACGCCATGAGCCTGGTGCAAGCGGGCAAGCGTCTCGGCGTGAGTTCGATGTCCCTGGAACGCGAGCTCCGCGCCCGCTATCCGGGCCGGGACTGGAGCACGATCGATCTGGAGGACGTGATCGGGGACTGGAATCTGAAAAGCGTTACGGGACGGAAGGCATATAGGATCCCGAAGCACGAGGAGGGCGGCACCATCGCGACCACTGGGCCTGCCATTGTCCACGCGGGGGAGGCCATTGTCCCGCACGCCGATACGCTCAAGCGAAGCATCGATGCGTTGACGCTCGAACTGCATTCGAACACCGGCGTGCTGGGCTGGTTCGCTAATTCGATGATCCAGCCGATGCTGGGCGGCCGCGCGCCCGCCTTGCCGATTCGCGTCCCTGGCGTTGGCACATTATCGATTCCGCCTCTGTTCGGGGGTGGCCCCGAGACGGCGTCGGCCAGCACGATCATTTATGCGCCGATGCCGGTCAGTTCGGCCTCGACCGCCGGCGCCGCGGCGGAGGGCGGGTACACGCCCGCTCCATGGGCTTCCGCTCCGGCTGGCGGCTATTCTCCTGCACCTTGGGCTGGTGGCGGCCAAGGCAGTAGCTGGAATCCCTTTGCCCTCGCGAATTTGGCCAGCGGCAAGGGCGGCGTCCCCGGTTCGACGTTCAGCCCCCACGCGATGCTCTCCAGCTTGAAGAACACCGATTGGGGCGGCTTCACGCGCAATAAGGAGGGCGGCATCACCGGCATGCACGGCGTGGCGGGCGCAGCCGTGTTCACCGGCGGCACGATGGCCGCGGAGCGCGGCCTGCTGGGGTCGGACCGTGGTACCTGGGCCGGCATGGGCGAAGGCGCTGCGGGCGGCGCGGCGGTTGGATTCACCATGGGCGGTCCTCTGGGGGCGCTCATCGGCGGCGTGGCTGGATTCGGCATCGGCCTGGGTGAAAAACTCGCTGGCGTCGAGAGTCCCGAAGCCCACGCCAGCAAGCTGATCAAGCAAGTTTACGGGATCGATATTCCGAAGAGCAGCGGGACGGTGAAGCAGGTCGTTGCCATCGCACAGCAGGAATTCGGCGGTCAGATCTCCGTGGCGGTGCGGTCGCCCAGCGTACGGCAACTGGTGATGTTATATTCCGAGGCCACCGGCCAAAAGATGCCGTTGTCGGCGGCTACGCCGTACGGTGGCAGCCTCGCGGAGGTTGGCGGCAACCTCTATCAGCAGGCTGCCTTCCAGAACAATCAGTGGCACGCCTACCAATCCGGCATTCCGACGCTGGGCGGGATCAGCGCCGCTCCGTATCCCACGCCGGGAGCCATCCCCTCGGCCGGGATGGGGAACACCACCATCGCGCTGAACATCAACGGTACGCCGATTACGCCCGAGTTCGTGATGGATCAGTCCATGGCGGCGCAGGGCGGCAGTTACGGCCGCACGCAACAGGCGGCGAATATGCAGGTGCCGGGGCTGATGGTGGCGTGACTCAGTTGATTCGCCCGGTCTCGGGTTGATCGGCGTCCTCCGCGGGAGGCGGCATCAATACCTCTACCGCGGCGCCCAGGCGCTCGATGGCGACGGCCAGCGCCGCAGTTAACTGGACGATAGTCCGGCATTCGATGAAGATCTTGTCTCTGTCGGTCATGGTGGTGTCTCTCGATACCACCAATTGCTTGGCACGCCGGAGGTCGCAAGGGGAATTTCGAGATGCCCGGTAACCTCCAGCCAGCCGCGCCGAACGGTGTGATGCCCGCGTCGCTGTGTACTGCGTTTACGGAACTGCGGGAGTACGTGCAGCTTCAGAACCAGTACCACGACGGGACGGTTCAGCGTTCGCAGCTCGCGCAGACCTCCCGGCGGACATTTCGCCTCAGCAAGCGGCTGAGTGCGTCGGCGCTTTCGGCGCTCTACAACTTCTGGGTTTCGCAGAACGGCGGGTTGACGCCGTTCGCCTTTTACAATCCCTTCGACGTGGCCGCCGGCCAGCACATCGGTAGCAATTACGACCCGACCGGCAACAACACGCAGGGGCGCGTGACGGTGGCGTTCCGGGGCAATTGGGCGCAGGCGACAGACCTGGCGCGTTCCGACGTGCAGGCGCTGGAGCTTGTGGAAGTGGCGTGAGCGCGATCTCCGTCCTTATCCTCATTTGCCCGTGCGGGCGCAGGCTCGAGATCCCGGACACGCAGCGCGTCGTGCAGTGCACTTGTGGACGGACGCTTGTAGTGGAAGCGATCCGGAACGATGACTTGGTAACTATTCCCTCCCGGTAACTCTATGTCAGATTCCATCGGCCGGGTCGCCGTTCCCACGGTGGTCAATTCCGGTCAGACATTCCCGCTCGCCTCGCAGCACCCGTTCGGCTTCTCCGTTGAGAGCTCCGTGATCGTACACCGCTTCGGCACGCTCGACGCCAAGCAGGAGCAGCGATACTACGCCGGTATCGGCCCCCGGAAATTTCAGTTCCGGAGGCCGAACCTCAATTGGAGCGAATCCCGTGCGCTGAAGGCATTCTGGGAATCCATGCAGGGGGCGTGGAAAGCATTTACCTACAACGTTCCCAATCCGAATGGCACGACGACGGTTACGCTCGTCACCTTCGAGCAGGCGCCGCTCTCGCTGGAGTACCTCCGCAACGCCTGCCAGGTCGGACTGAACTTCGTTGAGGTGGTCGATCCCGCCCAGGCGCCAAGCTACACGGTCGCATCCACGTGCGTGCGGTTTCCCTCGAGCGCGCTCTCCACGGCTTTGCTTTCTGAGGTCCAGCAGATCATTCCGCTGATCCATATTCGCGTGCGCGAGCAGGCCGTGCCGGATATCTACCTTTCCGACCGCCGCGTCACCGTCGGCGGCCAGTTGTACCTGCCGCGGCTCATCGGCATCGGCGAGCCCGGGTCCGACGTGATTATCTCCCAGGACATCAAGGGATCGTCGGACAACGTGCGATTCACCTTCGGCAATGCCGATCGCGTGATGACGCAGTTGGCGAACGACACGGATCTGAAGTACGCCGAAATCGACCTCTGCCTGTTCCACGTCAATTCCGGAATACTGCTCCAACTGTGGAAGGGCGTCATCCAGAACTACACCAGCGACGGCACCGCCAATTTCCCAGTGACCTGCTCGG
This sequence comes from Solibacteraceae bacterium, assembly GCA_021324015.1. Taxonomy (GTDB): domain Bacteria; phylum Acidobacteriota; class Terriglobia; order Bryobacterales; family Bryobacteraceae; genus JAJPJX01. The sequence goes on along the minus strand of JAJPJX010000196.1, from coordinate 9,495 downwards.
ACGGGTTCTTCCAAATCATGAACCAGTACCCGGAGCGCGTCGTAAGCCGGCAGTGTTGGAAAATCTTCAACGACGGCGTGAATTGTCCGTATGCCGCCCACGGCAGCGGCGGCGATCCGAATTCCTGCGACTATTACCTCGAATCCGCCAACGGCTGCCAGGCGCACGGCATGGCGCGCTACTTCGGCGGCCAGCAGGCCGATCCGCAGGGTGTGAATATCCTGGACAATTCGACCGGGTTCGCCGGACTCGGCCGCAACAAGGTTACCGCGACCTCGATCATCTCCGATACGGTCTGGGGCCTCGCGCTGCCCGAAATCTGGTGCAGCAGCGGAGGCAACCCGCTGTTCGCGTTCTTCGCGGTAGCCCTGCTCGTCGCTTACCGGGACGAATCCGATTTCTCCGATTCGCTGGGCATCCTGGGCGCGGGCCCGCTGGGCGGGTTCACCGCGTCGATGGTCGTGCAGAACGCCGACGGCTACCGCTACGTGGTGGCGCCGATGGTGGACGGTTTCACGTGGCAGGGATTGAAGCTCGACGGCAACCTGAACATTTCGAAATACCAGCCGGGGATGGGGCTGCGTTATGTTCCCGGAAATGACCCGGCGAATTCGGCGACCGATTCCTTCTCCCTGGGCCAGGGCACGCCGCAGGTGTGGCAGCCCAACACCTTCGCGGCCGGCACCGCCGCCTGCGAGATCCGGATTTCGAAGGACAGCAAGATCCAGCCCAGCACGCCGGACCAGCACCAGATGAAAGTACCGGTCGACTACGGGCTGTGGGGCTGGGTGTGGGATAAGAACAGAAACCGCAGCGCCGTCCGCGGCCTGGTGAATCCGTTCTGGATCGCCGTCAACATGCTCTTGCGCGCGATGGGCCTCTACGGCGATCCCTCGACCGGTTCGAACCCGGCTGGTGGCTCCGGGCCCGCGTCGGCGGATCAACTGGCCACGTTCGTGCTACCGTCGCTTGTCGCCGGCGACGGCAGCGGCGCCGCCGAGATCGCCGCCGACCAGGTGCCGCCGATCTTGGGCGCCACATCCGGCACCGCGTATTCGATCACCGCCGAGGGGCAGGCGCTTAACGGCGCGCAGATTAACCGGAATCCCGACGGCAGTTGGACCTTTCAGTATTACGACGAGCAGCAGAATCTGAATCTTCTGCCCATCGCCGACGCGGTGAGCGCCGGTTACGCCGAAGCCGACACTTACGCGATCACCGAGACGCAGTTCCAATTCCAGGGTGTGATCGGCAGCCAGAAACCGTTCCGGGACTGGCTGACGGAAGTGCTCAACTGCTGCCTGGGTTTCTATACTTGGGAGTTCGGCAAGCTGAAACTCGGCTGCCGCATCAATGCCAGCGCGGTGGACGCGTACACGCAGGCCAACATGCTGTTCCAGAGCCTGCGGTTGACGCCCATCCAGGCGGCGTTCGAGAAGATCGTGCTCTCGTTCGCGGACGTGGCATACGCCTACCAAGCCAACACCGCGGAGTACTGCGATAAGAGCCACGCCGCCTATTACGGCCGCGCGCAATCCCCGCTAACCGCTCAGATGCACTCCGTGGGCTGCTCGACGCTCAGCCAGGCGCTTCGGATCGCCGCCACGCGCGTGCGCGAGGAGATCGGCGGCATCAATCCCACAGAGTGGCGCAATGCGCGCGCGGCCGCCTGGGGCACGACGCTCCTGGGTCTCGGCAATGAGGTCGGCCAGGTGGTCTCGATCACGCATCCGGACGTGCCGGGTGGGACGGGCAAGTTCCGGATTCAACGCTGGAGCCTACGGAAAGACTGGTCCGTGCAGATCGAGGCGCAGACCGTCACCGACTCCATGTACGACCTGGACGCCGGCCCGAAGCCGGTGGACGTGACACCCGCGCCGCTGCCGGGGTTGTTCTATGCCATCCCCCTCGGTCCGGCCTGGGCGCCATACCAGGTGCAGGCGCCCTCCTGGGATGCGCTGTTTCCGAACGAATGGACGTTCGATTCGAACCAAACCTACACGACGCTGGCCGACGGCAGCGCGCTCGCCAGTCTCATCATCACCGGGAAACTGCCGGTGAATCAGTTTTCGCCCGGCGCGGGCGCGCCGGGAGTCGGATCGGCCTCGCGGTCGGCCACCGGTGGCTCACTCCCCGCCAATACGACGTTGCGCGTGGCCCTATGCGCCATCGATTCGGACGGACGGCCCTCGCCGCCATCCAACATCGTCCTCGTCGGCACCGGCCCGCAGGCCGGCGGCTCCTTCACGCTGGAGAACATCACGTGGCCGGCGGTCGCCGGTCTGGCCTCGTACGTTCTGTTCGTCGGCACGCAGGATGGCCTGATCTGCGCGCAGGTGTCAGGAGACCTCACACCCGGCAGCAACAACACGTATACGCCAGGCTCGATCACGTTCGGCGGCCCGCTGGCGCGGTCCACCTGGGCGATGCCCTCGCCCTATGTTTCGAAAATCCGGGTCAAGGGGAAGCGCATCGTCCACAGCGGCGTGGTCGGCGCGCCGGTGAGTGCAGTCAACGCACCCAACCAGATCGTGAGTTCGTGGCTGATCGACACGGAGCACAAGACCTCGTTCAATCCGGTCGGACGGGTCCTGTCTGTCATCGGGCGGCCGGAGAGTAGTGCGCCTTTCATCAACCTGACAATCACCGCATACGACAGTGCGACCGGCACGCTCACAGTGGCGCCGCAGGCGGTTGTGGACGGCCACCCGGAACTGTCGGTCCAGGTTGACGACGTGTTCGTCATCCGCTACAAGGCCGACGCCGAGAACTCCACAAACCCGACACAGATCACCGACTCAGGCTGCCAAAACGTCGAGTATCCCGACGGCATGGCCCCGGGGGCGGAGGTCGGCAACATTCTGCGAGTGATCGCGGGCACGGGCCGTGGCCAGTTGCGGAAGATCACCGGCAACACGGCTACCCAGTTGTCCTGGGACCTGCCGCTGGTGCTCGACCAGACATCCGTCTGGATCGTGGAGGCTCCGGCATGGGACTACGCGGGCGACTCCACCGCGATCAGTAACGCCGATTCCCTGCGTGCGGTAACGTTGAATATCCCCACCGACAACTACATCGATCAGGCCCTACTGATCGCCGGGTTCACCGTGGACGTGAACGGCAATGAGTCCCCGGACGGCGATGTGCCCTTGCGCGAGGATTGGGTCTTCGGCGCAGAGGGAGCGGGCAAGGTGGCGGGCTTCACGCTCCCGGCGAATGGCGTGCTGGGCATTCAGGCCGACGCGGCGCCCGCCTTCTACCTCGCCAAGGATTTCACCGCCGGCTCGGTGAAGGCATACGTCAAATCCGCTCCGGTAGGGTCTGCCCTGGTCCTCTCGATCTATGTGGGGGCCGCGAGCGACCCGTGGATGACGCTGACGATAGCGGCGGGCCAAACGTCGGTGGCGGCCACGGCTGAGCAGATTGACGCCGCGGCACTGATTCCGGCGAACACGAATATCCGCCTGGCGATTACCTCCGTGGGTAGCCTTTATCCCGGCGCGGATCTGTCGGTCTTCGTCTACTCCTGATGCCCGAAACGATCTACAAACTCCAGCCGCACCGGACGATGCATCTCCAGGGCTTTGACTCCTATGGCGCTGCGGCCGCGCTCTGGGGTGCATCGGACTCAGCCTTCAGCCTGTCGGGCGTCTTCCGCGACCAGGGCGATTTCGCAGTGCTGGTGCTGTTTCAGAAGCACGATCCCTTCGGCCATCCACGATTCGCTTACCTGCCGGACGGGAATCTCACCGGACTGAAGCTCGATTTCGATATCGAGTGGCAGGGCATCCAGGCATTCGAATCGAAGCGGTGGCCGTGGATCGATTGGGCGTATCTGAACGCTTACGACGCGAATGGGAACTTGCTCCAGCATCCGCTGAAACAGTTGGCGACGGGTCCATCCGGCCGCACCGGCGCGTCCGGAGTTTTCACGCTCGAGGTGGGCGCGCCAACTGCTGCCGATCGCGTGACGCTCTGGTACCAGAACCGCGCGTTTGACTACACCGTCCAATCCGGAGCCAGCGGCGGCACCTCCTGCGTACAGGCCATGTGGTGGCAGCCAGCGTCCACCTCCTGCGAGCAGGACATGTGGTGGCAGACCGTCAGCGGCTCGTGCGTGCAGGCCATGTGGTGGCAAGGAGACCACGAGTCCTGCATTCAGGCGATGTGGTGGCAGGGTAACTCGAACTACACGCACTATGTGCAGATTCAGTCTCAATCGCACGGGTGGAATCACATTTATGGCGTCCAGGAGGATGGACTGAATAGCGCCGGGGCCGCGCAGGCCATCGCGGCGCAGATCAACTCGACCGACCCGTACTGCGGCGCGACTGTGGGCGGCGCCTACGGTAACGAGATCACTGTCTTCCTTAAGACGCTCATCGCGCTCACCGATCTGGTCGTTTCGAGTTCCGACGGTTCCGCAACGGCCACGTTGACCATGTACGTGCATTGGGTGCAGATCGGCGGCAACAGGTACCAGACTCGCGAGGACGACATGAACAGCGCGCAGGTTGCGCAGGCGCTTGCGGGCCAGATTAATTCCTCAGACCCCAACTGCACGGCCACCGTGGGCGGTGTGTACAACAACGAAATCACCATCGCGCTCAAATCGGGCGTGGCGGGGCCGATCTCGGTGTCGAGCTCCGATGGTTCCGGAACGGCCACCCTCAGCGACTATGTGCACTGGGCACAGATCGGCTCGGCACGGTACTCGTGCAATCAGGGTGCGCTTTCATCGGCGCAGATCGCCGCCAACATCGCCGGCCAGATCGCCGCGACTGATTCCAGTTGCACTGCGACGGCCGGCGGCGCGCAGGGCAACGGCGTCATCATCTCGCTCCGGAGTGGCGTAATGGGGCCGGTGGAGGTCTCCAGTTCGGACGGCTCCGGACCGGCCACCTTAGGCGATTACAGCCATTGGGTCCAGATAGATACGGTCGTCTATTCATGCGCCCAGGATGGTCTGTCCGCCGCCGAGGTCGCCACCAACATTGCAGACCAGATCACCGCGAATGACCCGAATTGTACGGCTGCGGCCGACGGCGACCAGGGTAACGAGATCACGGTTACCCTCCGCCCCGGAATTCAGGGCCCCATCTCGGTTACCAGTTCGGATGGCTCCGATGGCGCGACGCTCACCGGCCTGTCGGCCTTTGAGGTTTGCTCGAATATCGCCGATCAGATCAATGCCGTCGATTGGTCCGCAAACGGACCCGTATCGCTCTCTGCGACCGCATCGGATAACACCGTCACGATCACTGCGGAACCTGGTGCCGATGGCAGCGCCGTGACGTTCTACGAACTCCACGGGAGCGACAATCTCAAGTTCACGCCAGCCACGGTCCAGTTGGCTGGCGGCTCCTCCGACAACGTGCCTTGGCACGTGTCGGTCGATTTCGACGCGCTGGGCTGGACGGATCTGACGAAGCTCTGGCTGACGTTCGCGCCCGCGCTCTCAAACAGCGCCGGCTACACGCCGGCCGAATGGAACGTACGCGTGACCAACTGGACGGTAAGCGATCCGAACGGGGTGCGCCCGCTCAAGGTCGCAGGGCCAGGATCGGTGCGCATCGAGGAGGACAACCCGTGGGTGGTGCGCGCCGGTTATTGGGAGGACCCGTCGTTTGTCGATCCCAAGGTGCCCGCCTATTGGAGCCGCGGGCGGTCCATTCGGTCCGCTTACAGCGCTTACGAGACGCGCACCCTCACCATCGAGACGCATTGCCAATATGCGCACGACATTTATCTGGGCACCTGGCTCGATTCGAACTGCGGGTCCATCCAGGCCACGCTGGACGGCGGCGCGCCGGCTACGCTCGATTGCTACGGCTCGGCCATGCTGGCGCGCCGCTTGCTGTTCGCGAATGTGCCGGCGGGCAAGCACTGCATCGTGCTGGAGATGACCGGCGGAAAGAATCCGGCGAGCGGCGGGTGGTACTTCTATTTCGATTACCTCGAATGCGCGATTCCCGGCGACGTGCCCGACGCGCCGCAGACGCGCGGGGACGTGGGCCTAGCGACCGACTTCGACACGGACCATACGTATAAGCTCTCACCGCAGCGATTGATCTGGCATCTCCAGAAGCTGGGCCTGGTGGGCGAGGTCGATCATTACTGCGGTGTGTTCTGGTGGAATCAGCGCAAGGCGGTGGGTGGCCGTTATCCGAGTGCGACGGTAACGTTCGGCGGCTCTTTTGCCGATCAGGATGTGATCTGGGTGCACATCGGGGACGGCGCGATCGGCAAGACGGTGTTTCCCGCCGACACGCCGGAGACCATCGCCGCTCACTTCGCGTACTTCATCAACGCCACGCTGGTCGGCGTGTGGGCCTCTGCGACCGGGCCGGTGCTGACGATCACGTGCCGCAGCACTGGGGTGAACTGGCAGTATTCGCTATCGGTGGATACGACCACGGCGCACGGGACAGCGACGGTCACCGGAAGCCTGAACACTGGCGCGGTCGATCCCACGTGGGTCATCGACCCCGCAGCGAGCCAGACCCTCAACCGCGCCTTCCGCGACTGGCACGCGGACTACTTCGCCGCGCTCAAGGCAGCCGGTATCGCCGTGACTGTGTCCTTCTCGCAGGAGTTGGTGAATCCTCCGGACGACCCGGGGAGCGGGCAGGTGTGGGTTCAGCGGTTTCCCGGCGACATTCCCGTAGAGACGGACACCGGTTTCGCCAGCCTCAAAAGCTCCATGTGCGCGTTCTCCGCGGTGGTGGAGTCGTACATGGCCTCGGCGTACGCGGAGATGGCAGGATTGATGACCGCCGCCGACATCCCGCCGCGGCTCCAGTTTGGCGAGGTGCTGTGGTGGTACATCCAAGGCGCGACAGGCATGGCGTTCTATGACGCGGACACGGCGGCGGCCGCGTTTGAGGCTCTTGCCCGCCCGCTCGCCACGTTCTTAACCGCCAACGACGACCCCAGCGTGAACGCCTACGCCGATGCGAACTTCCTGCGGGCGCGGCTGGGCAACTACGTGGCAGGCATCCAGTCGGCGGTGCTGGCACAGACTCCAGCGGCGCTGTTCGAACTCCTCTGGCCCATGGACGTGAACGACCCGGACCGGTGCCGGCTGCTGCGCCACGTGAATCTGCCGCCCGCCTGGCAGTCGCGCGCCGGCTCCGGATTCGACACGCTGCTTTGCGAAGGTTTCCAGTACGCCGGTGTTGATCACAATCTCGACACGGCGAAGCGTTGTGCGGCATACCCGTTCGCAGAGCTCGCTTGGGATCGCGCCCATTGCCGGTATCTCATGGGCTGGTACAACCTCGCCTGGCCCTGGCAGCGTGAGTACCAGGCGGCGCAGCGCACAGGCGTGCCGGTGATCAAGTTCTGGGCCTACGACCATCTGTGCCTTTACGGATGGCCGTTGCCCTTGCCGACGCAGCCAAGCAACCCCTCGTTCATTTAATCCCACTTAAAGGACATCGCAATGTTTGAAGATCTGAAGGCGCGATTGCGCCTGCACGAAGGCGTCGTTCCGCATCTCTACCTGGATACGCTCGGTCTGGTGACCTGCGGGGTCGGCCATATGATTCCTTCGCCCGATGCCATGAACGGAATCGCCATGGTCCGGATGGACGGCACGGTGGCGGCGCCGGAAGACAAGATCGCCGAGTGGCGCCGGGTGAAGGAACTCCAGGCGGCGATGCTGCCGAAATACTACGAAGAGCGCTCTATGCTTCGGATGACGCCGGCGGCAGTCGATGCACTGCAAGATGCGGACTTGGCTGGGTTCCACTCGGCGCTCTCCCACTTGCTGCCGGGCTTCGCTCAATTTCCCGGGCCCGCTCAGGAGGCGCTGCTCGACATGGCGTTCCAACTGGGCGCTGGCGGGCTGGTGTCGAAATTTCCGCACCTCACGGTGGCGGCAAAGACATGCGACTGGCAGGCCTGCGCCGATCAGTGCCACCGGGCGGGAATCCAGGAGTGGAGGAATACGGCGACCGCAGACCTGTTCCGGCGGGCGGCGGAGGTGTCGAATGCGGCGGCTTAAGATCGCGCTCACCTGCGCCCTGTTGGCCGCCCTCACGGGAGTGGCCGTACAGGCCATACTCCTTCTGCACGCCGCAACTGTGGCCACCCGTGCGTTACCGGGCGCGGTCACAGTCGAGTTGCAGGCCGCGCGAACGGCGGTCCTGGCTGAGGTCCGGGCCGCCCGCGGCGGTCTCGCCAGCCAGGTAGAGGCGGCGCGGAAGGACCTGCTCGGCCGCACGGAGCGCCAGGTGGCGGCGCTGCGAAGGGATGCCATGGGCGAGGTGGGGCAAATCCGGAGCACTGCCGACCGGCGCATGGGCGATACGCTGGCCCGCGTCGATGTCGCGCTCGAAAAGGTCGAGGAACTCCGCGGCGATCTGAAACCGGCGCTCGTCCACGCCGCCAGCATCACGAGGCAGGTGGATGACGCGGCACCGCTATTCCTGGATTGCGAGTACAACCCGGATTGCGTCTTCAATCGGTACGTCGGCGCGTCGAAGGGCATCGAACGTGCGGCCATGAACTTCGGCCAGATGTCCACGGATGTGCGCACCGCTCTCCCCACGGCCATTACTACGTGGCAGGGCATCGGCACGAACATGAATGGAATCACGGCCAATATCAACCGGCTCACGAAGCCACGCTGGTATGACCGGCTGCTCGGCTACGGCCTCAACGGGATCGTGATCTATCGCAACCTGAACCCAGCAACCAACCTGACCGTGAAAGGCGCGCAGATCGTCTCGTCGCATCCGTAGCCATGCCAACCGCGCCAGGCACCCTCCACGAGAAATCCGGACCAAGCTGAACACAATTCTGAACTGAAGCTGAAAGGCATTGTGAGCTGACACTGAACACTCTGGTCGCCCCCCGGCGTTCGTTACGAGCGCACGCTCCTGGAGGTCACGGCGGGCGGCAAACTGATCATCGCTTCCGGGTCCGGTAACGGATGTCGCTTCGCCGAGATTGTGAGCGCCAGCAACCGGTCCGCATGGTCTGCATGCCTCAAGGTGAAGAACCCCGCTGGCGTGACCGCAGGCTATATCCTGCTCTCTTCCAACCCGTAATTCGACAAGATCATTCTATGAAACTCATGCTGGACCACACCCAGCATCTGAATCTGCACGCCCTCCTCGGCGCGCAGCGGGCAGACGTGGGTTCTATTCGTGCGATCTGGGCAGTCCAGGATCACATCGCGCTCGATGCCGACGAGGAAAAGGCTATTGAACTGAAGCGCGAGATCGTCGCCGGCCAGGAGCGCGTGCTATGGAATCCCTCTCTTTCCATTCCGGCCAAGGACCTCGAGTTCACCGAGTCTGAGGTCACCTGGATCACGGCAGCACTTCAAACTTGGCAATCCTACGGAGCATCCGCCGACCGGCGCTGGTTGCAGCCGGTGCAGCATTTTCCAATCCAGAAATGAGCCTGAAATCGAGAATTGATTCCAATACGAGATGAGCCTGAAAACGGCTTTCGATTCCAATGCGGGATGAGCCCGAAATTTGA
>JAJPJX010000025.1 GCA_021324015.1 Solibacteraceae bacterium | reverse complement strand
GAAACGAACCGGAGGCATCTCCACGATGAAACTCGCGCCGCCGGAACTCCTGGGTTCATAGCGGAGGTCCCCTTCATACGTGTCCAACAGACTGGCAGCCAGGAAGAGTCCAAGTCCCAGGCGTTCGCGGCCGGGACTCTGGGAGGTGAATGGCTCGAAGAGGTGGTCCCGGATACTTTCCGGAACGCCCGGCCCGTTGTCTTCCACGCGCAAGACCACCTTGGAGCCCGCGGTACGATAAGGTTCCAGCCGCAGCCAGATGATCCCGTCCGGGCGGCCTTTCAGGGCTTCGAGGGAGTTGGCCAGCAGCCCGCGAACCACTTCGATCAGCACGTGCGAAGGCAGGTTCACAGAGGCCACTTCGGGCGTTTCCAGTACGATGCGGACGCCCTGTCTCTCGGCCGAGGGGCTGAGCGCGGCGAGCGATTCGCGCAAGGCTTCCACTACCACGGTGGGCGCAAACACCTCCCCGCCGCGCTCGCGGCGCAAGGCCTGCAGCAGGGTCCGCGCGATGTTCCCCATATAGCGCGTCTCTTTCAGCATCTGCTCGAGGTCCACGCACAAACCGGCGTCCTCCACGCGCTCCTCCAGAAGGACCTCGATACGGTTGGTGACGATGGCCAGCGGGTTGTTGAACTCGTGCATGAAGCCGGCGGTGAACTGCCCCAGGAGCGTGAGTTGATGCGCCAGGCGGGCCTGCCGATCCGCGGCCGAGAGTTCCTCGCGCAGGCGCGCTGTGCGATATCGCACGGTTGCGAGCTGCCCACGGAGCGCTTCCGCCTCTTCTCTGGCCTCCTCAGCCGTCCGCAGCAGGCTGTTCTGGCGGCGGCGGGAAACCAGGATCACCGGGAGAGGGGCGAGGCCCAGGGCCGCGGCAGAGACCAGGGCGGTTCTGAATAATGAGGCCGAAAACACCGAATACAGAGCAACCCAAGCCGGCAAGACCCACAGGCCGCTGATCCACAACACGTGGCGGCTCCATTGTTGTCGATGACGAAGTGCGGCGTTCCCCCCGGGCTCCGAGCGCATACTCCCCTGCGGTTTGAAACCAGTCGTATTCTAACACGCGCGGCCGCGCGCGATCGGGTAAATTCCCTAGAAGGTTGCCAGAATGACCCACCCCCTTTCGCCACAGCGCGGAAAGTGGTAGGCTCCAGTCCAGCAGGCCGGGCTCTCCGCCGCCCGTGGCGCGGAGCCGCAGGCTACAGACAACTGGGCGCTTTCAACAGGAGGGGCAATGAGTACGGTCCTCGGTGGCGCACCCTTAGAGACGCATCCGGCTCCGGCGGAGCCGGAATCCAGACCCCCATATCCAGGCATTCCCACCACTTCCGACGGTGCGGGGATGGTTGTATGGGTGGAGACCCATATCACACAAGGAGCGTGCGCCTACCCGATTACATCGTCGACTACGATGGGCGGCGGCTACCAGGTCGAGGTAGCTAATGGTAAGCGGAACCTTTGGGGCGAGGAATTGGCGTTCATCGAGCCCGAGTCGGAACACAGCGCGGCCAGCACGTGCGAAGGCTTCGCGGTGGCCGGCGGCCGGGTGACCAACTTCACCTCGGGGCAGGGGCTCATTCTGATGAAGGAGGTGTTGTACACCATCTCCGGCAAGCGGCTGCCGATTGTTTTCCATATCGGCGCGCGCGCGCTGACCTCGCATTCCCTGAATGTGCACGCGGGGCATGATGACGTCGTCGGCGTGGCGGATTGCGGCTGGGGCGTGCTGTACGCGCGCAACGCGCAGGAGGCCGGCGATTTCGCGCTGATCGCGCGGCGCGTGGCGGAGGCGACCGGGACCCCCTTCCTCAATGTGCAGGACGGGTTTCTCACCACGCACACCATCGAGAATGTGCGCCTGCCCGAACCCGAAATGATGAAGCAGTTCGTGGGCGCGCCGCGGGAGCACATTCAAAACCTGATGGATCCGCAAATTCCGCTGATGTCCGGCGTGGTGCAGAACCAGGACGCCTACATGAAGGGCAAGGTGGCGCAGCGCCGCTATTACGACCGGGTGCTGCCCGCATTGAAGGATGTGATGCGCGAGTTCGGCGACCTGACGGGGCGGCGGTACGGCGTGGTCATGCCTTACCGGCTGGAGGACGCCGACTACGCTTTGGTGGGCTCGGGCTGCATGATGGAGACCGCGGAAGCAGCGGTGGACTACATGCGCGAGCGCCTGGGCATGAAGGTCGGGGTGCTGCACATCACCTGTTTCCGGCCATTCCCCTCGGCCGACATCGTGCACGCGCTCCAGCACGTCAAAGCCGTATCCGTGCTGGAGCGGCTGGACATTCCCATGATGCAGTCCAATCCGCAGCTCTGCGAGATCAAGGCGGCGTTCGCGGACGCGCTAACCGGGATGCCGGGATACCCGCCGGTCGCGCGGATGCCGAAGTTCACCGGGGGCTCGGCGGGGCTGGGCAGCCGGGACGTGCGCGCCGGCGACTTCATCGCCGTGGTAGAGAACATGCGCAGCCCGCGGCCGCGGCACTATTACTCGGTCGGCATCAAGCACGAGACGGCGCTGGAGGTGACGGTGGATCCGGACGTCCGTGATCCGGGGAGCTTTTCCATGCGCGGCCACTCGGTGGGCGGGTACGGCTCGGTGACCACAAACAAGGTGATCGCCACCATCGCCGGCGAGGTTTTCGGCATGGACGTGCAGGCGTACCCCAAGTACGGCTCGGAGAAGAAGGGGCTGCCGACCACCTACTACCTGACGATCGCGCGGCAGCACATTCGCGTGCATTCCGAACTGGAGCACGTCGAGTTCGTGGCCCTGAACGACGTCAACGCGTTCAACCTGGAGAATCCGCTGGCCGGTTTGTCGAACGGGGGCATGGTGTTCATGCAGAGCCAGCAAACCGATCCGGCGGCGATCTGGAAGTCGATTCCGGCGTGGGCGCGCAAGGCGCTGCGCGAGAAGGGGGCGCGAGTGTTCGCGCTGGATACCGTGGCCATCGCCCGGGAGGTCTCTTCGCGGGCGGACCTGCAGCAGCGCATGCAGGGGATCGTGCTGCTGGGGGTGTTTCTGCGGATCACGCCGTTCCAGAACGAGCTGGCGCTGAGCGACGAGGAGGTTTTCCGCGGCGTGGAGAAATCGCTGCGCAAGTATTTCGGCAAGCGCGGCGAGCGGGTGGTGCAGGACAACCTGCGGGCGGTGCGGCGCGGGTATCTGGAGGTCATCGAGGTGCCGCGCGCCATAATGCTGGAGTCGGCGCATTCCGACAACGGCAACGCGGCGCTGCGGGTGATACATGGAGGGGCGGCATGACACAGGCAATGCCACTGGAGGCAAGGCTGGCGGAGATCACCGCGAACGTGGTGGACATCGCCGACTTCAACGAGCGCGTGGTGGGCGCGTACAACAGCGGCCTGGCGGAGCGCGGATTGCCGGCCGACGAGATGACGGCGCGCAGCGTGGTGCCGGCGGGAACCGGTGCGCTGCGCGATTTCAGCTACATCGCGCCGGATATTCCCGAATTCCTGGCAGCCAACTGCGTGGGGTGCATGGAGTGCGTCACGGAGTGTCCGGACACGGCCATTCTGGGCAAGGTGGCCGAGCCGGGCGTGCTGGAGGAGAGGCTGGCCGCCATCCCGGACGAATCCCTGCGGCAGAAGATGGCGGAGCAGTGGAGCGTCACCAACAAGTACTTCACGGTGCTGGAGAGGAAGGGCCTCGGGGGAGGAAAGTTCGGCATCTTCATCGACCCCACCAAGTGCAAGGGCTGCGCCGAATGCGTGGATGCCTGTGGAGATCACAACGCGCTGCGCATGATGCGGAAGAACGACGACAACATGGGCTGGTTCCGCGAGGCGTTCCGCTTTTACAAAGCCATGCCGGAGACGCCGGGGCGCTTCATCAACGAGAAGGCGCTGGCGGATATGATGCTGGCGGAGCGATCGCTGCTCTACGTGGGCGGTGCCGGCTCGTGCATGGGCTGCGGCGAAGCCACGGCACTGCGCATGATGCTGGCGGCCACGGGGTTCCTTTACGGCGCCGAGAACATAGGCATCGTGGCAGCCACGGGCTGCAACACGGTGTACACCTCCACGTATCCTTACAACCCCTACCTGGTTTCCTGGACGAACTCGCTGTTCGAGAACGCCCCGGCGGATGCCATGGGGGTGCGGGCGCGCTGGGACCAGCAGGGATGGCAGAACAAGCGGCTGTGGATTGTGGGCGGCGACGGCGCGATGCTGGACATCGGGTTCCAGTCCCTTTCCCGCATGCTGGCGTCGGGGATGGACATCAAGGTACTGGTGCTGGATACGCAGGTGTATTCGAATACCGGCGGCCAGAGTTCGACCGGCTCTTTCAAGGGCCAGGACGCCAAGATGAGCTATCACGGCTCCGCCATTCAGGGAAAGAAGGAAAACCGCAAAGAGATTGGCAACATCTGCATGATGCACAAGGACGTGTACGTGGCGCAGACGACCTGCGCGCACATGAACCATTTCTACAAGGCGGTGATGGAAGCCAACCAGTATCCCGGCCCGGCGCTGGTGAACGTGTTCACCACGTGCCAGCCCGAGCACGGCGTGGGCGACAACATGGCCGAGCACCAGGCGAAACTGGCCGCCGATTCGCGCAGCTTTCCATTGTTTATCTATGACCCGCGTAAAGGGCCGCGCATCAAGGACCGGCTGAGCCTGGTGGGGAATCCGAACGTGAAGGAAGACTGGTACACCAATCCCAAGACCGGGGAACCGGTGGATTTCATCACCTTTGCCCGCTCCGAGGGGCGCTTCGCAAAGCATTTCGACAAGGACGGGAATCCTTCCGCGACGCTCCTTTCTACCAGGGAGGAGCGTCTGGAAAACTGGCGCCTGTTACAGGAGCTCGCGGGCGTGCGGTAGCCGGGTTGCCAGGAAGCAACCCAGAAGTCACGAGGCAGCGAATGATTCGTCTGGATGACCTCGGCCAGGTCGCCGAGGATCTGCGGAAGCGGGGCGTGGTTGCGGAGTACTCCTTCCTGTACGGCCCTCACGGCTGCGTGGAGGGGCTGGACGTGGGGGATGATTTCTTCCCCCAGTGGGAGTTGAGCCTGGCGGAGAACGCCGAATTGCTCGAGCGGGCGGATTTCGAGGGCATCAAGCAGCGGCGCGCGCCGGACTGGAGCGTGGAGCCGCCGGCGCGACGCAAGGCCGCGGGAAGTTCGCGGTGAATTGCCGGGAACTTCCGCGCGCCCTGGGCGATTACCTGGACGGCGCGCAGGAGCCTGGCGGCGCGGAGGTGGAGCGCCACCTGAAGGCCTGCCGCAAATGCCGGATCGTCTGCGAAACGACCCGGCAGACCGTGAGGCTCTACCGGAGCGCCTGGAAGGTGTGTACCCTGCCGGCGGACATCGAGGCCCGGCTGATGGCCGCGATCCAGCGGCGCATGAGCGGGCCGGTGTGAGCGGTCCGGAGCATGCGCCGGTAAATCGCGCCGCCAGCATCGTCATTGTCGGGGTTCTCTTGTGCCACCTGGCGCAAGCGGGGCCACAGGAAGCGGCTAGGCCGGCCAGGGCTTCGTGGGAGTCCTTCGATCGGGTTCTCCAGTCAATCCTGGAGGCCAGCCGCGACCGCTTCCGCCGCGTGGAGGGCGTGCGGATCGAGAATCGCCGCCGCGAGTTCTACTTCGAGGCCAAAACCTATCTGCCCCAGGCGAGCTATTGCCGCATCCTGGAAGGACCGGTGTATTGTTGCGAGTGGGACGCGAAGGGCCCATCTGCCGCCCTCTCTGTCTACGAGAAGTTGGTGGGCAGGATCAAAGGCGCGGTGGGCGAGCAGTGGGCGCAGACCGCCAGGATGGGGAAAGCTCGCAAAGACACGCTGTTCCGTGCGGAAGGCCGGGCAATCGTGCAGGCGATCTGGCAGTCCGATCCACCAAAGGTGTATGTCCTGGTGCTGCCTCCGGGAAGCTCAAACGAGGGTTATACGGGCAACATTCCTTCCATCGAGAATTTCCTGCATCCCTGAGGAGCGGTTCAGGCGCGGGCCAGGCGGGCGTAATACGCGCGGGCCCGCCGATAGATGGCCAGCACCTGGCTTTTTTCGTCGCTGTTGCGGAAGCGCCGGGGATCGCTCTCGCTTTCGGCGATCAGGTCGTCGATCCACTCAAGGAACCAGGCGGCGTCTGCGCTCGCATCCCAACGCTGGGCGCCACCGCGGAGATAGATGGGGCTGGAATGGGCCAGGCGCACGGTCAAGCCAGGCCGCAGGTAGCAGCGCGCCGCCAGCCAGGTGTAATTCCCCGGGTCGATAGCGGCCTCCAGGCGGGCGCCGGCCTTTTCGGCGACCACGCGACCGTTGGCCAGAATCTGAATCCGGTCAATGGGCTCGCGGGACTGCGCGCTGGCCGCCACGCGCAGGGGACGCGGCGCGGCAATCGTGAGCGTGTCGCCGGGGACTTTCCCCTCCACCGCGAAGGAGAGCATGGGACCGTTGGTGACGAAGCCGCGCCCGGCGCGCAACTGCCTATAGAAGTCATCCACTGAGAGCCCGCCGGGAAGGGGTACGTAAATGCGGTTGTAGCCCGGCGGCGCGGGCAGCACGCCGGAGGCCGACCCGGCGGAGGCCGGCAGGCGCTGGCCGAGGTTCAGATAGCGGTAGTAGAGGCTCAGCGAATAGTTCGAGAAGCCCTCGTTGCCGGGATAGCGCTTCTGATCGCGCGGCCGGCCCCAGGCTTCGTTGGCGTTCATGCCGTACTGGTTGTAGTGATTGTGCAGCACACCGAGGGAATCGATGCGAGTGATGGCGGCCATGACGGGCGTCTCCCACCAGATAGGCTTTTCGCAGTCGAACCAGGCGCCCTGGGCTTTGGCCTGCTCGACGAAGACGCCGCCTTGGGGATACCAGCGGCCGTCCACCGCCAGGGCCAGCGGATGCTTCAGGTTGTGCATCATCCAGGCGCCGCCGCCGCGCTCGTCTTCGGCGTTCATGACGGTGGCGAGGTGCGAGGCATCGGCGCGCACGACGGGGTCCGCCGGGAGGGGCTTGCCCTCCCAGAGATTGCGCTTGTTCCACATGGTGAAGAACACGCCCAGGTTGAGATCTTCGGCGCGGAGCAGCAGGGGCGCGTCTTCCAGGGGGCGGTGCAGGTGAAAATCGGCCGACCACCAGTTCCGGCCGGCCATGTGGGTCCAGCGTTTGGGCAGCAGACGCAGGGTGCGGGCGGCCTCCAGGTCCACGGTGGTTTCGAGGCGCTCGAACTCCAGGCCTTTCTCCACGATCACGGTGTAGCGGCCGGCAGGCAGTTCCAGAGCCGCGGATCCGGAGGAAACGAAATGGCCAAGGTAATCAGGCGGCTGGCCCGGGCGGTTACGGGCGGTGCGGTCCATGAGTGCACCTTCGGGCTGGTGCAGTTGGTGGTCCGGGCCATGCACCTCGATGCGCGCCGGACCGCCGGTCTCGATGGCGAGCCGCATAGCCGAGAGTATACGCTCGTTCCGGTGAGGCCGCGAACCCGGCCGCCTGCGGCTCTTTCGAATCCCGCAACGCTCAGCTTTCCACGCCCGTAATCCCGGCGCTGGATAGCGTGTTCATAATGATGAACGTGGGATCCAGAGCGTCGCTCTGATTCGAACTTGTCTGGAAGGCCGCGAGGAGTTGGCTGAGCGTCTGGTTCGCGCTGCTGGCCGAACTGCTGCCGGAGGTGGAATCGTTATACGGATCCGTCGAAGCGGCGAGGGCATGATGATGATGGCCGTGGTGATGGCCGCCGACGGCCTGGGCCAGATCCTGGACGTTAGGCAGTTGGCCGCTCTTGGAGGCGCTCGTAAAGTCACCCGCGAGCTGGTTGAGCTGGTTGACCGCCGTGGTATTGCCCTGCGCCTGCGCGGTTTGGGCGGCGTTTTGCAGATTCGTGGCGATTTGCTGGGTGACCTGCTGGTACTTGGCCGGGGCCGACTGCTGGAGCTGCTGGAGTTCGCTCATCATTTGGGCGAAAGGGGATAGGTGGCGTTTGTCTGAGGGGGCGACCGACGCCGGGTCGATGCTGCCGAGACTATTGTTGGTGGAAAGACCGGCGCCTCCGAGCGCGCCGGTGACGATGGACTGCAGATAGCTACTGGACAGATTGCTGACAGGTCCGGTACTCATGCTGGTTCATGGGCACATTGACCGCCATTTTCGAGACATCCTAAGTGTTGAAAATGCGGCTCAGGGGCGCCAGCCGCACTGTCAGGTTCTTGGCGGAGCGACCTACTGTTGGCGCCCTCGCGCCACAGCCCCGGGTTTGGACAGGCTCAGCCGCCGCCGGACGGCGCGTTCCGCCCGATCCATGGCGAAGGCGACCGCCGCCTGCATGCTGGCCTGGCGTTCGCGGACGATCACGGCCGGGCGGAGGCCGAAGTGGATGCGGATGTCACAGGACTTGTCCACGCCGCCGCGCGGCCCGTTCTCATCGGACAGCCGCACGGCGACGGACTGGATTTTTGCCGCAAACCGCCCCAGGCTGAAATGGGCCCGCCGATGGACGTACTCCCGCAACTCGCCGGAGTACTCGACTCCGCGAGCGGTTACCCGCAGTTTCATGCCGCCTCGTCCTTTCCGCCAAGCGCATCCATAGCCCCACTATACGCCGCGGCCGGATGCATCGACAAATAGGTAGTTTCTTCCAATGCCATCGGTTCTTCCGATGTATACTGGGCGCATGGAATGGCTGAACTACCACCACCTGTTGTATTTCTGGTGCGTCGCCAAGGAGGGCAGCATCGCGCGGGCCTGCGAGAAGCTGCGTTTGGCACAGCCGACCATCAGCGGGCAATTGCGCCTGCTGGAAGAGACCCTGGGTGAAAAATTGTTTGTCAAGCAGGGGCGCGGCCTGGCTCTGACCGAGGTGGGCCAGGTGGTCTACCGGTACGCCGACGAGATCTTCAGCCTGGGGCGCGAGCTGCAGGATGTGCTCAAGGGCCGGCCGCGGGGGCGTCCACTGCGCCTGTTCGTGGGGATCTCGGACCTGGTGCCTAAACTGATCGCTTACCGCGTGCTGCGCCCGGCCCTGGAGATGGCCGAGCCCGTGCAGATGGTGTGCGACGAAGATACTCCGGACCGGTTACTGGCGGAACTTGCCGAACACCGGATGGACGTGGTCCTCTCGGAGTCTCCCATCCCGCCTACCATCCCCGTGAAGGCCTTCAATCACCTGCTGGGAACCAGCACCGTCACGGTGTTCGGCGCCCCGCGGCTGGCGGCGCGCTTCCGCAAGAACTTCCCCGCCTGCCTGGATGGGGCGCCATTTCTGCTACCCATGGAAGGATCGAGTTTGCGGCGGGCGTTGGAACAATGGTTCGATTCCGAGAACATCCGGCCCAAGCTGGTGGGCGAGTTCAGGGACGGCGCCCTCATGAAGACATTCGGGCAGGCCGGCGCGGGCGTCTTCACGGCGCCAAGCGCGATTGAGAAGGAGATTCACCAACACTACGGGGTGTCCCCGATCGGACGGATCGATTCGGTTGTGGAACGCTACTACGCCATTTCCGTGGAACGGAAGCTGAAGCATCCGGCCGTGGTGACCATCTCCGAGGCGGCGCGGGCGCAGCTCTTCGGCCAGGCTTCCTGACCTGGCCGATACATCGGATTTAACGATTGATCATTTCCAAAACATCTATTAGACAAATCTTTCGACTACCCTTAACGTGGTACTTGAGCAGGCAAGCAGGACGCAGCCTGATCCATACACCACAGCGAGGAAACGTTGAACCATGACGAAACGATTGCGAACTGGAATGCTCCTGGGAGCCGCCCTGCTGGCGGCGCAACTGGGATTTGCGGACAACCACATGAGCGAGCGGGGCGTGAGCCGGATCGAACGGGAAGTGCGGCGCGAACTGGTGACTTTGCCGTACTACAGCCTGTTCGACCACTTCACGTTCCGGGTGGACGGCGAAACGGTCACCCTGATGGGCAAAGTGAGCCGGCCCACGTTGAAGAGCGCCGCCGAGAACGTGGTCAAGAAGATCGAGGGGGTGGAGAAGGTCTCCAACCAGATCGAAATGCTGCCCCTCTCGTCCCACGACGACGGGCTGCGGCTGGCCCTGTACCATTCGATCTACGGACACAGCGTGCTCCAG
Organism: Solibacteraceae bacterium; assembly: GCA_021324015.1. Classification (GTDB taxonomy): domain Bacteria; phylum Acidobacteriota; class Terriglobia; order Bryobacterales; family Bryobacteraceae; genus JAJPJX01. Next base: position 20,287 of record JAJPJX010000025.1, on the reverse strand, counting down.
ACCCTCTCAGTCCGCGCGGTCCCGCCGATCCACATCATCGTGGAGAACGGAAACGTGACGCTGGAGGGCGTGGTGGCGAACGAGATGCAGAAGCAGATCGCCGCTGCGCAGGCCAACTCGGTGTCCGGGGTGTTCTCGGTCAAGAACAACCTGCGGGTGGAGGGCAAGAGCTAAGCACGCCGGCGGAGGGGGTGGCGGCGAAGAGTCCGGCGGACGGCCGGCGGGCGCCACCCTGATCTGCCCGCTCCGGTGTGCTCGCGCCGCTGGGCGCCCCTCCAACTGAGTATCTCTCGGGCGCGTGCCCTTCGCGGCGTAAGAGGGAGATCCGCGGCCGCGACACCCGGCGGCATGCGGGCGCTGACGGGCGATGAGCTATTTTCCATTTGCCGACTACTGGTGGTTCTACCTGGGATTCACGGGCTTTGTGCTGCTGCTGCTGGCTCTGGATCTGGGCGTGTTCCATCGCAAGGCGCACGCCGTTTCCTTTCGCGAGGCGGGCATCTGGAGCGTGGTATGGATCGCCCTGGCGCTGGTGTTCAACCTGGTCTTCCACCAGTACGCGGCCTGGAAGTTCGCGCGCGACCCGCGCCTGCTGTCGCTGCCAGGCTTTGACCCGGACGCGGCGGCGCGCCAGGCCGGCCTGGAGTTTCTCACCGGATACCTGGTCGAAAAGACACTGTCTCTGGACAACATCTTCGTTTTTGTGATCGTGTTCGCCGCATTCGGGATCCCGGCGGCCTACCAGCACCGGGTACTGTTTTTCGGAGTCCTCGGAGCGCTGGTGTTTCGCGCCGCGTTTATCGCGCTGGGGGCGGCGCTGCTCGAGTATCACTGGGTGATCCTGCTGTTCGGCGCCCTGTTGATCGTGACCGGGCTGAAGATGATGCTGGCTCCGGGAAAGAAGATCGCGCCGGAGCGGAACCCCGTGGTCCGGCTGTTCCGGCGCCTCCTGCCGGTGACGGAAGAACTGCACGGGCAGCGCTTCTTCGTCCGCCTGAAGGGCATGCTCTACGCGACGCCGCTGTTCCTGGCGGTGCTGGTGGTGGAGATCAGCGACATTATTTTCGCGGTGGATTCGATCCCGGCGATTTTCGCCCTGACGCGCGAGCCGATGATCGTGTTCACCTCGAACGTCTTCGACCTGTTGGGCCTGCGGGCATTGTACTTCCTGCTAGCTGGCGCGGTGGAGCGTTTCGCCCTGCTAAAGTACGGCCTGGCTGGCGTGCTGATGTTCGTGGGCCTGAAGATGGTATGGCTCAACGACTCCTTCGGCGGCAAGTTCCCGATCGGCTGGTCTCTGGGAATCATCGGAGGCGTGATCGCGCTTTCGATTGGCGGTTCCCTGCTATGCGCGCAGAGGGGCGCGAGGAAAAGCCAGGTTGCGCCGGCCCACTGCTCTCGCGACCGCCTGTGAATCAGGCTAGAATCCTGGTTGAGGCTGCCATGATTACCCGACGCGAGGTCCTCAAAAGCGCCGCGGCGCCCATGATTGTCCCCAGCCTGGTGCTCGGCCAGCGAGCAGGGGCAGTTCCGCCCAGCGACCAGATTGTCTTCGGCGGCATCGGCATCGGCGCCCGCGGCGCGCACGTCCTCAGTAAATTGCTCACGTTCCGCCAGGCGAGATTCATCGCCGTCTGCGACGTGCGCAATGAGCGGCGCGAAGAAGTCAAGTCGATGGTGGACCAGAAATACGGCAACCACGACTGCCAGATGTACGACGATCAGTTTGCCCTGCTGGCGCGCCAGGACATCGATGCGGTGCTGATTGCGACCGGCGACCGCTGGCACACGCCGCTGGCGATCCTCGCGGCGCAGCACGGCAAAGATGTGTATTGCGAGAAGCCCTGCTCCATGTCCATGGAGGAGAGTTGGGCGCTGGCCGACGCGTTCCGCCGCTACAACCGCATCTACCAGGCCGGCTGCCAGCGCCGCAACGGCGCCAACTTCGAGCTGTGCAAGGAACTGCTCAAGTCCGGCGCCCTGGGCAAGCTACAGACTCTTTACGCCAACGTCGGTCCCTCGGTGAACTGGCCGCCGCTTCCCAGCCGCGACTGGCTGGCGGCCGAGGAACCGCCGCCGAGGCAGGTGCTCGACTGGGAGCGCTGGCTGGGACCGGCGCCCTGGCGGCCTTACAACTCCGCCTATGTCCGCGGAGGCTGGCGCAACTTTTACGACTTTCACGGAGGCGGCATTCTGGAGTGGGGCTCGCACACCGTGGACCTGTGCCAATGGGCGGCGGAGTTCGACGACACGCAACCGGTGGAGTACGAGCCCGTGGGCGCCAACACCGGGCCGTACAAGGTGCTCTGCAAGTATGCGAATGGAGTGAACCTGGTAATGCGCGATGACGGCTGGGACGGCAGCTTGAAAACCGGCTCGTGCAGCTTCCGCATCGAAGGCGATAAGGGCTGGGTGGAGACCGGCGACGCCACGCGCATCGAGAGCTCCGACAATATCAAGCCGCTGCTGCGGCCGACCGAGCCCGCCAGCCTCGCGCTGGTGAACCACGTGGCAGACCTGCTGCGATGCATCAAGACGCGCCAGGCGCCGAGCGCCAGTGCGGCCGCGGCGGCAAACTCGCACATCACCTGCCACGCGGCCTTCATTGCTTACCAGCGCGGCAAGAAACTGGCCTGGGACCCCGGGAAGCGGGAGTTCACCAACGACGACATCGCCAACCGGATGCGGTCGCGGGCGTTGCGCGAACCGTGGCGAGTCTGAGCGAAGGAGGAGACACACCATGCAGCAAACCACACAGCCCGCACCCGCGGCGCAGGCCGCGAAGCCGAAGCCGCCGTCGCCTCCCCCCGCATTTCAGGAGGGCGACATCGCCAGGATGGATGCGCCTGCGCTGGCCGGCGTCCTCACGGACGCTCGTTCGACGGAGTTCCAGAAAGCGAAGGCTTGCCAGCGGATCGGCGAGCTAGGGGCGAAGGAAGCAGTACCCGCGCTGGCGGCCCTGTTGGGCGATGAGCACTTGAGCACGTACGCGCGTTATGGTCTCGAACCGATCGCCGACCCGTCGGCGGATGAGGCTCTGCGCGCCGGGTTATCGAAGCTCAAGGGCAATCTCCTCATCGGCGTCATCAACTCGATCGGGAAACGCAGGGACGCCAAGGCGGGTCCTGCTCTGGCGAAGATGATGTACCGCGCCGACGCCGATGTGGCCGCTGCCGCGGCGGCGGCGCTGGGCAGCATTGGGGGTGAGTCCTCGAGGAAGGAACTGCAAGCCGCCCTGGGGAAAACGAAGGGGACGACCAGAAGCGCCGTCGCCTGCGCCGCCCTGCTGTGCGCGGAGCGCCTGCTGGGGGAGGGCAAGCGCGAGCAAGCCCTGGCGCTGTATGCTTCGCTGAGCGCTCCGGGCATGCCGCAACCCGCACGTTTGGCGGCGATGCACGGGATCATTCGCGAGGAAACGTCCATCAACCGGCCGCGCTAGGACGGGTGCGTTCCCGGACGCCCGTTCCAGCGACCACTACTGCCCCAGGTCCGCTGCGTCGAGCTTCTCGCCGTTTGGTTTCCATGCCTCGATGTGAGCCTTTGCGCCATTCACTTGGACGACGACGAAGTTCTCCGTCTTTTCTACTTTGCGGGTAATTCCCGCGGGCGGGGCATCCACGTCGTAGAGGGGCGCGCCCCCGCCGCCGGTGATGAAGTAGTGGATCCCGTCCTTCAGATAGTGCTGGTAGTTGTGATCGTGCCCGAAGAAGCCGGCCGAGAGACGGTACTTTTCGAACATCGGCTCGAGCGCGGCCATGTGCGGGTTGCCTCCCTGGCGGCGCTTCACCGCGGACATGGGGGGATGATGCGCGAACACGAAGCGGAAGCCGGCTTTCTGGCTGTCGCGAAGATCTTCCTCGAGCCAGCGTGTCTGGGCTTCCCAGAACGCATCCTTCTCGGCTCGCGTGGCGCCGGCATTTCCGATGTCGCTGTTGATGACGATGCAATGGGCGCTGCCCCAGTCGAACGAGTAGTATGGCCTGGCATCCAGGAACTGGTAATAGTTCTTCGCGTTGCGCTCGTGGTTTCCCAGGGAGGGGTAGAAGGCGGCTTTGCGGAGCAGTTCCCGCTCGACGTCGAAAAAGATAGGCCACAGGGAGGTGTCGTTGCCGTCGGCCACGAGGTCCCCTGTATGCATTACGAAATCCGGGTGGGCGTACTTGAGGATCGCGGCGATGACCGAGCGATGGACGTCATGCCGCGTGCGCGTATCGCCATAGACCACAAACTCAAACTGCGCCGGTCCGGCTGGGGGCGTCTTGAAGCTGCCCTTTCCCGCGTCGCCGCCGAAGGAATCGTAGTAGTAGGTGGCCCCCGGGCGCAGGCCGGAGAAATTGACTCTTTCGGCGTGCAGGGCGGGAGCAGTTTTTTCGATCACGTTCGGCGCCGTGCCGAGTCCTGCCTGGCCGCTCTCGACCAGCCACATGACGGTGGCCGACTGCGCCCTCACGTTGACGACATACGGCCCACCCACCACCTTGGCGCCGGCGGGCGCCTGTCCGCCGGCGAACGGCGTTGCCGCCCCCAGGATCGCCGCAACGGCGACAAGCGTCCACATCCGGCGCGCCGGTTCGATTTTTGAGTTCCTCACGTTTCTCCGCTTGATGATAACTCAGGGTCCGGCAGAGTTGGCCGTGGCGGCGGCATATACTGTGGCCATGTTCACGCCTACGGAGCCTGAACCCGGCTCGCCGCCCGAGCCCCGACCGAGAATCAGTCTTTTCCGCCGCGGCCGCGATCTTGCGGTGCGGTGCTGGCGCGCGGTCGCCGCGTTCTGGCGCACCATCCGCCCAGGCCCCGAGACACGCCGCGGAGTGGCGATCGGGGCGGTCGCCGGAGCCGCGGTATGGGCGATCCCATATAGCCTTGCCGTGCGCACCGGTCTCGGGACGATCCTCGACGTTCTCGTCGTGATGGTTCTGGCCGCGGCCATCATCGGCCTTTCCGCTCTGCTGGTATGGCTTCTCCTGGCTGCCTTCCGCAGGCTGTCGCCCTGGGCGACCGGGTTTTTTGTGGGATCGGTGGCCGTCTACGTGGCGAGTATCGGGCCGGAGTTCGGCATCATGCTCGGCTTCACGGTCGTGTCAGTAGCGGCCATACTCGGCGCTTCCATCGCGGCGTTGCTTTATGGCCTACGGGAAGCCGCCCTGGCGAAGAAGATCGTGACCATCGTCCTGCTGGTGTCGTCGGCGGCGGCCGCCGGCTGGTTTCTCTTTTTTGCCGCGAGCGATGGCACCACCGAGGCGCTCATCAAGGCGCGGGCGGCGCAGGGTTCCCCGCCCGCCGTGATCCGGGCAGACAATCCCGGGCGGCCCGGACCGTACCGGGTGCGAAGCCTGACCTACGGAAGCGGCGGCGACAAATGGCGCGCGGAGTATCGCAACGTCGCGATCCGGACGCCGGCGATCGACGCCAGCGCGTTCTTCAAGGATTTCAAGAACTGGCGAGCCAAAGCACGCCGCCTCTATTGGGGCTTCGGCTTCGACAAACTGCCGCTCAACGCGCGCGTCTGGTATCCCGACGGCCCCGGACCGTTTCCGCTGGTTTTGATCGTGCACGGCAACCATCAAATGGAGCAATGGTCCGACCCCGGTTACCAGTATCTTGGGGAACTCCTGGCGAGCCGCGGATTCATCCTGGCGTCCGTCGATGAGAACTTCCTCAACTTCTCCTGGTCGGGCGACCCGCCGAAAGAAAAAGCTCCACGCGGCTGGATGCTGCTCGAGCATCTGCGCCTCTGGCGCGACTGGAACGCGAAAGCCGGGAACCCGTTCTTCGGGAAAGTGGACCTGGACAGGATCGCGCTGATGGGGCATTCGCGCGGCGGAGAGGCGGCGGCGACGGCGGCGCTCTTCAATAAGCTTTCCTACTATCCCGATGACGCGACGATCCGGTTCGAGCCATACGATTTCCACATCCGGTCCATCGTCGCGATCGCGCCGGCCGATGGACAATACAGGCCCGCCGGAGCGTGGCGGACGATCGAGAACGTGAACTACTTTGTGTTGCAGGGAGGGCATGATGCCGACGTCTCTTCCTTCATCGGATCGAGACAGTTTGAGCGGGTAAAATTCACCGCACCCGGGCCGTGGTTCAAGTCCGAGCTGTATATCTATCGCGCAAATCACGGCCAGTTCAATACCGTCTGGGGCCGCTACGACTCCGGGGATGGGCCGATCCACTGGTTCCTCAACACGAAGCCGCTGCTTTCTCCGGACGACCAGCGCCGGATCGCGTCGGTGTACATCAGCGCTTTTCTGGAAACCACCCTGCACAACCACCGCGAATACCTGCCGCTGTTTCGCGACGCCCGGGCGGGCCGGGACTGGCTGCCGGACGCGCTCTGCCTCAACCGCTACGAGGATGCCACGTGGAAGCAGCTAGCCGGCTTCGGTGAGGACGTGGACGTCACAACCGGCAGCCTGCCGGGCGTACGGATTGCCGCCGAGAACTTCAGCACGTGGAAGGAAGGCCGGATCCCGTTCCGAAACGGCGACCGCGAGCGGAACGGGGTATTTCTGGGTTGGAACCGCAAGACGGAGAAGCCGGTCCCGGCGCCTGCCTACACGATCTCATTGCCGGACGGAATCGCCGGGGGCGCCCGGGCGGTCCTCGCGATCGAGCTTTCGACGACGGACGACGAGCCGCCGGTTCCGAAGGGCGCGAAAGAGCGCAAGGAGAAGAGCAAGAAAGAAGCGTCAAAGGATGTGGAACCGGTAGACTTCACGGTGGAACTGACCGACGCGGGGGGCAAGACCGCCGCCCTGCCGCTGAGCCGTTTCGGAGCGCTGCAGCCCCCGCTCAAGGCGCGGCTGCTCAAGTCCGCCTTCCTCAACGAGAAGGCTTATAAGAAGGCGTCCGAACCGGTGCTGGAGACCATCGAGTTGCCTCTGCGCGACTTCACCGCGTCGGCGCCGGGCTTTGACCCGGCGAAGCTCAAGACGATCCGGCTGCGATTCGATCGCGGAGAGAAGGGGTCGATCGTAATCGGCGGCATCGGGTACCGCGAGGAAGAAGAATATCATTGACAGATGGAACTGGAACTGAGCGGCCACGTTGCCGTGATCACGGGCGGGGCGCAGGGGATCGGTCTGGCTTGCGCCCGCGGGCTGGCGAAGGAAGGCTGTCACGTCGCGATCTGGGATGTCGCTCGCGACACGAAGCCGGCCGCCGCGAAGATCGCGGAAGAGTTTGGACGCCCTTCGACGGGTCTGGTGGTGGATGTAGCTGACGCCGCGGCGGTCGCCGATGCGGTCACCGAGACGGAAGCCGCGCTGGGACCAATCTCACACCTGGTGCATGCGGCCGCGGCCGGGTCAGGCAAGTTTGGCTTTCCGTTCACGAACCTGGAGCCCGGTGACTGGCCGCGCGTGTTGCAGGTCAACGTGATGGGTATGGTTCACGTGGCCCACGCGATGGCGCCCGGCATGATCTCGCGGCGCAGCGGCACGATGGTCTTCCTGGCATCGGTGGCCGGCCAGATCGGCTCGCAGACGGATCCGCCCTACAGCGCCAGCAAAGCCGCCAATATCAACTTCGCGCAGTGCCTGGCGAAGGACCTGGCGCCCCACAACATACGAGTGAACACAGTAAGCCCCGGGATGGTCCAGACTAAGTTAAACCGCCAGGTGTGGCAGGCGTGGCGCGATCTACAGCCACCGGACAAACGCCGCTCTTATGAAGATTGGGCCGCGGACAAGATCCGCGCGGTCGCGCCGCTGGGCCGCTGGCAGCGCCCCGAAGACATCGCGGACATGGTGGTGTTTCTCTCCTCCGCACGAGCCGCGCAAGTCACCGGTCAGACCATCAATGTGGATGGAGGACAGGTAATGCACGCATAGGCCGCGCGCCGCGCCATGGCCGTAAAAGAGGGACTGTTACGGTAACATGGTCAGATAAATCACGATGCAAGCGGCCGGTATTCCCGTATTTTCCGGGGACGATGTGCGCCACGAACTGGAACGGATTCTCGCCACGAATTCGTTCCGCAATGCGCCGGCGCTGGCGGGCATGCTGCGCTTCGTGGTGGAGCAGACGCTGGAGGGGGGCGCTGCGCAGCTTAAGGAATATACCCTAGGGACCGAAATCTTCGGGCGCGGCAACCGGTTCGACCCGCGGGTGGACCCTATTGTGCGCGTGCAGGCGCGGCGGCTGCGGGCGAAACTGGACCAGTTTTATGCGGAATCCGGGACCAGACCGCCGGTACGGATCAGCTTTCCCCGGGGAGGTTACATCCCGACGTTCGAGGGGATTGGACCGAGCACGCTTTCCGAGGAGGAATCGCCGGAGATTGAGTCGGTGGCCGTGCTTCCATTCCTAAACTCCACGGCCGACCCCAGAAACGAAGTGCTGTGCGACGGCCTGACGGAGGGCCTTATCCACGCGCTGACACGTTTCGCGCACCTGCGCGTTGTCGCGCGCACCTCGGCCTTCGCCTATAAGGCCCGTCCCGCGGACGCGCGCCAGTTGGGCAGCGAACTGGGCGTGAGCCACGTGCTGGAAGGCAGCCTGCGCAGCGCGGGGGAATCCTTGCGGGTTACGGTGCAGCTTTGCGAGAGCCGGACCGGCTATTCGCTTTGGTCGGAGACGTGCGACGGTTTGCCCAAGAGATTTGTGGATCAGCAGGACGAAGTCGTGCGGCTGGTGACCCGCAGGATTGCCAAAGACGAAGCACCGGCGGCGCCCACGGTGGCGAAGCTGGACGCCTATCAGCTTTATTTCCAGGGGCGCTACCACTGGCGGCAGCGGAATTCGGCGGCCATCCGCACGGCGCTGGATTTCTTCGAGCGGGCCAAGAAGGCGGACCGGCATTGCGCGCTGGCATACGCGGGCATCTCGGACTGCTACATGATCGCCGGGCTGCACGGGGTGTACCCGCCCAAGTGGGTATTTCCGAAGGCGAAGAACATGGCCCAGCGCGCGGTGGAGCTGGATCCGTCGCTGGGCGAGGCGTACGCTTCGCTGGGCCTGGTGGCGGCAGCCTTCGACTGGGACTACGAGGCGGCGGACGCCGCGTTTCGGAGGTCGCTGGATCTGAATCCCGGTTACTCCACGGCCTATCATTGGCGGGCGGTGATGTACCTGATCCCGCACGGCTGTTTCGAGGAGGCAGTGGCGCATTTGCGGCTGGCGGCACAAGCGGACCCACTGTCTTCGGTGGTGCGCGCGGACCTGGCCTGCGCGCTCCAACTCGCCGGGCAACGTGCGGAATCCCTGGCTACCTGTGAAGAAAGCCTGGAAATCGACCCAAGGTGTCTTCGGTCCCATTGGGTGAAGGCCTACATCCTGGAGCGGCAGGGCCGCTACGCGGGCGCGCTGGAAATGCTGGAACGGCTGGGGGGACTGGCGACCGACCGTCACGAGGACCCACTGGTGGCCAGTTCGGTGGCCATGGTCAAATCCCTGGCGGGGGACAAAGCCGGCGCCGAGAAGCAGTTGCGCACGCTGCTCGAAGTAGCCAGGCGGCGATACGTCTCGGAGTATTCCATGGCGGTGGCGTACCTGGCCGCGGGCGACCCGGACGCGGCGCTTTACTGGCTCAAGACCGGCTGCAATCAACGCTGCGGCGGGATGAACTGGCTCTCGATGGATCCCCGCTGGCAGCCGATCGCCGGGCGCCGGGAGTTCTCCGAGCTGATCTCGAAGCTGAATCTCCTCTCGTTCCAGCCGGCGTGAGCCGGCGCGGCAACGTTCGTTAACCGTAAACGCTCCGCGGTTACTTCTCCACTATCAAGATCCGGCGCACACTCGCATCGAGGGGCGAAGATGCTCCCACTTACTCAGGAAAGGAGCACACACATATGAAGGTGGTGCACGTGGTTCTCATGGCGGGCTGCTGTCTGTGGCCGGCGCAGGGCGCCGGCATCCGCATTTACGACAGCGCCCGGGACGACGCGGCGCAGAAAGCGGCTGCCGCGGCGGCCAAGGTGGCGAGCGGGTCTTTGTTCGATGCAGAGATGAAGAACCTGGACGCATTTGCCAAACAGGAGTTCGACAGCGTCTTCGCGGGGGAAGCCCGAAACAGGGATGGCGTTTTGAATACGGTCGCTACGGGCACCTGGAGCAATGTGAGGACCTCGATCCAAGGGCTCGAAGGCCAACTGAAACTGGATCTGTCGACGATAGAAAACAGAATCAAGGAACTGCAAGCCGAGGTTCAGGCGCTTCAAGCGCAAAAGGGGCAAATCGAGTCGCAAAAACCGCCGCCGGGCCCCGCAGTGCCGGGCAATCCCGCGGAGGCTGTGGCCGCGCTCGCGGGACAGGGCATCGATGCCGATAAGGCCGCGGCGGCACTGGCCGGCGCTTTCAAGAAATCCGACAGCACCGGCGGCCAGGCCATCAGCCTGTTGGGAAAAGCTCTCGCCGAGGCCAAGACGGCCGCCGATACAACTTCCGCGAACCAGAAGGCGGTGAGCGACCAAGTCAAGCAGCTTGATCAACTGCGCGCCAGCCTGAACAGCCTGGCCGCGGACCGGATCAAGCTGGAACTCGATCACGCGCAGACGCTATTGAAAATCTGGGAGAAAGCGCGGGCCGAAACTCAAGACACTCAGAAGAAGGTGGAGACATACCTGAAGGGGGCGGACGGGATGAATCAGGGCGAGATGATCCTGGAAACGCTGCGGTCCAGAGCGGCGGCGGTTCGCAACGCTCCTCCCGAAGAACTGAAGACGAAGGAAAACGATCTGGACAGGGCCGTGCAACTTCCTTTTCTGGCGGTCGCGATTGGCGCGCGCTGGAATTCGGCCCCCCTGGTCGCGCGTTTGCGGGAAGCGCACGAATACCATCGTTATTCCATTCAACGCAGCCGCCTGGAGGCCCACGCCTACGAGGTCGCAGTAGGCGCCGGCGCGCAGCGCCTGGCCATGTTCTACAAAGGCGGCGTGCGGCCGGAGACGATCGCCCAGATCCTCTACACGGCGGCGACCGCGTCCATTTCCGGCACCATCGCGGCCACGAAATAGGAGGAGAGAAATGATGCGCTCACGAAGAAATCTTTTGCCGGTCACGATGTTGGGCCTTCTGGCGGCCGGATGCGGAGGCGAAAAGGAAGCTCGGCAATACGCGGCCGAACTGGCCGCCATCCTCCAGAACTACCAGGCCAGCGTGCAGAAGCACATGCAGGAACAACAGACAGCCTATGAAAAACTGGCGCATGAACTGGACAAGGCGGAGCAGAAGGATTCGCGGGGGAACTCAGACCTGGAGCGGGAGCAACGGGTTGTGGCACTAGCCGACCAGCTTCTTTCGGACAGCCCCGCGCAAGCGGCGGCGTTCACACGAACTCGTTTGCGAGAGGCGCTGGAGCCCTACGCGGCCACGGAATCTGCCAAGAACCGCGAGATGGTGACCCGCGACCTGGATGCGTACCGCCGGTTCCTGACCGGCATCCAGGATCTGGAGAAAGAGGCGGCGGACATCAGCCAGCTTCAGAAGCAGTTCGTGAACCTGTCGAAGAAGTCCGGATCTCTGGACCAGATCAAGCAGCTCGCGGCATTCGGACAGGACGTCCACGGCAAATACGAGCAGATGCTTTGCGACGGATCGAAATCCGAGCAAACCGATTTGCAGAGCAATCTCACCGCTCTCGACACGAAAATCGCGGCGGCGAGCGACACCGACAAGCCGGCGCTCGAGGCGGCAAAGGCCAAGGTAAATGCCGATTTGAGCAAGGTGAATGCAAGGATCTCGCAACTCTCGGGTTGCAGCACAAACGCCACGAAATAGGAGGAACCAATGCCAACCACTATCGACGAATTGATTCAAGCCAATCAGAAAAGCATCGAGGCCCTGGAGTCGGCCGAAGAGCTGATCGAATCCAACAAGGACAGTTTGCCCACCGCAGAGCAGTTTGTCGCTCTGACGATCATCTCCGATATCGACACGCGGCTGCGCGTTCTGAAATTCACGCAGGTTCACCTGGGGGCCAGCCAGGTGGTGGTGGACTTCAACGCGGACGAACAGAACAAGCTCGCAGAAATGGAGAGCCAACTGGACGGGTTCATCGCGGCGGACAGCCAGATCGAGAGCGTGCTCAACTCGGTTCCGGCGATCCTGAACGCGGTGGTGCGGATCGACGGCATGATCAACGGACATATCGCGCACGCGTAGGTCCGATGGTCCTCAAGACGCCACGCGCTGGTCTGGCTCAGCGCGTGGCGCCGCGGCCCGATACAATACTCCAACAGGGATCGGGAAAGGAGCACTCCGGTGGAAGCCAGTTTGACCCGCAGAGGATTTCTGAGCGCGGCCTCCAGCGCCGCCATGCTGCCCGCGGCAGCCGGCCTGGGCGCCGGCGCGGCGACGGGCGCCATGAAGGCCGGCACGGCCAAGGTGGACGTCACCCCGGACCGCGGCCGTTATGACGTGGAGAAGCAGCTCATCGACCCTCCCAAGGTCTACCATCCCGTGCACGCGCGCTGCCTGACGCTCCACGACGGCTCCCGGCGGATGGTTTTCGTGACCTACGATTTCAATTGCCTGGACTATGCCACGCCCATCCTGCGCGAGCGCGTGGAAGCCGAACTGGGCATTCCTCCGGCGTACCTGGTGCTGCTGGCCACGCACAATCACCAGGTGCCGATGCAGACCATCGCCAGCAACTACGACTACGGAGAATTTCTGGCGGAGAAGATCTTCGGGTGCATCAAAGAGGCCATTTCGAAAGAGGATGGCCCGGTGGATCTGGAGTTCGCCTTCGGGCACGGCTACGGCATCCGGGCCAGCGGGGCGGCGCCGACCGATTACGAGGTGCAGGTGTTGGCGGTGCGCCGGGCCGGCAAAATGGCGGCCCTGCTGTTCAACCATCCAACGCACCCGGTGCGCGGTCCGGATCCGTACTATGGAGCCTCGCATCCCGGTTACGCCATGGACGAGGTGGAGGAGGCGTTTCCAGGCGCGCTGGCGCTCTACGCGGACGCCTGCGGCGGGAACCAGTACTGGATTCCGCTGGGCATGGGCGACAAGCTGGCTGAATGCAAGCGCCGCGGGCACGACCTGGCCCAGGTGGTGATCGGTATCGCGAAGGGTCCCATGCAGGAAGTGGGAGGCGCAATCGAAAGCCGGCTGAAGCTGGTGGACCTGCCGCTGGCCCCGCCGCTGCCTTACGAGAAGGCGCTGGAGCTGGCGCGAGGCGTTCCCATGGACATCGGGCTGGTGGCGCCGCCGCACCCGGACCGGCCCACCAACTGGATCCGCGCGCTGGTGCGGCACTACAAGGAGGGCATCCCGTTCCCCAAGCGCAGCTCGGATATGCCATGCTCCGACGGCGGCTTCTTCGTCACCAAGCTGGATAAGCCGCGCAAATACGAGTGCCGGTTTGTCGAGACGCTGGCGGGGCACATCGGCAACCTGCAACTGTGCGCGATCCAGGGCGAGCCTTGCGCGCCCATCGGAAGCCGCATCAAGGACGTGCTGCGCCAGAAGGGGCCGGTGATGATGTTCGGCTATTTCGCCGAGAGGAACCTGTACGTTCCCACGCGCGAGATCGTGCGCCAGGACGCCTACCAGGCGCAGGTCATCCGGATCCAGTTCGGCTCGCCGGTGGGCTGGGCTCCGGAGGTCGAGGACGAGATGGTGAAGGCCGCGCTGGCGATGTTCGGCGAGAAGTATTTCGAAAGATCCTGAGCGGGGACTGCCGCCGATGGATGTCAAGATGCTGGCGAGAATCGCTCCACTGCTCGTGATGCTGCCGCTTGCGCCGGATTTGCTGGCGGCCGCGCCCGACTTCCGCGCCGCCGGCGAGGAGGCTGTCCGCCTTCTTTCCGGCTACCTCAAGATCGACACGGTCAATCCCCCGGGCCACGAGACCAGAGGCGCGGAATATTTGAAACAGATTCTCGGGAGGGAGGGAATCTCCGCCGAGATCTTCGAATCGGCGCCCGGCCGGGGGAATCTCGTGGCCCGAATCAAAGGCAACGGCGCGAAGAAGCCCGTGCTGATTATGGGCCACATCGATACGGTAGGCGTGGAGAGGGAGAAGTGGACTCTCGATCCATTCGGCGGCCTGGTGCGCGACGGCTTTGTTTATGGACGGGGGGCGGTCGACGACAAAACCATGGGTACCGCCTGCCTGGAGGTGATGCTGTTGCTACATCGCCTGAAGATTCCGCTGGATCGCGATGTGATCTTTTTGGCCGAGGCGGGCGAGGAAAGCAGCACGGAATTCGGCATCGACTTCATGGTGGAGAAGCACTGGGACCGCATCGCCGCGGAGTTTTCGCTGGCGGAAGGCGGCGGCATGTCGGAACAGGACGGTGTGGTTAGGCGCGTGGTCGTCACGGCAACCGAGAAGCTTTCCCGGAACATGAAGGTGGTAGCCCACGGTGTGAGCGCGCATGGTTCCGTGCCGCGCGCGGACAATCCGCTGCTGCATCTTTCCACGGCGCTGCTCAAGCTGGCGGCGTGGCGCCCGCCGATGCGCTTGAACGAAGTGACGCGGGCCTACTTTTCGCGGCTTGCCACCATCAGCCCTCCCGAGGAAGCATTCCTTTACACGCACCTCGAAGATCCGGCAGTACAGGAGAAGATCCGGGCGCGGAATCCGAGCCTGGACGCGTTGCTCCGAGTGACCATCACGCCCACCATCACGCGGGGCGGTTTTCGCGATAACACCATACCCGCCACGGCCGAAGCGACACTCATGGTGCGGCCTTTGCCCGACGAGGACGTTCCGGCCCTCATGCAACGCATGCGGGAGGTCATCGACGACCCCGCGGTCGAGGTGATACCGGCGTGGGGTCGAAGGCCGGTGGCGCCGCCATCCGGGCTCGGCACCGAGATGTTCACGGCCCTCGAGCGCGTGCAGAAGCGCTTATTCCCGCAAGCCATTACATTGCCCGCCATGGCGACCGGCACCACCGACTCGGCCCAGCTTCGGGCGAAAGGCGTGCAGGCTTACGGCATCGGAACGTTCGGCGCCATCGGCGCGCATGGCAACGACGAGCGCGTCTCGGTCCGGGGGCTCGGCGCGCTGGTGGAGTTCCTTTACAATGCGGTCGTCGAAGTTGCCGCTACCAAATAAGTAAGGGCGCCATCCTACCTGCCGGGAGATGGACTTCCGTCCGCGACGAACCGCATGGAGAAGAGATCCGCATCACGCAGTTCGAAGCGCAGACGCACCGGCTTGCCGGAAAGGGAGCGCAGACCGGCCTGGTTCTTCCACACCACGGCCTGCTCCAGCGAGTCGCCATAAAGCTCGGCGCAATCGGCCAGAGTGAAGCCCGGCAGCGGTTGGCCGGTGGCGTCCTGGATTTCCACGCGAATGCTGCCAGCGCCCGAGGTCGAATAGTTCAGCATCAGATGGTCGCCCTGAAACCGCAACGGCCTGGTCAGCACCTCTCCGCCCGAGAGCGGGGCGGTCAGGGAGACGAAGCCGTCCACGCGCAGAGTATAACGGCGAAGGTACGCGGTACGATCCTGCATGGTGCTTTCGGTAATGTACACGGAGATCTCGGGCGGCGCGTCGGGCAGCGCCGACCTGGTCTCCACCAGCCCCCAATTCTGGTAGGCGTCGCCGTAAAACCAGCTATCCGTGGCGCGGAGGCCAGGCCGATGGAAGGACTCGGGCCAGACCGTAAAGTGGAGTCCGTCGCGGCTGAGCATGAACATACCGTCCGTGACGGCGGTTCCCTCACGCCGCGATTTGGCGGCGCGCAGACGGCGATACTCGATGCGGGGCAGGGCCTCGGCCGCCGGGGTCCAGCCGCGATCGATGTAGCGCGTCGGAAAACCCAGAAGAATGTGCGGCGCCCGATAATACGGGATCACCCCGTTGGTGTATAGTTCGCTGACCCGGCCCGGCGAATACTCGAGGAAAACCGGGTCGGACCAGTTCAGGAAGTCCTTCGAAACGCCGGTCCGGATGTCGCGGCCGTTGCGGAAGTCGCGATGGTATTCGCGGTATTCGCCGCGCAGGGTATCCCAGAAGGCCAGGTTCTGGGAATCGAAGGCGCCTTTGGTGATCGCCGGCTTGTCAGACCACATGGACCAGTGAATCCCATCGGGGGACTTGAAGGCGAACAAACCCCGGCCGCCTGTTGTTTCGCCCGAGCCGACCGCCTTGTACCGCGCGTCCGGCGCGGCCGCCGGATTCCGGTCGCGAAACGGGGTGAAATTATGGCCGCCCACGCCCTCCCACACGATGTTGTTTTCTTTGGATCCGTTGAACTCCCAGATTCGCAGCGTCGGCTTGGTCCAGTGGATACCGTCTTTGCTTTCCGCGTAGCAAGTGAGATCGGGGTGGGTCTCGTGTGATCCCTCGCGCGTGTAGACGACGTTCGCGCCGCGATAATACATGCGGTACAACGCGCCGTCCTGGAACACGGTGACGTAGTTGACGGCGTTCCCTTCCCAAGGCTTGTCCATCACGATGGACACTTCCCGGGGCTCGGGGTGGTGCAGTTGCTGACGCGCCCCGCCACTCAGCCGGCCGATCAGATAGGAATCGGCGAACAACTCCCGGCGTGAGCCGATTTCGATGGGTTCCTGGGCGGCCGCGATTCCGGCGAGGCTGAGCCCTAGCATGGCGGCGAGCAGCGTGGACGAGTGCGGCATTCTAGCGATCCTTTCCGGCCTGCGGAGACTGGCCAGGCTTCCTAGGTAATGTATAACGCCCTGGGGCCGGGTGACGCGGCCGGGCGGCGCGATGGCGCCTGTGACATAAGTCATCGACGGGCGCTTCCGGCCGCGCCATGCTGAAGGCATGAAAGAGCTCAGCGCCAGTGACCTGGCCGGCATGCCTGAAATTACCATCACGCGCGACATGGAACTGCCGGAGATTCTGGCGCGCTATCCGGCCTGCCGGCAGGTTTTCGACCGCTACGGATTGGTGGGGTGCGGCGGCCCACTGGGTCCCCGGGAATCGCTCGCATTCTTCGCCCGCGCGCACCGGGTGGACGAGGGCCGTCTGCTGGCGGAATTGCAGGCAGCCGCCCGAAACAGCGTGCTGGAATCCGGCTCCCCAGAGTACGCGCCGGGGCCGGGAGACGTGATCTACCGGCGCTTTTTCCGCGCCGGCATCCTCACCATGTTCACCTTCGGATGCGTGCTCGGGGCGATCAACCTGGCGATCATGGCGGCCAGCCATCAACTCGCCTCGCTCGACATGCGCGCGGTCACCTGGGCGCATGCGCACGCCCAAGTGGCAGGCTGGGTCACCTTCTTCGTGATGGGATTCGCCTACCAGGCGATACCGCGTTTCAAGTTCACCACCTTATGGCGGCCGCTGCTGGCTTCGCGCAGCCTGTTCGTCATGGCCGCGGCGCTCACGGTGCGGACCCTCGCCGACCTTTGGGTGTCCCATCCCGCCTGGGCGCTCGCCGGCAGGATCGCGGGCGCCGGCGAACTGGCGGTGGTGCTGACGTTCGCGGTCGTCGTGACCCAGACTATTCGCAAATCAAAGAATCCCGTCGAGCCTTATGAGCGATTCCTGTTTGCGGCGCTGGGGTGGATGATTGCGGCATTCGCATTCGACTGGTGGATCTTCTCGGCCTCAGCCACGGTGAGCGGGTACCAGGGGTGGGTGCGCTTCATCAGCCGGTACGACGCGCCCTGGAGGGATCTTCAATTGGCCGGCTTCGCCGGCGGCATGATTCTGGGAGTCAGCCAGCGCTTTCTGCCCTTCATTTACGGCTTCCGCGAAGTTCCGGCGCGCACGGCGCGCGTAGTCCTGTACCTTTGGAATTTTGCGGTGGCCGGGAATGTGATCGCCTATTCGATGCTGATCCGCACCGGGAATCCGGTTTGGGGCATCGCGCTCGAACTCTGCATCCTGGGGATGTTCGCGTCGGTGGTCCTGCTGGTGCGGGGCTTCGGGCTGTTTTCGGTCAAAGTCGAGCGCGATCGCTCCCTGCCTTTTATTCGAGCCGCTTACTTCTGGGCGCTGGTGGCGATCGCGCTGCTGGCCCTGCTGCCGGTGTATGACAGCCTGCGCGGCGTAGCCTTTTCGCACGCCTATTTCGGCGGATACCGGCATGCCTTCACCGTCGGGTTCATCAGCATGATGATCCTGGGAGTATCCAGTAAGGTGGTGCCGATTCTGGGCGGCCTCGACCTGCGGCGGCTGAGTTCTCTACGGGCGACCTTCTGGCTGGTAAACGTGGGAAATGCCATGCGCGTGATTTTCCAGATCCTCACCGACAGCCGCTCGTGGGCTTACCCCCTGATGGGTCTGAGCGCATGGGTGGAAGTCACTGGCCTGACGCTTTGGGCCGTCGATCTCTGGCGGGCGATGGGCAGGCGGCCCGAAGCGGCGGGAACCGCAGAGGGCGTGTCCATCGGACCGCACACCAAGGTGTTCGACGTCATCCAGCGTTATCCCGAGACCACCGCGCTGTTCCGGGAGTTCGGCTTCAGCATGATCGACAATCCGATGGCACAGCGGATCTTTGCGCGTTCCATCAGCCTGGAGCAGGCCTGCCGCCTGAAGCGCGTGGATTTCCAGATGTTTGAATCAGCACTGCATCGGGCCGTGCAAAAGAGTTGCAGCGATTCCGACGGGTTGATCCAGATTGCCGGGGGGCAAGTTTGAGAGTACGGGTGGCAAGATGATCAATATGTGGTGAGCTAGATTTGACCTCGCAGCCTATGCCGTCATGATCGTCAGATCCGCCCAAGTTCCGACTTGACGCGCTCGGAACTGCGGCGAACGCAAAGTCAGATGGGCGACATGGCGACTACGCGCGGCCGAGTGGCCTGCTACCGGATTGTCGATGACCGGTGTCCGGAACCAATCGACTGCATCCCCTCAAAGAGCTCCTGGCCAGCTTTGACGAAGGGTTTGTCGAGCGTTACGATAGACGACTGCAGTGTCAAATCCGAAACACCTACAGAAGCTCGAGGCCGGAATCGAGGCATGGAACACATGGCAGCGTGAACTTCACCTAAAAAATGAACGGACCGAGAGACGGGTAATCAAACCGGACCTCTCAGGTGAGGATCTGAGCGGCAGAAAGATGTCTGGCGTTGATCTCAGCTTTGCCGATCTGACCGGGTGTGATCTCTCGAATTGCGATCTGGCCTACGCTCAGATTCGGGAGGCCAGGATAGCGATGGCCGATTTCCAGTTCGCGAGCCTAAGGGGCGCGAACCTTTATGGTGCTGATCTCCAGCGGGCTAATCTGAGAGACGCGAATCTTCTTCTCACGAATTTTACGGGCGCAGTACTTACAGAAGCTCGACTGAATGGGGCGAACATCTCGCGCACCGTCTTCCACGGTTCGATCCTCGATGGTGCCGATTTTGGTGCTTCGTCAATATCTTATTGCTCATTCGCTGGAGTCGACCTTCGTAATGTTATCGGCCTGGATGTAGCCCGGTACGTCGGGCCGTCATCTGTTGGTGTTGACGTTCTGTACCTGTCAGAAGGCCGGATACCGGGGGCATTCCTAAAGGGAACGGGCATTCCGGACAACCTGATTCTGTACGCTGAATCTCTTACTAAACAGCCAATTCAGTTCTATTCCTGTTTTATCAGCTATTCGAGCGCCGATCAGGATTTCGCGGACCGTTTGTACGCGGATCTTCAGGCGAACGGTGTACGTTGCTGGTTCGCGCCGCATGATGGCCGTTTCGGACTTAAGTTATATGACCAGATCGATCAAGCGATCAGAGTCCACGAAAAGCTGTTGCTCATAATCTCGGCTCACAGTATGTCAAGCGAATGGGTGAAAACTGAAATTTCCAGAGCGCGGCAGCGTGAAGTCCGTGAAAAGATCCAGGTGCTCTTCCCTCTTAGTTTGGTTCCATTTGACGAGCTGCGTGACTGGAGTTGCTTCGACGCCGATACTGGCAAGGATTCTGCCCGCGAAATACGCGAATACCTGATCGCTGATTTCAGCGGCTGGACCGACCATACGGTATACAAGCAGCAGTTCAGGAAGTTGCTGCGGGATCTCCGGTCGGTGCGGACTCTGGCAATTTCAAGAGACTAGATGCTGGACTGACCTCCGGCGCACTTTCGAGCGGACCACGCCAGCCGGGGAGTTGCGCTGTTTCGGCGTCCAGTTGCCGTGTCACGCGCTACGGTTCTTTGTGGCCGCAGATAGCAGTTGCCACCGGATGGACGCGGCCTGGGTGAGGATGCAGGGCAGCGCGCCGGGCGTACAGACACACTTCGGCGGCCTCAGGGGTGTCTTGCGGATCGGGAGGTGATCGTCACCGCCCCAGTCTTCCGCGTTTTCGCGGGGACCGGGGCGGGGTGAAACGTAACGGGGCTTATTGGCGGCAGTCTCCGGGGGGAAACCCCAGACTTACCCGAACCAATTCCCGAAACTCTGGCCGAAAACCG
>JAJPJX010000023.1 GCA_021324015.1 Solibacteraceae bacterium | reverse complement strand
TTTTTCTCGGCATCAGAGACGCGGTTCCTCTGATGCAAGAGTATCAGATTACGTCACCGTTTGGGTCTTCACAATACGTCACTGTATTTACGAATGGATGTACTTAGCGGCCGTAGTAGGCCGCGTTTTTCGCGGTGAACTCCGACCACTTTTCCGGCAGGTCGTCGAGCGCGAAAATGGCCGACACCGGGCAGACCGGCACGCAGGCGCCGCAGTCGATGCACTCGACCGGATCGATGTACAGCATCTCCGCCTCGGCGTGATTGGGCTCGTCCTTTTTGGGATGGATGCAGTCCACCGGGCAGGCGTCTACGCACGCGGTATCTTTGGTTCCAATGCAGGGTTCTGCAATCACGTATGCCATGGTGATTTTTCCAGAAGCTATACATACCATAGCATTCGCGGAAACACAAATCATGTGACAATAGTCACGACCATGCCCATGAAGGTTCGCAAGGCCGTGTTTCCGGCAGCGGGACTGGGAACGCGGTTTTTGCCGGCTACCAAGGCCCAGCCAAAGGAAATGCTCCCGCTGGTGGACAAGCCGATCATCCAGTACGCCGTGGAGGAGGCGATCGCCTCGGACATCCGGAACATCATCATCGTCACCGGGCGGGGCAAGTCGGCGATCGAGGACCATTTCGACGTCAGTTTCGAGCTGGAATATCTGCTGAGCTCGCGTTCGAAGAACGATCTGCTGGCCATCGTGCGGAACGTCTCGGACATGATCGACGTGGCCTACGTGCGGCAGAAGGAGGCGCTGGGGCTGGGGCACGCTGTATTGCGCGCCCGGGAACTGATCGGGGAGGAGCCGTTTTCGGTGGTGCTGGCCGACGACGTGATCGACGCACGGGTGCCCTGCCTGAAGCAACTCTGCGACATCTACGACTTCTTTCATTCCTCGGTGGTGGCCGTGATGGAGGTGCCGCCGGATAAGATCTCGGCGTACGGCTGCATCGACGCGGAGCCCATGGTGCACCGCGGCGTGAACGACCGGCTGTTCCGGGTGCGGAACCTGGTGGAAAAGCCGAAGGCTTCCGAAGCGCCTTCGAACCTGGCAATTATCGGACGGTACGTGCTGACGCCGGAGGTGTTCGATTCGTTGCAGGCCATCGAGCCGGGAGCGGGGATGGAGATCCAACTCACCGACGCTCTGAAGCACCTGCTGCGCAGCCGGCCGATCTACGCGTACAAGTTCGAGGGGAGGCGGCACGATGCCGGCGATAAGCTTGGCTTTCTGAAGGCCACCGTGGAGTTCGCGCTGCAGCGCGAGGACCTGGGCGGACCGTTCCGGGAATACTTGAAGAGCTTGAAGCTGTAGGCGAAGCGGGCCGCCTGTTACAATTTCACCGTGACTCCCGTACCATTCGATTTGCCCCTCCGTCCGGCAGAGGCCGCCCTGGTGGCGGACCTGATCTTCGAGCAGGCGGAGGGCAAGCCGCTGACCGAGGACCTGCGGAACCGCGTAGCGGCTCGCGCGGCGGCGCTGAAGCTGGAGAGTATCACGCCCTGCTGGGGATCGCTGGAACGCGATCCGGTGCATGATTCCGCATATTTCCTGGCGGTGGATACGGCCGCCGGAGCGCCGCAGTTGCTGCGCATCGCGCCAGCCACGGCGCCGGCCAGCGGGATCTATCCGAAGTCGCTGCTGATCGGGCGGATGCGCTCGCGCAAAGGCGTGGAGATGGTGATCAACGCCAGCCCGTTCGGCTCCGGCGATTACGAAAACATCCGCAAGTACGCCGAGCAGGTGAACCCGGCGTTTCTGCCCCGGCCGCAGGGGGCGCAGCCGGCCATCGCGGTGGGGAACCGGCACCCGGAGATCAGCCTGCCGGCGGCCTTCGAAGCCTTCCGGGCGTATCAGAAAAAGAACGGCATCAACCTGGCCTCGACCGTGCAGCTTTCCGCCACGCGGGAAATGACGACGGACGACGCCGTGGCGGCGCGCGACGGCGAAAACCCCACCGCCGCCGGCCACACGCGGGTCTCCATCCGGCACCTGTACCACGCGGGGCTGTGGGCCGCTATCCGCGCGGGCTGGCGCGAAGGCTACAACGCCGAGGCGGACCATTTCATCGTCTCGGGCAACACGCGCGAGGAGATCGCGCGCTCGGTGGAGGCCACCAAGGAAGCCATCCGCCACGCGGCCGGATATACCAAGTTCACCACGGACACCTCGCGGCTGTTCGTACTGGAGGCCGACACGCGCCATCCGGCGGCCTGGAGCGACGCGGTGGTGGCGGAGAAGTTCGAGAGCCTGTTCACGCCGGAGGAGCGGCAGTGGATCCTGGGGGAATTCGGACGCACCTTCGCGATCGGCGAAGCGCAGTACGAATTCTCGCGCGGCGAAGTGCTGCGCCTGGCGGTGAAGTTCGGCGAGAGCCTGAAGCTCAACGAGAGTCTGTTCGATTACATCCGCAGTGTGAAGGCTTCTCAGCCTGGCGGGCGGTCGTTCGACTTCGAGCCTTCGATCGACGAGGCCGAGACGCTGACCACCGCCAAAGAGCTGATCTTCTACATGCACTGGCTCAAGGCGCGCGGCCGGGCCGCGCAACTGGTGCCGCCGAACCTGGGGTTCAAGAAGCGGCAGGCCTATCCGGAGACCAGCGAGGCCTTGCACGCCTACGCGCACCACAAGATGTGGCCGGAGCTGGAGCCGCGGGTGGCGGCCGGCTTCGGCGGCAAGCCGCTCGAGGAGCTGACGCACCGCGTGCGCGAGCTGGCGGCCGTGGCGCGGCATTTTCAGGGCACGCTGAGCATCCATTCCGGCAGCGGCAAGCAGGCGCAGGTGCTGGCGGCGATCGGCAAGGCCACCGCCGGGCGGTTGAACTATAAGATTTCGGGCGAGCTGCAATTGCAATTGTTCGATGTGCTGGCGGAGCAGCCGCAGGGGTCGCCGTGGCGGGCGCTCTTCGAGCGCATGGCGGCGCGGTGCAACGAATTTGCGGGGCGCGGGGCCTTTGGCGCGGAGAGCGAACTGGCAACGCAGTACCGCGAGCCCTACCTGGGGGACGCGTCCCGCGGGCGGGTGGACGGCAACCTCTTCCTGGTGTTCTGGCTGGGCAACCTGGTGGGCAGCCGCGACGTGCAAGCGCCGGACGGCGACCAGCGCTTCTTCAAAGAGAAGCTGGACGAGCTGCCGGCGGAACTGCTGGCGGAAGTGCGGCGCCGGAACACACATTACATCCTCTGGCTCGCGGAGCACCTGATCGGCTGAGGGCGCGGGCGTGCGAAGGGGGACGCAAGTGATACTGGCGGGACTGGCGGCCGCGTGGTGCGCGGCGGCGGCTGCCGGCAACCTCGTCACCGACGTGCGCACGGCCATCGCCCAGCACAATTTCACGCGGGGCGAGAACGAGCTGCAGGCGTACCGCGCGCGCCAGGGAGTGACGCCCGAGTACGTGGAGGCGCTTTCCTGGCTGGGGCGCGGCGCGCTGGCGGCACGCTCGTACGACCGGGCGGACGCCTATGCCGCCGAGGCGCGCAAGCTGTCCCTGGATCTGCTGAAGACGCGGAAACTGGACGCGGAGCCACACCTGCCGCTGGCCCTGGGGGCTTCGATCGAGGTCCAGTCGCAGGTGCTGGCGGCGCGCGGCGCGCGGGACCAGGCGGTGGTTTTCCTGCGGCAGGAACTGGCGCGGTATGGCGGTACCTCCATCGCCATGCGCATTCAGAAGAACATCAATCTGCTGAGCCTGGAAGGCAAGGCGGCGCCGCCGCTGGATCTGCGGCAGTGGCTGGGGACGAAGCCCGTACCGCTGGCGCAGTTCAAGGGGCGAGCCGTGCTGCTGTTCTTCTGGGCGCACTGGTGCGGGGACTGCAAAGGCGAGGTTCCGGTGCTGGCGGAGCTGATGCGCCAGTACGGGCGGCGCGGGCTGGCGCTGATCGGCCCCACGCAACACTACGGATACGTGCAGGGAGGCGAGGAGGCCACGCAGGAGCGTGAGACCGCGTATATCGATGCGGTGCGGCGGCAGTATTACGCGCCGTTAGGAAACATGCCGGCGCCGGTGAGCGAGCAGAACTTCAAAGTCTACGGGTGCAGCACGACGCCCACGCTGGTGCTGGTGGACCGGAACGGCATCGTGCGGTATTACCACCCGGGGGCGGCGCCATATGAGGAGCTGGCCGCGCGGGTGGCGGCGGGGCTGGGGAGTTAGGCGTTACGCGAAGCGCAACGGGAATTTCGTTCTCGTCGTGAGGAGACAGCCGTCAGAAGACAGGAGTCAGAATCTCGGCCCTTCTGGCTTTGCGGATGTCAGTGATAGACCGCTTCCTCACGGTCGCGGCTCGGCAACATACTGTAAGTACGAGTAGTTAGTTGACGGCTTCGAGCAGGCGGGTGATCTGGTCGGGGTCGTTGGGGACCACGATGGGGTTGTTGCCGAAGTGGGAGGCCAGGCGGTGGCCGCCCGGGGCTTCGAGCGCTCCGGTGTGGTAGCGATAGATGTAATCGGGGTCCTTGAGAACGTTTCCGGTGAGCACCGCGACGACATCGGCGCCGGTGGGGATGACGCCTGCCGCGGTGAGCTTGCGGATGCCGGCAAGCGTGGCGGCGGAGGCGGGTTCGCAGCCGATACCGCAGAGTCCGATGACCGCCTTGGCGTCAGCGATTTCCTGCTCGCTGACCTTTTCCACGGCGCCGCCCGAAGACACCACTTCGTGGAGAGCCTTGGGCCAGGAGACCGGGTCGCCGATCTTGATGGCGGTGGCGAGGGTTTCGGGGTGGTGCACGGCGCGGAGGTGCGTGCGGTCGCGGCGCTGGAGCAGATTGTAAAACGGCGCGGCGCCTTCCGCCTGGATGACTGCCAGGCGCGGCATTTTGGCGATCAGGCCGAGGGCGTGCATCTCGCGCAGCGCTTTGCCGAAGGCGGAGGTGTTGCCCAGGTTGCCGCCGGGGAGCACGATCCAATCCGGGGAATTCCAGTCGCGCTGGTCCATCAACTCGACCATGATGGTCTTCTGTCCTTCGATGCGGAAGGGATTAATGGAGTTGAGCAGGTAGATGCCCAGGCGCTCGGCCAGCACGCGGACCAGCGCCAGGATCTGGTCGAAATTCGCCTCCACCTGCAGCGTTTTGGCGCCGTATTCGAGCGCCTGCGCCAGCTTGCCGTAGGAAATGTTGCCGTGAGGGATGAAGATGATGGGCTGGAGTCCCGCGGCCGAGGCGTAAGCGGCCATCGAAGCCGAGGTGTTGCCGGTAGAGACGCAGGCGACGCGGCGCACGCCCAGACGCACGGCCTGGGCGGCGCCGCAGGTCATGCCGTTATCCTTGAACGAGCCGGTGGGATTGAAGCCCTGGTGCTTGAAGACCAGGTGGTCGAGCCCGCCATATGCGGCGGCGCGCGGCGCGGGGAGCAGGGGCGTATTGCCTTCGCGCAGCGTGACCACGTGATCGAAGGTATCCAGAAACGCGATCATCTCGCGGTAGCGCCAGACGCCGCTCTGATCGAGCGGCAGGTTGGACATGCGGCGGCGGCGCCACAGATCGCGGAGAGTTTCCGGCTTTTCCTCCAACGGCGGATAAACGGCTTCGAGAAGCCCGCCGCAGCGCGGGCAATTGTAGATGACTTCGGTAATGGGGAAGCGCGCGCGGCAACGCTCCTCGAAGCAACTCAATTCGGCTGGCATGAACCTTGATTATAGCCAGCGGGGGAGAGCGGGCCGCCCACGCTATACTAAGCTCGATGCTGGCGGTGCACCTGGAGAACGGCGGCGTGGAGATGCGGGAACTTCCCCGCCCCGGCCGCCCGCCGGGATTCGCGCTGATCCGCCTGCTGTGCGGCGGTATCTGCAACACGGACCTGGAGCTGCAACGCGGTTACTACGCGTTCGCGGGCACCCCGGGGCACGAGTTCGTGGGCGAGGTGGTGGAGGCCGATACGCGCGAATTGCTGGGCCGCCGCGTGGTGGGTGAGATCAACCTGGCGTGCGGCGGCTGCGACTGGTGCCGCAAGGGCTTCGGGCGCCACTGCCCCGAGAGGACGGTGCTGGGCATCGTGCGGCATCCCGGCGCGTTTGGGGAGTATCTCACGCTGCCGGAACGGAACCTGCACGTGGTGCCGGATTCGATCCCCACGGAGGCGGCCGTGTTCACCGAGCCGCTGGCGGCTGCGTACGAGATTCTGGACCAGGCGCCGCTGGCCTGCAACTCGCGCGTGGCGGTGCTGGGGGACGGCAAACTGGGGCTGCTGGCGGCGCAGGTGCTGCACGCCTACGGACACCGCGTCGAGCAGTTCGGGCGGCACGCGGAGAAACTGGCGATCGCGCGGAGGGCCGGCGTGGAGACGCACGCGGGCGGCGAACTGCCGCAGGCGGAGTTCGCGTGGGTGGTGGAGGCTACGGGCTCGCCCGAGGGACTGCGGCAGGCGGTGCGCATGGTACGGCCGCGGGGCACGGTGATTCTGAAATCCACGGTGCATGGGCACGTGAGCATGGACACAGCGCCCGTGGTGGTGAACGAAGTGACGCTGGTGGGATCGCGCTGCGGGCGGTTCGAGCCGGCGCTGGAACTGCTCCGCGCGGGCGTGATCGACACGCAAGCCATGATCTCGGCGCGGCTGCCGCTGAGC
The DNA here is from genome assembly GCA_021324015.1 of Solibacteraceae bacterium. Taxonomy (GTDB): domain Bacteria; phylum Acidobacteriota; class Terriglobia; order Bryobacterales; family Bryobacteraceae; genus JAJPJX01. Next base: position 148,306 of record JAJPJX010000023.1, on the reverse strand, counting down.
GAGGCGCCCGCGGCTTTCGCGCAGGCCGCGGCGAAGGGGGCCATGAAGGTGCTGCTGACATGAGAGCGCTGTGGGTGGGGCTGGCATGCTGCGGGATGCTGGCGGCGCAGGCGCCGCCGCGGCCGCGCATCCTGGGTGTAGCGCACATCGCGCTATTCGTGAGCGACATCGAGAAATCGCGGGCGTTCTACAAGGATTTTCTGGGCTTCGAAGAGCCGTTCCACCTGGAAAAGCCGGACGGGTCGCTGAGCCTGACATTTATCAAGGTGAACGACCACCAGTACATCGAGTTGTTCCCCGGGCTCGCACCGGGGGCCGACCGGCTGAACCACATCTCGTTTTACACGGACGATGCCGAGGGGATGCGGCGCTACCTGGCGGCCCGCGGCGTGCCAGTACCCGAGCGGGTGCCCAAGGGGCGCATCCGGAACTCGAACTTCAAGGTGAAGGATCCGGACGGGCACACGGTGGAGATCGTGCAGTACGAGCCGGACGGGTGGTCGATGCGCGAGAAGGGCAAGTTTCTGGGCAGCCGGCGCGTTTCGGAGCACATGATGCACGTTGGCGTGATCGTGGGAGACCTTGCGGCAGCCATGAAGTTCTACGGCGACGTGCTGGGGTTCCACGAAATCTGGCGGGGCAGCAGCAACGGCCAGACGCTCTCCTGGGTGAACATGCAGGTTCCGGACGGGAAGGATTATCTCGAATTCATGCTGTACCGGGAGATGCCGGCGCCGGACCGGCGCGGCTCTCAGCATCACCTGTGCCTGGAGACGCCGGACATCGCGCAATCGCTGGCAGCGCTCGAGAGCCGTGCTTACCGGAAGACCTACACGCGGCCGCTCGAAATCCGCACGGGGATAAACCGGCGGCGGCAGTTGAACGTGTTCGATCCGGACGGGACGCGGACGGAACTGATGGAGCCCTTTACCGTGGACGGCAAGCCGGCGGCTTCCTCTACGGCTCCGCCGCCGCGGTGAAGGCGGCTAGGGCGCTACGAAGATGCGGACGGTGTCCTGCGAGAGCTCGAACCAGGGCGCGGAGAAAGCGAAGCGCAGGAGCGGCTCGCCGGCTTTGGCCGGCGCCGGGATGCGGGCGTTCACCTGATAGGCGCCCACGGGCAGCCCGGGCGCCTGCCCGGCGTAGAGGATTTCCATGCCGGCGGCGTTGCTGCCTGTATCGGCTTCGATGAAGAGCTGGAAGCCGGTGGCGGGGTAGCCGGCGGTATCCAGGGGTCCCAGGCCAGTGGCGTAGACGGCGATGATCGAGCCGCGGGGCGCGGGATTGGCAGCCGAGTTCACGGTGCCATCCTGGTTGATGACCGCCGCGTGCGTGCCATCGAGCGTGAAGATGCCGGGAAAAACTGCGGCGACCTCTACGGGGTAGGACGCCGCGTAGGCACCGCGGGCGATGGTGAGCGTGGAGTTGCCCGTGGGCACGTCATAGGGCACGGCGGCATTGATTTGTCCGTCCGCCGCGTACAGGACAGGCAGCGGGCGGCCGCCCAGGCTCAGTTGCGGCGCCGGGGTTAGGCCCACGCCGAACACCGAGAAAATCTCTCCGGGAGCCACCGAGAAGGGCGCGCCGCCGTACCGGCGCTGTTGCGTGTAGCTGGCGGCATTGGCGGCGCACCAGGGCACGAACTCGTCACGCCGCGCCAGGTCTACACGCGCCAGCATCACGGTTCCGAAGTAGGCGGCGTCCTTGGCGGTGACCGCGAAGGGATCGCCGGGGGAGCCGCTCAGGCCGGCAGTATGGAACACACCCGAGGGATCGACAGCCAAAGTGGCGTTGAGGCCGGTGAGGTTGAGGACGCCTTCGCGATCGGCCACCTGGCCGGTGGCAGGATCGACCGCGATGAGGAACGATGCCGGCCGGCAGACATTTCCGCCCGGGGCGCCCTCGAGGAGCGTGAGCCGTCCCGCGGCATCGAGCAGGGCGCCCATGCCGGTCTCGTTTCCGGTGGTTCCGAGGTAGCTCACGTAGCGCGCGTTCCCCGCGGCGTCGAATCGCGCGAAGAAGGCGTTGCCCCGGCGGGCTGGCGGCGGGCTGGCGGCGGGCTGGCGGCGCCTTCATAGGCAGGCTGATACGCGCCGGGGGTGGCAGGGAAATCCGCGGAGTTCGTCGTGCCAGTCACGAACATGTTCTGCGCCGCATCCACGGCCAGGCCGGAGGCGAAATCCACTCCCGCGCCCCCGAGGTACGTGGCGTAGAGCAGTCTGCTACCCGACGGGTCGAGTTTCGCGAGGAACGCGTCGCCGCCTGCGATATAGGTGGTGCTGCCGCTGACGGCCTGCGGCGCTCCGCCGAGTTTGGCCTGCCAGGCGGAGGCGGTCACGGGGAAATCCTCCGAGTAAGTCTCGCCGGCCACATACAGGTTTCCGGCCGAGTCCACGGCGACGGCGTTCCCGAATTCTTCGCGGCTGCCGCCCAGGAAGGTGGCGTAGAGGAGCTTGGTGCCGTCCGCGCTCACTTTGGCGACGAACGCATCCGTGCAGGAGCGCAGCGAAGAACCAAACTGGTCCGGAGAACACTGCTGCGGCGACATCTTGGGTTGCAGCGCTCCGGCTGTGGTGGTGAAGTCCTGCATCGCCATGCCGGTGAGCACCACCGCTCCGGAGGGGTCCAGCGCGAGGGCGTAGGCTTTGGCCGAGAGGCGTGAAGCCCACAGCAGGTTGCCGGCGGCATCCAGGCGGGCGACAAAACCCTCGCCGGTGGCGGGCTGGAACACTCCGGGCGTCGTCTGGAAATTGCCGTAGGTCGCGCCGCAGACGTAAATGTTCGCGTTGGCATCGACCACGACGGCGGTGGGCACGACGTTCGCAAGCGTGACGGTGAACTGGCGCGTGCCATCCCGGGCCACTTTGGTCACCAGCGCGTCAAAGGCGTAGCTGGTGCCCGAGTGCGGGACCACGTTCACTCGCGTGTTGGTCATGGCCACGATGCTGTTTCCCGCATGGTCCGCGGCCACCGCGATCACGGCGGGAGTGCCATCCACACTGGCCGCTCCGGAACTCGCCGAGAGATACGTGGCATACACCAGGCGCGACACGGGCTGGGCTCCGGAACCTGTGGCCAGCAACAGTGCCAGTGTGGCCAAACGCCACGGGCGGTAAGCGGGAATCAGAGGGTTAGAGGCCACGAAGATGCGGGAGCAACTCAGTTGCCAGCCAGGGGCTGCTGCTGGGTCATGCAGTGCAGAGAGCCCAGGCCCCAGATCAGTTCCACGGAGTGTATACCCACGACTTCGCGATCGGGGAAGAGGCGCGCCAGCGTGGCGAGGGCCACACGGTCGTTGGGATCGTTGAACGTGGGAACCAGCACGGTGCGGTTGGCGATGTAAAAATTGGCGTAGCTGGCGGGGAGGCGCTGGCCGGCGAAGACGACGGGCGCGGGCATGGGGAGCTTGACCACGCGCAGGGGCAGGCGGCGCAGGAGTGCCAGGTTTTCGCGCAGGGGCTCGTAATTCGCGTCGGATTTGTCGGCTTCGCTCACGATCACCACGGTCCGCGGGCCAACGAAGCGGGCGAGGTCGTCGATGTGGCCGTGGGTATCGTCGCCGGCGATGCCGCGGCGCAGCCAGATGACGGTCTCGGCGCCGAGATAATCGGCCAGGGCACGCTCGATCTGGCGGCGGCCGAGGTTCGGATTGCGCGCCTGCACGGGGCTGAGCAAGCACTCTTCGGTGGTCAGGAGCAGACCCTGGCCGTTGACGTCGATGCTGCCACCTTCGAGCACCAGGCCGGGAGACCAGGAGCGCAGCCCGAGAGAGCGGGCGATGCGGGCGGGGATGGCGTTGTCGCGCTTCCAGTTAGCGTATTTGGCCCAGCCGTTGAACTCCCAATCGGTGAGGGCGACTTCACCGGAGGGGTGCCGGACGAAGAGCGGGCAGTAATCGCGGGTCCAGGAGCGGTCCGTGGGCCAGGGGAAGAATTCCACCGCGGCTAAATCGGCCCCGACCTTGGCGAGGACGCGCCGGGCGGCCTGCGCGGCAGCGCGATCCTCCACCAGAATGCGGACCTTTTCCACGCGCGCAAGCTTGCGGACGATTTCAGCATAGACCCAGGGAATGGGCGTGAAGCGGCCGGGCCAGTCTTCGCGGTTATGCGGCCAGGCGATCCAGGTGGCTTCGTGCGGCTCCCACTCGGCCGGCATGCGGAAGCCCAGGGCGCGGGGGGTCTTGGGCATCAGTCGATCAGGCGGTTGAGGATGGGCGCGTAGGCGTCGATGCGGCGGTCGCGCAGGAAGGGCCAGTTGCGGCGTGTATCCTCGATACGGCGCGGGTCGCAGGCAGCGATCAGAATCTCCTCCTGGTCAGTGGAGGCTTCCGCGAGCACCCGGCCGAAGGGATCGGCCACGAAGGAGCCGCCCCAGAACTCGAGACCTTTTTCAGGCGGACCTTCGTAGCCCACGCGGTTCACCGCGGCCACGTACAGCCCGTTGGCGATGGCATGCGCGCGCTGGATGGTGCGCCAGGCATCGTGCTGCGCGGCGCCGAACTCCGCTTTTTCGGAAGGGTGCCAGCCGATGGCCGTGGGGTAGAAGAGGATCTGCGCGCCGGTGAGCGCGGCCAGGCGCGCCGCCTCGGGATACCACTGGTCCCAGCAGACCAGCACGGCGATGCGAGCGTAGCGCGTGTCGAAACTACGAAATCCGAGGTCGCCGGGGGTGAAGTAATACTTTTCGAAGTAGAGCGGATCATCCGGGATGTGCATCTTGCGGTAGAGGCCCAGCAGGGCGCCATCGGCGTCGATCACCACGGCGGTATTGTGATAGACCCCGGCGGCGCGGCGCTCGAACAGCGAGGCCACGATGACCACCTGGAGCTCGCGGGCAAGCTCGGAGAGCGTTTGGGTGGACGGGCCGGGTATGGGCTCGGCGAGATCAAAGAGGCTGGGGTCCTCCCGGCGGCAGAAATACTGGGAGCGGAAAAGCTCCTGGAGGCAGACGACCTGTGCGCCGCGCGCGGCGGCCTCCCGAATCCGCCACTGCGCTTTGGCCAGGTTTTCGTTGGGATCGGTGGAGCAGGCCATCTGAATCAGCCCCACGCGGAAGCCGGCGAGATGCACCTTTTCATTGTACAGTCCCGGCCTGAGGCTGGTTGCAGCCGTGAAGCGCCTGGACGGCAAATCGCGGTGCATATTAGCGCCAGCGGTTGAACAGGCCCCGGAGCTCTCTGATGAATAATCGAAGCGACGGCTCGCGCACCCGGCCCAGGTCCATCGCCATCACGAGATCCTCCGCGAACTCTTCTCCACCGAGAGGGGCTTCCAACTCAGAGTCCCGGATCTCTTGCCGCAGAATCTTCTTGTACTCATCTTTCGCACACTTCAGGGCTGGGAGCGTGCATCCACGCCCAAATACGGTCCGGAATGCGTTGGTATCGACCAACATCCATCGCTCGATGTGAGGGTCGGGTATGGCGTAGGACACGAGCTGCTGGAATTGGGGATAGGCTTCCAACACGCCGTGAATCAGATTCCTGCGCTCGGTATAGCCGTGGCAGTTGCATCCACCACGACGATCAGGTGATCCGGCAGGCTCCCACGTTCTCTGGAAAGATCACGGAGAAATTCCTTGAGCTCGCCGTGCATCCGCGGAAGTCCTCCACGGGCACTGTAGAATTTCGTCCGGACGTCGACATGGCAGTCCTTCGCGAATCTGACCAGCAACGCGCCAACGAACTTCTCGTGGAAGGAATCCTCACAAAACAGGGTGACCTCAGGCATCAAAATCGCCCCTGAGCATTCGTTGTGAGACGGGCAACTGCTCAGCGGCTTCGTCCAGCGCAGTGTCGATACCGGAGCGCCGTCCAAGGGAACCCCAGGTTTTGAACGGCTCGATCACAGTGGCCCCGCCTTCCTTCCGGCAAACAAACAGGCTCTCATCGGGAATGTGGTCCGGCAAAATGGGCGAATGCGTGGTCACGATCAATTGGGTATTCCCCGATTCGGCGCGGCCCACGAGAATCTTTGCGATGTCACGAATGCGACGGGGATGAACGCCGTTCTCAGGCTCCTCGAAGCCGATCAACGCCGGTGGTTCCTTCACACCACTCAGAGCCAGGAGGCCCAGCACACGCAGCGTTCCTTCGGAAACCACCCTGGCAGGCATGGCCAAGTTCCCTTCCATCAGGCTGAGTTCTACTTCACCCACCTTGTTCACTTCGGTTCGTATGCCGGTGATCGACGGAATCAGGCTGTGGATGGCCTTCTCGACGGCGTGAAACTGCCTGGCGTCGAGGTTTCTGAGAGTGTTGAGAAATGCCGCCAATTCCTCGCCCATGAGTCCGATATGCCGGACCTCCTTGACGCTGGTTGGCGCACGCATTCGCTCACGCGGCTCGAAGTAATAGAAGAACCAGCTTTGCAGTTCGTTTTTCAGAGCTGTCAGATGGGGGTAGTGCGGGGCATAATGAGGGCGGGACAGAATCGCATGATCCAGGTACCGGTCAAAATAAGTGGGGTGCGACTGACCTTCCATGCGTAAGTGAATCCGATTCGCGACGCGCTCGAGAAATGGCTGTGGACGGGACTTGGGCTGGCCGTCAGGTCCGAGGGCGACCAAGTATTCATCCGCCACGTGCAGCACACCGGATTGCGGCGTAATGCCAACTTCGATGCGATACCGCAGCCGTTCGTGATGGATAAATGAGGCCGTTTTGCCGGGTTCCCTGCCGTTTTGGTCTGGCGCGTGCCCGCGCTTCGTCTCAAGGATCTCCCGGTTCACGGCTGCCACCACCGCGGGAGATAGTTCGACATCGACCTCGAGCGAAAAGGCAGCAGACTCTCTACTCATCAGGCCTTCGAGGCCAGTCTCGTCAAAAGAGAACGATTCCAATGGCTTGCCGCGGTAAGGCGGCTCGAAGGCTTCTTTCAGGTTTCGGCTCCCAGCAATACGGGACAGCAATTGGAGCGCGTCAATGAAATTGCTCTTGCCAGCCGCGTTCGGACCGAACAAGACCGAGAGCGGAGTGAGAGACACATCCAGGCGGCGCAGCGATTTGTAGTTTGTGACTCGAATTCGTTGGACCATCTGCCTGGCCAAACCCGTAAGCGACCATTCTCAATGTATCGGGTTGCGAACGGGATCGCAATTTGGCCTCACTCTTTCCGGTGAGTTGCCGCGTGGCGGCCGGCAAGGCTATGCTGCAAGTGCGTTCCATGGGCTCGGAACCGATTCGCATTTTCGTCACCGGCGGGACGTTCGACAAAGAATACAACGAACTCACCGGGGAGCTGTATTTTCAGGATTCGCATCTGCCGGAGATGCTGCGGCTGGGGCGGTGCAACCTGGCGGTGGAGATCCGCACGCTGATGATGATCGACAGCCTGGAGATGACCGGCGAGGACCGCGAAATCATTCTGCAACAGTGCCGGCACGCGCCGGAGAGCCGCATTGTGATCACGCACGGCACCGATACTCTGACAGAGACCGCGGCGGTGCTGGCCAAGGGCGTGCAAGGGAAGACCATCGTGCTGACCGGCGCGATGATTCCCTACAAGTTCGGCAGCTCGGACGGACTGTTCAACCTGGGCAGCGCGCTGGCTTTCGCGCAGACGCTCGCGCCGGGGGTGTACGTGGCCATGAACGGCCGCTATTTCGCCTGGGACCGAGTGCGCAAGAACCGGCAGACGGGGATGTTCGAAGAGGTGTGAGCGGCGCGCCGGCCTACCAGCCGGCGAGGGCGAGGCGGTGGCACTCGCGGGCGATTTCCCAGTCTTCTTCGGTGTGGATGACCAGGACGCGCACTCCCGAGTCCGGCGCGGCGATGTCTTCGTCGCGCGGGGATGCGACGTTCTTTTGCGGGTCCAGCTTCAAGCCCAGGAACTCAAGCTGGCGGCAGACTTGCTCGCGGACCAGCGGGCTGTTTTCTCCGATACCGGCGGTGAAGACCAGCGCGTCCAGTCCGCCGAGGCTGGCGAGCATACCTCCGATTTCGCGGCAGAGGCGGTGCACGAAGACTTCGAAGGCCAGGCGGGCGCGCGGGTTGCCGGCTTCCATGGCGGCCTGAATCTCACGCATGTCCCCGGAGATGCCCGAGACGCCCTTGAGGCCGGATTCCTTGTTGAGCGTGTGGTCGAGTTGATCGGCGCGGAAGCCGCGATGGCGCACCAGGTAGATCAGGATGCCCGGATCGATGGAGCCGGAGCGGGTGCCCATCATGAGTCCCTCGATGGGGGTGAAGCCCATGGTGGTATCGACACTGCGACCGCCGCGCACAGCCGCGAGCGAGCAACCGTTTCCCAGGTGGCAGGTGATCACGCGGAGGGAGGCCGGGTCCCGGCCGAGGATTTCCGCGGCGCGGCGCGAGGTGTACTGGTGGCTGATGCCGTGGAAGCCGTAGCGCCGGATGCCGGCGTCCAGCCACTCGCGCGGCCCGGGATAGACGGCGGCCTTCTCGGGCATGGAGGTGTGGAAGGCCGTGTCGAAGACGGCCACTTGGGGCACGGCTTCGCCGAAGACAGCTTCCGCCGCCAGGATGGCTTCCAATTCGAGACGGTTGTGCTCGGGGGCGAACTCCACCAGGCGGGCGATGGCGGCGCGGACCTCGGCGGTCACGCGGGTGGTTTCGGTGAAGGCGTGGCCGCCGTGCACCACACGGTGGCCCACGACCTCGATTTCGCCGCGGCTCTGGAGCACGCGGGCGGGTCCTTCCCAGAGCGCGGCAAGAAGCGGCTCGATCACGGCGGAGGACGCATCGATGGGGATTTCGCGCTCGTCGATTCCGCCGCAGGCGTTCTTCGCGCGCAGTTCGGCCAGGCCGGGGCGCCAGCCCCACTCGGCGTGCGCCTCCCAGAGGGGCGGCTGGGGACTCTCGGGCGGCCGCGGCCCGGTGAACTCGCACAGCAGCGCTTTCAGCGTGCTGGAGCCGCCGTTGAGCACCAGGATCTTCATGCCGCGGGCCACTGCCAGTCGCGAATTTGCGGCATATCGTCGCCGTACTGCGCGATGTAGAGTTTGTGCTCGATCAGCTTGTTGCGCAGGAGCTGCTTCTGGTGGGCGGCCACGGATTGCAACCGCGGCACGCGATCGATGACGTCCATGGCGAGGTGGAAGCGGTCGAGATCGTTCAGCACGGTCATATCGAACGGGGTGGTGGTGGTGCCTTCCTCCTTATAACCCCGCACGTGCAGGTTGCGGTGGTTGGCGCGGCGGTAGGTGAGCCGGTGGATGAGCCAGGGATAGCCGTGGAAGGCGAAGACGATGGGCTTGTCGGTGGTGAACAGCGAGTCGAACTCGCGGTCCGGGAGCCCGTGGGGATGCTCACTCGAAGGCTGGAGGGTCATGAGGTCCACGACGTTGACCACGCGGACCTTGAGGTCGGGCAGGTTGCGGCGCAGGAAATCCACGGCGGCGAGAGTCTCCATGGTGGGGATGTCGCCGGCACAAGCCATGACCACGTCGGGCTCGGCGCCCTGGTCGTTGCTGGCCCAGTCCCAAATGCCGATGCCCGCGGTGCAGTGGCGGATGGCGGCGTCGATGTCGAGGTACTGGAGGGCGGGCTGCTTGCCGGCGATGATCACGTTGACATAATGCCGGCTGCGCAGGCAGTGGTCGGTGACGGAGAGCAGGCAGTTGGCGTCCGGCGGCAAGTAGACGCGGACGATATCCGCTTTCTTGTTGATCACGTGGTCGATGAAGCCGGGGTCCTGGTGGCTGAAGCCGTTGTGGTCCTGGCGCCAGACGTGGGAGGTGAGCAGGATGTTGAGCGAAGCGATGGGCCTTCGCCAGGGAATGTTGCGCGTGACCTTGAGCCACTTGGCGTGCTGGTTGAACATGGAATCCACGATATGAATGAAGGCCTCGTAGCAGTTAAAGAAGCCGTGGCGGCCGGTGAGCAGGTAGCCCTCCAGCCAGCCCTGGCACATGTGCTCGCTCAGGACTTCCATGACACGGCCGTCCGCGGAGACGTGGTCGTCGGCAGGGAGGATTTCGGCGGTGGAGACGCGGTTGGTGACTTCGAAGACGGCGCCCCAGCGGTTGGAGGCGGTCTCATCCGGCCCCATGATGCGGAAGTTGCGCGCTTCCGCGTTGCGCTTCATGACGTCGCGCAGCATGGCTCCCATAATGCGGGTGGCTTCGGCGCGCACGGCGCCGGGCTGGGGAACGGCGACGGCGTATTCGCGGAAATCGGGGAGCACGAGGTCGCGCAAGAGCAGGCCGCCGTTGGCGTGAGGGTTGGCGCCCATGCGGCGATGGCCTTTAGGGGCCAGTTCTGCCAGCTCGCGGACGAGCGCGCCGTTCTCATCAAACAGCTCCTCGGGGCCATAGCTGCGCATCCATTCTTCCAGCAGGCGGATGTGTCCGGGCTTGGCGCCGAATTGTTCCATGGGCACCTGGTGGGCGCGGAAGGTACCCTCGATGGGCACTCCATCCACTTCTTTCGGGCCGGTCCAGCCCTTGGGCGTGCGCAGCACGATCATGGGCCAGCGCGGGCGGCGCGCGAAGCCGTTCTCGCGGGCGTCTTTCTGGACAGCGCGGATCTCGGCCAATGCGGTTTCCATGGTGGCGGCCATGGCCTGGTGCATGGGCTCGGGCTCGTGGCCGCAGACGAAATACGGCCGATAGCCGTAGCCGGTGAGCAGGTGCTCGAGCTCTTCCTGGGGGATGCGGGCGAGCACCGTGGGGCCGGCGATTTTGTACCCGTTCAAGTGCAGGATGGGGAGCACGGCGCCGTCGCGCGCGGGGTTCAGGAATTTGTTGGAGTGCCAACTGGCGGCCAGCGGGCCCGTCTCGGCCTCTCCGTCGCCGACCACGCAGCAGACTAGCAGATCGGGATTATCGAAGGCCGCTCCGTAGGCATGCACCAGGGCGTAGCCCAGTTCCCCGCCCTCGTGGATGGAGCCCGGCGTTTCCGGCGCCACGTGGCTGGGCACGCCGCCGGGAAAGGAGAACTGCTTGAAGAGGCGCTTCATGCCCTCGGCGCTGCGCGGCACGTTGGGGTAGAACTCGCTGTAGGAACCTTCCAGGTAGGTGTTGGCCACCAGGCCGGGACCGCCGTGGCCGGGGCCGGTGACGTAGATCATATTGAGGTCGTACTTGCGGATCAGCCGGTTGCAGTGGACGTAGATGAAATTGAGGCCCGGCGTGGTGCCCCAGTGTCCCAGCAGGCGGGGCTTGATGTGTTCCGGCTTCAGGGGTTCGGTGAGCAGGGGGTTATCGTATAGGTAGATCTGTCCGACGGAAAGATAATTGGCGGCGCGCCAGTACGCATCGATCTTGCGTAGTTCTTCAGCGGCGAGGACGGGTGTATCCATGGCGGACTCCTTGTTTCAGGATGACACAGGGCCGTTTCCGAACGATGTCTCGGCCCGTACGATTGGCTGATATGATCGTTGGTTTCCGGATGCGCCCGATCCTGTTCCTGGTTTTCGCCGCAGCCAGCCAAGCGGCCGTGCCGGCCCCGCGCTCGTACCTGGGATTCGCGCCGGGAGACGACTACAAACTGGCCGATGCGGAGCAGATCGCGGGCTATTTTCACAAGCTGGCCGAGACCAGCGACCGCGTGCAGGTGGTGGAATTCGGGCGGAGCGCGCTGGGCAAGCCGATGTACCTGGCCTACATTTCGGCGCCGGAGAATCTGCGCAAGCTGGAGCGCTACCGGGAGATCAGCCGGCGGCTGGCGCTAGGCCAGGCCAGCGCGGAGGAGGCGCGCGCCCTGGCCGATGAGGGGCGGGCGATCGTGTGGATCGATTCCGGCTTGCATGCCAGCGAGGTGGCGCCCGCGCAGCAGGCCCCGGAACTGGCGTATCGCCTGGCGACGGAGGAGAGCGCCGAGGCACAGGCCATCCGCCGGAACGTGATTCTGCTGGAGGCGCCGGTGATCAACCCGGACGGGCTGGACTGGATCGCGCAGTGGTACCGGCGGAACGTAGGGAGCCCGTACGAGGGCGCGCCGCTGCCGTGGCTCTACCAGAAATATGCGGGTCACGACAACAACCGCGACTGGTTCATGCTGAACCTCGAGGAGACGCGCGCGGCGACGCATGTGCTGTTCCACGAATGGTTCCCGCAGATTGTCTACAACCAGCACCAGGCGCCGCCCTTCCCGGCGCGGATTTTCGTGCCGCCTTACGCCGAGCCGCTGAACCCGCACATCCCGGCCGCGGTGATGGAAGGGATCAACCGGATCGGCGCCGCCATGCGGGAGCGCTTCGCGCGGGAGAATAAGCCCGGGGTGCTCTCTTACTGGGGGTACGACGCCTGGTGGGACGGCGGCCTGCGATCGGTACCGGCGTTTCACAACATGCACGGCATCCTGACGGAGACGGCGGGCTATTCGTTCGCCACGCCACACGTATATGGGCCGGTGGAAATGCCAGTGGCCTTCGGCAACGGCATGCCGGCACGGGAGCCCTCCATGTTCTACGAGCAACCGTGGCAGGCGGGCCGGTGGAGCCTGCGGGACGCCATCGACTACATGCTGACGGCGGACTTCGCCCTTCTGGATGAAGCCGCGGCGCGGCGCGCGGACTTTCTGCTGAAGAGCTGGCAGATGGCGCGGGCGTCGATCGACGCGGGCGCGCAGGGCAAGCCGTACGCGTACGTGGTTTCGCTCGAGCAGCAGTGGGACCGGCCCACGGCCTACGAGATGCTGGAGCGCCTGTCGATGGGCGGCGTCGAGGTGCGGCGGGCCCGCGCGGCGTTCCAGGCGAACGGGAGGACTTACCCCGCGGGCACGTTCGTAATCCCGGCGGCGCAGCCTTTTCGGCCCTACCTGATGGACCTGCTGGAACCGCAGAAGTATCCCACCATCCGGAGCGGCGCGGGAGGCCCAACCAAGCGGCCCTACGACATCGCGGGCTGGACGCTGAGCCTGCAGATGGGCGTGGCGGTGGATCGCGTGGAGGACCGCTTCAACGCGGACCTCGCGCCAGCGGTGGATTTCCGGCCCGAAGGCGCGGCGCGGGGGAAAGGTTCCGTGGTGATTCTGGATCATCGCGAGAACAATTCCTTCCTGGCGACCGCGTTTTTCATGGACCGGAACGAGACCGTGCGCTGGACCGAGGACGGCTCGATCGTGGTGGAGAGCCCGTACCTGGAAAACGACGCGCGGGTGGAGGCGTTCGCCCGGCAATACGGCTTGCGCGTGAGGACGGCGGACGCCGCGCCGGGCAAGGCCGTGTATGAACTGCACCGGCCGCGCGTGGGGCTCTACCAGCCCTGGGTAGCCAATGCGGACGAGGGCTGGACGGAATGGCTGTTTGACCGCTACAAGATTCCTTACTCCCTGGTGCACAACGCGGACTTCGCGCGGGACGACCTGCGGACGCGATTTGACGCCATTGTGCTGGCTTCGGCTGCAGCCGCCACGATTTTGAACGGACAGCGCAGCGGAGAGGACCGCGGACCGGTCGTGGCGGTGCAGCGGCCCGAATACGCGGGCGGCATCGGCACGGCGGGCCTGGCGCGGCTGGAGCGCTTCGTGCGCGAGGGCGGGACACTGGCGGCGCTGGACCTGGCGAGCGAGTTGCCGATGGAGTTATTTCCGCTGGGCGTGCGCAACCTGCTTCGGCCGACGCCGGGGGATTTCTACTGCCCGGGATCGCTGGTGCGGCTGACGGTGGACCCCACGCAGCCGGAGGCCTTCGGCATGCCGCAGGAGGCGATCGCATTTTCCACCGGCGGCGAAGCGTTCGACATCACGCTGACGCCGGCTTATAACAAGGGCGAGCAGGAGATCCGCACGGTGGCGCGGTTCGCCGCCCACGATCTGCTGGCCAGCGGCTGGGTCTCCGGCGCGGGCGCGGTGCAAGGCAAGCCGGCGCTGGTGGAGGCGCGCCACGGGCGCGGCCGCGTAGTGCTGTTCGCCTTCCGGCCGCAGTTCCGCGGGCAGCCCTTCGGCACGTTCAAGCTGCTGCTCAACACCGTGTACCTGGCATCCGCACAACCGTTATGAAACCCGTATTCCGGATGGGCATGAGCCCGGATTTTTACAGCGAGGCGAAAGGCAAATTCGAGCACGTTCTGGAGCAGGAGATGCGCGGCGTGGCGGGCCTGGAATTCGGCCCCATGCCGCCGCAGCCGGGGAAACTGGCCACCCCGGAGGCGCTCAACCAGTTTGACGCCATCTGCTCGATCGCGTTGAAAATCAGGCCGGAGAGCCTGCGCGGAGTGGACCGCCTGGCGCTGGTGGCGCGCTGGGGCGTGGGCTACGACATGATCGACGTGGACGCGCTGACCGCGGCCGATATCGCGCTGACGATCACGCCCAACGCCGTGCGCCGGCCGGTGGCGGAGGCCATCCTGACGCTGGTGCTGGCGCTGCTGAAGAACCTGCTGCCGCTCGACCGGCTGACGCGCGCGGGGGGCTGGCGCGGCGATCTGACGAGGCTGGGGCGCAACATTCCCGGCCACGTTCTGGGTTCGGTAGGCTGCGGGAACATCGCGCGCGAGATGTTCCGGCTGGCGCGGCCGCTGGGCTTCGCGCGGCTGATTGCCTGCGATCCGAATGTGCGGCAGGAGGAGGTGGCGGACCTGGGTGTGGAGATGGTGGACATGGAGACGGTGTTCCGGGAAAGCGATTTCGTCACCGTAAACACCCTGCTGAACACGCAGACGCGCGGCCTGGTAGGCGCGGCCCAGTTCGCGCTGATGAAACCCACGGCCTATTTCATCAATACGGCGCGAGGGCCGATCGTGCAATACGAGGCGCTGGCGGCGGCGCTGCGGGAGAAGCGCATCGCCGGGGCGGGGATCGATGTGTTCCCGAGCGAGCCGCCGCCGAAAGACGATCCGCTGCTGGGGATGGACAACGTGATCGTGACACCGCACGCGCTGGCTTGGACCGACGAGATCATGCACGATAACGGGGTGGAGGCGTGCCGGAACGTGCTGGCGGTGGCGCGTGGGGAGACGCCCGGAGGCGTGGTCAACCGCGAGGTACTGGCGCGGCCCGGATTTCAGAAGAAACTGGCCAAGTGGAGGAACACGGAGTGAAGACGAATCGTTTCCGGCAGGTGTGTGAGAGCGGGGGCATCCCGGTGGGCCACATGATCATGGAGTTCGCCACGCGCGGGATCGCCAAGATCCTGGAGGCGGCGAAACTGGATTTCGTGCTGCTGGACATGGAGCACACCGGCTTCGATACAGACCGCATCGCGGACCAGATCGCCTGGTTCAAAGCCACGCCGGTCGCGCCCTTCGTGCGCGTGCCGCAAGGCTTCTATCACTTCCTGGCGCGGACCATGGACGCGGGCGCGCTGGGCGTGATGGTCGCCAACGTGGAGACCGCGGAGCAGGCACAGAGCATCGTGGGGGCGGTGAAGTACGCGCCGCTGGGCCACCGCGGGGTGGGCCTGGGCGGGGCGCACACGGACTACGTGATGCCCGACCCGGCCGCCTATTTTGCCGAATCCAACCGGAACACCACCGTGATCTGCCAGATCGAATCCACCAAAGGGATGGAAAACCTGGAGGCGATCGCCAGCGTGGAAGGGGTGGACGTGCTGTGGGTGGGGCACTTCGACCTGACGCAATCCATGGGCATCCCGGCCCAATTTCATCACGCGCGCTTTCTGGAGGCCATGCGCACGGTGGTGGAGACGGCGCGGCGGCACGGTCTGCGCGCGGGCATTCAGCCCGCCACCAAAGAGCAGGCGCAGGAATGGATGGCGATCGGCTATGACGCGATCTCCTGGGCGTCGGACATCGCGGTGTACCGGAACGCGCTGACCGAGGCGGTGGAGGCGGTGCGGCAACATGCCTGCTGAAGCCCCGGCGCTGGCGCTGTTCGATATCGACGGCACGCTGGTGCGCCGCTCGGGGCCGCATCACCGGGAAGTGTTGGTGGACGCCGTGCGGCGGGTCACGGGCCTGGAGACCACGACGGACGGGATCCCGGTGCACGGCATGCTCGACCCCGACATCCTGACCGCCATGATGCAGGCGGTGGGAGCGCCGCGGGCGGTGATCCGGCGGGCCATGCCGGAAATCGTAACGCGGGCGCAGAACCTCTACGTGCGGCGGGTGCCGGACTTGCAGGAAAAGACCTGCCCAGGCGTGCCGGAGGTGCTGGAGAAGATCCGCAGCCGCGGGCTGCTGCTGGGCCTGGTGACCGGAAATCTTACGCGCATCGGATGGAAGAAGCTGGAGAAAGCCGGGCTGAAGCGCTATTTCCGGTTCGGCGCTTTCGGAGAAATGGCGCCGGATCGCTCCGGGCTGGTACGAATCGCCGTGCGCCGGGCGCGGGCGGAGGGATGGATCGGAAAGCGGGCGCCGGTTGCCATGATTGGGGACGCTCCGAGCGACGTGATTGCCGCGAAGGCAAACCGCGTGAAGGCGATCGCCGTGGCGACAGGGTTGTCGCCGGCGGAGGAATTGCGGGGGTACGGGCCGGACATCTTGTTGGGGAATTTGACGGAGTTGGAGATGGGGGAATTGGTGTGAGCGGTTTTCAGCCCGGCCAGTGGTAGGTTCTTGCTCGACACCAACATCGTCATCGCTTCGTTCGAGGGGGATGACACGGTGCTGTCCGACCTGGACCGGGATCGCCGCCGTGGGGAAAACATCACCAATTGGTCGTTGTGACCAGAGATCGTCACTTTGACGATATCGAGGGTTTGCCTACCACCGACTGGGCCGCTCATCCGTGACGCGACATCTGGCTGCCAATCCGTTTGCACTGCGGCGCAAGGAGCGCCGACCCTTGACACCGTTAGCCTGCGCGTTTGTTTCGCGACGGCGTGGCTGGGTAGCGTCCGACTCTTCCAAGCACACTGCTAAACGCTAAACGCCAGGCGACCAGGACGAAGCCGCTGGCGCGGCGGACGGCTTCGCCGTGTATCGGTAGGGCCTCGTAGACGATAGCGTTGGTCACAGAGAAAGGAGATTTCTGTGACCGTACTCACCCAGCGGATGCGAGAGGAACTCGTACGCCGCAATTACGCACAATCCACGATTCGCACGTACCTGATGGCCATCGAGGAGTTTCGCCGACATGCAGAGAAACGACTCGATCACCTCGGACCGGATGACATCCGTCGGTATCAGGTGGCTCTGCTTGAAGACAAGAAACTCGCCGTCGGCACGGTGGCACTCCGCGTCTCGGCACTGCGGTTCTTCTACCTCAAGGTGCTGAAGAAATACGCCCTGAGGTATGAACTGCCGTATCCCAAAAATCCCAAGTGGGCCAGACGGCTGCCGACGATCCTCACGTCCGAGGAGATGACCCGGCTGATCGATTCGGCGAAGAACCTGTTCCATTACGCCATGCTCCTCACCATGTATTCCTGCGGCCTGCGACGCAGTGAGTTGTGCCGTTTGAAAGTCAGCAACATCGATAGCCAGCGAATGGTAGTTCGTGTTGAGCGGGGGAAGGGCGGCGTGGACCGCGAGATTCCCTTGAGCCAGAAACTGCTGGAGACCTTGCGCGCACACTGGCGCTGGCTGCGACCGAAGACTTACTTGTTTCCGGGCACGGAAAATGGTTGGCGCGCGGATAAGCCGATCACTCCGAAGGTCGTCTGGGAAGCGGTACAGGAGGCGGCCAAGCGGGCCGGCATCACCAAGCATGTCACCCCCCACACTCTTCGACACTGCTTTGCCAGCCATATGCTCGAAGCGGGCACAGATCTCAGGACCATCCAGGCCCTCATGGGCCACCGGGATATCGAGGCCACGGCGCGTTATCTACACGTCTCGCCCAAGCTCCTACGAGCCGCGGTTAACCCGATCGACCAAATCCCTGTCTCAGGCCCGGCGAACCGGCAGCAATCCCGAAAGCTCCATAAACCCGAATGAGCCGGCCCACCGTGGAGGTGGCCGACATCCTCCACGCACAGGGCGACCGCTTCGTGGAACAGAACCGATCATGGCTGGGCTTTCAGCGACTCAGCGTGCTGCGCGCCATCACCCGCTGCCGCACCGCAGCCCTCGGCGGCCATATCGATAACTGTCCGCGATGCGGCCATCAGGCCATCTCCTATAACTCATGCCGCAACAGGCTTTGCCCCAAGTGCCAGGCGCAAGCGCGCCAACGCTGGCTCGCCGCCCGCGAAAGAGAAGTGCTCGGCGTGCCCTACTTCCACGTCGTATTCACCATCCCGCATGAGCTGAATCCGCTCTGCCAGTACAATCCTGAAGTGCTCTATGGCCTGTTGTTCCAGGCCAGCGCCGCCACACTCCTTGAGATTGCGGCCGACCCGAAGCATCTGGGTGCGGAGATCGGCTTTCTGAGCATCCTGCATACCTGGGGTCAGAACTTGCTGCTCCATCCGCATGTCCACTGCGCGATTCCCGCCGGCGGATTTTCCGTGGATCGCACTCGCTGGGTCCATCCCCGATACCCTTTCTTCCTTCCGGTGAAGGTGCTCAGCAGGGTCTTTCGCGGCAACTTTGTGGCCGGCCTACGGCGAGCGTTCCGGCAGAAGAACCTCCGCTTCCACGGTCCCATCGCCGCGCTGGCGGAGCCGAAACGGTTCGCATCTTTTCTCCGCACCGTATTCCGACAAGACTGGGTAGTCTACGCCAAACCCGCTTTCGGCGGCCCGACTCAAGTGCTCCGTTATCTCGGCCGTTACACCCATCGAGTGGCGATCAGCAATCACCGACTCCTGGCGTTCGATGGCCAGCGTATCACCTTCCGCTGGAAGGATTACGCGCATGGCAGCAAACAGCGCAAGATGACCTTGAGCGCCACCGAATTCCTGCGGCGCTTCGCCCAGCACATCCTGCCGCGCGGCTTCATCCGCATTCGCCAGTATGGTTTTCTGGCCAATCGCTGCCGGGCGGCCAATCTGACCGTTGCCCGGCAACTACTCTCCACCACGCCAAAACCTCCAGCGGCTTGCTCGCCCTCGGCCGGTTACGCGCCCACATGGCGTTGTCCGCAGTGCGGAGCCGCGATGGTGATGGGCGCCAACCTCACCGCCCGCCAATTGGCTCAGCGATGCAAGTTTTTCGACAGTTCGTAAGGGCGTGGCCAGTCTTGCGCGCCGACGTGCGACGGCACGCCGATGCGGCTGTGTGTCCCTGCCGCCAAAACCGCTGTCGAACTACGGTTTGCGGTCCAGTGCAACCCCATCAGCAACCGCTTGCCGGCTCGGAACTGCCCTCTCGCGGCCCTCACCTTCAGGTCAACACGCCCTTCCATCAGTACCAAAGTAGGTTCCAGCATCCATAGGGTCCGCCCCGCCAGCAGCTTCCTTCTAGTCGCCCAATCGAAAGCGACGCGGCGCAGAGCTTTCCGTTTAAACTCGGGCATCGTTTCCGCCGCGTCGCTCCCGATTGGGCACTAACGACAAGCACTAACGACTACAGAGGAGGAATCCCGGGAGAGCGCTCGGGAGTCTCCCCGGGGGCGGCCGGTTATTCGCCTCGCGCAGAGATAATCCGAAGCTTGTCGAGGTGCCGGTAGTCCTTGGAATTGTTCGTGACCAGCGGAGCCGCCAGGACCAGCGCCGTGGCTGCAATCCATGCGTCGGCGGCACTAATAGGACGCCCCTTTTGTGTGCTCTCGTTTCGGACGGCGGCCCACGCGGAACACAAGAGGCTATCCGAATGAAGGACAGAGAAATCTGCCAAATACGCTTCCAGCACGGCACACCTGCGCGGCCCCCAATTCGCATCGAGCGCGCCCTGGCGCATCTCGGCCAGAGTCATGAAGGAAATGATCAATTCAGAACCGCGCATAATGTCCACGTAGCGCGGTGCGAATTCGGGGTGCCACTTGAAAATAAAGCTGGCAACGTCAGTGTCAACGACCAGTCTTGCCGTTGCGATCGGAGGAGAGGTCAATCTGGCGCTGCTCATAGATGCGGCGGACGAACTCTTCGGATTCCTCCTGCGGCCCCGGGTCGATGTGGCTCAACAGACGATCCATGGAGAACACGCCGGTCCGGATCAGGTTGGGCGGGTCCTTCACGGGTTGTAGTGGCAGACGATCCATGTCATTCCCATTCTATCGCGGCTGGCTGATTCTGCTTGCGGCGGTCCAAGGAGGCCGCCGCCAAATGCCGAAATCCCGAAAAAAGGAACGATCGCCGAAGCGGGTCTTGACCCTTCCGGACCTTGAACAGTCGAAAACGGCTTTTCTGAATAGCCTCACATCCAAGAGCGGCCAGCGGAGCTATGACCACGCCATCACCGATTTCGTGGAGTGGTACTGCTCAGAAGCGCGCCTCGCGTTCAATCGCACCGTGGCGAACAGAAACACTACGCGCCGGATGGGTCAAGGCGGCGGTCGACGCGTGAAAGGAGGCCAGCGCCATCACCGAAGGCACGCTCTTTCGATCGATCAACAAGGCTGGGAAAGTCTGGGGCAGAGGAATGACTCCGAAGGTCCGTGGAGGTCGTCCGCGAGGGCGCCTCGCGTGCAGGAATCGAGAAGCTCGCCCCATATGATCTTCGGCGCACTTGCGCGAGGCTCTGCCACTTGGCCGGCGGCGAATCGGATCAGATCCAATTCCTGCTTGGGCACCTCTCCATCCAGTCCACTGAGCGCTACCTCGGATGCAAGTAGAAACTCCGCGATGCGGTCAAGGACCGGATGGGCGTCGAGCCGGAAGCAGACCGCTGACAAGGGTCGAGCGGCAGATCGGCTGCCACATGGCGACCAGCGGGAATCTCGGCAACGCCGCTCTGGCCCGTCTCAACATAGGCGATTACGCGCTCAGTTGGAAGAGGATCACCCGAAATAACAGCCCGTTCTCCTGGCGCCCAATCGCCAGATCCAAGTTTTACTTGACAGCCCGCACCCACGCTCTGGTCAAATGGCACAGGCATTATTCACTGCGGAGAGCTTCGGCGGGTGGGACGGCAATGGAGTGGCGAGCGGGTAACAGGCAGGCGAGAAGCGCGCTAAGAGCGAGGAGCGTGGCGGCTGTGAACAAGCTACCTGCTGTAAAGGCGTTCTGCATCCAGTGGGCGAGAACGGCGCCGAGAAGGCTATCCAAAGTGGCTCGAGCGCCGCGTCGGCGGCGGCAAGCGTGACATGGGGCCGGA
This sequence comes from Solibacteraceae bacterium, assembly GCA_021324015.1. GTDB lineage: Bacteria > Acidobacteriota > Terriglobia > Bryobacterales > Bryobacteraceae > JAJPJX01. The sequence goes on along the minus strand of JAJPJX010000023.1, from coordinate 127,360 downwards.
GCCTGATCCACGGTACGTTCTCTTCGCCGCGAACGTTGGCCAGACGCTGCATGAGGCTGCCCGGCAGATAGACATCGCCGACGGGTCGCCGCCGTAGTAGCGCTGCCAGAAGCGGTAGTTGAGAACCACCACGGAGCGACCGCCGTCCTCTGCATCGGACGGCTCGATGTTGCGGCCGAGGAGCGGCCGCACGCCAAAGAAAGTCCCGGCATTCTCTGTGAGATAGATCCCCCAGATATCTTCCGGCAGTGTGCCGCCCGTGATCTCCATGTGGGAGTTGTTGAAGCCCAGCACCGCATCAACCGGGGCTGCGCGGCTCAGTTGATTCGCACGCTAGACACGCATGAGGCGCTGCGGCGGCTGGAAGGTGCCATTAACACGCTCTCCCAAGTCGAAGGCAAGGATCGCAATGAAATTGCTTCCGATATTCGCTCAATTGGCTTCGACGTGGTGAGATCGCGAGTTCCGGATGAACTGGTCTTTGAGGACACAATTCATCTCGATCAGGCCGTCAGCTACACAGCGAATATCAAAAAGCTGCTCGCCGCAAGCGCAACGACCGAGATCACGCCTGATTTGTACTTCTTCCGTGTGAAGAAAGAAGCGTCACAATACGCGGAGAACTGCCGATTCGGGCACACCTTCAAGGGCAGTTTCGGCTTCACAATCGAGTCTCCGGTGACACCCAATGTTGAGCCTGTATTTCCGGGAATGGAACAGATGCCGCCGTTTGCAAGGCGTGTAATCCAGCGGCTCGCGCGAGGCATCAAAGTGATTCAGGAAGCGGTCGAAACGCAAGATCCCGCAGTGGCTGTGCGCGGCTTCCAAACCGGTTTCAGCGCCAACATGTGCGAGGAGTTCGCCAACCTTGTTCAGTACACGGCGCCCAGCGGTATGGGTTTTGGGTTCCTGCTCAGCCCAGAGTGGCCGGCCCCTCAGCTTGGCGAGTTGTGGGTCGGTCCGCAGCACGTGGAAATGTCACAGGTGGCGGCCAAGAGCATGCGCGAGCAGGCACCGATGCAGCCGCTCGAGATCTACGGGCGCATCATACGGCTGCAAAACGAGGCGGACCCGCAGGACCTCCTCGATCAGACGCATGAGCGTGAGATTGTCATCTGTTGGAAGAGCGATGAATTCGGCGATACGAGCGTGCGGCTGTCTCTGGGTCCGGCTGATCATCTCGCGGCGGTCGAAGCACATTTGCGCGGACGTACGGCGCACGCGACAGGACGGCTAGAGTGACGCGGCCGGTTCTGGCGGCTTGTGGAGGTGACCAGCTTCTCCGCATAGACATACTTTCTATTCGCCGTCCGACATCCAAGTGCGTTGTGGGGGGAATGGGCCACTCTGATACTCGGTTTTCTGCCTGGCGTTTTCACGTTTGTCCCAAACCTCGGACTCTTGCCCCTGGAGGTTCAGATACGGCAACCTGACACCACCGCCGAGCACTCCTCAAGTAAAGTGAATCGGACTTATGCCAATATCTTCCGCACCACGCTGCCCGCCACGTCCGTCAGCCGGAAGTGCCGGCCCTGGAACTTGAAGGTCAGCTTGGTGTGGTCGATCCCCAGGCAGTGCAGGATGGTGGCGTGCAGGTCGTGCACGTGCACCGGGTCTCGCGTGATGTTGTAGCAGTAGTCGTCCGTCTCGCCGTAGGTGATACCCGGCTTGACGCCGCCGCCCGCCATCCATACGGTGAAGCAGCGGGGATGATGATCGCGCCCGTAATCGTCCGCCGTGAGCTTGCCCTGGCAGTAGACCGTGCGGCCGAACTCGCCGCCCCACACCACCAGCGTGTCGTCCAGCAGCCCGCGCTCGAGCAGATCGTGGATCAGCGCCGCCGAGGGCTGATCGGTGTCGCGCGACTGGCCCACGATCTGCTTCGGTAGTTTGGTGTGCTGGTCCCAGCCGCGGTGGAACAACTGAATGAAGCGCACGCCGCGCTCCGCCAGCCGCCGCGCCAGCAGGCAGTTGGCCGCGAACGTTCCGGGCTTGCGGGAGTCCGGGCCATAGAGTTCGAACACGCGGTCCGGTTCCTTCGAGAGATCCGTCAGCTCCGGCACGGAGTGTTGCATGCGGTAGGCCATCTCGTACTGTGAAACCCGCGTGGCGATCTCCGGATCGCCGAACTCCCGCAGCGTCGCCTGGTTCAGCTTGCCCAGGTCGTCGATGAAGCGCCGCCGGTCGCCGTCCGAGAAACCTTTCGGGTTGGAAAGGTACAGCACCGGGTCGCCTCCGGAGCGGAACTTCACGCCCTGGTAGCGGGTCGGCAGAAAGCCGCTGCCCCACAGCCGGTCGTACAGCGGCTGGTCGTTGGGGTTCCCGGTGCCTTGCGACACCATCACCACGAAGGCGGGCAGGTCCTTGTTCTCGCTGCCCAAGCCGTAGGCCAGCCAGGCGCCGATGCTGGGCCGCCCGGCCAGTTGCGCGCCGGTCTGGAAAAACGTCACAGCCGGGTCGTGGTTGATGGCCTCGGTGTACATCGACTTGATGAAACACAGCCGGTCCACCGCCTTGGCCGTGTGGGGCATCAGTTCGCTGATCCACGCACCCGATTCGCCGTGCTGCGCGAACCCGAACAGCGAGGGGGCCACCGGAAAGCTCGACTGCGTGGCTGTCATACCCGTCAGGCGCTGGCCGTGGCGAATGGAATCCGGCAGCTCGCTCCCCCGCAGGTCCCGCAGGCGCGGCTTGTAATCGAACAGCTCCATCTGCGAGGGCGCCCCGGATTGGAACAGGTAGATCACCCGCTTGGCCGTGGGCGGAAAATGAGGCAGTCCCGGCAGCCCGCCCAGCGCGGATGCGTCCGCGCGCAGGTCTTCGCTCAACAGCGTGGCGAGCGCCGCGACGCCCAGCCCCGCGCTGCTCAGCCCAAAGAAGTGGCGGCGGGTCAGGAGAAGCCGGCGTTCCAGCATAGGATCCATGGGTTACTCCTTGGTCACCGTTTCGTCCAAATTCAGGATCAAGCTCGCGACCGCCGTATAGGCGGCCAGGTCGCTCGTGTCCAGTTTCTGATCGCGCGGGGATTCGCCCTCGCTCAGCAGTTCCGCCGCCGCGCCGGGGTGCGTCTGGTAGTTGTCGCGATAGTGCGAATAGCTCTCCAAAAGGATGCGGCGCTGTTCCGGCGCCGGGGCGTGCGCCGTCGCCAGCCGGAACGCCCAGGCGATGCGGTCGGAGGCGCTCGTGCCGCCCTCGGTCATCATGCGCTCCGCCAGCTTGCGCGCGGCCTCCACGTAGGTCACATCGTTCATCAGGTCCAGCGCCTGCAGCGGCGTATTCGTGCGCGTCTCGCGCACCGTGCACATCTCCCTCCCCGCGGCATCAAAGGTCACCATCGAAGGCGGCGGCGCCGTCCGCTTCCAGAAGGTGTACATGCTGCGCCGGTAGAGGCTCTCGCCGTGGTCCTGCTTGTAATCCCCGCCGCCGAGCTCTTTCCAAAGTCCCGCCGGCTGGTAAGGTTTCACCGAGGGCCCGCCCACGCGCTCCACCAGCAGCCCGGCCACCGCCAACGCCTGGTCGCGGACCATCTCCGCGGGCAAGCGGAAGCGCGGGCCCCGCGCCAGCAGGCGGTTCTCCGGGTCTTTTTGCAGCAGCTCCGGCGTCGCCGTGGAAGACTGGCGATACGCCGCGCTGGTGACCATCGTCCGGATGATGGCCTTCATGTCCCAACCGTCGCGCATGAACTCCGTAGCCAGCCAGTCCAGCAGCTCCGGATGCGTCGGCCACTCGCCCTGCGAGCCGAAATCCTCCACCGTCTTGACGATTCCCGTGCCGAAGAACATCTGCCAGAAGCGGTTCACGGTCACGCGCGCGGTAAGCGGATTGCCGGAGTCCACCAGCCATTTGGCAAACCCCAGCCGGTTGTCCGGCACGCCCGCGGGCAGCGGTGGCAGCACGGCCGGCACGGCCGGGGAGACCTTCTGGCCCGGGCGGTCGTAGGCCCCGCGAATCAGCAAGAAGGTGTCGCGCGGCTTCTCCCGCTCCTGCATCACCATCACGGTGGGGAAGCTTTCGATCATGCGCTCCCGCTCCCGGCGCAGGCGCGTCAGCTCCCGCCAGGCCGCCTGCATCCGCTGGGGCGCGTATTGGTCCAGGAAGCATAGGGAGACTTTGTCGGCTTGCGGTTTGGTGCGCTGTTCCGGAGCGATCCGCGCCAGTTCGCCGACCGAAGCCGCGGTCGCCAACACTCCGATATCGCTTTCCGGCAGCGCCGCGTGGTACACCCGCGCGTCGCTGATCCTGCCGCGAAAGCGGTTCTCCGGGCCGCCTCCGCCGCCCACGCGCAGCGGCTCCTTGACCTGGAAAGACTGGTTCAGATCATCCAGCACGGGCTTGATCTTCTGCGGCACGCCGTCGATGTAGATCCTGACGCCATCCGCCAGCCGCGAGCCGTCGTAGGTCATGGCCACGTGGTGCCACTGGTTCAGCTCCAGCGAGCCTTCGCTCTCCACGCGCAGCGCGTCGTCCAGCCAGCGCTTCACCAGGTTGACTTGCAGTTTCCCGTTTTTCAGATAGAGGCCGTAGCCTTCGCCTTCCGCGACATCCTGCGCCCGCGTGACGATGGCGCCCGTGGGCGCGGTGGCGTACACCCAGGCCGCCAGCGTGAATTTGTCGTAGAAGCCGAAATCCGCTTTGTTGCCGCCGTCCACGGCGCGCTTGCCGTCGAAGACTTCGTTCCGGCCGAGCGGAACTTCCGCCGCCAGGTCCGTCTGGATCGACCAATCCAGCGTTTTGGACTTGCGCGCGGATTTTTCCCATTTCCGCTGGGCTTTCACCAACTCCGGCTGCAACGCCGAAAAGCGCTGCTCGGCATCCGCCAGCTTGCGCTCCAGCCCTTGCAGTTCCGCCTGCTGCTCCCGCGTGGGCGCCTGGATGAACGGCGGAGAATTGCCGTACTTCCAGGCCTTGCCGCGCTCCGGCACGTTATTGAAATAGGCGAAAACCTGGTAGAACTCCTTCTGGCTGAACGGATCGTACTTGTGGTCGTGGCAGCGCGCGCAGCCCAGCGTGATCCCCAGCCAGACGGTCGCGGTCGTGTCCACACGGTCCACCACGTACTCCACGGCGTACTCTTCCGGAATGATGCCGCCCTCGCCGTTGCCGCGATGGTTGCGGTTGAAGCCGCTGGCGATGCGCTGATCGAGCGTGGCATTGGGCAGCATGTCGCCCGCGATCTGCTCCACGGTGAATTCATCGAACCGCATGTTGCGGTTGAAGGCGTCGATCACCCAATCGCGCCATCGCCACATGCTGCGCTCGCCGTCGGTCTGGTAGCCGTTGGTGTCGGCGTAGCGCGCCGCATCCAGCCACCGCTCGGCCATGCGCTCCCCGTACCGCGGGGAGGCCAGCAGCCGGTCCACAACCTTCTCGTACGCGTCCGGCGAAGTGTCGTGCAGGAAGGCGTCCAGTTCCGCGGGCGTGGGCGGAAGCCCCGTGAGGTCCAGCGTCACGCGCCGGAGGAGCGTCGCGCGATCGGCCTCGGGCGACGGCTTCAAACCTTCCTTTTCCAGGCGCGCCAGGATGAATGCATCGATCGGATTCCGCACCCATGCGCGGTTTTCGACCGCGGGCACCTCCGGCCGCTTCGGCGGGAGGAAAGACCAGTGCTTCTCCCACTTGGCCCCCTGCTCGATCCAGCGCCGGATCAGGGCGATGTCGCGCGGGGAAAGCGTCGTGCCGGTGTAGGCCGGCGGCATGCGAAATGCCTTATTGGGCGAGCTGATGCGCCGCACCATTTCGCTGTGGTCGGGCTGGCCGGGCACGATCGCGAAATGCCCACCCAGGTCCTGCTTGGCGCCGGATTCGCTGTCGAATCGCAGCTTGGTCTTGCGGTTGGCCCGGTCCGGGCCGTGGCAGGTGAAACACTTGTCGGAAAGAATCGGCCGGATATCGCGGTTGAACTCGACGGTTTGCGGAAGCGGTTCCGCGGCAAACATCCGCCAGGCCGCCACCAGAGCGATAGCGGACCAGCTCCTTCTCATTACCACACCTCCGGGTGCATTTGGAAGCATTATATAAAAGCTGCCCGGCTGTGGCCACGGCAAACTCTGTATACTCAAAGCGGATCTCAAATTCCGATCCGCCGAGGTGAGTTCTCGCATGCGCGCGCATCGCTTGTGGAGTTTCCTGGGCGTGCTGAGCCTGCTGCCTGCCGGCACGCTCCTGGCTTACAACCCGCCCGTGGATACCGCCGGACCGCTGACCGTCCGCATCCTGGAGCCGGCTCTCGGTAATTACGGCGCCGGAGGCCCCACGCAGCTCAACCGCTCGGGCATGCCCTTCTCCCTGGAGGTGCTCTTGCAGAACGCGGAGGGCGCGCCGCTCGAGGGAACGCTGCGTGTCCACGCCATCGACGACTGGCGCGTGGAGCCGGCCGCAGCGGCGCCTTTCCACCTCGTGGGACACGGCCGCGCCGAAATGCGCTTCACCATCACGGTGGGCGCCCGCGCCCATAATGCGCACTACCCGCTGCACGCGATCGCCGAGTTCACTTACCAGGGACGCCGCCTCACCGCCCATCCGGTGCTGATCCTGGCGACGCAGTTGTCTGACCCGCCGCGCGCCCATCTCCCGCTGGCATGGCTGCCGCTTCCCGTCCCCCAACGCGGCGCCATGGGACTGTGGCGGTTGCCGCTGCATCGCGACATCATCCAGACAGTGGGCGGCGAAACCCGGCTCATCAGCCTGGCGCCCGAAACCTTCGAGACCTCCCAGCCGGTTCAATTCGGCGTGGGGGTGACGCGCGGCCAGCGGCGGGAGGCCATCGCCATGGCCTTAGGCCCGCGGCTGCCCTCGCGCCGCGAGCGCATCGCCTCCGCCTTGATTGAATATCCCCTGGCCCTGCCCAATGCCCATCCCCTGCGGCTCCAGTTCGCCGCCGCCACCAGCGGAGCGCCGGCCCTGTTTCGCGTCCGCGTGGCGTCCTTTAACGCGCCCGAAGCGCAGCCGGGGCCATCCGTCTTCGAGTCTCGCGGCGGAGGATCCCCCTGGGTCAATCACGAGGTCAACCTCGACGCCTTCGCCGGAAAGCCGGTTCGCCTGCAACTCGAGGCGCAGGCCGAAGGTTCCGTAGAGGCGGATTGGGCGGAGCCGGCGCTGGTGGTGGGCGCTCCCGCCGCGCCCGCGCCCGCCCCGCCGCGCCCGCTGGGCGTGATCGAACGGAATCACACCCGCTACGAGATTCGCCTGCGGCCCGGCAGCCGCGGCCTGCTCGATGCCACCGTCAGCTTTGCCGCCGGCGGCCGGGAACTCCAGTTTCACGGCTTCCATGTCCGGGTCGCCGGCGATGTGCTCGAAGATGCCCGCTCCGCGCACGCGCTCACCGAAGTCCGCGAGGAGCCTGCCAATGGCCGCTATCGCGTGCGGCATCGTTTTCGCGGCTGGGCGGGCGCCTTTGATCTCCTGGGCGAGCTCTGGATCGTCTCCGGCGCGCTCGAAGCCCGCTTCTGGCTGGAAAACGCCCCGCCGCCCCGGCCCTGGCTGGCCGTCTACCTGGAAGAAGTGGCCGCCGGCCCCTGGAGCGACCGCGCCCGCCGCATTTATGCCGGCCTGGGAAACGTGATCCAGGACCCGCAGGCTTTTCAGTTACCCTTCGACGGGCACCGGCTGGCGACTTCGTTCGTGGGCTTTGATTTTCCTGGCCTTTCGATCGTCCAAGGTGTGGATGCCGTGCCGGATCGCCTGGAGGTGGACCCGGAGGGCCGCATCTACACGCTGAGCACGCCGCACGCTCAGACCCTGACGTTTCTCCCCGTCCCCACCGCCTGGGACGGCGCCCTCGCCTGGCGCGCGCTCAGCGGCAAGCACGCCGCCGCGGGCGTGCCCAAACTGGCCGGCCGTTTCGTCTTCGACCTCTGGCAGGGCCGCTACGCCGAAAGCGCGCGGGCGCTCGCCCGGGCGGCCCAATACGGCGTCACCAACGCCGTGGTGGTCTGGCACAACTGGCAGCGCTGGGGCTATGACTACCGGCTGCCCGATATCTACCCGCCCAATCCCGAATTCGGCACCCTGGAGGAGTTCCGGCAATTGGTCCAAACCTCGAAGGACGCCGGCGTCCTGTTCGCTCCGCACGACAATTACATCGACTTCTACCCCGATGCGGAGGACTTCAGCTATGCGGATATCGTGTTCAACCGCGACGGCCAGCCCCGCAAGGCCTGGTATCACTCCTACCGCCAGGCGCAGTCTTACCGCTTCCGCCCGGATAAGCTGCGCCCCTTCCTGGAGCGCAACGTCCGCCTGGTCCAAAGCAGTTTCGCTCCCACGGCGTACTTCATTGATGTCTGGTCCTCCATGGGGCCGTGGGACTTCTGGACCGAAGACGGGCGCTTCGTGCCGCGCGGCGTGACCCGGCAGGTGTGGGGGGAAAGCTTCGCCTGGATTCGCGATTTTCTCGGCGGCGCGCCCCAAATCTCCGAAGCCGGGCACGACCAGTTGATCGGCTGGCTGGACGGCGCGCAGGCCAACCATCTGCGTGTGGAAGCGCCCCCCGCGCAGGGTTTCACCTGGCCCATTCGCGCCGCGGACGCCGAGCGCATTCCCTGGGAAGACGCGGCCTACCACGATGTGTTCGTCCTGCACGGCGCGGGCTACCCGGACCGCTACGCCGCCGGTCTGGATGAGCGCACCCACGGCATCTACAGCGACGACTACATCGCCACCGAAGTGCTCACCGGCCATCCCGCCATGGTCGCGGACCCCTTCAATCCCGATGTCGTGCGCAAATACTGGCTGCTCGACGACCTCATGCGCGCGCTCGCGCTCCGCCGTATCGAAGCCGTCTCCTTTGCCGGGGGCGATCTGCATAGACAGCAGGTGCACTGGAACGGCGGCGAGGTGTGGGTCAATCGCGGCTCCTCGGACTGGACTGTCGAAGGCCACGTACTGCCGCAGTACGGCTACTATGCCCGCGTCACGGCTGCCGAGGGCCCCGTGGAATCGGCCATCGAGCGGCGCGGCGGCGCGGTGGTCGCATGGTCGCGTTCCCCGGCGGCGTACTACGTGCAGACCCGCCCGGAACCCGGCCTGCGCCTGGTCCGCGACGGGCAGGCGGTGCGGCTGATTCCGGCGCCGGAAAGCGGCAGTTTCACCGCCCGGGTGCACTGGGACGAACTGCCGTGGCGGCTGCCGGAACCCCATGAGGTGGAAGCGCTGGACGCCTCCGGCAACGTGCTGCGCCGCGCGCCGGCGGCCGGCAGCGCTCATGTGTTCACGGTGGAAGTGGCGCCGGATGCGTTCGCCTGGCGTCTGCGGTAACCAGATCCGCTTATACTGATCACAGATGCCGCACTCGAGGCTGATTCTTCTGGTTCTGCTGGCCTTGGCACAGGCGCTCCCGCCGGCTTCCCGCGAGGAACAGCTCTGGGAGCACCGGAACCTCGGCAAAGCGTTCTACGAAGATCCCGCCGGCCACAATCAGGCCGTAGAGGAGTTTCGGAAGGCCCTCGATCTGGCGCCGGATTCGCCCCGCGAGCGGCTGAACTACGGCCTGGCGCTGCTGCGCGCGGGCCGCCTGGACGAGGGCGCCGCCGAATTGGAGCGCGTCCAGCGCGAAGCCCCCCAGATCCCGCACACCTGGTTCAACCTCGGCGTGGTCTACAAAAAGCGCGGCCAATACCAGCGCGCCATCGATCAGTTCCGGCACATGATCCAACTGGTTCCCGGAGAACCTGTCAGCCATTACAATTTGGGGGTCCTTTACAAATTCCTCGACAAGATTGAGGACGCCATCCGGGAATTCGAGACCGCCGCCAGGCTCGATCCCAATTTTGTTGCGCCACGCTTCCAGATCTTTAACACCTATCGCGAATTGGATCGCACCGCCGAAGCCGAACGCGCCTTCGAGCCCTTCCAGCAGGTGAAGAAACAGCATGATGCTTCCGGCGCGGAGGCCGAAGATACGAATTGGTGCGTGTACGCCGAGGTCTACGACGAGGCGCCGCGCCAAAAGCCCGGGGCGTCCTCGCGCCCCGCGCAGCGTTTCGAAGACCGCCGCCTGCCCGGCAAGGCCGACCCACGGACCGCGGGCCTAGTGGTGCTGGATGCCGATGGCGACGGGCGCCCCGACCTGCTCGCATGGTCGGCGCGCGGCATTCTGCTTTACCGCAACGGCGCCGAACCGGTGGACGCCGGCCTCTCCGGGATCGCGGATGTCGTCTCGGTCGCCCCTGGCGATTTCAATAACGACGGCCTGGCCGACCTTTGCATCGTCACAAAGACCGGCGCCGCTCTCTACCTGAACCACAAAGGGGTCTTCCAGAAGTTCGGCACTGCCCTGCCCGGCGGGCGCTTCCGCAAGGCGGTCTGGCTGGACTACGACCACGACTACGACCAGGACCTCTTCCTGCTCGGCGACCGCTCCGTGCTGCTGCGCAACCAGGGAGCGGCGGGCTTTCAGGACCGCACGGCCGACTTTCCTTTCGCCCCCGGCCGCGCTCTCGACGCCGTCCCGCTACGCGTGGTTCCCGATACCAAGGCGCTGGATCTGGCCGTCTCTTACGAGGACCATCCCGGCATCCTGTATCGCGACCGCCTGGCGGGCACCTACGAGAAAACCCCGCTCGATGCGCTGCCTGCCGGCGCCACCGGGCTTGCCGCCGCGGACATCGACAGCGATGGCTGGCTTGAGTTGTCCTACCGCGGCAGCTCGCTGCGGAACCGTCAAGGTAAGCTCGAAGCTGCTGCCGTTGCGGAGCACGGCCCTTCCGGCGTTGCCTGGGCGGCGGCCGACTTCAACGGCGACGGCCTGGCGGATCTGGCCACCGTGGATGCGGAAGGCGGCATTCATCTTCACCTCAACCGGACCAGCGCCCAAGACCATTGGCTGGAAGTGTCGCTGGTGGGCGTAAAGAACATGATCCTGGCCCCGGGCACGGAGGTGGAGGTCAAGGCCGGCACTTTGTATCAGAAGCAGGTCTACCTGGGGGTTCCGCTTCTGTTTGGCCTGGGCTCGCGCTCCATGCTCGATACCGTGCGTATCACCTGGGCCAACGGCCTGATTCAGAACATGATGAAGCAGCCGGCAGACCGGGCCGTGCAATACAAAGAGGCGCCCCGTCTCTCCGGCTCCTGCCCCATGATCTATACCTGGAACGGGCAGCGTTTCCAGTTCCTGACCGACGTTCTGGGTGTGGCGCCCTTGGGCGCGCGGGGCTTTTCCGTCGATCACGACGAATACGTGCAGATCCCCGGCGATGCCCTCGTGCCGGTGAACGGCCGCTACCGGATCCGTATCACCGAAGAACTGGCTGAGGTCACCTACCTGGATCACGTTCGCCTCATCGCGGTGGACCACCCTGCCGACGTGGAAATCTTCAACAATGACAAGTGGAAGAGCCCGCCATACCCCGAGTTTCGTCTCTACCCGATAGGGCACCGGTTTTACCCCGTACGAAAGGGCCAAGTCCTGGATTTCGGCGCATCCGCGCCACAGGACCACGCCGTTCTGGTGTTGACCGGCAGCGTGGACTGGCCCGATGCCAGCACCTTCTACGCCGCTGCGCAGACGGGCAGCGGCTTCCTCCCGCCGTATCTTCAGGTTAAGGACACACGGGGCCGGTGGCAGACGGTGATTCCAGATACGGGTATGCCCTCCGGAAAGACCAAAACGATAGCCGTGGATCTTTCGGGGAAATTTCTCTCGCCCTCGCGCGAAGTCCGCATCGTCACGAACCTGCCCGTGCACTGGGACGAGATCTTTCTGGGGGAAGAACGTCCTGGTACGCCATTGCATTTGAAGGACTTGCTGCCGGCGGATGCCGGTCTGCACCTTGGCGGCGCTGCGCCCTCCTGGGACCCTACGCCCGGGCTTTACACGCGCTACGGGAACGTACGCGACCTGCTTACCACCATCGACGACCGGTTGGTGATCATGGGCTCGGGCGACGAACTGGAGTTGTCCTTCGATGCCTCCGGCTTGCCGGCGCTCCTGCCCGGCGCAAAACGGGATTTCCTGCTGCTGGTGGACGGCTGGGCGAAGGATCGGGACGCGAATACCCTCTTTTCCCAATCGGTGGAACCCCTGCCTTTCCACGGCATGTCCCATTACGGGGATCTCTACCCCCACGACCCCTATCACCGTGCCTACCGGGAGGCATACAACACTCGCCCGGCTCTGCGCTTCACGAGCATCCTAAGGCCACCCTCACAAGTCCACTAATTCGTTGCAATATGCATCAGGCGTGACATAGAATGGTTGCAGATTTATGGGTCCTAAAACCCTGTGCTTGTGGTGGATGATGCTGCCTGGGATGCTTTGGGACAGCTTCCCCCCCTTTGTGTACACCGAGGCGGACCACTACCAACAGTGCGGCGAGCGGTTTCCTTCCCACGCGAGCCTGGTGCTGGTCGAAAACGGGCAGCGGCGGGCCGTGGCCCCGGAGTTATTCGCTTCGGCCGACGCCGATATCTCTTTTGACGGCAAGCGCATTCTGTTCGCGGGGAAGCTCCGCAAGGGCGGCCCCTGGCAGATCTGGGAGATCCCGGTCGCGGGTGGGAAGGCCAGAGCCGTAACGAACTTCCCGGAGGATGCCGTCACGCCCCACTATCTCCCTGATGAGAAGGTGGTATACGCGCGGCGAACCCCCTCCGGATTTGCCCTCGAAGTCCTCCCGCTGGCCGGCGGAGCACCGGATCGCCTGACCTACGCGCCGGGCGATTTCCTGGTGTCGGATGTGCTGGCCGACGGGCGGCTCCTGTTTGAAGGTCCTCACCCTGCCGGCGGACGCGACCTCTACACGGTCTACAGCGACGGCACCTTCCCGGAGGCCTACCGCTGCGATCATGGCCGCGACCGCCACGCCGGCCGGCAGGTGGCTTCCGGGGACATCGTTTTCCAGGAGGGCGACCGCCTGGCGCGCTTCACCTCGGCCCTGGCACAAGAGGTGGCCCTCCGGCTGCCGGCCGCGAGATTCGCCGGGCCGGTGGCCGAATTTGCGCCGGGCCAGTGGCTGGTGGCGGCCAGTGCAGGTTCAGGCAGTCCCCTCTCGCTGTGCCGCCTGGATGTCGCCATGCAATGCCTGGAGAGACTGCCGGGGCCGAACGCCGGCTTCCGCCTCCAGCCCGTGGTGGTAGCGGCGCGCAAGCCACCGCTGCGGCACCCTTCCGCGCTCATGCCGCAGCGGGGCGCGGGCAACCTGCTGTGCCTGAACACCTATGTTTCGAAGCGGGTGTTCCCGGAAGGTTCGATCGGCGCAGCGAGGTTTTACACGCTGGGGGAGGCGGGCGCGGAGCGGCTGCTGGGCGAAACCCGGGTCGAACGGGACGGTTCCTTCTATGTCCAGGTGCCCCCGGACCAGCCCATCCGGCTGGAAGTGCTGGATCGATCCGGCCGCACGCTCGAAGCGGAGCACGGCTGGTTCTGGATGCGCAAGGGCGAGCAACGGGTTTGCGTCGGCTGCCACGCCGGTCCCGAGCGCGCGCCGGAAAATGCCGTGCCCGAGGTGCTTTTGCGTTCCACAAAGCCGGTAAAGCTCACCGGAGGGAAGTGAGATGAAACCCTGGATTCTCGGCGTCCTGCTGGCCGCGGCGGAACATCCGGCGGGCCCCATTCGCTTCGAGGACGCGACCGCGCCATCCGGGATCCAGTTCACGCAGACCTTCGGCGCGGAGAGGCTGGGATCGCTTCTTGAAAGCACGGGCACCGGCTGTGCCTGGCTGGACTATAACCACGACGGCCTGCCGGACCTCTACGTGGTGAACGGGCGCCCGCTGGAAAAGGGCATGCATCCCTACCCGCTGCGCAAGCCTCCGGCCGTGCCCGCGCACAACCATCTCTACCGCAACGACGGCCACGGCAAATTCACGGATGTCACCGAACAGGCTGGCGTTGCCGGAGAGGGCTTCGGCACCGCCGCCATCGCCGCGGACTACGACAACGACGGCCGGGTGGATCTCCTCGTCACGGGCTACGGCCGCGCCACACTGTACCGCAACAAGGGAGACGGCACTTTTGAAGACGTGACCGCCAAGGCGGGCTTGAAGGCGGGCGGCTGGTCCATCGGCTCGGCCTGGCTAGACTACGACCGCGACGGCTGCGTGGATCTTTTCGTGGGCCGCTACGTCAAGTTCGACCCCAACTACCGCGCCTATTACGCCGCCGATAATTACCCCGGCCCGCTGGACTACGAAGGCGAGACCAACGTCCTCTATCGCAACAACTGCGACGGCACGTTCTCCGATGTGAGCCAAAAGTCCGGCATTGCCGCGTTCACCGGGCGCGCCATGGGCGTCACGGCGGCGGATTTCGACGGCGACGGCTGCCCGGACATTTACGTGGCGAACGACAAGACCGAGAGTTTTCTGTTTCTCAACCAGAAGAACGGGACCTTCAAAGAGGTAGCCGGCGCGGCCGGGGTGGCCTACGGGCAGAGCGGCGAGAACACTTCGGCGATGGGCCCGGTTCTCTTCGATCTGCAACACGACGGCCGCATGACCCTGTGGGTCAGCGACTCGAAGTACAACCGGCTGCTTGATCCCGCGGGTCCTCTGCGGTTCAAAGACATCACCGAATCCGCGGGAATCTCCCAACTGGCCGCGCAGTACACCAGTTGGGGCACCGGCGTTTACGATTTCGACAATGACGGCTGGGACGACATACTGATCATCCACGGCGGGCTGATCCACATGGTGCCGCAGGAGCACTCCCTGTTCCGCGGCGTGGGAGGCGGGAGGTTCGCGGACGTCTCCTCGAGCGCCGGACCTATCCTTGACGTGAAGACCGTGGGGCGCGGCGCCTGCTTCGCGGATTATGACAACGACGGCAGGGTGGACGCCTTCGTGGTCAACCTGGGCGGCCCGGGATCCCTCTGGCACAATGTTTCGCCCGCCAGCAATCACTGGCTGACCATCAAGCTGACCGGCACGCGGAGCAACCGGGACGGCATCGGGGCTAAGGTGGAGGTCATCTCCGGCGGCGTGCAGCGGCTAAGCCAGCGCGTGGCCGGTTCGGGCTACCTGTCGCAGGACGACGGGCGGCTGCATTTCGGGTTGGGCGGCGCCGCCAAGGCGGAGCAGGTGATCGTCACCTGGCCCAGCGGAGCGCGGCAGACGCTCCAGAACATCAGCGCGGATCGCGAAATCGAGGTGCGGGAGAAATGAGCATGTGGGGAGTCTGGCTGGCCATGGCCGCGGCGCAGGCACTTTCGCCCGCCCAGTACCCCTCGCCGGTCGAACTGGCGGTTTCTCCCGACGGAGCGCGCCTGTACATCGTCTGCCAGGGCACGGACGAACTCGTGGTGGCGGACACGCGCGCCAACAGCGTGGCCCGCCGCCTGAAGGTGGGCCGGGTGCCCAAGGGAATCGCCCTCGGGCCGGGGGCCGCGCGCGTGTACGTCTCCAACTCCTGGGATGATACGGTGAGCGAAATCGACGCGGCCTCGCTCGCCGTCCTCCGCACGCTGCACACGGGCTTCGAACCAACCGGCGTGATCACCGACCGGGCCGGCGCGTTTTTGTATACGGCCAACCGCATCAGCAACGACATCTCGGTGATCGACCTGGCATCCGGCAAGGAAGTGAAACGCCTGGCCGCCGGACGGGGCGCCAGCTACCTGACCCTCTCGCCGGAGGGCCGCCGGGTTTACTGCACGCATATCTACCCCAACCCGGGCCGCTACCGCACTCCGCCGCAGTCCGAGATCACGGAGATTGACACGGCCACACAGCGGGTGATCGAGCGGCAGCGCGTCGTGAATGCCGCGGGAATGTTCCACGCGGCGTTTTCGGCTGACGGACGATTGGGCCTGATCGCCCAGATCCGGCCCAAGAACCTCATCCCGCTGGCGCACGTGGCGCACGGCTGGGTGTTCGGCAACTCGCTGGCCGTCTTCGGCCAGGGGATCGACGGAGTGGTGCAGGTCCCCATCGACGAACTGGAGCGCTACTTCGCCATGCCTTTTGGCGTGGCGGTGGATTCAGCCCGCCGCCTGGCGTATGTCTCAAGCAGCGGTTCCGACGTGGTGACCGTGCTGGATCTCAACCGCCTGCTCGCCGCCATAGGGACTACGGAACATCGCGCGCTGGCCAACGACCTCTCGGCTGCGGCGCGCTACGTCGCCGCGCGCATTCCCGTGGGCCGCAATCCGAAGGCGCTGGCGCTTTCGCCGGACGGCACGCGCCTTTATGTCGCGAACCGCCTGGACGACAACATTTCGGTCATCGACACAAGCAGCCGCACGGTGACCGCCACCATCGGCCTCGGCGGGCCGCGCGAACTCACCCCCGAGCGGCGCGGCGAGCGTCTCTTTTTTACCGCGAAGTATGGCTTCCAGGGACATTTCGGGTGTGCCAGTTGCCACATTGAAGCCACCATCGATGGCCTGGAATGGGACCTCGAACCGGACGGCTTCGGCATCGACATCGTGGACAATCGCTCGCTCGAGCAAGTCGGCGAGACGGCGCCGTTCAAATGGAACGGCGGCAATCCGGACCTGGAAACGGAGTGCGGCCCGCGCACCGAGAAGTTCTTCTACCGCTCGCAGAGCTACTCCCCCGAGGAACTCGCGGATTTGGTGCGCTACATCAAATCCATTCCGCTGCGGCCCAACCGTTACCGTCTGCCCAATGGCGAACTCACCCCCGCGCAGGAACGCGGCAAGGCCATCTTCGAGCGTACCAGGAAGAAAGACGGCACGCCCATTGCGGAACCACTGCAATGCCCCGTGTGCCACTCGGGCAAATACTACACCAACCGGCAATTGACCGACGTGGGCAGCGGCAAGCCCACGGACCGCTCCCCGCTCATCGACGTGCCGCACCTGACCAACGTCTCGCTGACCGCGCCCTATCTGCACGACGGCTCCGCGCAAACCCTGGAAGAGATCTGGACGGTCTTCAATCCCCGGGATACGCACGGGGTAACCAATGACTTGGCGAAAGACGGACTCAATGACCTGATTGAGTATTTGAAAACGCTATGAAGAAGCTGGCATTGCCGGGAATTCTGTTTGTTCTGCTGGCGCGCACCGCCGCGCCGCAGGACATGCCCCGCTTCCGCTGGGAGAACTTCACGACCGCCGAAGGACTCCCCGATAACCGCGTTTACAGCGTCTGTGTGGACGGCGCCCGCATCTGGGCGGGAACCGACAACGGCCTGGCGCTCTATGAAAACGGCAAGTGGAGGAGCTTCCATCCCGCCGACGGCCTGGCCCACCGGGCGGTCCTCTACTTGGCGCTGGATAAGAAGACCGGCGACCTGTGGATTGCCACGATGGGCGGCTTGAGCCGCTATTCGGCCGGCCGGTTCGACACGTTCAACCAACTCAATAGCGGCCTGGCCAACGACGTGGTCTATGGCGTCGCGGTGCAGGGAGAGTACGTCTGGACCGCCACCGCCGCGGGCGCCAGCCGTTTGAACACCCGCACGAACCAGTGGAGCCTGTTCAACGAACGCAACACCCCCATGTACGAGATCTGGACCTATTCGGTGAGCCCGGGGGAGGACAAGGTCTATTACGCGGTGTGGGGCGGCGGGCTGCTGGAGTACGACGTCAAGACCGAGCGCTGGAAGGACTACAACGATCCGGACGGCGAGACCGAGATCGTGCTCTACAAGGACCAAGGGCTGATCCACGAGATCACCACGTCGGTCAGCTACGTGAACCAGATCGTCTGGGTGGCCACCTATTTCGGCGCCAGCCGCTACGACGGGCGCAACTGGCGCAATTTCCTGGACAAGGACAGCGGGCTGCCCAGCAACTTTCTGAACCAGGTGAAATCGGTAGACGGCACGCGCACCTGGTTCTCCACCGATAAAGGACTGGCCTATTTCGACGGCCGGAACTGGGCCACATACCGGCCGGCACTGGACACCCGCCGCCCGGAGATGCTGGTCCGCGACGCCGCCGGCAAGGTGACCAGCGTTCCCGTGGACAGCGCCCCGGTCCACCATTACACATTCGGCGTGGATTTCCAGGGCGAC
Source organism: Solibacteraceae bacterium (assembly GCA_021324015.1). Lineage (GTDB taxonomy): Bacteria > Acidobacteriota > Terriglobia > Bryobacterales > Bryobacteraceae > JAJPJX01. The sequence continues at coordinate 109,443 of JAJPJX010000023.1, read as the reverse complement.
GACATCTGGGTGGCCACGGCCAAGGGTGTGAGCCACGGCATGCGAATTCATCAGGAGGTTACCAGTAATGATCATCGAAGACGTGATCCCGGAGTTCTCGTTGGCGACCGCCATTGAGAAGCGAGCCATCAGCGCCCCGGAGGTGCTAAACGAAGCCTACAAGTATCCGCGCCCCAGTTCGTTCTCCCGGGGCATGCGGATCGACGTGGGCAACGTGGTCATCCTGCTGATTTCCGGCACTGCCAGTGTGGATGAAAACGGCCAGTCGATCCACATTGGCGATTTCCGCGCCCAGACCCGGCGCACTTACAGGAACATCACCGCGCTGCTCGAGGCGGAGGGCGCCACGTGGAAAGACGTCGTGCGCACAACCTGCTACCTGCGCGACATCGAGCGTGACTACGCGGCCTTCAACGAAGAGCGCACGGCGTTCTACCGGGAGCAGGAGCTCGATCCGCTGCCGGCCTCGACCGGAATACAGGCCATCCTCTGCCGGCCGGAACTGCTGGTGGAAATTGAAGCCATCGCGCTGTTCCGGCGGCGCGTGGAAAAGGAGTAGCGCCATGCCGCCGTTGGGCCGAGACACCGCTCCCTCACGGTCGCGGCTCGGCACGTTGCTGCTGCTGTTGCTCGCCGCGGCGCCCGCGTCGTGGGCGCAGTGCGAGTGCGGCGCGCATCCGCCCGGCCCGCCGCCCAACCGGGTCCACGAGCCTTACGCGGACGAACCGGAGGACATGCGGCCGTTTTCCCGGTTCACCAAGCCATATCACGAGCACTACACCAAACTGGTGGAGTACAACGGCGCGGCACAAGATGTCCCGGCGCCCAACCTGGCGGATCTCTCCGAAGTGCGCATCGGATTTCTCGGGCCCATCCGGGAGCACATCGACGAGGTTTTGGGGAACGCCATGCTGCACGGCGCCAGCCTGGCCATCGACGAAGCCAACGCGCGGGGCGGCTATTGCGGAAAACCCTTCCGCCTGATGGTGCACAACGACGCGGCCGTCTGGGGCGCTTCGAGCAACGAAATCGTCAAGATGTGTTACGACGAGCAGGTTTGGGCGATGCTCGGCTCCATCAGCGGCGATTCCACGCATATCGCCCTGCGGGTGGCGCTGCGCTCGGAAGTGCCCATCGTCAACAGCGCTGCCACGGACCCCACCATCCCGGAAACGGTGATTCCCTGGTACTTCACGGTCATTCAGGACGACCGGGTGCAGGGCTACACCCTGGCGCACCGCATTTATACCGAGCGCGGGCTCGAGCGCATCGCCATCATGCGGGTGAACGACCGCTACGGGCGCTTTGGCGTGCTGAAATTCCGGGACGCCTCCCGCCGCCTGGGGCACCCCGTGGTGATCGAGCAAAAGTACATGCCCGGGGACACGGACTTCGCCCGCCAGTTGCGGGTGATCCGCGATTCGCGCGTGGACGGCGTGGTGCTGTGGGCGGACGCGACCCCCGCCGGCATGATCCTGAAGCAGATGCGCGCCATGGGACTCACACAGCCGGTGTTCGGCAGCTACCGCGTGCTGGGTGATGATCTGTTCCGCATCGCCGGTGCGGCGGCCGAGGGCCTCGAAGCCGTCTATCCGTACGACCCCACGCGCGACGACCCCAGGTGGCTGGACTTCGGCCGGCGCTTCGCAACGCGCTACCAGGCCAGGCCCGACGCTTTTTCTTCCCTGGGCTATGACGCCATGAACATCCTGCTGGCCGCGGTGTGCCGCGCGGGGCTCAACCGGGGGCGGATCCGCGACGCGCTGACCGCCATCGAGCACTACCAGGGTGTGACCGGGGAGATGGTCTTCGATCCGAATTGCAAGAACGTGGCCCCCATGTACCTGGGCACGGTAAAGGGCGGCAAAGTGCAGTTCCGGAGGGCCTACATGCAGGCCCCGTACGCGAAAGTGGGCGAGGCGGGAGTGCAGTTCGCCGGACCGCCGCTCGCCGATTCGGCCGTCCGGGACCTGCGCATCGCGGTCTTCGGCCCCCAGGCGGACCGACTGGTGAGGGCTCTGCCGCCGTCCGGGCGCTATTCGCTGATCGGGATTCCGTCCGATGTGCCCTGGGGAAAGGCCTCTACGGCGTTGGTCCAGGCACTCTACAAAGACCAGGCTATGGGGCTGATCGCGCTCGACCGCGCGTCCAGCCACCTGGCGGAACAGATCGCCGTCAAGGCATTCGCGCCCTTGATCGCGCTTTCGGCGGATCGCGCGCTGACCTCGACCAACATTCCCTGGGTCTTCCGCCTGCCGCCGGAGACGCGCCTGGAAGACGCCGTCCGCTGCCTGGCGGACGCCGCGGCAAAGGCCGGACCCAACCGCGGCCGCATCCGGGAAGTGCTGGCTTCCGGAACGTCGCTGGCGGGCAGTTTTCGTTTCCGGTCTACGGGCGAATTGCAGTAAGAAGCGCTCAGCCGGCCAGGATCTGTTCGTTCTTCCGGTTCCAGTACATCTTCTTGCCCTCGCGGTAGCTGCGCGTGGCCATGACCACGGCGACGGCGTGGGCGAACCCGGTCTCGATGCTCCCGTTGGGAACCTTGCGGCTCCGCATGCACTGAAACCAGTTGTCGGTATGAGCCTTCAAATTGTCGTCCTGGTGCAGAGGCGCCACGTCCGGATGCCCGTCAATCGTGACCGGTTCGGGCTTGGCTTTGCCCGTGTGCAGATCGAAGACCAGGTTGGAGCGCCAGCCGCTGCGGGACTCTTCGACGAACCACCACTGCGGGCTGCCTTCGCCGCCCGGAGAATACAGCGTGCCGCGCTCCCCGCGGATGATGGTGTGGTCTCCCCACCCGTTGCCGAAAGTCGTGCTGAAGGTGTAGAGCACCTGCTTTTCGGCAAACGTGGACACGCACTGGAAGGTATCCGGATTCTCGCGCACGTCGTGCCAGGCGAAGATGCCGCCGTTGGAGACGGTGTCGTCGGGAATGAAGGTGTCCAGATAGAAATGCGCCAGGCCGGAGCCGTGGCTGTACCACTGGTCGGTGATGCCGCCGGAGAAATCCTTGAAGATGCGAAATTCGAAGTAGACGCGCGGATCGAACGGGCGGTCGGGACGGCCCAAGAGCCAGCGCTTCCAGTCAGTATCCTGCTCGCGGATCTCCAGCACGTTGGGATCTTTGGGAGTGTGCCAGCGGGGGCCGTTGAAATTCCAGCTCTGGCTGATGGAAACGACCTTCCCGATTTTGCCGCCGCGGATGAGCTCGCGCACCTTCTGCTGGTACGGACAGCTCAGCCATTGCGAACCCATCTGGACCACCTGCTTGCTCGAAAGCACGGCTTCGCGCGCCAGCTTGGCGTCCTCCAGGGTGTTGGCCATGGGCTTTTCGCAATAGCAGTCCTTGCCCGCGCGCACGACCTCAGCCAGGATCCGGGCGTGCTGGTGATCCCCGGTGCCGATCATCACGGCGTCCAGTTCGGGGTCCGCCAGCATCTCCTCGGAGTACTTGAAGGTCTTAGGGCGCTTGCCGAACATTTGCTGGACGTCGTCCGCGGCGCGCTCGCGGTTGACCGACCACAAGTCGCACACGCTGCGCACATCGAAGTTGGGATCCGATTCCGCGGACTTCTTGAGCATGCGGCGGTGACCCGACGACCGGTGCCCGCAGCCGAGATGCCCGATCTGAATCCGGTCGTTGGCTCCGACAATGCGCGCGTACGAACGGGCGGTCATCGGAATCAGCGATCCGGCCGCGAGAAAACTTCTGCGTGTTACGGAATCCATACCAGCGCCTCCCTGTTTGCTGTTGCCGCTATTTTATCATCAGGTGCCGATCGAAAAAGGCCAGCATGCTGCGCTCGGCGCGTTCGGCGTCCGCGCCTTTGAATCCGTGGTCCGCGCCGTCGATGGTGTCCAGTTCGGCTTCCACGCCCGCCGCCAGCAGCCGGTCGATGATCCACACGGACTGTTCGTAGTTGACGTAGCGGTCCCTGGTGCCCTGGATGGCCAGCGTGGGCGCGGCGTCGGGCGTCACCCAGTTCAGGGGGCTGGCCTCGATGTGGCGCTGCCGCGCGTGGTTCAGGTCGCCGCCCAGGAACAGGGGCAGCACTTCGGCGGCATCCACGCTGCGGCCGTAGGACTTGGTCAGATCCGAAGGCCCGTAATAGTCCACCACGCAGGAAACGCGGCTGGATTGATCGCGGTTGGGCCCGTCGCCCTCGAAGCGCGCCACGCCGCCAGTGACTCCCAGAAACAGCGCCAGGTGCCCGCCGGCCGAGCCGCCCATCGCTCCGATGCGCTCCGGATCGATGCCCAGCCGCGCGGCGTTGGCCCGCAGGTAGCGAACGGCGGCCTTGACGTCGTTGACCGCGGCCGGGAACTGCGCACCGGGCGCCAGGCGATAGTCCGCCGTGGCAGCCACGTATCCGTGCCCGGCCAGCCGCACGCACAGCGACAGGTACCCCTTGCGGGAACCCGCGCGGAAGCCGCCGCCGTGAATGCACAGCACCGCGGGATGGCGCTGCCCGTCGCGCGGGCGCACGATATCCATCACCTGCTGCGGATCGGCGGACGCATACGCCACGCCGGCTTCATATTGCAGATTCTCCGGAATGGAGGGCGGCGTCTGGGCCAGCAGGCCGCCCAGGATCGGAGCGAGGGAAAGCAGCATTCGTATCTTCATGGGCAAGGATTCGATGATATCGTAGGAACCGGCCCCTTCCGCGCCTGCTTCCAACATGTCCACCTCCGATTTCCCGGTCTTCGACTGCAACGCGGCGCTCGGCCGCCGGCACAACCGGCGCGTGGCGTACGATCGTCCGGACGACGTGGTTCGTTTCCTCGCCGCAGCGGGGATCTCGAAGGCGCTGGTGTATCACCCCTACGCGGTCCCGTTCGGCACCATGGAAGGCAACCGCTTCCTGCTGGATGCCGTGGCCGGCCATCCCGAACTGGTGCCGCAGTTCGTGGTGAGTTTCGCGGTGGACGATCCGGACGAGGTACGCGCCGCCGCCGAGGCCGCCGGCGTGCGCACGCTGCGCGTTTTCCCCAAAAGCCACGGATATCCCTTCGTGGACTGGATCGCCGGGCCCTGGCTGGAATGGATGGCCCGCGAACGCATGGCCCTCTGGGTTCCGCTCGGGCGCAACCCGGAAGTGGATATTCGCGACCTCTATGAGACCGCCCGCCGGCATCCGGACGTGCCGGTGGTGCTCGCCGGCGCGCACTACTCCAACTACGCGGCAGTGTGGCCGCTGCTCAAAGCCCTGGACCACATCCACCTGGACCTTTCGCGCTTCGACGCGGCGAACGGCATAGAGCGGCTGGAGCGCCACGTGGGCCTCGATCGCCTGCTGTTCGGGTCCGATTTCCCGGAGGTGGACCCGAAGCCGTACCTGCACTATCTGCGGCACTGCGGTCTCGAAGAGAACGGCCTGCGGGCCATCTGCCGGGACAACCTGGAAAGACTGATCGCCGGAGAGCGCGCGGTATGATCATCGACTTTCACGCGCACGTGGGCTCGATGGACAGCATCGGCGCGCGGCTCACCGCGGACGCCATGCTGCACGCCATGGATGCCGCCGGAGTGGACCGCTGCTGCGTGTTCAACATCTTCCACGCGGATGCCGCGTTCGGCAACGATCTGACCGCCAGGTTCGTCGCCGCGCACCCGGACCGCTTCATCGGGTTCGCTTTCGTGACTCCGCATTATCCGGAAGAGATGGAAGGGGAGTTAGCGCGCGTGTTCGACCATCTGGGCCTCCAAGGCATCAAGATCTACCCGCCCTACTTCGACCGAACCGTGGAGGATGCGATTTGGGAGCCGGTCTTCGCATTCGCCCACGCCCGGAAAGTCCCGCTGATTTCCCACAGCGATGGGCGCGATCCGCTGGTGAACCCGAATCACGGGGAGCCGCAAATGTTCGTGCGCTGGGCCGAGAAGTACCCCGATGCCCGCATCGTCCTCGGCCATGCCGGCAACTTCCGTTCCGGCCGCCTCAGCTCGATTGCCGCGGCGCGCCGCTGCGCCAACATTTTCATCGAAATCTGCACTTCGTGGCGGGAGATCGGCTCGATCGAGGAACTCGTCTCGGGCGCCGGAGCGGACCGCCTGTTGTTCGGTTCCGACCTGCCGCTCATGGACCCCCGCATCCACAAAGGCCGGGTGCTCACCGCAGCGATTCCCGAGACGGCCAAGGCGCAGATCCTTGGGGGTAACGCCGCACGTCTCCTGGGCTTGGCCGCTTAAGTGGTCTTGATCTTCTTCAGCGTCTTTTCGACCTTGCCCGTGAGATCCTTGCTTTCCTTGGAAGCCGGCACGAGCTTGAGGGCCGCCAGCGCTTCGTTACAGAAAAGTTGCATCCGCACGGGCTGATCCAGTTTGGTGGTGGAGTAAAGCTGCGACTGCTCGTGGAGCGTCTTCGCCATGGCCAGGTAGAACACCGGCGCGGGCACCTGCACCTCGCCCTTCTGGAAGACCTCGAGGGCCTTGGCAGTGTCGTCCGCCGCCCCAACCGCGCGGGAGACGGCCAGCAGCACGCCGCGCTGGAGCATATCCTTCTGGATCTCTTCCATCTCAGCCTGCGGCACGAAGATGCCGCTGGTCACCCGCTTGATCTGCTGCGGGATGGCCGCGCTGCCGGTGGGATACCCGAACGCCAGCACCACGTTGGCGTCCTTATTGAGCAGGCGGAAGCGGTGAAAGGCTTCTACGAACTGCAAGGAGGCGTTGCTGGCATACCCGCGGAAGATGTTCACCTGCTTCCGGAACGGCGTTGGATTGGCGCGGTTGATGCGGGCTCCGGTTTCGTAATTTTCCGCCAGATCCATAAAACCCTGGGCCAGACCGGCAGACACCAGGATCTCCAACGGGCGCGCACGGGCGGTGAACTCGTTGTCCGACCTGGTCACCTGCGCCAAATTGTCGTTGGTCTTGAGATAGTCTCCCGCCTTGAACATCTCGTTGGCCGCACCCCAATAAAACGCAGGCGTACCCGGCTGCGGCGGCCGGGGCCCTGTCGCACAGGAAATCACAACCAGGGCGATGAGTGCGAGGGCGCCCGCAAGCGCCACCCGCTTCGGTGTCCCTTTCATGGCAACCTCCACTAAACGCGATGCTCTCGTAACGGGACAGGCCGTGCTGTCGGACAGCTAGGGCCGCCAGTTCAGCCATTGCCCGGGGCTGAAAGGCGCCCAATCCAGCTCGGGCGCCGGCGGACCCTCCGGCGACTCCTTCCGGGCGTAGTCCATGGCGATAGCACGCGCATGGTCCTTGGCCTTCCCTTCGGAGAACTGCCGCCCTCCATGGATGGTGACTCCGGGTCCCAGAATCAGGACCTTCCACTCATCGAAATCCGAGGCTACCAGGAGTGTCAGCTCTCCGTACTGCGATCGAAATCCCGACACGGAGCGGAACATGTTCACCTCCCCTGGAAGCGGTCCAGAATCTCCGCCTTCAGCAGTCTTCCGATCAGAAGCATACCCCAGCGCTCGGTGCGATGCAATCCCTATACGGAGGGGAAACTCTGAAACCCGCAGCCTTTGAGAACACGGCGCAAGCGGTCAGCCTTCAGCGGTCAGCTTTTCCGACGTCGGTGCCCACGAACTGCTCCAGGTAGACGTTGCCTTTGTATTCCATCTCCTGGTGGATGCCGATCCTGGAGGTGTAGTAGGCGTTGGCCGTGCGGGCTTTCAGTTCCGGAAAAAACGGATCGCGCAGCGAGAAGCGTGTCAACACCTCGGTGCGCTGCTCCGGCGTGAGCTTCAGAAACGGGCCGCCGTGCAGAGTATGCGCGGCATCGTCCACGCGCCGGAGACCTTCGCGCCAAATCTCCTTGGGCTGAGCCTCCAGCGCTTCGGCCAGGCGCCGGTCGATGTAGGCGGCCACCTGCGCCGCCCGCGCGCCGGGCGAATGCTCGTCGGCGGGGATAATCATCTCGGTCAGCTCATCCACCAGGGCGAATTCCTCGGGCGTGAAGAACGCGGACTCGCCCTGCCGCGGCGCGGGCGCCGCCTTGGCCAAGCGCCCCGCCACCAAAGCCGCCGCCCCCATCACCTCGCGCCGGGTCGGCTGCGCCCGCTTTTCGCCGCGCATCAGATTTCTCCTTTCTTCATCTGGTCCGCCAGGTGGTCGCAGGAGCGCCAGCACAGCGCCATGATCGTCCAGGTGGGATTCTGGCAGGACGCGTTCACGTGGCTGCTGCCGTCCACCACCAGCAGATTCTTCACGTCGTGCGCTTGCTGGAACTGGTTCAGCACGGATTTTTTCGGGTCCGACCCCATGCGCGCGGTTCCCATCTCGTGAATGGACCATCCCTCGGTCAATAACTGCCGGCTCACGTGGACGACTTCGAAGCCCGCCTCCTCGAACATCTGGCGGGCCGTATCCGCCATGTCGGCGGCCATCTTCTTCTCGTTGTCTCCGAACTGGTAGTGAAAGCGCAGAACCGGGATGCCCCACTGGTCTTTTAGCTGCGGGTCCAGGTCCACGTAATTTTCGTAGCGCGCCAGCACTTCACCGAATCCGCCCATGTGGATGAAGGCGCCCGAGTATTCGCGCACTTTCTTCTTGTATTCGGCGCCGAAGCCGGGCGTGGACATGGTATTCGAAGGAATCATGGCACTGCCGCTCGAACCCTCGAAGCCGTAGCCGCGGATGAAGTTGGGGTGGCGCTCCTTCAGGTTGCGGAAGCGCGCCAGGTAGAAGCCGCCCGGCCGGCCGTCGTCGAGCGTGTGCGGCTTGCCTACCAGCTCCTTCACGATGCCGGTCACGCTCGGCCCCATAATGTGCTCGCAGAAATTGTGTCCGACGTGGCCGCTGGAGTTGCCGATGCCGTTGGGATGCTGGCGGGACTTCGAAAGCAACATCAGACGAGCGGACTCCAGCGTGGAGGCGGCCAGCAGCACCGCTTTGGCCTTCACCTCGTAAGTCCGGCGGGTTTCGGTATCGAGAAATGCCACCCCGCGCGCCCTACCCGTGTCCTTGTCCGCCAGCACCTCGTACACGGTGGCGTTCGTGCGCAGGCTCAGCCTCCCGGTATCGGCGGCGGGATAGATCAGGCCGGTGGGCGAATCGAAGGCCGCGTGGATATCGCAGCCGCCCACGTGACGGTTGCACGCGCCACGCCCGAAACAGTGGCTGCGGTACTTGTTTTTGACGCCGTCGGTGGTCACGCCGGCGCGGTAGGGGGTCAGCACGCGCCCGGAGCGGGCCAGCGACTCGCGCAGTTTCACCTCGGCGTAATTCAGGCGGATGGGCCGCTGAAAAATGCTGTCGGGCAGGTAATCCAGGTTCTCTTTGACGCCGGAAATGCCCAGCAGGAGGTCTACCTTGTCGTAATACGGCGCGATGTCGGCATAGGAGATGGGCCAATTCTCGCCGAAGCCGTCGCGGCTGGCAGCCTTGAAATCATAGTCGGAGAGCCGCAGCGCCAGGCGTCCCCAGATGTTGGTTTTGCCGCCCAGACAGCGCGCCCGCACCCAGGCGTAGTTCGTGCCGGAGTAAGGATGGTCCTTCTCGTCCACCACGATGTTCTTGCTGTAGTCGGCCCCGTTCCAGCCTTGCACATACGACTCCACGTGCGGATAAGGACTGCCGGCGGCGTAGGGAGGGCGGCGGATTCTGTATTCGCGGGCTCCCAGGGCATGATAGTCCGGAGGCATTTCCCCGCGCCGGGGGTGATCGTAGGGCCACTGCATCGACCGCAATTCCTGCTCGATGTTCAGCTTCCTGCCGGCTTCGAGCAGCAGCACCTGCATGCCGTGCATGGCGAGCACATAGGCGGCCATGCCTCCGGCCGCGCCGGAACCGACCACTACGGCATCGTAGGTTTTGGTGAGATCCGCCTCCCGTATGTCCACAGCATCCTCTTAATTACCATGCTACGCCGATTGAGGGCGGAGTTCGGGGCAGCGCGCGGCAAGGGAACGCTCCGTGACGGTCGCGGCTCGGCTCCTATGGCAGGGCGCGGACTATCGAACCGGAGTGCGCCAGGCCACCCCGACGTTGTCGCTCGAAGGTCTTCGGACGGCTTTGCGCTTCCGGTCCGCTGCCTCTCGCGCCAACTCGCGATTGTGGGCGTGTACGCGCATTTCCTCTTCCGTAAAGGTCAAAGTGCGCTCTTCCCGGCCTTCTGCCTGCCGCTCCAGAAGTTCCCGACACAAGAGCGGCAGCTCCTGAATGTGGATTCCAAAGCGCGGGATGAGAGCCAGATCTACTCCGACCGTGAAGCTCGTACGGATCCCATCCGCGATTCCTTCAAACGCATATAGGCGGACTCCCGCCTTTTGATTGAATCCCGTCAGAGTGAACCGCACAGTCGCACTCCTAACAGGTTCTCGCGGATCAAAGGGCATCTGTGATGCCATGGGACCGCTTGGACGCATTACCCGAAACGCGCCCGGTGTCGGCGGCCGGCGATGCTCCGGTGTCCCGGGAGGCCTGGACGATCATCAGCCGCAGCCGCCCTACCAGCGCCTTGCCCAGTTGCAGTTCCGCGGGATCGGCCCGATACCCGGGCATCTTCGGGTCGATGAATTCTCTGCGGAAGAGCTGATCGGATGCCAAGCTGGTCAACAGGGTGAGTTCCTCAAGCGTAAGTTCGAGTTTCATGTGTTTCATGCGTTGCATGCGAAGCAGGCAACCGGATAACCGCGTCGCCTCTAAAGCCAGGTCAGAACTTGTACTGAAACTTTGCGATGTGTACCGGCTCAGCTCATGTACCACTCCGCGTCCTCGGCAGAGAGTGGCGAGCCATCGGGGGGCCGCTCGGTGGAGAGAACTATCTTCAGTATCGCACGGTTTGCGGACTTCCGCGCCGTAAACGCCTGGCCCGGGTTCAGAGCATGCCCAGCGGGACGTCGTGATCGGGCGCGGGAAAGGCGCCGCCGATCGCGGCCAGACCTTCGGGATCGAGACTCCAGCCGGCGCCGGCGCTGTTTTCGCGCGTGTGCTGGCTGCGCGAGGATTTGGGGATGCTGAAGACTCCCGGCTGGCGCGTGAGAAAGTTCAGTACCGTTTGCCGCGGCGTGCGCCCGTGGCGTTCGGCCACCTCGGCCAGCGTGCGGCCCGCAGCACTGCGCGGCGAAGGAAAGTCGCCGTGACCGAACGGGCTGTAACCCACGACGGCGATCCCGCGGGATTGACAGTACGGAATCAGCCTGCGCTCAATACCGCGGTCGCCGAGGTGGTAGAGCACCTGGTTGCAGGCGATGCGTTCCCGCTTCAGCGCGCGCTCGGCGGCTTGCAGTTCGCCAAGATCGAAGTTGCTGACGCCCAGGTGACGGATCTTGCCCGCGGCCACCAGGTCCTCCATGGCGCGCATGGTCTCGGCGATCGGATAGCGGCCGGGCCAGTGCAACAGATACAGATCCAGCCAGCCGGTCCCCAGGCGTTTCAGGCTGCGCTCGCAAGCCGCGATCGTGCCTTTGTACGAGGCGTTGGACGGCAGCACCTTGCTTACCAGGAAGACTTCGTGGCGGCGCCCGGCAATGGCTTCGGCCACCAGTTCTTCGGCGCGCCCGCTGCCGTACATCTCGGCGGTGTCGATGTGGGTCATGCCCAGATCAAGGCCGGTGCAAAGGGCTTCGATGGCCCGCCGCTCCGCCTCGCGGCTGCCTTCGATCATCCAGGTCCCCTGCCCGATGACCGGCACCTCCACACCGGTCCAGCCGAAGACGCGCCGGATCATGGCCGATGGGCCAGCGCTGCCTTGGGAATCCGGAGCCCCATGGTGCCCGCCACGGTGACCACGTCGTACTTGCCCTGAAACGCCACGAGCAGGTGCGCGGCCCAGGGTTCCAGCTTGTATTCGCTGGTCAGCCAGCGGACCATATCCACCGTGGCCATCTGCAAACCACGGTCCAGCGCACTGGTGAATTCGGGCTCGGCGCCCAGGCTGATGAGCGAGTCGGCCGTTTCCAGACGCGGTCCGGAAAGGCCGGCGTGCTTGCGCACCTCCACGCTGAACTCCACGTCCATGGAGGTCTCGATGCCGTTGCCGGTGGGTTCGCCGTCGCCTTGCAGCGCGTGGCCGTCGCCCAGGAATAGATACGCGCCCGAGTGATACACCGGCAGCAGGACGGTGGCGCCTTCGCGCACCTCGTTGTAGTCCAGGTTGCCTCCGTAAGACCCGGCGGGGCCTGAGGTCGGCGCGAAATCTCCCGCGGGCGCCACGCCGATGCAGCCCAGCATGGGTTTGGCCGGGAATTCCAGCCGGATCTCGCGGCTTTTCGGATCGTTGAGCTGGACCAGGTTGCGCGCCAGGTCCAGGTCCCAGCGCACGTAACGCGAAGCGCCCTTCATGACGATGTCCGGCTTGAAGCTGTTGGGGTAGAGCGTCTCGATGAAGTCGGGGGTCAGCGAAAACAGGCCCAGGCGGTAGCCCGAATAGCCCCAGTTGCGGTTCAGACGCATTTTGCGCAGGTGGACCACCAGCGCGTCGCCCGGTTCGGCGCCTTCGACATAAAACGGCCCCGTGAGCGGATTGCCGGGGTCCGGATGGCGCACCGCGCCGGTGTAGTCGCGGCCGCTGGCGTCGAGGGTTTTGGTGACCACCACGTCGCCGGGGCGGATGCGCAGCAGAACCGGATTCGTATGCGAAAAGGTGCGGTAGTAGACCTTGGCCACCACCTCATGGGTTTCGGCGGCGAGGGCCCACGGCAGCAGGAGCGCGAGGCTGAAGCGCACGAGAGGCGAGCACATGATGGGGCAGTATAGCACTGGGAGTTTGGATATAATTCAGGTCGGCGCGCCGCGCCTGAGCCTGTATGAATCGCCGAGAACTCCTGAAAGCCGCCCCCGCGCTCGCCGCGGCCGCTGCCCGCGCCTACCCACAAGCCGGGGCCAAAGGGCACCTGAAAGCCGGCCTGGTGGCGTATTCGTTTCGCCGGCAACTGCAAGCCAAGACGCTGACCTACGAGGACCTGATCCGCTACGTGGCAGACCTCGGCCTGGACGGGCTGGACACCACGGTCTACTGGTTCCCGGACACCTCGGATCAGTACCTGGCATCCCTGCGGCGCACGGCTTACAAGCACGCGGTGAGCCTTTACAGCGCCGCGGTGCGCGCCCGCCTGGCGCAGCCTACGCCAGAATTGCAGCGCGCCGAAGTTGAAAACATCCGCAAGTGGGTGGACATTGCCGATAAACTCGGCGCCACACACGTGCGCGTTTTCGGCGGCGCGATCCCCAAGGGCGCCAGCGAATCGCAGGCTATCGCCTGGGCCGTCGAAGTGCTCAAACGCGGGGCGGAATACGCCGGCAGCAAGGGAATCATTCTGGGAGTGGAGGACGACGGGGGGCTGACCACCACCGCCGAGCCGACCGTCGAGATCGTGAAACAGACCGATTCCCCGTGGGCCGGCATCAACCTGGACACGGGGAATTTTCCGAAGAACGGCTATGCGCAGGTGGCGCTCTGTATCCCGTACGCCGTGAACGTGCACTTCAAGGCGCACATCGCGAGCCCGGACGGCGTGAAAGAAAAGGCCGATTGGGATCGCTTGCTCGGCATGTTCGCCAAAAGCGGATACAAAGGTTACGTCTCCATCGAGTACGAAGACCAGGATGTGGAAACCGCCCTCCCCGGCCTGGCCGCGGAACTCAAGCGCGGCGTGCGCAAGTATTCGGCGTAGGCCGGCGGCGCGGCGGTTACGGCGCGGAGTGGCAGCCGGGGAACGCGGCCAGCACCTGGTTCCCTTTGTACCCGAGTTCTTTGAGCAGTCCGATTTCCGAGCTGTAGTATCCGAAGATGGTCATTTCCCGGACCTGCGCGAAGAAATGCTCCGCGGGGGTTCCGGGACGGGCGGCGCGCGCCGCGAGCTGCTCCAGCACTTTGGCGCGTTGGGCCGGCGCGGCTCGCAGAAACGGCTTTCCGGCCTGCCCGGCGAAGGCTTCGAACGCGGCGAGGTTCGCTCTCCAGGCGGCCTGCGTTTCGGGCGTGCTGTTGGCCACCACCAGGTCGATGTACTTGCCGACCGCGGCGGCGTGGGCGCCCGGTGAATGCTCATCGGCCGGCAGGATCATCTCCGTGAGCGCATCCAGCAGTTCGTGCTGCGCGGGGGTGAAGAACTGGAGTTTGGCTTCCGCGGGATCGCGGCGCAGCGCGTTGAGCGCGGCTTGCGCCGCCTTTAGTCGCGAGGCCGCCACCCCAAGCCCCAGTAAGGCCGCGGCACTCCGGCGGCTCAATTCCGGCGCGCTCATACGTCTCCCCGCCGCATCTGCTCCGCGAGATACTCCGAAGCCCGCCAGGAAATCGACATCATCAGCGTGGTAATGCCGTGCGTGCCGGGCAGAGACACGAAACAACTGCCGTCGGTGACGAACAGGTTTTTGACATCGTGCGACTGGCACCACGCATTCAGGACGCTGGCTTTGGGATCGGCGCCCATGCGCGCCGTGCCGCATTCGTGGGTGGCGTCGCCCATGGGCTCCAGGTACTGGCGGTGCGGCAGAATCTCAGCACCGGCGGCGCGCAGAATCTGGTCCATCCAGCCGTACATATCCGCCATCATCTTCCACTCATTTTCCTTGTGGGCGACGTGAAACCGCACCTGCGGGATACCGTAGGAATCGGTGTTGTGGGGGTCGATTTCGAAATAGTTGTCGTGGTCGGGGATCCGCTCGCCGTAGCCCCGCAGCGAAATCGTGCTCCCGTATTGGCGGCGGATCTGCCGCTTGAGGGCCGCGCCCCAGGCGGTGGCGCCGCCGGAACTGCTGAGCTCCCGCCCGAAGCCGGTGCCGATCAGGACGAAGTAGCCGCCGTAGAAATTGTTCCGGCGGTTGTAGTTGAAGCGCGGGATGGTCATGTGGGAGCCGCCGGCGCCGTCCTCGTCCACGCGTTCGCGGTTCTCGAGTTCCGGCGCGACGCCCACCATGGCGCCCGATTTGACGCTGTCCATCAGGTAATGTCCCACCAACCCGCTGGAGTTGCCGATGCCCTTGGGGTGGAACCGCGACTTCGAGTTCAGCAGGATGCGTCCGGACTCGACGGTACTGGCAGCCAGCACCACGGCGCGGCTTTCCATTTCGTAGTGCTGCCTGCTGAGCGCATCGACAAAGGAGACCCCGCGCGCCAGGCCGTTGCTGTTCACGAGCACCTGGTGCGCTACGGCGTGCGGGCGCAGCGTGAAGTTGGGAAGCTTTTTCAGCTTGGGCAGAATCACGTCCATGGTGCTGAAACGGGCCCGCACGTCGCATCCCCGGCCGCATTCGCCGCAATAGTGGCAGGCCGGGCGGCCGTCATAAGGAACGCTCAGGACGGCCGTGCGCTCGTGCAGCACCGGCACGCCGATTTTCGCGGCCCGCTTCTGGAGAAATAACTCCGAGCAGCGCGGCTTGTGCGGAGGGCCGCAATAGATGCCATCCGGCATGTTGAAGTAGTTCTCGCCGGGGTTACCGGCAAGCCCGACCAGCCGTTCGACTTTATCGTAGTAGGGCGCGAGGTCCTGGTAGCCGATGGGCCAGTCGTAACCGAAGCCCTGTTTCGAACGGGTTTTGAAGTCCAGTTCCCCATGGCGGAAACAGGCGCGCCCCCAGGTGTTGGTGCGCCCTCCGGTGCCGCGCAGGCGGGTCCAGTGGAAATTTTCGAGCGAGTCGTAGCGCTCGCGGCGGGGATTCGTGTAAAGCTGCGCCGTGTACTCGTTGATCTTCCACAAGCCGTCGTATTCGCCGGGCTTTCCGTGCCCGCGGAAAGGCAGTTCCCAGGGCCAGGTGTGCGTCAGAAAGTCCCTGGCAGGGTTCAACACGCGGCCGGCTTCCAGCAGGCAAACCTGCAAGCCCTTGTTGGCGAGCACGTAAGCTGCCGTGGCGCCGCCCGCACCTGAACCCACCACAATGACATCGAATTTCATTCCAGCGGCCGATAGCGGCATCTCCCAGAGACTACACCATGTCCAGATCCCGGGACAACCCCACATCTCCGTTTAAAAAGTGGGGTTGGCAGAGGCGCGGCCCGGTGTATACTACCCCTAATTAACCAGGCAACAGAACTTCCGGCCTGAAATCTCAACTCGGCTTTAGGGAGGATTCGTATGGCCAACTATTTCGCGGGAGAGCGGTTTACACCCACCAGCTATCCCGGATTTCGGAAATACCGTTTTCTGGCTCCGCTGGTGGCTTGCGCCGCGCTGTTCGGGCAGCTCACCTTATCCACCGTGCGCGGCGTCGCCACGGACCCGAGCGGCGCGGTGATCGCCGGGGCGGACATCACCCTCACCAACCTCGAAACCAATGCCAAACGCGAGGTGAAGACGAACGCGGAAGGGGACTTCGAAATTCCGGACCTGCAGCGCGGCACTTACCGGCTCACGGCCTCGGCGGCGGGGTTCAAGACCTTCGTGGCCGATGGCATCATCCTGGAAGGCACCCAGGTGCGGCGCGTCAACGTCACCCTGGAGATCGGCGCGGTAGGGACCGAAGTGACCGTCCAGGCAGGAGCCGCGGTGATCCAGACCGATACCGCCAAGATCCAGGCGGCCGTGGATACATCGAAGCACTTCGACAACCCCTGGGTGGGCGGCATGGCGACCTTGGATCCGAGCCTCTTCATCACCACCGCGCCGCTGGTTTCGCAATCCAACGGCGTGTGGAGCTCGCAGTGGGCGGGGCAGAGTTCGAACCAGGTGCAGGAGGGCCAGGACGGCCATACCAACGACAACGCGGTGAACCAGTTAAACGACATCCTGGACGCCCAGGAAGTCACCGTGGTGACGGTAAACAACACGGCGGAATTCGCACGGGTGGGCTACTTGAACCTGGTCACCAAGTCCGGCAGCAATCAATTCCATGGGCAGGCCGCCTACTGGAACCAGAATTCGGCGCTGGCCGCGCGTCAATTCTTCGACGACACCAAGGCCAAAGTGCTCATCCACACGATTGCCGTAAGCGCCTCCGGCCCGGTGATCAAAGACAAGCTGTTCTTCTACGCCTCAGCCAACATCCTGAAGATTCCGAGCAAGCAGTTCTACCTGCGGGACGTGCCCACCGACCAGATGCGCGGCGGCGATTTTTCCCAACTACTGGCGCTGGGAACTCCCGTGGTGGTCAAGGATCCGCTGAACGGCCAGCCCTTCCCCAATAACGTGATCCCGGCCAGCCGCATCAGCTCCGTCTCGCAGTCGGTCAATCAGAATTATCTGCCGGCTCCGAACCGCCCAGGCCTGGCCAGCAACTATGGCTTCACGTTCCCGTTCCCACAAGACTATCACCTGCGGAAGGACTTCACGCAGCGCATCGATTACCAGATCAGCAGCAAGAACCGGCTGATGGGCCGCGTGATCGAGGATTGGGGGCTGTACGTGCTGCCCACCAACTTCCCCGCTTTCTCCTGGACCCGTGTGCGCTTCAACATCCACACGGTGGTGGAGGACACGCATGTCTTCTCGCCGACCCTGGTCAACACCGCCCGCGTCGGCTTCTACAAGGAGAAATACACGGATGGCGAACCGCTCTACGGCGTCACGCCTTTCAAGGGCGACCAAGCCGTGAAGCAGCTCGGGATTCAGGGCGTCAACCCCAAGGGTTACAGCGCCGAAGGTTTTCCGCGCATGGACATTGCCGGCTACCCCTCGCTCTATACCCAGCCGGGCGGCGAGCGGCAGAACGATCATGACTGGGGCTATGCCGACACGGTCACCTGGTCCAAGGGCCGCCACGTGTTCAAGTTCGGCGGCGAATACAAGCCGCAATCACGCTTCTCCGGCTTCATCCCGGAAGGCACTTACGGCAGCTTCAATTTCAACGGCTCGCTCTCCGGATACGGCTACGCGGACTTCCTGCTGGGTATGCCCTTCACCAGCACGCGCCTGGATCCGCTTACCAACCGCACGATGCTGGACAGCGAACTGGGCCTGTTCATCCAGGACTCCTTCAAAGTGAACAACCGCCTGACGCTGGACCTGGGCCTGCGCTGGGACCGCTTCGGCTCGCCCACCTTTTCCGACGGCCTCATGCTGAACTGGGACCCTAAGACGGGCAACGTGATCATTCCGGACGGCACACAGAACCAGGTGAGCGCGCTTTATCCCAAGAACATTTCCATCGTCACCGGGCACGTCCCGATGAACCCGGATCTGCACAATTTCGTGCCGCGCATCGGCGTGGCCTACCGCTTGAGCGACAAGCTCGTGATTCGCGGCGGCTACGGTATCTTTAATGAAACCCTGGGACGGTATGCGCGTTTGCAGGGCACCGGGCCGTTCCAGATCAGCGAGACCTACCAGAACGTGATCACCAATGGCCAGCCCCTGCTGTCCTTCCCGAATCCGTTCCCGACCTCGCTAACCAGCGCCCGCATTCCCTCCCAGAGCATCACCGGATATCCGCCGGACGCGAGCAACGGGCAGATCCATCAGTACAACGTGACGGTGGAGCAGCAGTTCAAAGACATGGGTTTCCGCCTGTCCTATGTGGGATCGCACGACTACGGAATGAATTACGGGATCAGCATCAACAAACCGCAGCCCAGCCTGATTCCCTTCACCGCGGACCGGCGGCCCTACCCGCAGTTCGTGAGCGCGTCATACTACCGCAGCAACGGCGAAGCCAAGTTCAATGCGATGACCTTCGAGGTGTTGCGCAAGAGCGGCCAGGTGACCCTGGATGCGCACTGGACCCTGGCTTCCAGCTACTCCAACTTTCAGGGCGGCGCCGACCTGGAGAGCCCGTACTCCCCGCTGTTCTACTCGCGCGACCAGTTCACGCCGCGGCAGCGCGCCGTGTTGAACATCGTCTGGGAGATCCCGGTGGGCAAAGGACGGCGCTACATGGGCCATGCCCCGGCGGTGGTGAACGGCGCGCTGGGTGGCTGGCAGTTGTACTGGATCGGCTATATGGAAACCGGGCACTTCTTCTCGCCGTCGTACTCCGGCGCGGACCGCTCCAACACGAATACCGTGGGCGGCCTGCCCGATCGGGTCTGCAACGGCAACCTGCCATCCAGTCAGCGCAGCGTCAACCACTGGTTCGACCCGAGTTGTTTCAAAGTGCCGGCGCTGGGCAGTCTCGGCAATTCCGGCGCGTTTGTCCTGGAAGGCCCGGGATACAACAACCAGAACATCTCGATCGCCAAGACCTTCGCCATCACCGAGCGGTTCCATTTCACGTTTACCGCATCTGCTTCCGACGCGTTCAACCACCCCAACTTCTACCTGCCGGCCGCCAATATCTCGGTGCCCGGAAGCGTGGGAGTGGTCAGCAGCATGGTGGACGGCGCGGCGAGCCGACAGGTTGAACTGCGAGGCCGCTTGCAGTTCTAGGTACGCGAGGTTTTCCGCGCCGCGAGCACGCGAGGAATCCCGGCCAGATCCGGCGTGACCTGGGCCTCGCCCCACGCGAGGCCCAGCATGGCCCGCACGCGATCGTAGCTGTTGTAGCCCAGTTCCAGAATCAACCAGCCTCCGGGGCGCAGCACCCGCCCGGCGTCCCGGACCAGGCGCTCGTAGACTTCGAGCCCGGTGGGCCCGGCGAATAGCGCCACGCGCGGCTCGTAGTCGCGGACTTCGCGCTGCAATCCGTGTTCGTCCGTCAACGGGACATACGGCGGATTCGAGACCACCAGGTCGAGCGAACCATCGGCAAAAGCGGACATCAGATCGCAGGCCAGGAACTCGACCACGGCGCCCAGGCGGCGCGCGTTATCGGCGGCTACCCTCAGCGCGGCCAGCGACACATCCGTGGCCCATGCCCGGGCGCCCGTTTCCAACTGCAGCGTGACGGCCAAAGCGCCGGAGCCGCAGCCCACATCCAGCACACGGCGCGCATCCCGGGCGATGGCCAGGGCGGCCTCCACCACGTGCTCGGTTTCCGGCCGCGGGATGAGCACGTCCGGCGTAACCCGGAACTCCCGGCCGTAGAATTCCTGCCGCTTCGTGATGTACTGCGTAGGCTTGCCCGCGAGGCGCTCGTGCAGGTAGCGGCCGTAATGGATCCATTCGATCTGGGTGAGTTCCTGCTCGGGATGCGCGTAGAGATACGGCCGCTCGCGGCGCATGGCGTGGCACAGGAGCACCTCGGCGGTCAGACGCGGCACGGCGATAGCCGCGTCCTCCAGCAGCCTCGTGCCCTGGAGCAACGCGGTGTGAACGGTCATTTACGCGGCAGCCTGCTCCTTGAGCTTTTCCGTCTGGTAGTGGGTGGTGAGCGCTTCGATGATGGGATCCAGCCGGCCGTCGATGACCATATCCAACTGGTGCAAGGTCAGCCCGATGCGGTGATCGGTGACGCGGTTCTGCGGAAAGTTGTAGGTGCGGATCTTCTCGCTGCGGTCGCCGGTGCCCACCATGCTGCGGCGCTCCGCGCCCAGTTGCTCCTGCTGCTTTTCGAGTTCCAGTTCGTACAGCCGGGAGCGCAGCACGCGCTCCGCCTTGGCACGGTTCTTGATCTGGGATTTCTCGTCCTGGCAGGAGACCACCAGCCCCGTGGGCAGGTGGGTGATGCGCACCGCCGAATAGGTGGTGTTGACGGATTGCCCGCCCGGCCCGAAGAGCAAAACGTGTCGATTCGGATGTCTTTCGGCTCGATCCTGATTTCGACGTCGTCCGCTTCCGGCAGCACCGCCACCGTGACGGCGGAGGTGTGCACGCGGCCCTGCTGCTCCGTGGCCGGAACGCGCTGCACGCGGTGCACGCCGCTTTCGTACTTCAGCTTGCTGTAGACCCGCTCGCCGCTCACCAGGGCGATCACTTCTTTCAGCCCGCCCACGGCGGATTCGCTGGAGGAAGTTACTTCGATGCGCCAGCGCTGCGATTCGGCGTAGCGCGAATACATGCGGAAAATCTCGGCGGCAAACAGGGTGGCCTCGTCGCCGCCCGTGCCGGCGCGGATTTCGAGCACCACGTTCTTCTCGTCGTTGGGATCCTTGGGCAGTAGCAGAATCTTGAGTTCCTGTTCCGCGGCGGCCAGTTCGGGCTCCAGGCGAACCAGCTCTTCGGCGGCCATAGCCTTCAGGTCGGGGTCGTGATCTTCGAGCACCAGCCGCGCCTGGCCGAGTTCGCTCGCGATCTTTTTCCACTCCCGGTATTTGTTGACCACCTCGGAGATTTCGCTGTGGGCCTTGGTCACCTTGCGGTACTGCTCGGCTTCGTTGATGACGGCCGGATCGGCCATCTGGCGCGTCAAATCCTCAAAGCGCGCTTCGATCTGGTCCAGCTTGTCCTTGAATAGCATGGATTCGGTTCAGGCGATGACCAGTTCCCCGCCCTGAGCTTTTTCCAGCTCCATAGCGCCTGCGAGGGCCCGGATGGCGACTTCGGCCTGGTCATCCGAAGGCCGCTTGGTTGTGATGCGTTGCAGCCACAGGCCCGGGGCCGTGAGGGTGGCCAGGATGGACCCGCGGCGTCTGGCCGCAAAACGGATCAGCTCGTAGCTCACGCCCGCCACCACCGGCAACAGCGCGACGCGCGAGACGAACTTAGCCACAAATCCGTCAAAGGGAATCAGCGTGTAGACAATCATCGAAACAATCATCACCACCAGCAGGAAACTGGTGCCGCAGCGGGGATGAAAGGTGCTGAACTTCTGCGCGTTGACGACGCTCACCGGCATGCCGGACTCGAAATTGAACACCACCTTGTGTTCCGCGCCGTGGTATTCGAAGACCCGGCGAATGTCTTTCATCCGCGAGACAAAATACAGAAACGCCAGGAAGATGGCGATCCGGATCAGGCCGTCGGCGGCGTTGAAGGCGATCCTTCCCTCCAGCATGGGCCAGGCCTTTTCCAGCCGGGTGACCACGTACAGCGGCACGAACTTGTACAGGAAGATGAAGAACCCCAGCGAGAAAATCAGGTTCAGCGTGATGGCCCAGTTCGAGATTTCGCTGGAAGGGGCCTTGTCCCCGCCGCTGGCCACGGAAACGTTGGCCGAAAAGCGCAGGGCCTTGAGCCCCAGTTTCATGGCCTGGTACAGCGTGCCGACGCCGCGGACCACCGGGTACTTGAAGATCGGATACTGCTCCGACATGCGGGCCAGAGGCTGCGCCTCGGTGACCATCCGACCTTCGGGATTGCGCACCGCCACGCAGTAGGAATGCGGGGAGCGCATCATTACGCCTTCAATCACGGCCTGGCCGCCCACCAGGGTTTCTTCCCCACTCTCCAGCACGGGCATCATCTGAATGTGGGTAAACAGGCGGAAAAAAGTATGCAGGGACACAGCGGCTTCTCAGAAATCTATTTTTTATTATACGCTACCGGCCGGGACCCCCCGCTCTCCGGCCGGTCCGTTGCGCTTAAGCCTTCTGCGACGCCGCGATGGCCTGGTCCAGGTCCCAAAGAATATCGCCCAGGTCTTCGATCCCCACCGACACGCGAATCAGGTCCTTGGTGATGCCCGCCTTGAGCTGATCGGCGTCGGGGAGTTGCTGGTGCGTAGTCGAAGCCGGGTGGATGATCAGGCTCTTGGCATCCCCCAGGTTCGCCAGGTGCGAGAAAAGCTTCACCGAGTCGATCAGCTTGCGCCCGGCCTCCAGTCCGCCCTGGATGCCGAACGTCACGATGGAGCCGCATCCCCGCGGCAGATACTTCTCCGCCAGCGCTTTGTAAGGACTCGAGGCCAGTCCGGGATACTTCACCCAGTTGACAGCGGGATGCTTCTCCAGGAACTGCGCCACCGCCAGCGCATTGCTGCAATGCCGTTCCATGCGCAGGCTCAAGGTCTCGATGCCCTGCAGGAACAGGAAGGAGTTGAACGGGCTCATGCACGGGCCGTAGTCCCGCAGGCCTTCCACGCGCACCTTGATGATATAGGCGAGCGGGCCGAACACTTCCGTGAACCGCATGCCATGGTAGCCGGGGCTGGGCTCGGTGATCTGCGGAAAAACGCCTTTGTTCCACGGAAAGCGCCCGCTATCGACAATGATGCCCCCAATGGAGGTGCCGTGCCCGCCGAGGAATTTCGTGGCAGAATGCAGCACGATGTCGGCCCCGTGCTCGATGGGCCGGCAGAGGTACGGCGAGGCCATGGTGTTATCGATGACCAGAGGCACGTTGGCTTCGTGCGCGATGGCGGCCACCTTCTGGATGTCCAGCACATTCATGCGCGGGTTGGCGATGGTCTCCCCATAGATCGCCCGGGTACGCGGCGTGATGGCGCGGCGAAAGTTCTCCGGGTCGTCGGGCTCCACGAAGATCGTGTTGATGCCCAGGCGGCGGAAGCTCGCATCGAACTGCGTAAATGTGCCGCCGTAGAGCGTGCTGGAGGAAACCATCTCGTCGCCAGGCCCCATCAGCGCGGTCAGCGCCAGGAACTGCGCCGCCTGGCCGCTGGAGGTGGCCAGCGCGCCCACGCCGCCTTCGAGCGACGCCACGCGCTCTTCAAACACGCCCGTCGTGGGGTTCATGATGCGCGTATAGATGTTGCCGAACTGCTGAAGCGCGAAGAGCGCGGCGGCGTGGTCGCTGTTCTCGAACACGAAAGAGGTGGTCTGGTAAATGGGCACCGCGCGGGCGCCGGTGGCGGCGTCGGGCTGCTGCCCGGCATGCAGCGAGCGGGTGTTGAAACCCAACTGGCGCTCGGGCGCAGCGCCTTGGTCCGCGGCCGTCTGTTCGGTAGTTTTGTCTTCAGGCATATCTAGGGATTTTACGACGCTTTGGGCGGAGCCGCCTGCCGCACGGTCACGCGGCTGCCCTGGCGCAGCTCGTCGCTGGCGCGGCGTACGATCGCATCGCCGGCGCGCAGCGGGCCGAACACCTCGAGCAAATCCCCGGCGGGCGGGCCCTTGGCGACGTCCACCCACTCGATCCGTCCGTCCTTGACGCGGATGACGAAGGTCCGCTCCGTGGTGGTAACCACGCTCGAGGGCGGCACCAGCAGGGCGGCCCGAAGTTCCCGCACCGGCCACTTCACCGTGGGATACATCCCCGGCGCGAGCCGGCCCTGCGGGTTGGTCACGTCCAGTTCCACGGCCATGGAGCGCGTCTTGGGGTCCAGGGAGTGGGCCGCGCGGGCGATCACACCCTGAAAAGTCTCCCCCGGCCAGGCGGGAACCAGGAACGGCACGCGCGCCCCCGCCACGATCCCCGAGACCTCCACCTCCGGCACAGCCACCACCAGGCGCAGGCGCGTGTTCTGTTCCAACTGAAACAGGGCGCCGGAGTGCTGGCCCGCGGGCCCCACCAGCGCGCCCGGATGCACGTCGCGCTCGGTGATCACGCCGGCGAACGGGGCGGTCACGCGGAGGTAATTTTCCATCTCGCGGAGAGACTGCACGGCCGACGCGGAGGCTCGCGCCGAAGCCTCCTCCGCGCGCACCTGGGCCTGGGCCGCATCCACGGCTTTTCCGGCTACGATCAGCTCGTTGGCGGCGACGGCTCCCGGCGTGGAAGAGGCCGCCTTCAGCCGCTCGTAGGTGCTCTGCGCGGCCACCAGCTTTGCCTGAACTTCGGCGCGGCGCGCCTCGGCGGCGCGCACCTGGCTCTCGGCTTCCAGCACCTGGGCGCGCAGTTCCGGAGCCTCCAGCGTGGCCAGCAACTGGTCCTTGCGGACTACCGAGCCGCGATCCACCTCCACGCGCTCCACAAAGCCCGTGACCTTGGCGTGCACGGCCACCGACAAGTAAGGCAGGAACTCGCCGGGCAGTTCCACCGTGCGTTCCACCGGGCGGGCAACCACGGAAACGACTTCCACGGCCTGCTGGGCCCCCAGCGTGGCGGCGAGTAGGGACAACACGAAGACCTTATGCATGCTCGTAATACCTGCTGGTTGGATCATCGGGATCGAGGGAAGGTGAAGCCGCGAGCGCCCGTTTCTGCAAAATCGCATAGACCGAGGGAAGGATGAACAGCGTGGCCAGCGTGGCGGCGGTCAACCCGCCGATCACCGCCCGGCCCAGAGGCGCGGTCTGCTCCGCGCCCTCGCCAAGTCCCAAAGCCATGGGTGTCATGCCGGCGATCATGGCGGCGGCAGTCATGAGAATGGCTCGCAGGCGGCTGCGCCCCCCTTCCAGCGCCGCCTCCGCCGAGGCGCTGCCTTCGCGCCGGCGCATCTCCGCGAAGGTCACGAACAGGATCGCGTTGGCCACCGCCACGCCGATGGCCATGATGGCGCCCATGAAGGACTGCACGTTGAGCGTCGTGCCGGTGAAGCGCAGCATCAGGATCACGCCGCACAGCACCGCCGGCACCGTCGAGAGCACAGCCAGCGCCAGCCGCACGGACTGAAAGTTGGCCGCCAGCAGCAGGAAAATGACGCCTACCGAAAGCAGCAACCCGGTCTGGAGACCGGAAACCGTATCTTCGAGCGGCGGCACCTGCCCCCGCACGTTGACGGTTACCCCTCGCGGCGGCGCGCCCGCGCGGTCAAGAGCCGCGCGCACCTGCCGCGCCGCATCCCCCAACACGACACCGTGAATATTGGCGGTGAGACTGACCATGCGTTGCATGTTGTAGCGGTCCACCTCGCCCATGGTGGTGCCGTACCGGACGTCCGCCAGATCGCCCACCATGGGCCGCTCGGCCTGGTCTTCCATCACCGGAAGGTTCTGCACGTCCTGGATGGACGCGATCTTGTGCTGCGGAATCTCCACCTGGATCTGGAAAGCATTGCCGGTGAGCGGGTCACGCCAGTAGTTGGGATCGATGAAGCGGCTGGACGAGGTGGCCGCCACCAGCGACCGCGCCACGTTGGACATGGTCAGGCCGAACTGGCCGGCGCGGTCGCGGTCGACGGTGACCTGCACCGTGGGATAGTCCAGCGGCTGCAGGTATTGCAGGTCCCGCAGGAAGCCCAGCCTCGCCAGTTCCGCATGCACCTTTTGGGCGAAGGCGCGGTTGTTGGCCAGGTTTGGCCCCTGCACGTCCACCTCGATGGGCGTCGGCGAGCCGAAACTCATCACCTGGCTCACGATGTCGCCGGCTTCGAAGGAGACCGTGGTGCCCGGCAGGGCTTCCGGCAGCTTCCGCCGCAGTTCTTCCTTCAGGGCCTCTCCGCGCAGCGTGGCGCTGGGCTTCAGCGCCACTGTCAGCACGGCCTCGTGCGGGCCGCTGGTGAACAGGTAGATGGTGTTGACCGGATAGCTGGCCGGCTGCACGCCGATAAAAGCCGTGGTGATTAACACGTTGTCCGGACCTGCGGCCTGGCGGATCACGTCCAGCGCCTGGAGCTCGATCTCTTCGGTGCGCTCGATGCGCGTGCCGATGGGAGCCCGCAGGCGAAGCTGGAACTGGCCGGCGTCCACCGTGGGAAACAGCTCGGTAGGCGTCCTGGGAACCAGGTACAGGAGCAGCATGGCGGCCAGCACTGTGTAGGCAGTCACGAGCGGCCAGCGCACTTTCAGCAGACCCCGCAAGATGCCGCGGTAGGTCCGCCGGAAGCCGGTTTCCAGATCCTCGCCGTGCGCCTGGCGCATGATCCAGGTAGACAGCACCGGCACCAGCGTGCTCGAAAGCACGTACGACGAGACCATGGCGAAACCCACCGCCAGCGAAAGCGGCACGAACAACTGGCGGCCCACGCCCACCATGAAAAACGACGGCACAAACACCGAGAGCACGCACAGCATCGAGAGCAGACGCGGAATCGCGGTCTTCCGGCAGGCATCCAGCACCGCGCGGGGACGGGAAAGTCCGCCGGCCATATGCGTGTGGATGTTCTCGATCTCCACGGTGGCCTCGTCCACGAGAACACCGACGGCCAGCGCCAGCCCGCCCAGGGTCATGATGTTGATGGTCTGCCCGGCGGCCCACAGCCAGACCACGGCGGAGAGCAGCGCGAAGGGGATGGTGGTGATCACGATAAAGGAACTGCGCCAGTCCCGCAGGAACAGCAACACCATTAGGCCGGTGAGCAAGGCCCCCAGCAAGCCCTCGCTGATCAGGCCGCGGATGGCGTTCACCACGTAGCGGGATTGGTCGAACTCGAGGCGGATCTCCACGTCAGGCGGCACCACGTTACGCATGGCCGGCAAGGCTGCGCGCACGCGGCGGATCACGTCCAGCGTGGAGGCGTCGGCGCGCTTGGTGACCGGGATGTACACCGTGCGGCGCCCGTTGACGTGCGCGTAGCCCGTTAGGATATCGGTGCCGTTTTCGACTACGCCGATATCGCGCAGATACACCGTCGGGCCGGCGCCGGTGCGGATGGGCGTGCCAGCCAGTTCCTGGAGGTTGCCGCCCAGCACGGCGTTGGTGGAAGCGATGCGCAACAGGCTGCCCGTGCGCACATTGCCCGAAGGCATGACCAGCGTAGCCCGGTTCACCGCGCTGATGGCTTCCTCGGGCGAGATGCGGTAAGCCCGCAGCCGTTCCGGATTCAGCCGGATCACGATGGTCCGCTGGTTGCCGCCAAACGGCGGCGGCGCGGATACGCCGGGCAGGGTCGCAAACAGCGGGCGCACCTGGTTGAGCGCGATATTCTGCATCTCGCCGGGATCCCGGATGGGGCTCGAGAAAATCAACTGCCCCACGGGCACGCTGCCGGCGTCGTAGCGCACGATGAAGGGCGGCACGGCGCCGGGAGGCATGAAGGAGCGTGCCCGGTTCACGTATCCCACGACCTGCGCCATGGCCTGGCTCATATCCGTGCCTTCGTGAAACACCAGCTTCATGAGCGAGGCGCCTTGAATGTTGCGGGACTCCACGTGCTCGATCCCCGTGATGTAGAGGAAGTGATACTCGTAGTAGTACGTCAGGAAGCCCTCCATCTGCGAAGGGTCCATGCCGCTGTACGGCTGGGCCACGAAGATGGCGGGAGCCCCCAGGTTGGGGAAGATATCCACCTTCATGCGCCGCAGAGCCAGAAACGCGGCCACGGCGATGGAGACTACGATCACCAGGATGGTGATGGGCCGCCGAAGCGCGGAAAGCACCAGCCACATAGTTCGTTCCTATTCGCTCACTGGGAGGCCAACTGCAACATGGGCGTCAGGTCGCCCTGGGCGGCGGCCACGCCGAACAGGGCGCGCCACACGCCCAGGCGCGCCAGGGCGTCGTCGATTTCGGCCTGGGTGAGCAGGCGCTGGGCCTCGGCCACCTCCACAATGTTGGCCAGGCCGGCTTTGTAGCGCGCGGTGGCCTGCTGCTCGGTGGCGCGCGCAGCCTCCAGTTGGATCGGCGTGTTCTCGATCACTCTCCGGGCGCCCGCCAGCGTCGCTTGCGCCTTCTCCAACTGGCCGTTCAGATCCTGCAGAAGTTGTGCGTACCGAGCGGACTCCGCCCGCTCGTTGGAGGCCTCGATCTCCCGCTTGGCGCGGATGGCCGGCAGATCGAAGACCGGGAAGCTGACGCTCATGCCCGCGGCCCAGTTCTGGATGTTCGGACCCAGGCCGCTCGCCGCTCCGCCGGTAGTGCCGTCCGGCTGGGCGCCGCTGCCGCGGGCGTACACCGTGCCTTGCAGGTTGAACTTGGGATAGTAGGAGCGCTCGAGCACCCGTTCGCGCGCGCGGACCTGTTCGACGGCGCGGGCCTGTGCCACGGCCATGGGATGCTGCGCCACCGGGACCGTCCCCGGCAGGGCTGCCGGCGGGATTCCAAGCAGCGGACCGGGCGTGACCCGGACCGCCGCGGGCGTCAGGCCCAGCAGTTGCGCCAGGGCTGCCCGGGCTACTTCGGCAGCCTCCTCCGCCTGAACCAACTGGGTCCGCGCCAGCGCCAGTTCGGCCCGGCTGCGGGAAGCATCCGCGCCCGGGCGCAAGTCATTCCTGGCCAGCGCTTCCACCACCTGGTCTAACACCCGCGCGCGCTCCACGGCCGCGCGCGCCGGCACTACCGTCTGCTCGCCGGCCAGCAGCGTGAGAAAAGCATCCGCCGCGGCGGCCTCCACTTGAAATCTCGTCACCTCGACCTCGGCTTTGGCCTGGTTGCGCGCCGATTCGGCCACCCCCACATTGGCTTTCCGCAGACCGAAATCGAAGGGCTCCCAGTTGACCAGCACCCCTACCGCGGTGCCCCACACGTTGTTGAGGTTGTTCGTGAGCAGCACCGGCCCGGACATCGAGGGGATCACCGACATGGGCTGCGGGATCAGCAGGCCGAAGATATTGTTGTGCGTGGCGCGGTTCAGTTCCGCCAGAAAGTCCGCGCGCGGCAGGAACGCCGTGCGGGCCAGGTTGATGCCCGCCGCGGCCGCCGAGACACGCTCCAGCGAAACGCGCACGGCCGGGTATTTTTCCGATGCCTGCCGGACCGCTTCGCCCAGCGTGAGGGGCCCCGGCTGGCTGCGGGCGTCCGGCGCCGGCAGCCACAGGAGAAACACAAGTAGAAGACCGTTTCCGAACAGACGATAGTTCATGGTTTTGTAATCAGGACGTCCGGCAGGCGCACACCTGTCCGGCGGGGAGCTTCACACGGAAGGCGCTGCCCTGTCCCGGGCGGCTCTTCACTTCGACCGCCCCGCCGTGCGCCTCCACGGCCCAGCGCACGATAGGCAGCCCCAGCCCGGCTCCGCCCCCTTCGCGCGAGCGGGATTGTTCCACGCGATAAAAGCGCTCGAAGATCTTTCCCTGCTCTTCCACAGCGATGCCCGCTCCGGAGTCCGACACTTCCACCACGGACTCGTTCCCCCGCGCTTCCACACAGACCCGAATCCACCCGCCCGCGGGTGTGTACTTGATGCCGTTATCGATCAGGTTGACGAGCGCCTGGCGCACGATGAGGGGATCCACGAAGGCGCTCGCGCCTTCGTCTCCCTCCACAGTGAGTTGCTGGCCCTTTTCGTCGGCCAGCACCTCCACCAGCGCCGCGGCCTCGCGGGCCAGCGGCAGCAGGGGCGTGCTCGCGCGATGCAATTCAATCCGTCCGGCGTCCGCACGCGAGATGGTCAGCAGGCTGTCCACCAGGCGCGTCAGGCGGCCGGCCTCCTCCAGCATGCTGCCGATCACGTCGCGGTAATCCACGCTGCCGGCCGGCTGTTGCAGCCCCACCTCGCCCACGCTGCGAATGGCCGTGAGCGGCGTGCGCAGCTCGTGCGAGGCATCCGCCGTGAAGCGGCGCAACTGCTCGAAGGATCCCTCCAGGCGCGCCAGCGTGTCGTTGAAAACGCGGGCCAGGTGCCCGAGCTCGTCATCCGGGTTTTCCACCGGCAGGCGCGCATGCAAGCGCTCGGCGGTGATCTCTTCCGCGCGGCACGCCATGGCATCCACGGGCGCCAGGGCTCGGCGCGCCAGGGCATAGCCTCCGAGGCCGGCCACCAGCAGACCCGCAGGAAGCCCCAGCAGCATCACCAGGACCACCCGGCGGAACTCGTTCCACAGCGGCTCTTCGCTGTGGGCCACACGCACCAGCAGCGCGCGCGCGCCCACCGAATGGCGCCGGCTCACCAGGCGGATGCGCGTGCCATCGCCCAGCCGTCCGGAGCGTTCCGTATACCCGTTCACGCCTTCGTCGGGAGCCGGCGTGCCGCCCAGAACTTCGTTGCGGTACAGAACGGCGCCCTGCGCATCGCGGACTTCGATAAGCTCCTGCGGCCGCTGGGTCCGCATATCCCCCGCGCGAGCTTCCTGGCCCACGTGCAGAGTGCCATCCGGCCCCAGGCGCAGCAGGCCCTCCACCGTCTCCACGTCCTCCCGCAGGCGGCGGTCGAGCTGGTGCCGCAGGGTCCAGAACAGCACGGCGGAGGTGCCGGCCACAAACAGAACCAGCACGCCTCCCAGAACACCCACGTACCAGAGGGTGAGGCGCGTGCGCACACTGCGCGGCCGCGGAATCATGCCGGCTCCTCGCGCAAGGCGAAACCCACGCCGCGCACGGTATGCACCAGCTTGCGGGCGAAAGGGTCGTCCACCTTGCGGCGCAGCCGCGCGATATGCACGTCAATCACGTTGTCGAGCGGTGTATGACGGGCCGCCTCTTTCCACACGTCGCGCGCCAGCATTTCGCGCGAAACCACCCGCCCCTGGTGCCGCAGCAGGTACTCCAGCAAGTCGAACTCCCGCGCCGTCAGCTCCAGCGGACGGCCGCCGCGTGCGGCTGTGCGCGCCACCACGTCCATTTCCAGGTCCGCGAGCTTCATGCGCGCAGCCGGCTCGCCGCGCCCCCGCCGGAGCAGCGCGCGAATCCGCGCGGAGAGTTCGGGAAAGGCGAAGGGCTTCACCAGGTAGTCGTCCGCCCCGCTATCCAGACCCAGCACCCGGTCTTCCACGGTATCCCGCGCCGTCAGTAAAAGCACCGGCGTTTGCAGTCCGCGCTTGCGCAACGTGGACAGAATCTCCACGCCGCTCCGCCCGGGCAGCATGACGTCCAAGAGCACCAGGTCGAATGTCTCGGAGTGGATCAGGTAAAAGCCCTCCTCGCCGGTATGGGCGAGCGTCACCTTGTAGTGCTCGGCTTCCAGCCCCTCCTTGAGCGCATGGGCAACTTTGCGTTCATCTTCCACTACCAGGATGCGCACAAGCTCTTCCTCTTATACCTTCGCCGCCGGCCGCCGGCCACTGAAGCTTTCCTGAATTTATTCTGACGGGTCAGTAAGCCGCTGCAAAAACCACCCGCGGACTTCTCACGGCCGGGGCTTGCGCAGGCTGGGAGGCGGCTTCACCGGCGGCGCGGGGGCCGGAGCCGGTTCGGCGGAGGGCGCTTCCACCGCCGCGGGCGCCTGGGGCCGCTCGCGTTCCGGCGCCGTGCACGTCCCGATGGGAATGGCGAAACTCGCCAGCGAGGTCCAGCGCTCGCCCTGCCGGTGCTCCACACGGAACGACTTTGTGGCTGCGTCCGGCCGTAGCCGCCAGTCCGGATTGCCCGTCCCGGCGCGCGGGATCTTCGGCTGGCGGTCGGTTATTTCCCGCAGCATCCAAGTCTCTCCCCCGTTCGGCGTCTCGTAGAGTTCGTAGCGGCCGCTGTCTCCCGGTTCGCCGCGGTCGATCACCAGGCTGCCGGCCGTCTTGGAACCGAACCCGAACTGCAGGATAGAGCCTCCGCGGCTTTCACCGAAAACCGGCCGCCGGCGCCATGTTTTTCCCCCATCGGAGGTAATGAGCAGGAACGGATCCTGCGGCAGGGGCTGAAGCACCTGCCCGCTGACCCAGCCATTTTCGAAATCCACAAACTGGATGTGGTCCAGTCCCCCGCCGCGAATGCGCTCGAAAGGTTCGATCCAGGTTTTCCCCGAATCCTCACTGGCCAGAAAGATCGAGGAAAGAGTTGTCGAGGAGGAGTGAATGTTGCCAGCCAGAAAAATCTTGTTTCCCAGCGGCTCCACGGCAGCCAACTCCAGATAAAAGCGGCAGGGCTCGTCCTCCGAGCAGGCCAGCCCAGCCCAGGTCATGTCCTCTTCCGCACATCGGTAAGACACCACCATGGGCCTGCCGTTGTTGGCGAGAACCGGCTTTTCGGGCGGTTTTTCTACCGGCTTGGATAGCTCTTGAGGGGGTGCACCGCCCGGCGGCGGCAATTGGAACTGTGCCGCCAGCAGGCCCGCCAGGCTGAGGCCGAGGGGGAGAACACGCCGCATGCTGTTCCTGATTTTAGCGCCACGCCGGGAACGAAATTTATTTTGCAAGCTGTGTAACGTCGCTCGAAACCCGGTCGCCTTACAGCTAAATCCCCGTTACGACAGCGGGCGCACTCACCCCTATCACCCAATGAGCGCCCGCTTTCTCTTGCTCTCCCGACGATGGAATAGCTCAAAAGGGCTAGTGAACTTACCCCACAGCCTATCACCCCGACTCTGTAAGTGGCAATCGGGCAAAAACTCACGCGTCGGCAACACCGTCGAACAAGGCGGTGCTGAGGTAGCGCTCGGCGGAGTCCGGCAGAATCACCACCAGCATCTTCCCGCGCATGGCTTCCTCATGCGCGACCCGCACCGCCACCGCGGTAGCTGCGCCGCCGGAGATTCCGGCCAGGACTCCCTCTTCACTGGCCAGTCGTCGCGCGAATTCGATGGCTTCTTCGTTGGTCACGGTTTCCACTCGGTCTACCAGCTTGAGATCCAGGGTATCGGGAATAAAACCCGCTCCCAGCCCCTGAATCTTATGCGGACCAGGGCGTATGGGCTTCCTGTTCAGAGTCTGCGTGATGACCGCGCTCCCGGACGGCTCCACCCCGATCGAGACAATCTTCTTGCCCTTGGTCTGCTTGATATAGCGGGAGACTCCGGTGATGGTACCGCCGGTACCGATGCCGGCCACCAGCACGTCCACGGCCCCCTCGGTGTCGTCCCAGATTTCCGGGCCCGTGGTGCGGAAGTGAATGTCCGGGTTGGCGGGATTCTCGAACTGTTGCAGAAGCACGTAGTGCTCCGGGGCCGAATTGACCAGTTCCACGGCCTTGGCGATGGATCCGGCCATGCCTTGCTCGCCGTCAGTCAGCACCAGATTGGCGCCCAGGGCTTTGAGCACCTTGCGGCGCTCCATGGACATGGTTTCGGGCATTGTCAGGGTGATAGCGTACCCGCGCGCCGCCGCCACATAAGCCAGCGCGATGCCGGTGTTTCCGCTGGTGGGCTCGATGATTTCTTTGCCGGGCTTCAGCACGCCGCGCTCTTCCGCGTCCCAAACCATGGCGGCGCCGATGCGGCACTTCACCGAATAGGCGGGGTTGCGCCCTTCGATTTTCGCCAGAATCGTCGCTCCCAGCCCCTGCGTGATGTGGTTCAGGCGCACCAGAGGCGTGCGCCCGATGCTAAAGGAATTATCGGCGTAGATCAATCGCTCAGATCTCCCAATTCGGCACGAATCTGGAGTGCTTCTCCGTCCACTCGCGATGCAGGTCCGCAAAGGTGGTTTGATCCACCACGTCGGAAACAGCCCGCTCCACGCGCGCCCACATCTCCGCAAAAGGAGAGTCTGTCGTCTCTCGCTTTCGGGATTTGCCGGGCTGCCGGCCCTCCACAAACTGCAGGACTTCGCCGATCGTGATGCGGTCGGCCGGGCGCGCCAGCAGGTACCCGCCCTCCGCGCCGCGCCGCGACTCCACGAAGCCCCCTTGCTTGAGGCCGGCCAGAATCAATTCCAGAAACTTCTGCGGGAACTTCTGCCGTTGGGCGATCTCTGCGATCTTGACGGGTTCCGCGGAATGTTGCGCCGCCAGATCATACAAGGCCTGGAGGGCATACTCGGCTTTCACGGAAATGTTCATCAGGATGTCGGCGGGAATCTCCTCTATCCAACTAGAGATTAGAGGAAAAGTCTGCGCCAGTCAAGAAACGGCCGGCCGATCCGCGGATCAGCCGGGCCCTCAGAAGTTAAAGCGAAGTTGCAGTTCCAGGCGGCGATTGTTGGCAATCGCCGCGGGACCAAAGCCGCCAGCAATGGAATTGGAGCGCCCGAAGAAGGGCGATGTGAGGTTACCGCTGGGCATTCCGAAGTTGACGTTGTTTAAGAGGTTGCGCGCGCTCACCGAAAACGTCAAATTGTAGCGGTGGTTAGTCAGACTGTCGCCGAACCCGCCGCGCATGCCGCCACCCATGCGCATACCGCCGCCGCCCGGACCACGTCCACCGCCCCGCCCGCCGCCGAATCCGCCGCCCGGAGCGGGAGCCCCGCGCTCGTCCTTGGCGCCAAAGCCGAACGTCTTGCTGAGCCGCAGATTTAAGGAGAAATAGGCTGGGCCTTGGCCGTAGTTCCGGGGAATGATCTGCTCTCCCCCCGTGGGCTTCAGGTCAAAGGCGCCGAGCGGCGTGATCACCACGCTCGGCCGGCTCAGGTCGGTGGCAAACGCCGGACGCGCGGCAAACGTGGCATCTCCGAAGGGATCCGCGCCGGTAATGACGTTAAACGGCGCGCCCGAGTGCGCGATGAGGAAGGGGCTGAGCCGCAGAGCCCAGGGCCCCGCGATCGATCCGCCCAGCACAAACCGGTGACGCACGTCGAGCGCGGACCGCCCGTACTCGTCCGCCATGTTGTACGGATCGGCCGGGTAGGTGCTGGCGCCGTCGGTATTGCTGTGCGCGTAACCGAGCACGTAAAACGCGAACAGGGAGATGTTTCGATTCAGCCGGCTGTTCACGTTGGTGATCCACTGGTTCTGATTCAGGATGCCGGTGGACTCGTACTGGAACAGATTCCCGATGTCTCCGTAGGGACGCACTCCGCTTCCGGGAATGGCCGGATTGAAGGTGCCGGGCAGCGGCGCGTTGATATCCCGCGCGCGCAGCAGATGCATGGCCCGCGAGTAGGTGAACGTCGTGGCGATGGTGGTATTGAACGGCAACTGCCGCTCGATGCCGATCGCGGACTGCATGGTGTAGGGCGCGCGCAGATGGCCGTCCACGCGCCAGATGCTCTGCGGCACCAGTCCCGCCGTGAGCGACGAAATGGGCGGAATGCTGGGGTAAAAATTAGGGTCGGTGATCACGTACTGCTGCTCCGCGACTCCGTTAAAACGCATGGTTTGCAGTACGAGATTCTCCGCGAAGCGATCGTAGAAGATGCCCCATCCGCCACGGATTACGGTCTTCTGCTGCCGCCCGCCGCGGCCGGCTCCCGGGGCCCAGGCGAACCCCACGCGGGGCGCGATGTCCCGCCAGTCGTGAATATTCGTCTGCGTCTCGTAGCGCAGCCCCAGGCTCAGGGTGAGGCCCGGCCGCATGCGCCAGTCGTCCTGCACGAAGGCGCCGATGTCGGTTTGGCTCAGCGCCGCGAGGGGGTTCCCGGCGTTCAGCGTGAACTGCGTCGGTCCCCCGCCCAGCGCGCGGATCTGGTCCATGCTCAGCCCCTGCTGCTGGCCCAGCAATGTCAGACGATAGCGGTCAATCGAGGTGATCCCCGTACCGCCCGCGAAGGTGAAGGTTCCTCCGAAATTCTGCGGAGAAATGTCGCTCTGATTCTCCGTGCGCGAGCGTACCCCGAAACGCACGGTGTGGGTGTGCAGCGTCAGCGAGGTGTAGTTCTGGATCTCGAAATAGTTCTGCGTGTTGACGGAATGCCCGATCTGCGCCCCGCCGCCGGTAAACGAGTCCAGCACGTTGATGCTCGGAATCGTGTTGTCCCCGATATCGGAGACCTCCAGGTGCTGGTATTGAAAACGTGTCTCGTTGATGGCCTTGGGACTCAGCACCGCGGTCTCGGTGAGTTGCAGCGTGTGCTGCGTGTCATGCACGCTATAGGCCCGCGAGGCCAGTGAAAACTGACCGATGCCCTGGTCTTCCTCGCCTACGTGCGAGTAGCGGTAGCGCGCCACCAGCGTATTGTTGGTGCTCAACTGATAATCCAGCCGGGGGCTGATCTCCGTGCGGCGGTTGGGGGTCACCAGCGCCTGGCTAAACGGCACCGGGTTCAGGTTGCTGTCCAGGATGGTGGCGTTGATCACGGCGTTGTCGTCGATATCGCGCTTGTCCATGTCCAGGAAAAAGGAAGCGCGCTTGCTCAAGGGCCCGCTCACGTTGCCGCCGTAATAGCGCGACTGGAAGCTCGGTTTATCCGGCGCAAACGGGTTGCGGGAGTTGAACGCCGCGTCGCTAAAGTTGAAGAACGCCATGCCGCGGAACTTGTCCGAGCCGGGCTTGGTCAGAATCTCGATGCGGCCGAAACCCAGCTTGTCATATTCGGCCGAAAAAGGATTCTGGTTGATGCGCACCTCGCGGATGGACTCTTTCGGAGGCAGGCGCCCATTGCCGGTAAACCCGTCGATGTAAATCTGGCCGCCGCTGGGGCCGGCCGAGGGGCCCGCCAGCGCTTGCAGATCGTTGGCCAGGTCGTCCGGGTCGTCGGGCAGCGATTCCAGGTCCTCTTTGCGCAGCACCAGCGCGCCCGCGTTGTTTTCCGGCTCCACGCTCACGGTGGGCGGAGGTTCGCTCACCACGGTGACCTCCTGCTTGCCGGTGGCCAGCGTCAGGGCGATCGCCAGTTGGGTGGTCTTTCCCGCGTTGATCACCACCGCGCGGTTCTGATATGGCGAGAAGCCGGTGTAGTTCACGCTGACCGTATACTGCCCTGGAGGCAAGCCAGCCAGCACATAGGAACCGTCCGCCTGGGTGCCTGCCGTCTTGCGCACTCCCGCGCCGGCCGCCACCACCGTGGCGCCGGGGATCACGGCGCCGGATTCGTCCTTCAGTTGGCCGCGCAGGGTTCCGGTGGCTTGCTGCGCGCCGGCCGGAATCCGCCCGCACCACAGAATCAACGTAACAATCAGTACACTCCGAAACAGCTTGAGCATAGAACTCTCTTTCCGCGGCAATGGCATGTGCGAGGGATGCGCCTGCTACTCTGGCAGGCCGATATCACCGAAATTCCAGGCGCCGCCAACCTGCCTGCCGCCCTGCGGAGAGGCCGTCAGCAGCGGTTCGACCCCGGCCACCACGGTAATGGCGGTTACTTGCGTGGGCTGCGCACCCGCGGTACTGGAAACCACCAGGGCATCGCCCGGCTTCAATTCCGCCAGGGTGAACGCCGGCATGCGCTCCAGCATCTGCTGGAAATCGCCGCGGCCTTGCGCGGCCTGGCCGCGCATGCCTGCCCAGACCGGCCGCTGCCCGTCGGCGCCGCCCTGCCCGGGAGGCCGCTCGGAAGCACGGTACGGCTCACCCTGCGGGCCTCCCGGACCCGCGGGTCCGCGCCCCGCATTGCCGCCCGCCGCTTCCGGATTCAGCCGCCGCGCCATCATGGCCGCCATCATGGGCGGCAGGCGCCGCAGGGTGGAATCAGCGTTGATTTTCACCGTCAGGGGCTTGTTGGTTGCCAGATCTTTGATCGAAACCTCGTTGGCCGCCGCATCCACTTTCAGCACCGTGCCCGCGATCGTCCGGAACGATCCGAAGACGATCTGTTCCGCTTTGATGCGGCTTCCATCCTCGTTTTTCTCGCCCAGCACCCGCAGATGGTCGCCGGCTTTCAACTCCGCCAAGGAACTCGGTTGCGCGTCGCTGAAGCGCACCGAGTCAGGGGCGTAGCGGCGGAATCGCGCGCCTTCCGGAACGTCGATCGTCACGGTGCGGGCACCCTGAAAATTCCGCACCGTCATGGTGATCTGCCTGGTCTCCGGGCTGACCGCCGCCACGGTCCCCGCCATGCCGCGCCGTTGCCACTCTTCGCGGTCGTGCGCTTGTTTCGCGGCCAGGTCGCTCTTGGTCATCACGATCACTGCCGCCGCGGAAAGCGTTTTTTGATCCTCGGAGAGCCGCCCGCGCGCCAGCAAACGGTCCCCCTGACCGATATCCGCCAGGGTGATCCGGTTCGCCTTCTTCAAATCCTTCTCTCCGGGCGGCACGCGCAAATACAGGGTCTTCTCGCCAAGCTGCACCACCACCGGATCGCCTTTGTCGGGCTTCAGCGTGATCCGCGCACCCGCGGAATCAATTGCCGAAACTTCACCGATCACCCGGGATACCGCCGCAGCGGGAGCGGTGGGCTGCTGCCCGGCTAGAGGCGTCACCTGTAACAGAACCCACACGAGCGGCGCACTAACTCCTAACAGGCGTTTCATCCGTCATCCTCGATGGACTTACCGGGTTCCCTCGAAATCATGAGATTTGGCGTTAGGAACCAAACGGTTGGTTACTGCCAGGTAGAAAGGAAGAATCCAGGAGGGGGCGATTTACAAACCTTTACAGAGGGGAACAACCGGGAAGGAATGATTAAAGGAGAACCTGAGGAGGGAACCCAAATCTGGTGAGGCCGCGTAGGTTCGGACGCGCTACGCGGCTTTCCCAGACAACTACGAAAGCTTACCGCGTGCCTTCCTTCTTGGTCTCGCCCTTCTTCTTGTGGCTCTTCTTCTTCTGGGTCTTCTGAGTCTTTTCCTGCGCGAAGGTGGCGGTTACGGTGCCCGCCAGGAACGACAGGCCGAGCAGCACGGTCATCAGTTTCTTCATTGCGTTTCTCCTTTGGATGCGACGAAACCCGTTCGTCTTCGAGTATCATACTCAAACCTACATGAACTGGCTCTTAATCCGTAATTAAAATCACTTCATGTATGGATTCACACCTTTTCCCAACTTCCCCGCACACACCCTACTCCGTTGAATCCAAGCTTGTTAACCAGACCCCCCGGTCTCCGGGCTGGGCCGCCGGGGCCACCCCGGCTGGTAGCATGAGGGCGGAATATGAAGAAACCGGAACTTGCCAGAAGACTGGCCCGGCAATCCGGCGTGAGCAAGGCCGAAGCCGCCGATCAACTGGACCGAGTGGTTCACCAGATTCTCTCCAATTTGCGAAAGGGGCAGCCCGCCGCGCTGCCCGGCTTGGGCATGTTCACGCCCGCCACCCGGCACGGCTTCCATTTCGAACTCGATCCGCAGAAAGGGCGGCCGGATCATGACGCCTAGTCACGCTTCGAGCGCCGGCGAGGTGGCGCGCATTCTGCTGCAGTGTCTGCAGGACGGCCGCCGCGTGGAGATCGACGGCCTGGGGGTGTTTCTCCCCGACCGCCGCTGCGGATTCCGCTTCCTGGCGAAGACCCAGCCCAAAGTCTTTCTGGCCTACGTGCAGGAGGATGCCCGGGCTGTGGATCAGCTTTTTGACAACCTCCGGGCAAGCGGCTTCGAGCCGTGGATGGACCGCCGCAAGCTCCTGCCAGGACAGAACTGGCCGCGCTCCATCGAAGGAGCGATCGAGACCTGCGACTTCTTTGTCCCCTGCTTCTCCCACCGCTCGGTGAGCAAGAAAGGCGGATTCCAGGCCGAGATCCGCTACGCTCTGGACTGCGCCCGCCGGGTGCCGCTGGACGAGATTTTTCTGATCCCGGTGCGGCTGGACGACTGCGCCGTGCCCGCCCGGATCCAGAAAGAATGGCAGTACCTCGACCTGTTTCCGGACTGGGACCGGGGCATGCGCAAGCTTCTGGCGGTCATGCACCGCCAACTTGCCCGCGCGGGCGTCACCAGTAAAACTTGAGCCCGAACTGCACATCCCGCGGATCGGTCTGCGTGCTGAGGGTCCGTCCAAACACGGATGATCAATGGTTCGGCAGGCCGAAGCAGTACAAGGTGCTGTCGTAGGTGGCCAGGTAGACGCGCCCGTTGGCGACCGACAACCCGGTGAAGTGCGCGAACGACGTGATCTGGTCGCCGCTCGAATAGAGTTCTTTGCCCGTCTCGGCGTCCAGCGCGTACAGGACGGCGTGGGTGGAATTCTTGATACGCTCCGGGCTGAAGTCGTAGAGCCCCCGATCCGGATACGCCTGCTCGGTGTTCTCGCCGTTGCCGTACGCGAATACGATGCCGTTGGCGATCACCGGCGGCTCAGCCCGGTTCATGTTCCGCGACATCCACGCCGGCGCAAGCCGGAACGTGCCGCCCTGCTCCTCCACGTGGAACGCCACGACCGCGCCATCTTTCACCGGACCGTAAGAGACCGGCGCGCTGAATTTGGGATGCGGCGGCCCCCAGAAAGGGGTCAGCACCCAGCGCGTGCCGTGCGCATCCAGCCAAGTGGCCATGGCGCCCCAGATTCCGGCCGAGGCGAAGTTCACCTCTTCGTTACACATCAGCGGCGTACGATAGAGCGGCGTCTGGTGGTCGTCGCCGCCGGCGTTCTGCGTGTCCAGCAGATAGACGCGGCACTCTTTGCTGCCGGTCACCATCAACTCCCGCCCCCGGAACGGAAAGATGGCGGGCGTCACCTGCATGTCCAGGTCGCGCTTCCGCATCCACGCCCAGTTGGTCGGCACGTACCAGTCCTTGAGCGCCAGTTGCCGGCCATCCACATGCACCCCGATCAAGCCGTTGCCATAGATCTCGTTCTCGGGCTCATAAATTCCGTCGCCCGTGGGAGCCCAGGCGGTACCGGTCGAGTCGATGGCCGCCCCCGTGCGGCCCCACAAACCGCCGCTTCCGGGATTGAAGGTCATCACCTTGTGCGAGGGATCGTTCACATCGATCGCCCACACCTGGTTGGGATTGCCGTTGCAGCCTTGGGAAGTCGTGGTATAGATCACGCCTTTCCACAGGTTCAGGGCGTACGACTTCCCGTTGGGGAAACCGAACTGCACGGGTGGGGCGACGTCCTCTCCGTTGGCAATGTTGAGAGAGTGCAACTCGCCGTTGCCGGCCAGCGCGTACACGATGCGTTCGCCCGCGGCATTCGGCGGGCCGATGACCGGGGTCGCCGTCTGGCCGCCGGGGCACAGCGGGTCGCCGAAATGCAGCCCCCGTCCCCGGGTGATCGGCGGATACTCGAAATGCTTCTTCCAGAGAAGCTTGCCCTCCCTTACATCGATGGCGTACAAATTGTCGGAAATGCCCGCCTCGATGGCCACCTCTTTCGGACCGCTGCTGGTGTGCACGCCCTCCACGATCAGCGGCGGGAACAGCGAGTGCATCTCCCGGGGCTGATTATCCAGGTGCAGCTTCCAGAGGATCTGCAGGTTGTGCACGTTCTCCAGGGTGAGGATGTGCTCGTCTTGCTGCCACGCGGTCCGCTGGGGATTACCGCCGTCGGTCGGCCAATCGGCGGCCCAACCCGATGCACAAAAAACCGCAGCCGTCAGGATTATCCGTAGTCTTCGCATTCCGTCGTTTACCTAGGGCTCCGTCAGTTGCGGCTGCTCGGCGGGGAAACCGTAACAGTACACCGCGTTGTCATGCGTCGTGAAATAGACGCGGCCATTGGCCGCCGCCAGGCTGCTCGCGTGGGAGAAGGCGCGGACCTCCTTCCCCGTCGCGAACAATTCCTTCCCCGTGGCCCCATCGAGAACGTAGAGCGCCGCAGGCTTCGCCCCGCGCGGCGAGTCCCCGGTGGCCAAGGCGAACACCAGGCCGTTGGTGGTCACCGGCGCCGCCGGGGCCAGCAGGTTGCGCGAGATCCAGCGCGGCGCCAGCGCCAGGCGTCCGCCGCGCTCTTCCACCTGAAAGGCCACGATGCTGCCGTCCGGCGCCGCGCCATTCGTGGCCGGAATCTTCGTCCCCGCCCGCGCGGGACCGCGCAACGCCGCGTAGATCCAGCGCTGGTTCGCGTCGGCGTCCTCCCAGGTGGCAAAATCTCCCCACCAGCCGCGGCCCGCGGATTTTCCGTTGGCCGCCGCCACCGGCTCACTGCGGGCCAGCGGCGTGTGATGGTCCGGCCCACCCAGGGACTTGGAATCCAGCAGGTACAGCCGGCCGTCGGCTCCGCCGGCCACGATCACGTCGCGGCCCTTCCACCGGAAGACCGCCGGGGTCACTCCCTCCACTGCGGCTCCCGACTTCCCTGCCCGCGGCGCACCGGCGGGGGTAAAGTAATCCTTGACCGTGAGGTCGCCCGGAGTAAGCGCCAGCACGGTGTCCTGGTACTCGCCGGCGGCCTCCCCATGCCCCCGCGCCACCTGCAGATACACCGTGCCGTCGGAGCCGATGGCCGTAGCGCCCGCGCCCGCCGGACCGCTGCCGTTGGTAGGAAACATTTTCACGGGATGGTCCGCGGCGTCCAGATCCACCGCGTACAGCGCGTTCGGCCCGCCGCAATCGCCCCGGGTGCCCGCATAGACGACCGCGCCGCCCACATTCAGGCTGCTCAACTGCGAATTCGGCGGCACGAACTTCACCGGCGCCACGGCCGTGTCGTTCCCGTCCGACTGGCGCACGATCCGCAGCCAGCCGTCGCTCGAGACCGCGAACACGCTGCCGTTTCTCCCGAACCCGCCCCCGAAGAAGCTCGGGAGGCTCCGGCCGGCCGTTGTGCCGGGCCGGCGCCAGGTAGCGCCGCGGCCGAGGGCGGTGGCGCTGCCGGGCATGGCGATCCCGGCGGTCATTCCCTCCGCGCACCCGGA
This sequence comes from Solibacteraceae bacterium, assembly GCA_021324015.1. Lineage (GTDB taxonomy): Bacteria > Acidobacteriota > Terriglobia > Bryobacterales > Bryobacteraceae > JAJPJX01. The sequence continues at coordinate 66,951 of JAJPJX010000023.1, read as the reverse complement.
AGCCGCCGGCGGTTCCGCGCGGACGTCGAAATGCGTCTTCCAAAGAAGCCGGTTAAGGTCGGCGTCGATCGAATAAACGTTGTCCGCGCTCCCGCCCACGAACAACATCTCTTTGAAGCCGCGATAGGTGATGAGATTCCCCAGCACCAGCGGCGAGGAGAGCGCGTTCGCGCCCTTCGAGGCGTTGTCCAGGGTGGCCCGGTACAGCAGATGCAGGCCCCCCGCCTTCTCCTTCACCAGGGACTTTTCGCCCTTCAGCCAGCCGTCCCGCTGGGGACTTCCGCTTTCGGTGGCCCAATCCGCGGCCCACAGCAACCCGCAGCCGATGACCGCGGAAAGCACCCCCCACCCTGCTCTGCGCATGCCCCAAACCTTCCCTCAGAAAACAATTCTCGACTTCCGCGCCTCGATCTTCTTGAAATCCAGCCCGGGAACGTTCTTGAGATCGTCGATGGATTTGAACTCGCCCTTCTCCGCGCGGTACCGCAGCAGAGCCGCCGCTTCGGTCTTGGTCAGCGTGAGCCGCGATTCCAGTTGCACCGCCGTGGCCGTGTTCATGTTGATCGGGCGCGGCGACTGGGGGCCGAAATTCTTGGCCAGGTAGTCGAGGATCATATTGAAGTCTTCGTCCGACCCCTGGGCGCCCATCTCGATCATCTTGGAGACTTCCGCGGCCCACTCGTCCCGGCTCTGCCGCAGCGATGTCCCTTTCTCGGGAGAATGGCACTTGCCGCAGACCCGAATGGTCGCCTGCCTTCCCGGCCCTTCCGGCAGATCCATGCCAGCGGCTGGGAAAGCCGCCGCGGCGGCCAGGGCGGCCGCGAAAATGAGAAACGCACCCTTCCCTCTCTGGTAACCCGCGTGCAACATCATGAAGATCATCTCACAAACGGCAGGCCGGATTGGGCCATATCCGCCGATCCAGTCCCGGCATCCGCGCGGCTACCGCGGCGCGATCCGGTCGAGCACCTTGCGATCGTGAGCCATAAGCTGCGCGACGGTCCCGAACCGATGCCAGCGCAGAATGCGGTCCAGGCCATAGAAATCCCGCTGGACTTCCGCGAGCCGGGCCTTGGCCTCGGCCGATGTTTCGGCCTCCTTCCGCAGCTTCGCGATTTGCGCGTCGCCGTCCCGCAACAGCGCGTCCAGCTCTTTCATGGTCTGGCTGCGCCGCGGCGCGCTCTTCGGCGGATTTTCCAGAGCTTCGGCGAGAATGCGGCCGCTGGCGTTGGCGGGCGGCTTCACCCCCATCAGGTGACACAGCGTCGGCACGATATCGATCTGTTCGGCGTACTCGAAGCGCTGGCCCGCGCGGACTCCGGGGCCGGCCACCACGAGCGGCATGGACCAGGCCTCCTCGGCGTCGAACGGATGCCAGCCGGCATCGGCCTGTCCGTGATCGGCCGTCACAAACAGCAGCGTTTTGTCGCGCAACCCCAGGCTTTCGAGTTCCCGCAGGAATTGCCCCAGGTAAGCGTCCGCCTGCAAGGCCGCCTTAACGTACGGGGACCCTTCCGCCCATATATTTTGCCGCCACGGAACCGCGGGGTCCTTTTCCTGGTAGCAGACGTAACCCCCGTTTCCCGTGTCCTGGAGGTGGACCTTCATGAACGCCGGGCGGTCGTGGCGGAGGAAGTCGAGCGCCCAGTACATGGTCTGGTCGTCGTGCACCGGGCGTTCATCCGAACCGTTCAGATAACTGAGGTGGAACCCCACGTTGATCCGCCGGTACGCCGTATCGTTGGCGGCGTGGGCCGTGATGCGGTCCGGATAAAAGGACTCCTGCACGTAGCGCTGGTCCGTGCGCAGCATCACCGTGCCCGCCAGGATGACCGGGTTGGGGATCGACGAGGAGTGATATTGGGTCCATTCGCCTTCTCTCGGGTCGGCCGGGAGAATGTTGTAGGACCTCTCGTAATACGTCCCCGCGGCGGCCAGCGCCCGCAGATTCTTCATCTCCAGGCGCTGGAGCGCCTTGTAGCTGAGCCCGTCAATGATGAGGATGACGGCGTGCTCGGGTTTGGAATTATTTCGCTGCGCCATCGCCGGGTGCAACGGGATCGGAGCCGGTAACAAGGCCAGGCACACCCCCACTAACGCGGTTCGCATCAGATCCCATATATAGGCCTGCCGGCTCCAAAAGGCAATCGTCCGGGCGGACTACGCGGAAAGCGTCTTCCCCATGGCCACTTCGCGGAGCAGACCGCTCTTGACGTCGTACACGAATCCGCGCACCGGGATGGAAGCGGGAATCCAGGGGTGCGACCGCAGCTTTTGCATCTGCCGCCGCACATTCTCCTCCAAGTCCGAAAACGCGTGGAACGCCGCCGGAGCCACTGCCGCGGTGCCCGTGGTTTCGCGGAGCTTCGCCTCCAGGGCGGCATCCTGGAAGCTCAGCATTCCGCAATCCGTGTGGTTGATGATCATGAACTCCTGCGTGCCCAGCAAGTGGTGCGAAATGATCAGCGAACGCAGGGCGTCCTCGGTGACGATCGCGCCGGCATTCCGGATAACGTGCGCTTCGCCCGTTTTCAGGCCCAGCATCGGCTCGATGGTCAGCCGGGCGTCCATGCAAGCTACCACGGCCAGCTTGCGGCTGGGCGGAGCAACCAGGTGGGACAGTTGGAATGTGCTGGAGTAGCTGCGGTTGGCAGCCAGGACCTCGTCGGTCACGCTCATACTATTACCCCTCTGGACCCATTATGACACCCGCCGGAGGGCTGGCGAACCTCAGGCGGGATAGCCGGGCTGCGATTTGATCTCCCGCACCTGCAGGGCGTGCCGTTCCGGATGCGCCATCATCAGCAGGGCGCACTGATAGCCGTCGATCTCACCGGCGAGCGGATGGCTCACGGCCAGGCGCCGCAGTTCCCCCCGGCTGCGCTCCACCAGTTCGATCGTCTCGGAGCGGCAGCGTTCGAAAAACGCCGCCGCCTCCGCGAGCGTGGCGAAGCGCCGCCGGGGATGGGCGCCCGCGGGGGCGGCCATCTTCTGCTCCCGGTTCCTGCCCATTTCGAGAATGCGTTCGTCAATCCGCCGGTCGCTCTCTTCAGTTCGCGGCCCGGCGGCGGCAATCAGCTTGTACATCCCCCGCTCCGCTATCGCCACGTGCTCCGCACAGTCCGCAATCGACCAGGCATCCGCCGAAGGCCGAAAGCTCGCCTGCGCCTCCGACACGCCGGCCACTTCGCCGAGGAACAAGTCGCGCGTGCGCCTCAGGCTCTCCAATAGAAATGCACCTTCGTCCGTGTGCGTCACCGCCCCATGGTACAACGTCCAGGTTGGGGAGCAGACGTTTGGAGAACCCATCCCGGTCCCGATCAGCTTCCGTTCTTCGCTGCCTTGCTTTGCTCCTCGGCTGCCGCCACCGCGGCCATCGCCTGCTTCAGGTGTTCCGGATGCTCGTTGCCGAGCCGCCGGATCGCGGGGATTAAGTCCAGGGGAGCCTCGCGTTTCTTGGCCTCGGAAGTGAAAATCTCCATGCCGAGCAACCGGTTGGAGGGGTCCTGGCTGGTCAGCAAAGGAACCAGCGCGGTCAGGTTGGCATACTGCACTTGTTGGAGATCGCGCCGTTCCTGCCGGTTTAGGGTGCGCGTATCGTTTTTGTCCTTCTCGTAGGTGTAGAGACCACCCACTACCGCCACGACGAGCGGCAACAGGATGCCGGCTAGTTTCGAAAGTTGATCGAGCCGATAGTCCAGGCTGGACTGGGGAAGATCTGGCATAGGGGGGAGTGTATCACCCGCGGCGGACCGATGACATCCGCCGAATTCCTGCTATCCTCGCCCCATGGAGAAGGTTAACCTCCGCGAAAAGCTGGCGATGATCTCAGATCACTGGAACCCGCGGATTGTGGGCGAACTGAACGGGCAGCACGTGAAGGTCGTCAAGTTTCGAGGCGAGTTTGTCTGGCACGACCACACCGAGGAGGACGAGTTCTTCCTGGTTTTGCGAGGCAGTTTCCGGATGGAGTTCCACGAAAAGAGCGTGACGCTGGGCGAGGGCGAGTTCATCGTCGTACCTCGCGGAGTGGAGCACCGCCCTGTGGCAGAGCAAGAGGTGGAGGTCATGCTGTTCGAACCCGCCGGGATCAAGCACACCGGCGAGGTGGCAAGCGACCTTACCGTGCGCCGGTTTGAATGGATCTGATGTCCGGCCTCCCGCTACGCGCTCACGTCGGGTCAAGCCGGGGTGAACCAGGTGCGCCACACCACGTCGACCAGGGCGTGGGTTAGCGAAGGCCCTACCAGATTCCGGCTCCGCCGAAACGCTGAGCCGTAGAACCAGCCTGCCACAGAGGCCAGCGCTACATATCGCCAGTTCGGAGCGGGCGCGAGCAGAACATGGCTCAACCCGAATGCCAGCGAGGCGACGAGTTGCCCTCTGATTTCGGACTGGAGCCAGCGGGTGGCCAGGGATTGCAGGAATCCGCGAAAGAGCAACTCCTCCAGCCAGGCAATGAATACCAGAATCTCCACATAGTTCAGACAAAACGCCGCGAAGCCCTGCCAGCGCGGATGCCATCCGGCGAAACGCATCGCGAAGGCGGCGGGAATCGCGATCAAGGCAAAGCCAGCGAAATTGAAGGCCGCCGCGCGGACGATTCGGGCGGAGACCGAAAAGGCGTATCCCATGCCCGGTACGGGACGCACAAAGACCCAGCACCAGGAAGCCACCGCGATCACGAACAGCCGGGCCATGAAGTCCAGGTTTACTGGCACGGTCCAGATGCCGGCCAACCGGCGCAGCACGACTGCCAACGTGAGCCACAACCAGGCAAATGCATCCGCCCAATAGAGTAAGCCAGGATGACGGCGCGGCACTACGTAGTAGATCGACAAAGGCGGCGCGCAAACGGCGAGCAGGCGGTATAGGGCCGCCAGCCGGAAATCGCCGGTCCCGGCGGCATAGATCCAATAAGGCACTACCCAGACGAACAGGATCAGAAGCGGCGCCCAGCGCCGCCGCCTCCACCGATGGGCGAACCGGCGGCCCAGAGGCAGAGCCGGAAGCGCCGCGAGAAACAGGAGCACAATCAGGCAGCCATAGAGCGCTACTTCATGCCGGCGCGGGAGCGGATATCGCTGAAAGAACAGCGACGCCGCAACAGCAAAGAAAAGGCACAGCCCTCCGACGAGCAGGGCGAAGGAGCGCAGGGAAGTACCGCCATGCGCTCCAGCGGAGATCGCGGGGCTGCCGCTGCGGGACCTCATCCACCCAATCAGTATGCCAAGCACAGATCGCAGACGTGGCAACACCGACGCCAGCCTATAAAGAGATCCAGTCTTAGAGTCTTCTCTAGATGCGGTTGTGAACTCAAGCGCTCAAGCGGCGCTCCGCCTCAACAGGCGATACAGCAGCAGGAGCAGGATCGCGCCAAGGACCGACATGATGAATCCAGCTCCCTGACCCGGCTGGTACCAGCCCGCGGCGCGTCCCAGGAACCCGGCGACAAACGACCCGGCAATGCCGAGCAGCATCGTGACGATGATGCCGCCCGGATCCTTGCCGGGCATGATCAGTTTTGCAAGTAGGCCGACCACGAGGCCGATGATGCACATCCACAGATAGTGCATGGAATCCTCCTTCCACGATTCGTCCCGTTCCTTATTCGGCATCAAGATTTGTGCGGGAGGCAGCACTCACGGCTGCGCCTCCTTGGGGGCAGGGGCGACCTTGAACGAAGGGAAGTAGTGCTGCACGATCCACTTCCAGTCCTTCCCCTGCGCGGCCCATCGTTGCGTCCCACGTTGACACATCCCGCGGCCATGGCCCCTCGATCGCATACCGGCGCAAACCGGATCCTCGATGCAATCGGCGGTCTTGCCGTCGCCGCAGCCGGTGTCGTTGGCCTCCGCGGAGTATTCGGCCTTGACTACGATTCCGTCTGATCCGGTGAGCACCGCCACGGTCGTGGCATCCACCGAAAGGTCCGTAGTGAAGTACGTTCTCGGGCCGAAGTACTGGCACGAAGGGTTGTCGCAGATGTCGTAGGAGACCCGTGCGCGGGAATTATAGTACCAGGTGGCATAAGTGCGAACCGCCACGCTGCCCGCCTTCAAAGCCTCCTGCTTCCACGCCGGAATCCACTCAGAGGGAAGCACCCGTTTGCAGTAGTGGTCCAGACTGATGACTTCGATGGCGGCGCAGGTGACCGGCGTCTTACAGTCGCGCCCGACACGGATGGAGGAGGGGACCCGCCAGTTCTTGGGCACCAAAGTCGACGCAATCTCGCCGGGGGTCGATTGCGGTGCAACACCCGGAGCGCGGCCGCCGAGTAGCAGGCCGAGCAATTGGCCGACCGGGGCCATCAGATCGGGCTTTGCCGGGACGGCCTGCTGCGCGGTAGGGGCGCCCCGGTCGTCGCGAGCCTGTGTCCCGGCGCCCGCCTGCAGCCGCACGCGGTACTTCAGTGCGTTGTCGGGGTATAAATCCACGTTGCTGCGCTCGTCCGTGCGATAGCCGTCTTTTGAGAACGTGATGCTGGCGGCGGTTGCGTTGTCCGCAGCCCCGGCGGCAACCGGCACCTTGAGCGAGAAGAACCCGCGCTCATTGGTGTAGGCTTCCACCCCGAGAGCAGCCACCCGGACACCGCTGAGAGGTCTGCCGGTGGAATCTTCTCCGACGAAGCCGACGACCAAGGCGCTGTCCGGGCTGAGGTTCTTGCGGATGGCGTCCGGAGAGAACTCGGGCGGACCCACCACCGGATCGACCATGGCTTCGGCGCCGCTAGAGGTGTCGAATGCGCGAAGGGAAAAAACGAAGTTCCTATATCCAGAAGTCAGGGCCTGGATTTCGTGTTCGCCGCCGGTAAGACTGAAGCGGTAGGCGCCTGCGAAGCGTGTGTCACGGGTGGTGAAGGCCGTCCCATCGAGCGTGACCTGCTGAGGTTCGACTGCCAAGCCGGTCTCGCTATCGAAAAAGCGCACCGTCTGCGAGCCGGGGATCTGTGCCCTGGCCGGCCTGGCGCCCACCCACAGCATCAGAAGCGCCGCGATCGCTGTACAAGTCTTGCTTCTCACGGCATTGACCCTTCCCCTTCTTAGACCCTCAACGCGATGCAGCAGGGCTGAAGCGGATCGAACGGAGCATGGCGTCGAAGGCGCCCTGCATGTTCCGAACCATACTCTGCGGAGCGATCAGCACCACGAAGAAGAGGCCCTCCGGACGCTCGACGGTGACCAGCGTATCGACTTCCGTTTCGCCAGCGAAGGGCGACCGTGACTGCAGAATCGTGACAAGGGCGGGTTGCCCATTCACCCGCGTGCTCTTCGACGGCTCCTGGGTACGCATGTCTGCGTTCTCGCCTGCCAGCTTCTGGAGCAGGCCGGCGGTGTCCCGGTTCAGGTCACCCGTCTTACTGGCGAAGTCCACTACGGCGCCGGCGCCGATGGAATACCCGCCGCCACTACCTTGCACGTAGCCTTCCCGGGGCGCCAGGGTGACTCCCTGCGACTTCTGCGCGGCGGTGGCCTGCCAGTTGTCCGGGTACGAAATGGCATAGGCGCTGGCACGGTACTCGCGGATGGTCCGGGACACCGGGATTTGCGGCATCGAAGGCGCCGCAGTTGGTTGCGCGGAAGCCGCCTGCTTGGGCGGAGGCACCGGAACGGCCGCAGCCAATTTCTGTATACGCGCGAATTCGTTCGCGCTCCCGGTCGTGTAGCTGCTCCGTGGAAGATATCCGATTTCCGTCTCGACAGCTTTGACGCGGTTGCCCGGGTTGGGGTGGTCCGAGAGGAACTGCGGGCCGCGGGCGCCGCCGGAAGCCTCCAGTTTCTCGAAAAACCGAGCCATCTCCAGGGGGTTGTACCCGGCCTTGGCCATGATGCGAGTGCCCAGGAGGTCGGCATCGCTTTCGGCCGTGCGGGAGAATTTCAGCAGCACGGAGTTCGTGCCCAAGCCGATTCCCAGTTGCGCCAACTGGCCGAGCATGGACCCGCTCTTGCCGAGCATCCCGCTCGCCAACAAGGCAGGCAACTGGAACAGGTTCGCCTTGGACGCCTGACTGGTGCCATGGCGCAGCGCCACATGCGAGATTTCGTGCGCAAGCACGCCGGCCACCTGGGCTTCGTTGTCAGCCGCCGCCAGCAACCCGGTATGCACGAACGCGGGCCCGCCCGGCAGCGCGAAGGCGTTGATGGATTTGTCGGCCACCACCTGGAAAGAGTACGGATACCCACCCGCCTCCGGGGTAGACGCCAGCTTGGCGCCGATCCGCCGGATGTATTGCACCAAGGCCTCGTCGCGAACCACGGTGTATTGCTTTTCCACCTGCGCGGCGGCCTCTTTGCCGAGCTGGATGTCCTGATCCTTCGAGAACAGGTTCCAGCCGGGCTTGAGTTGTCGGGGCCCCTGAGCCGCTGCGGTTGCGGCCAGTAACAGCGCGAAGCAGAGGCCAAGAGCAAGGGCGAAGCCCGTGGGCGCGGTGGACCGCTCTAGAGAAACCGGCGCCATAAACATGCAGGTACCCTCGCGCGCGAATAAGGATTATCGTATCGGTTTACCTGAAATTGTGCAACCCCCGGCGGGATGTCCCGTATCATTTGATCCGCGTGACGGGCTATAATGATACCGATGCTGGAACCGCGTCACATTGGAGAAGTTCTGGGGGGCCTCCGCGTTCTGGGAAGTCCTGTGACCTCCATCCTGGAACTGAACGACGCCGTGGAACGCGGGCTGCCCAAGTCCACTCTCCGCAATGTGGCCAGGCGCGTCTTTTCGGACGCCGGCGAGCAGCGCGCCATGATGCACCGGATCGTACCGGAAGCCACGTACAAACGGAGGCGGGAGCGCCTAAGCCCCGCGGAGAGCGAACGGACGGAGCGCATGGCGCGGGTGGTGGCCATGGCCGAAGAGGTCTGGGGGGACCGCGAGCGGGCCAGGCGCTTTCTCACCTCTCCGCATCCCGAGATTGGGGGCAAGACCCCTCTCGAAGCGGCTCTGACGGAATTAGGCGCGCGGCAGGCCGAAGAGGTGATGGCCCGCATCGTTTATGGCCTTCCGGCGTAGCGGCCCGCTGCGAGCATTCCGGATTGCCGACATGCGACATGTCATCTTCGACGGAAGTGGCGCGATGCTTTACGGGGCCCGCTGGAATTCCCCGGGGCGGCGCGTGATCTATGCCGCCGAAACCTACGCGGGTGCTCTGCTGGAAGTTTTGGTGCACGCTTCCGGGAACGTACCGTCAACCCAGGGCTATGTCACGATTGAGATTCCGGCCGGTCTGCCCGTGGAAGAGATTGCGCCCGGGGACGTCCCGGGGTGGGACGCGCCTTCCTATAAAGCAGCCCGGGCGTTTGGCGACAGATGGTATGACGAGCGGCGCACGCCGGTGCTGATGGTTCCCTCTTTGGCGACGCTGGTGGAGCACAATATTCTGCTGAACCAGGAACATCCCGAGTTCGCTCGCATTCGGGCGAGTGAGCCCTTGCCGGTCCGCTAGGATGTACGGCTTTGGCGAAGGCCGTAACCGAAGAAAGGCGCACCACGAGTGGGCCTCTCCGCCAAAATCGGAGCTCCGGATGTCACTGCCGCAAGCTGACCTGGCTGGCGGTGGGAAAATCCGTGGGCAGCTTCTGCGTCACCTTGCCGGTGGCCGCCCACTCTGTCCCCCGCTGCAAGGTCACGATGAAGCCCACGCACCGCATGGCCGCCACGTCATGCCCCAGCGTGGTGTGAAAGATGCGGCCCTTGCCGTACCGTACAGTCATCAGCATGGGCTCGTTCTGATCCGTGCCGCGGTTCGCGGGGTCGGAGTGCGCCGTGGCGATCACGTTCAGATCCTGCGCCGGACCGCACAGGCTGTCGTACAGTTCGTCGGCAGCGTGCATCCATTCGCGCGGCAGCCCCGTCACGATCGGATGATTCGGGTCCCGCAGGGTCACCACGAACGGCAGCCGCGCGCCGTGATGCCCGCAGTTCGCCGGGCCGCTATCCAGGGCCAGTTTCCCGTCCCGGAAGCGCGCCATCTTGCCGGATTTCTCCGTCGTCCGGCCGCCCCATCCGCCGAGCGCGGTCATTTCGTTGTATGCGGTCCATTCCGGGAACGCGTTGTCCGCCGCATGGTAGCTCACCACGCCGCCTCCGCGGCGCACGTATTTCTCGAACGCCGCCTTGGTCCCGGCCGGCCAGGGATCGCCGTTATAGTTCAGCACCACCGCCCGGTAGGCCGCGAAGTCCGGCCGGAAGCCGCTCATGTCGCCGCCCGCCGGCGGGGAGGTGGCCACATCCACCTGGAACAACCCGGTCTCTTCCAGGATCTTTTTCAGCACCGGGGTAGTTTCCCGCCAGGCGTGGTTGTTCTGACCATCCACGATCAGAACCTTCCGCGGCGGACGCGCGAACAGGGCCCCCGCCAGCAACATGGCCATGAAGAGCGAAATCAGCCGGCGAAATTGACGCATAAGCTTCCCTTCCGCTCCTCCATGTTATCGGTTTCGCAAAACCGCGTTCGCCACCACCACCTGTCCCAGCGCGATGCCCCCGTCGTTGGCCGGCACCCGGGCGTGCAGAAAAAGTTCGAACCCCTGCTTCCGTAACCCGCGCGCTGCGCGCTCCAGCAGCCGCATGTTCTGGAACGTGCCGCCACTTAGGCAGACCTGGTTTAGCCCCTCCAGCGCGCGCAGCCGCCGGCAGACTTCCACGATGATCGCCGCCACCGTGCTATGGAACGCCGCGGCGATCCGGGCCAGCGAGCATTCCCGCCCGAGGTCCGCGACGATGGCCGAGATCGTGGGCCGCAGGTCGATCTGCCAAGGCTCGGAGTTCTCGATCTCGAAGGGGTAGCTTCCGTCCCAGCCGTCCTCGCTGATGGTTTCGAGTTCGATGGCCGCTTGCGCCTCGAAATTGGCTTCCTGCCGGAGGCCGATGATCGAGGCCACCGCGTCGAACAGCCGCCCGCACGAAGAGGTCCGTACCGTGCCCGCGCCCCGCGCCAGAAGAGCGCGCAGGGCATTCGTTTTCTTCTCCGGCACCTGCTCCCACAGGGGCAGGCTCGCCGGCGGGGATGCCGCGCCGAAAGTATCGGTGAGGTATCCCAGCGCGGCGCGCCAGGTCAGCCGAACCGCTGCGTCGCCGCCCGCCAGCGGCACGTACCGCAGGTGCGCCCGGCGCTCAAAGCCGCTGTAATCCACCACCAGGAATTCCCCGCCCCAGATCTGCCCGTCGGTTCCGTAGCCGGTGCCATCAAATGCCACCCCGATCACCTTCCCCCGCAGCCCGTTCTCCGCCATGCAACTGGCCACGTGCGCGTGATGGTGCTGCACGGCGATCTTTTGCAGGTCCGGAATGTCCAGCGCGAAGCGCGTGCTCAGATACATCGGGTGCGGATCATAAGCTACCGCGCGCGGCTCCACGCGGAACAGCTTCTTCAGATTGGCCAGCGTTTCCTCGAAGAAGACCAGGGTCTCGTAGTTTTCCAGGTCGCCGATATGCTGGCTCAGCACGGCGTACCGGCCCTTGCTCAGGCAGAAGGTATTTTTCAATTCGGCGCCGCAGGCCAGGATCCCGGCCACCTCCATTCCCAGGTCGATGGGCTCAGGCGCGTAGCCGCGGGAGCGACGCAGCAGGCGCTCGCGGCCCTCGAAGGTCCGCACCACCGAGTCGTCCACCCGCATATAGATATCGCGGTCGTGATCCAGAAACCCGTCGGCCACGCCGGCCAGCCGTTCCCGCGCCTCCTGGTTGGAGGTCACGATGGGCTCCTCGGCGATATTCCCGCTGGTCATCACGAGCACCGGCAGCGCGGGATCATCGAGCAGCAGGTGGTGCAGCGGCGTATAGGGCAGCATCACACCCAGGGTCCGGTCGTTCGGCGCCAGCGCCGGGGAGAGCCCGGAGTCCTCGCGGCGAGGCATCACTACGATGGGCCGCCGTTCGCTCGTGAGCGACCGCCGGTCTTCCTCGGAGACATGGCAGATCCGTTCAACCGCCTCGAGGTCGCGGGCCATCAGCGCGAAGGGCTTGTCTCCGCGTCGCTTGCGCGCCCGCAGCCGCTCGACGGCCGCCGCATCGGCCGGATTGCAGGCCAGGTGAAAGCCGCCCAATCCCTTGACGGCCAGGATGCGGCCGTCTCGCAGCAGCCGCCGTGCTTCTTCCAAGCCGGACGAAAGCCGCGGCCCGCAGGCGGGGCAGGCGTTCGGCTGCGCGTGGAACCGCCGGTCATTCGGATCCTGATACTCCGCCTGGCACGCCGGGCACATACGGAAGCGCGCCATGGTGGTCTTGGGCCGGTCGTAGGGAATGTCCTGGATGATGGTGTAGCGCGGCCCGCAGTTGGTGCAGTTGGTGAACGGGTAGAGGTAGCGCCGATCGGCCGGGCCGCGGAGCTCGCGCAGGCAGTCCGCGCAGGTGGCCACATCCGGCGAGACCAGCACGAACTCGCCCTCCTCGGCCACGCTCTCGCGGATCACGAAGCTGGCGCCGCCGGCCAGGGGCGCATCCACGACCGTCATCTCTTCGATGCGCGCCAGCGGCGGCGCCTCCGTCCGGACCCGCTCCAGAAAGCCATCCACCGCGGCCCCCGGCCCCTCGACTTCCACCCACAGCCCGGACGACGCGTTGAGCACCCAGCCGCCCAGTTGCAGTTCCCGCGCCAGGTGGTAGACGAACGGCCGGTACCCTACCCCCTGCACAATCCCGCGTAGCCGTATGCGGACGCGCCGCGCTTCTACTCCGCTGGCCAAAGCGTTCCTCTGCCCAGCAGCCACTGCGGGTCCAGGCGCCGCTTGACCTGTTTCATGGCCTCCAGGTGCTCCGGCGTGTACTGGATGGCCAGCAGGTGCGCTTTGCGCTTGCCCAGGCCGTGCTCGGCCGACACCGTTCCACCCAGCGCCACGGCCTGCCGCGCAAACTCCACCATCAGCGCCTGGGCCCGCGCGAATTCCTCCTGGGAAGCCGGCAGGATGTTCACGTGCACGTGCGCGTCGGCGATGTGCCCGAAGATCACATATCGTCCGGCGAATTCCTGCTCCAGCCGGCGGCGGTAATATTCCAGCATCTCGAGGTTGCGGGCCGGCGGCACGGCGTAGTCCGAGCCCATCTTCAGAAAGCCGTTGCGCCGCACGGTATCGTTTACCGCTTCGGGCAGCGCGTGCCGGAATTTGCGGAAGCGCTCCCGGTCGCGCGCCGACGTGGCGAACCAGGAATCCTCCACCAGCGCCCCGGCCGTTTCCAGACGTTCCGCCCAGCGCTCCACCTCGGGGTCGTCCTCCGCGCTCAACTCCTGCTCGAACAACACGGCGGCGCCCGCCTGTTCGGGGACCTCGGGAAATCTGCCGCGCAGCAGGGCGAGGGACGGCCGGTCAAAGTACTCCAGCATGCGCGCCCGGGCGTTGGCACGCCAGTCCTCCACTGCCGCCACTGCGGCACGGTCGCCCCGAAAGAAGACCACTCCCGCCAGAAGCGCCCCCGGCGCCGGCAGCAGCCTAAGTTCGGCGTGGGTGATCACCCCCAACGTGCCTTCCGAGCCGATGAACAGGTCCACCCAGTCCATCCCCGGGCGCAGATGGTAACCCGCCGTCTGCTTGGTGGTCGCCGGCGCCGGAATAGCGGGCACCTCGAAATCCACAGGCTCACCCCGGGGCAGGTCCAGCACCCGGCCATCGGCCAGCACCACCCGCAGCCGCAGCACGTGCTTCCTGGTATCTCCGTAGCGAAAACTGCGCGAGCCGCTGGCATTGGTGGCGATGGTGCCGCCCAACGAGGCGGCCGCCTCGGTCGGGTCCGGCGGGTAGAACTGCCCGCTCTGCCCCGCCGCCCGGTGCAGTTCCGAAAGCGTAACGGCGGCCTCCGCGCGGGCTAACCCCGGGTGCACTTCCAGCCGGTTCAGCCGCTCGAGAGACAGAACCCAGCCCCCCAGAGCCACGCGGGCGCCTGTCACGCCCGTTCCCGCCCCGGCCACCGTCACCGGTTTGCCCGTGGCCGAAGCCTGGCGCAAGACCTCCGCCACCCCGGCTTCGTCCGCCGGGGCGAACACCTTCTCCGCATGCCCCTGGAACCCAGAGGCGTCCTCCAGGTACGACCGGTTCACACTTCCAGGACCACGGGCATCACCAAAGGCCGCCGCGAGGTCTGCTTCTGAATGTACCGCTTCAAATCTGCCCGCACCTTCTCTTTCATCACGCCCCAATCGGTCTTCTCCTCCGGGTTGGAGGCCTCCAGAGTTCTGGCCACCACCTGCCGCGCCGTTTGCAGGAAATCCGACCCGTCTTCGGCCAGCGCGAAACCCCGGCTCACGATCTCCGGTAGCGTCTCGACCCGCCCGGTGTGCCGGTTGATGGCAATGATGGGAAGCACGATGCCGTCCTCCGAGAGGTGCCGCCGGTCGCGAATCACCACTTCCTCGACCACCTCGTCCACCGATCCCGAGTCGATGCAGACCCGACCCACGGTGACGCGACCCGCCTTACGCGCCCCCTCATCGTCGATTTCCAAGACGTCGCCCGAATCCAGCACGAAGGTCTCCTCCAGCCCGGAGTGCCGCAGGTGCTCGGCCAGCCGGGCGTGCTTGCTCAACTGCCGGTATTCGCCGTGGATCGGGACGAAGTACCGCGGCCGCACCAGGTTCAGCACCAGCTTCAGCTCTTCGACGCTGGCGTGCCCAGAGACGTGCAACGGCGGGTTCATGCTGCCATAGAGGACGTCCGCGCCCCGCCGCGCCATATGATCCACCATGCGGAAGATGGATTTCTCGTTGCCCGGAATGATGCGGGCGCTCAGGACCACCGTGTCGCCCGGCTTCACGCTCACATGCTTGTGGTTATCCACGGCCACCCGCGCCAGGGCGGACATGGGTTCGCCCTGCGTCCCGGAAATCAGGACCGTGACCTCTCCCGGCGGGGCGTCCATCACGTCCTGGGGCCGGATCAGGATGCCGTCCGGGATGTGCAGCAGCCCCAGAGAGTGCGCGATCTCGCTGACGCTGACCATGCTGCGGCCCAGGATCGCAACCTTCCGCCCGAGCTCCCGCGAAATATCAAGTATTAGTTGAATTCTATGGATGGAAGAACTGAAACAAGAGACGATAATACGGCTGTCCGCCCGGTTGAAGATCTCCTCCATGCGGGGCCGCACAGCGCGTTCGGACTCGGTGTAGCCCGGCCGGTCGGAATTGGTCGAATCCGACAGGAGCAAGAGCACGCCGCGTTTCCCGTAGTCCGCCAAAGTATGCAAATCGAACAGTTCGTTGTCGGTGGGAGTCGGGTCCACCTTGAAGTCGCCGGTATGGATCACCACCCCCAGCGGAGTCGTGATGGCCAGAGCCACCGCGCTGACGATGGAGTGCGTGACGCGGATGAACTCGATTGTAAACGGGCCGATTTCCAGCTTCTGCCCCGGATGCACCGCATTCAGCCGCGGCTCGTGCTCCAGTTCGTACTCTTCCAGGCGGCGCTCGACCAGCGCCAGGGTAAAGGGCGTGCCATAGACAGGAACGTCGAGTTCCGAGAGGAAATAGGGCACCGCCCCGATGTGATCTTCGTGGCCGTGCGTCAGGACCAAGCCGCGCACGTGCTCGTGATTTTCGTTGAGAAAGGTCAGGTCGGGCATCACCAGATCGACGCCCAACAGTTCGTCCTCCGGAAACATCATTCCGGAGTCGATCACCAGGATGTCATCCCCGTACTGGAGAGCCGCCATGTTCATGCCGAACTCGCCGAGGCCCCCCAGGGGGATCACTCGCAATTTCTTATCAGTCATTCCGTTTCAACCTTATCGATAACCTGCCGCCTGAAGCTCGAACAGCTCGGCGTAGCGGCCGCCGAGCGCCACCAACTGGGGATGGGTACCCTGCTCTCGAATCTCCCCATCCGCGAGCACCAGGATCCGGTCCGCCATCCGCACGGTGGAGAAACGGTGCGAGATGAGCACCGCCATGCGGTCGCGGGTGAGATCCGCAAATCGTTGGAACACCTCGTACTCGGCACGCGCATCCAGGGTGGCGGTGGGCTCGTCCAGGATGAGCAACTGGGCGTCGCGCATGTAGGCGCGGGCCAGGGCCAGCTTCTGCCACTCGCCGCCCGAAAGATCCACGCCGCCCTCGAACCGCCGTCCCACCATCTGGTCGTAGCCCCGGGGCAGCTTCTCGATCAGTTGCCACGCCAGGCTCTTCCGCGCTGCGGCTTCGATCCGGGCCGTATCCGGGAGCTGTTCGATCTTTCCAAATCCAATGTTTTCTCTGACTAACATCTCATAACGCATGTAATCCTGGAAGATCACGCCGATCTCCCGGCGGAGGTCCTCGATGTCGTACTCCCGCAGATCGACGCCGTCCAGCAGGATGCGCCCCAGCGTCGGATCGTAGAGCCGGGCAAGCAGCTTGACCAGCGTGGTCTTGCCGGCACCGTTCTGCCCGATCAGCGCGATTTTTTGGCCGGGTTCCAGGCGAAACTCGATGTTCTTGACCACCAGCCGGTCCGAACCCGGATAGGCGAAGCCAACCCCCTGGAACTCGAACCCGTCGCGTATGGGACGCGGCGCCGGAACAGCGCCCGGAACCGAGCGGATCGAAGGCTGCATGTCGAAGAACTCAAAGAGATCCTTCAGAAACAGCGCCTGCTCGGAAATGTCCGTAAAGCTGGCCAGGATTTTTTCGATGTAAGCCCGCGAGCGGGAGAATGCCCCGGTCAGGAAGGTGAACGTCCCGACCGTCAGGGTGCCCGCCAGCGTGCGCGCCAAGACCACCGCGTAGGCGCCATAATAGCCACCTGTGGAGATCAGGTTGAGGGCGGAGCCCACGGTGGCGCGCCGCACGGCAAGCTTCCTGTTTTCCTGATAGATACGCTCGGAAACCTCATCATATTGATGAGCCAGGTGGCTACCCAGGCCGAAAATCTTTACCTCCTTGGCGCTCTGATTGCTTGCCCCCAACAGCCGCAGATAGTCGAGCTGCCGGCGCTGAGGAGTCCAGCGGTAGAGCACCGAGTACGCCAGCGTGGTGAAGTGCGTCTCCCCGAGGAAAGCGGGGATGATCGCCGCTACCAGGAGCAGCACCAGCCAGGGCGAAAAGACCACCAAGCCGATCGAAAACGAGGCCAAACTGATGCTGTCCTGGCACACGCTCAGCAGGGCCCCCAGCAATCCCAGCCGCCCGGTGGTCTGCCGGCGCGCCCGCTCCAACTTGTCGTAGAAAACGGGATCTTCGAAGTGCGCCAGGTCCAGTTGGGCGGCGTGCCGCATCAGCCGCACACTGATGCGGTTGGTGAAGCGGTCGCCCAGCAGGCTGTCGGTGAGCGTGTTCGCCCGGCCCAGGACGTCGCTCAGGATGGCCAGACCGAACTCCAGGAAGACCAGTTCCCAGACGGCCGCGGGATGTCCGTTTTTTCGCAGAATACAGGCCACTACACCGTCCAGGATGAGCTTGGAGACCCAGAGCATGGCCAGCGGCAGCAGTGCCCTGACGAGCCTTAGGAGGGTCGTGGCGGCAGCCAGCCCCGGGCTGCTCTCCCACACCATGCCAACCAGCGGCCGGAGATTGCGCAAGGAAGCCAGCCGCACGCGCCAACCGGCTTCCTGGGCGTGCCTCTTGGGCGTGGGCGGGTGCATGATTCCCAGTGTAACAGGATGTGTTTCCTACAAAATAGAAATGCTCACCCCGGAGGGTGAGCATTCGTTTCCCTGTTCTACCAGGGTGATGTTCGATGGGAGAATCAGTTTCGACGGAATCGCAACCGTCAAAAACTTTTGTAGTTGGATCTTATTTCCCCCGGCGTCTCAAGTCAAGTAAAAATCCCGCTCAAAATTTTCCGCTGTAACATCATGATCCGCAATCGCTTAACTCCATCGAAGTTTTCCACAGGCGGTGCGAAAACCAGGAAAAAGGGTCTGTTTGGAGCAGATGTTTCAAGTCTAAGGCCAACAAAAGGGATGGCTTACCCAATCAGCGATCTTCCAGGTGCAGGAGGATCATGGGGTCTTCCTCGACGCCCTTGCCACCGCGCCGCAGCAGCACGCGCAAGCCCCCCATGGTGATCCCCGCAACAGCCGAGAAAGCCAGGAGAATCCCTATTAAAATGAATGCGTTAATGATCAAATTGCCGATGTTGTCCCGGCGCGTGGGGACGCGCTCGCTGAGCGTCACGGCGGCTTGATAGCGGATTTGAGCCAGCAGTCTTTCCGCCGCATCCCGGTCCGGTGGAGATAGCACCACGGCTACGAGGGGTCCACTTCGCTTAGCCATGGCGCTGGGTAGCTTTTGGAACTCCTGGACCTGCTGCCTGGCGATCTGCGGGGTGGGGTAATTAAAGATCGCCAGCCGCATGTCCCCGGCGGCCGTATGAAACGTTCCCATTTGGGCTTCCGCCCCGAGGTGGAACGCAGCCGTGGAAGGAGGCACACCCGGCTCGAATTTCGCCAGCGCCGCCGGACCCAGAATGTAGCGTTCGGAATTGGCCACCAGATTCCCCGAGGGAAGGTAGCTGGGAAGCACCGGGAGGGGCGAATCGTCCAGATTGGGCAAGTTCTCGATCACCGCCGCCACCTCGCTCACCTGCGGCTGGTAGCCGTCGAAGGCGAACAGGTAGTTACCGTGCACTAGAAGAACGCCCTTGGCAGTTTGCACGGCCAGCTTGGCTAGAGACGATGGTTTGGCATCCGCCGGCCGTTGCCACTCGAAGGCCGCCAGCGCGCCCGTAGGGTCCTGCAGCCGCCAAGCGGTGCCGGTAAACTTGGCGCCCGCCGACGCGTACCGGGCCGTCTCGCCGGCCTGGAAGCCAAACTCCTCCCACAAAGCCGGCTCGGTGAGAGCCGCCGCCTGCGCGGACACCCGGTGGAAGGCGCCAAAATTCTCCGGCCAGATTGCCGCCCAAGCGAGGGCCGGCAACAGGAAGACCGCCAACCGTTTCATATTACGCGCCGTGGCACTTCTTATATTTCTTGCCGCTGCCGCATGGACAAGGGTCGTTGCGGCCGACCTTCTCCCCCTTAATGACCTGCTTCTGCGTGCTGGCGCCGCCGTTGCCGCCCGCGAACTGCAGGTCCGCCAGCTCTTTGTCCTTCTTCCGCTGGATGTTACGGGTGAAGTCCTGGATGGAGGTCTGGGCGGCGAGTTTACGCTGCTCTTCCGCCGCGGCGCTCTCCTCTTCTTCCTCTTCCTCCTCCTCGTCGGTGGGGAAAGGCAGCACGGGGGACGGCCGGAGTCCGGGCCCCTGCTCGGCGGCCACCTGCAGGAAGAACAGGTAGCGGATGGACTCGTCTTCGATCCGGTCCATCATGTCCTGGAAGAGGATGAACGACTCTTTCTTGTACTCCACCAGGGGGTCTTTCTGCCCGTAGCCGCGCAGCCCGATGCCCTCCTTGAGGTGATCCATGGAGAGCAGGTGGTCTTTCCACTGGTCGTCGATCACCTGGAGCATGATCATGCGCTCAGTCTGCCGCATGATGTCGGCGCCCACCAGGTCTTCTTTTTCCTGGTACTTCTGCATGAGCCGGTCGAAGATCGCGTCTTCCATCTCGGTGCGGTTCATGCGGGCTAGTTCGGCGGTATCGATTTTGGCTCCAAACTGGCTGAGGACGTCCGTCTTGAGCGAATTCATGTCCCAGGTGTCGGGATGGGCGCTTTCGGGGCAGCGGTTATCGATGAAAGATTGCACCAGCCCGCGCACCATTTCCATGACGCGCTCTTTTTGATCCGCTCCCTCGAGCAACTGGCGCCGCATGCCGTAGACGGCCTGGCGCTGCTTGTTCATGACGTCGTCGTATTCGAGGATGTGCTTCCGGGACTCGAAGTTCTGGACCTCGACGGCTTCCTGGGCGGCGGCGATGCGCTTGGTAATCAGGCGGGATTCGATGGGCACGTCCTCCTCCATGCCCAGACGCAGCATGAGCCGCTGCATACGTTCCCCGCCGAAGATCCGTAGCAGATCGTCCTGCAGGGAGAGGTAAAAGCGCGAGGCGCCGGGGTCGCCCTGGCGCCCGGCGCGGCCGCGCAACTGGTTGTCGATGCGCCGCGACTCGTGCCGCTCGGTGCCCAGAATGAACAGCCCGCCGAGGCCGACCACCTCGTCGTGCTCGGCGTCGGTCTGGGTCTTGTACTTCGCGAGGAGTTCCTGCCACTCCTCCTTAGGCATCAGGTCGGGATCCTTGGATTGCTTGCGGGCGGCTTCGCGCGCCAGGAATTCGGGGTTGCCGCCCAGCAGAATGTCGGTGCCGCGGCCGGCCATGTTGGTGGAAACCGTGACCGCGCCTTTGCGGCCCGCCTGGGCCACGATATGGGCCTCGCGCTCATGGTTCTTGGCGTTCAACACTTCGTGCTTCACGCCCATACGCTTCAGCAGGCCGGAGAGTCTTTCCGACTTCTCCACCGAGATGGTGCCCACCAGCACCGGCTGCCCGGTTTCGTTGAGCTGCTTGATCTGCTTGGCGGCGTTACGGAACTTCTCTTCCTCGGTGCGGTAGACGATATCCGGGTGCTCAATGCGTAGCAAGGCACGGTTGGTCGGGATCACGGTCACATCGAGGTTGTAGATCTTCTGGAATTCCGCCGCCTCGGTTTCCGCCGTACCGGTCATGCCGGCCAACTTCTTGTACATGCGGAAATAGTTCTGGAAAGTGATGGTTGCCAGGGTCTGGTTTTCGCGTTCGATCTTGACGCCCTCTTTGGCTTCCACGGCCTGGTGCAGACCGTCGCTCCAGCGCCTTCCGGGCATGAGGCGGCCGGTGAACTCGTCCACGATAATCACCTCGCCGTCCTTGACCACGTAGTCGCGGTCGCGCAGGAACAGCACGTGGGCCTTCAGGGCCTGCTGCACGTGGTGATTGATCTCGATGTAGGCCGGGTCGTAGAGATTGGGAATTCCCAGCAGCTTTTCTACCTTGCTGACGCCCTCCTCGGTGAGCCCGGCGGCGCGATGCTTTTCGTCGATGGTGTAATCGCCGGTGGTGTATTTTTCGCCGGGCTCTTTGCCCTCGATAACCTCGCCGCGGACTAGCTTGGGGATGATGCGGTTGATCTTGTAATACTTGTCGGTGGATTCCTCGCTGGGGCCGGAAATGATCAGCGGCGTGCGGGCCTCGTCGATCAGAATCGAGTCCACCTCGTCCACAATGCCGTACTGGTGTCCGCGCTGGACGCAATCCTCCAGCCGGAACTTCATGTTGTCGCGGAGATAGTCGAAGCCGAACTCGTTGTTGGTGCCGTAGGTGATGTCGCGGAGGTAGCTTTCGCGGCGTTCGTCGTCGTCCAGGTCATGAATGATGACCCCCACCGTCATGCCCAGGGACTTATACAGCCGGCCCATCCACTCCGAGTCGCGCTTGGCCAGATAGTCGTTGACGGTGACGACGTGCACGCCCTCGCCGGCCAGGGCGTTCAGGTACACGGGCAGCGTGGCCACGAGCGTCTTGCCTTCGCCGGTCTTCATCTCGGCGATTTTGCCGCGATGCAACACGATGCCGCCGATCAACTGCACGTCGAAGTGGCGCATGTTGAGCACCCGCCGGCCGGCTTCCCGGACCACGGCGAAAGCTTCGATGAGCAGGTCGTCCAGGGTGGCCCCCTGAGCTAATTTCTCTTTGAATTCAATGGTCTTGGCGGCGAGATCGATATCGGAAAGCTGCTGAAGCTGCGGTTCCAAGTCATTGATGGCCGCGATGATCGGGCGCATGGCCTTGATCTCGCGCTCATTCTTGGTACCGAAGATCTTTGCCAGAATGGCATCAAGCTGCTTCATATGCGGCGGGAATCCGTTTTTTTTCATTTTACCTTGCGCGGACAGGCCCCTGTTCGGGATTTTTCGGCCGGGGCGTAGAGTGGGAAAGTGAGCCAGACCGCGATGGACACGCACCTGGAGGCCATCCGCACCCAACTCCGGGCGCTGGCCGAGCCGCGGTTTCGGGAGGGCGCCGCACGCTACTTCCAGGGATCCGCGACGCTTTACGGGGTGCGCGCGCCGGCCGTGCGCCGCATCGCCCAGGAGCTTTACCGGGAGGTCCGCGCCTGGCCGCTCGCCCAGCGCAACCGGCTGTGCACGGAACTCTGGAAGGGCGGCACGCTGGAAGAAGGCGGCGTAGCCATCTACCTCTACCAGCGCTTTCACCGGCAGTGCGGCCTGTGCGAATTCCAGCTTTTCGAGAAATGGATCGATCGCTTCGTCCACAACTGGGCGCACTGTGACGGGGTGGCCACGGGCCTGGTGGCCGCGGCCATCCGCAATGAGCCTGCGCTGCTCGAACGGGTGCCGCCCTGGACGGCGTCCCAGAACCGCTGGAAGCGCCGGGCAGCGGCGGTCTCGCTGGTGCGGGAGGCGCGCGCGGGCCGGCACACGGCGGAGATCCTCCGCGTGGCAGACGCGCTTCTGGCCGATGCCGACGACATGGTGCGCAAGGGCGTGGGATGGCTGCTCAAAGACGCTTATCCGGCCAAGCCCAAAGAGGTGCTGGCCTTCCTGCTGCCGCGCGCGGCCCGTGCCCCTCGGCTGGCGCTGCGTATCGCCTGCGAGAAGATGACCGCGTCCGACCGCGCCGCAGTGCGGGCGGCGGGGTGAAGCCGGCTACCTGGTCACGGTGAACAGGTTCGCCGTCATCGGCCCCATCACCTCTCCACGCCCGGTCTCGAGCCGGATCACGCGCGTGCCGGCCGCGGCCGAGCCGAGAATCTGCACCGAGGCCGTAATCTGCGTCCCGGCGGAGTTCACCTGCACGTTCGAGATTTTGATATTCGGGTCCTCGCTTCCCATGCCCGGGCCCATGCCGGAGCCCATGCCGCCGCCCATCATTCCACCGCCGGATGACAGCCCGGCGAACTCGAACTCCAGGTCATTCACGCCCTGGAAATTGGCGCCTGCGATGGTCAGAGTAAACGACGCGCCGGCTTGCGCCGAGTTGGGTGAAATCGAGGAAACCACCGGGAGTGCCCAGGTTCCCTGGCGCTCGGTGGCACCCGCGTTGAGACGCGAGACGATTGAGGAACTGCCCAGGTCCACCACGTCCAGCGTGCCCGTGCCTTCGGCCAGCACCAGCAGTTGATTCTTATTGGGGTTCACCGCCAGGGCCCGTGGCCCGGGATCCACCGGGAAGGTTTTGACCACTTTCCCCGCGGCCAGGTCGGCCACAGTCACACTAGCCGTCATCGGGTTCGCCAGGTAAGCCAGGCTGCCGTTGGTGACCACGGAGCCAGGCCCCATGGTGTTCCAGACCCCGGTGTCGACGGCAGTGATGGCCCGCGTGCCGAGATCGAGGATGAGAAACCCGCTCGACATGGGAGTGGTGATGACCGCCTTGTTCGCGGCTGCTGAAACGGCCACGTCGTACGGCCGCGCGCCCGCCGGCAGCGAAACGGGCGTTACGCTGTAGTTCACCAGGTTAATCAGCGAGAGCGATCCCGCCTGGAAATTCGCGACTACGGCCACAGTAGCGGAGGCGTCAATGCCGCTCGGCCCGAAGCCTACCGGAATCGTTTGCGTGGCCGCCCGCGCGTTGGTATCGATCACGGAAACCGTGCCACCGGCGCCGTTCGTAACCAGCAAGTTCGCGCCGGAAAAGACCACATGGCTGGGATAGTTGCCCGTGGCGACGACCGCAGCTGCCTGGTTTTGTTTCAGATCGATCAGCGCGACCGAACCCTTGGCGCTCAGCGTGGCTGCCGCGAGCGTGCCCGCGGCGTTGACCGCGATCTCGTGCGCCTGCGAGCCCTGCGGCAGCGTGATGGTGGCGGTGGTAGAGCCGGAATCGAGCGAGATCACACGCACCACATCGTCGTTTTCGTCGGTGACCAGAGCGGTGTTGTTCGCCGGGTTCGCCGCCAGGAAGCTGACTTCGTGCGCGCGTGGCGCGTTTTCTCCCAGCATCATGCCCGATCCCCATCCCGGCATGCCCTGCATCATGGCATTGGTGGGCAGGATGGTCATGAACGTCACGTTGCTCCCCTGCCCGTCCGACGTCACCATGACCGGCGCGCGGCCACTCCCAGCGGCACCGGCGGGCAGGTTGATGTTGATCTGCTGGAGGCCCACATAACCCGGCGCGTTACCAGACCAGGTCACATCGGCCATCATGCCGCCGATGGAAACGGCCGGCTTCGTGGAAAGATCCAGCCCCGTGCAGAACATGGCGACCGGAGTCGCCTGGCCGTTGGTCGTGGTGCTAAACGGTCCGGCCGACCACATGGTTCCATGCAGCATGGCGCCCTCGCCCACTCCCATGCCGCTCATGGCGAAGATGCCGGGGCCGGCCTGCCCCACCATCATCGTCCCGGATAGCGCCTGAGAGCCGTTGTTCACCACGACGCTGCCCGAGCCCGGCCCCAGGTTTTGCGGCACCACGAAATTGATCTGCCCGGGCGACACGTAGAGCAGCATGGCCGGCATACCGTTCACGGCCACCGAGCAGGAACCGAGCGAGGTGGGCAATTGGCCCGGCGCGATCCAATTCCCGGCCGCCGTCTGGCCGCACAGGTTCTGGCCGAATATCGTGGCAAACGACCCCGGAGCCATTGGTTGAGTGGAATCAAACGAAGCGCCATTGACCACGGTCATCTGGGCCGAGGCGATGCCCGCGCCTCCAGCCAGGGCCAGCACAAATAGGATGAAAAATGAATTCATTCCGCGCATAATACCCTCCAGGCCGCGAAGCGCATAAGAGCAATTCGCTGCCCAAGCAGACCCTTCCCGCTAAGACGCCTGATGCAAATGAGATGCAAGTGGCGAGAGGATCGCCGGCCTGGGTCTCACGGCCCAAGGGAAGATTCGTGGTGCGCGATTTCCCCCAATGCCCCGGAGCCGGTGTACGTTTTTAATATGGCGCGACACCAACTCCTGACCCGCCGCGCTTTGCTGGCCGGAGCCGCGGCATACGCGGCGTCCGGGCTTCGCGGCGCGTCTGCCGGCCGGATATCCCTGGGCGCCAATACGGCAATCGCCGGCTACGGGCTCTTCGAAGCCATCTCCCTGCTGCGTGATCTGGGATTTCCGGTCATCGAAATCCACGCCATGGGCGTGCCGGAGCCCGCTCCGGGCCGCTTTCCCGGGTTTCAGTTCGACCGGCTCGCGGCGGATGTGAAGCGGCGCATCCTGCAAGCTCTTCAGCCGTTTCAGGAAGTCACCGCGCATCTGCCCTATGCCGGCCTGCGCTACTTCGACGCCGCATCCTGGCAGTCCTCGGCGCGCGAGGTGGAGGTTGCACTGGAAGGCGCGGCGTACTTCGGCGCCAAGGTCGCCGTCGTGCACCCTATCGAGCCCACCGGATACACCCAGGAAGAAGGCTGGCGCGTGATGCTCGACCGCTTTCGTCATTGGGGCGATCTCGCAGGCAAGCACCAGGTCCGTCTCGCCATGGAGACCGGATATCCGCGCTCGGTCCACGAGTTCGTGCGGCTGGTGAAGGAAGTCAACCATCCCTGGGTGGGAGCCACCATCGACGTGGGCCATCAGTCGCGCTACGAGGAACTGCTCGCCCGAGTCAAGCCGGAGCAGCGCGCGACGCCGGAGGGCAGGCGCGCGTACAACGACACGACCCTGTCGATCATCGAGCAGTTACGCGAAAAGGTTTTTCATCTGCACGTGCACGACATCGATCCGCAGACCTGGAAGGAGCACAAGCCCCTGGGAACCGGCTTTGTGGATTATCCCCGCCTGATCAGCTTGCTTCGGCGGATCGGTTATCAGGGTGTCCTGATGCTCGAAATCGGCGCACCAGCCGCGGAAATGCCGCGCGACTTGAAAGACTCCAAGTGGCGCCTGGAACAGTACCTCACTGCCTAGTCGCAACGTCGATTACCGGCTTCGCGGCAGGAACGACGCACGGTACGCTAGACTGGTCCGCACGAACGAATGCCGGTAACGAATTCCCCTCGTGAGGTCCTCGCGGTCCTCAACGCGCGCAAGGTCTACGGGGACCTCGCCGCGGTGGACGGCATCTCCTTCCAGGTGGGCCGCAACGAGATTGTCGGCTTGCTGGGACCCAACGGCGCGGGCAAGACGACCACCATTAACATGATCCTCGGCGTGCTGGAGCCCAGCGGGGGAAGCATCCGGATCGAGGGACTGGACATTACCCGGCGCCGGCGGCAGGCGCTCCAGCACACCAATTTCGCGGCGGTGTACGCGCCCCTGCCCGGAAACCTGACGGTGTCTCAGAACCTGCGAATTTTCGGCATGATTTACGGCGTCCGCGATCTCGCGAGCCGCATCCCGGCGCTGCTCGAGCAGTTCGATCTCACCGGGTTCCGGGACACCAAATGCGGCCTGCTCTCCTCCGGCGAGCAAACCCGGGTGTGTCTCGCCAAGGCCATGCTCAACGCCCCGAACCTGCTGCTGCTCGACGAGCCCACCGCGTCGCTCGACCCCGCCACGGCGCGCGAGATCCGCGCCAAAATCCGCGCCTTCGCCGCCGAGGGCGCCGGCGGCGTGCTGTGGACCTCGCACAACATGTACGAAGTGCAGGAAGTCTGCGACCGGGTGCTGTTCCTTTCGCACGGCAAGATCCTGCTGGAAGGGGATCCCAAGACGCTTCCGCAGGAATACGGGCGGGAAAACCTGGAGGAGTTGTTCATCGCCGTGGCGCGCGAACCGCTCTCCCTGGAGGAACGATGAGCGCGGCGCACCTGCGGCGCATCGCGGCAATCGTGCTCCGCCAGCTTTACCTGGTGCGCGGCAGCCCGGCGCGTTTTATTCCGCTCTTCGCGTGGGTAGCCATCGACATGGTGCTGTGGGGTTTCATCAGCCGGTACCTGAATACGGTCGCGCCGCCCGGCTTCAATTTCGTGCCGGCGCTGCTCGGAGCGGTGCTGTTATGGGATTTCTTTATCCGCGTGATGCAGGGAGTCACCACCGCATTCTTCGAGGACGTCTGGTCCCGCAACTTTCTCAACATCTTCGCCACGCCGCTTTCGATCGCCGAGTACGTGAGCGGCCTAGTGCTCTCGAGCATCCTCACGAGCTCGGTCGGACTGGCGGTGATGATCGCCATGGCGAGCCTGGTGTTCGGCTTGTCCTTCTTCGGGTTCGGCCTGCTGCTGATCCCATTTCTGCTGGCGCTGTTTCTGTTCGGGATCGCGCTGGGCGTCCTGGGAAGTTCCCTCGTGCTGCGGCTGGGACCGGCCGCGGAATGGTTCGTCTGGCCGATTCCGGCGCTGGTTTCGCCGTTCGCCGGAGTCTTCTATCCGCTCGACACGCTACCCCGATGGATGCAGGACGTCGCGTACCTGCTGCCTCCCGCGTACGTCTTCGAGAGCCTGCGGAAGATCATCGCCGGCAGGACCGTGCCGGGTGAGGCGCTGGCGTTGGGCGTGGGCCTGGCCCTGCTGGACCTGGCACTGGCGTGCTGGGTGTTCACCCGCGTCTACCGCCGCGCGGTGCGGACCGGATTGATCGCCCGCTACAGCGCCGAGACAGTGAGCTGATCGAGCTGATGAAGCCGCTCGTCATCACGCCCGCGATGAACCGCCGCAACGGGCTGCTGTACCTGCTGATGTACTTGTTGATCTACCTGGCGGCACCGGTTTCCTACATCGGAGTGGTACAGGCGGCTTTGTGCGACAAGCTGGGCTCCAACGCCACGATCGCCAACCTGCCTTCGGCCACCTATCTGCTGGGCGGATTCGCGCCGTTGCTGCTCTCGCTCACGGTGCCGCACCGGCTGGAGCGCGCGGTGTTGTGCTGGGCCAACGGACTGACGGCCGTCTTCCTCGGGCTGGTGTGTCTGACGCTGGCCACCAACCTGCCGCCGTGGATTCCGCTCACCGTCCTGGTGCTACAAGGGCTGCTGCAAGGTTTTACCGCCTCCACGGCGCAGGTCTTCACCTTTCAGTGCCTGGCGCGCGGCACCACAGAGGAGGGCCGGAACCGCGCCTTCAAGCGGACGTACTTTCTGACTCCCCTCTTTGCGGTGATCGGCTCGCTGGGGGCGCAGTGGATCCTGAATGGCGGCTTGCACGGGGTGCGCTTTCCCGACGACTTCGCGCTGCTCTACGCGGTGGGCTTCGTGTGCATGGCCGGGGTGACGGCCTTCAGCTTCCTCTTCCAGCTCGCGCCTGTTGCGGAAGAGCCCCGGCCGCCCCTCCTGCGGCACCTGGCCGGGAGCGTTCGGGATTACGCCAGTTCCCGGCCGCTGGTCCTGCTGTTCGTGGTCTACACCTTGTGGAACTGCGCTCTCTCGATCACCCCGAACCTGTCTTTGTACACGCGCCAAGCCATCGGGCGGGACCCCAAGGAATTTTCCGGCCTGATCATGGCCATCCGCTTCGGGTGCAAATCCCTCGGCGGGTACCTGCTAGGCTCGATCGCCCTGCGCGGCAGCCTGCGGGCCAGCGTGATGACCGCCTCGCTGCTGCTGGCCGCGGGAACGGTGTGGGGATGGGCGGCGCCGGGTTACGCCTTTCTGCTGGCGTTCGGATTTCTGGGCGCGGGCGAGCTGGGCGGCGCCTACATTCCCAACTACGGCGTCTCCCTCTCGCGCCCGGAGACTACGGCGCGGAACATCTCGCTGCTGACCCTGGCGCAGCCGGTCTCGAGCTTCTCGCCAGCGCTGTTCGGCTACCTGGCGGATCACTTCGGCTTCGGCGCGAGCTTCAGTTTCGGCCTGGCCATGGCGCTGTCGGCGGTCTGGCTCACCACCCGCATCCGGCAGGTTTCCGGCGAATAGAGCGCCGTCCTACTTCCCTCCCGCCTGGAACTCCTGCATTTGGCGAACCAGGCTGCGGGCCTGCTGCCGCGCCAGATAGCTGACCTCGCCGGTAATGAAGAAAAAGAAGCCCCGCGCCATCCAGAAGCGCGCCTGTTCGGCGGTCGCGATCACCATGCCGCAGGGCTTGCCTACTCCGGCGGAGGCGTCATGCACGGCTTGGATGGCATCTACGACTTCGGGATGGTCCATCTCGCCGCAGTGGCCCAGATTCAGCGAGAGGTCGTACGGGCCAAGCATGGTGGCGTCCACCCAGGGTGTGGCGGCAATCTGCGCTACCTTCTCCAGGCCGGCGGAGGTCTCGATCTGCGGCATGAGGAACAGATCGCGCTCGATTTCGTCCCAGCCCTGGCGGTCCAGCGTGCGGTTGTGGAAGACTGCGGGGCCGCCCGGTCCGCGCCGGCCGCGCGGCGGCGTGAACAGGGCATCGCGCGCGGTCGAAAGCTGCTCTTCCGACTCCACCCAGGGCAGCATGAATCCGGCCGCGCCCATATCCAGGTACTTGCGCAACAGGTGGTAGACGCTGGCTTCGGGACGCACGATCAAGGGGAAATCCAGCAGGCGGGCCACGCGGCACAGGTCTTCCACCTGCGCCAGGGTGGCGGAACCGTGCTCCAGGTCCAGCACGGCATAGTGCATGCCTTCCGCTTTGAAAATCTCCAGGTAGCCAGGCCAGAAATCGAAGGAGAGCAGCGGCCCCATGGTCAGTTGCCGGGAGCGGAGCCGTTCTTTCAGTGTAGATGCCAGCATGAGTTTGTCTCGCGGTTCGTTATGCCGGGTGCAGTTCGGCGGGCCAGGTCGCGGGGAGTTCCAGGCGGGCTGCGGCCAGCGCATTCTCCAGGTGGCTAATATTTCGCGCACCGCATAGCACGCTGGTCACATCCGGATGCGCCAACACCCAGGCGATGGCAAGGCGCGCGGCCGGCACGCCACATTGCGCCGCAGTCCGGTGCAGATCTTCCACCACGCGGAAATTGCGTTCGTGGAAGTAAACGTCGGCGTGGCCGGGAATCACGTGGAAGCGGGATCCCGGCGGGAGCGCGGCGCGGCCGCCGGCATATTTGCCGGTAAGGAAACCGGCGCCCAGGGGGCTGTAGCCGAGAAAGCCGATCTGCTGTTCGCGGCACAGCGGGAGCAGGTCCGCCTCCGCCTCGCGTGCCGCCAGGTTGCAGTTCGCCTCGGTCACTTCCAGGCGCGGCAGGCCCCGGTGGCGGGCAGTCTCCAGGGCATCGCGAAGCTGTGCGCCGCTGAAATTGCTGCAACCGGCGCAGCGGATCAGCCCGGCCTGGCGAGCCTCTGCCATAGCCTCGAGAGCCTCTTCGAGCGGACTGGAGGGATCGAAGCTGTGGAACAGATAGACGTCCAGGTAATCGGTCTGGAGCCGCTCCAGGCTGGCCTGGAGCGCTTCGCGCACGTGGCGGCGCGTGAAGTTGGAGGAGACCTTGCTTACCAGCACGATGCGCTCGCGCGCGCCGGTGGAGCGCAGCCAGCGCCCGATAATCTTTTCCGAGGAGTGATGCTCGCCGGAGACCTCGCGCACGTCGTCCACCTGGAAGGCGGCCTTGCGGTAGTCCCGTGCCTGCCCGCCGCCGTAGGCCTCCGCCGTATCGAACAGGCAGATGCCCTGTTCCAGCGCGTAATCCATGATGGCGAACGAAGCCGCCTGATCGATTTCGCGGCCGAAGGTGGCGCAACCCAGGCCCAGCCGCGGGACGCAAATGCCGCTTCTTCCGAGGAGGCGTGTCTGCATGCCCGCGCTCACTCGGCTACCGAATAGCGCACCAGCTTCTGGAGCTCCGGCGGCAGCTTTTCGAACACGCCGCGCGGCAGGGAGGGCACCTGCGAGTCCTTGCCGTTCTGCGCTTCCACGATCTCCTGGCGATCGACCGTGCCCGGACGGAGGGGATTGACATTCAGCCACCAGGGGGCGTAGCGCACGATGGCCGCCACGCGCGGGTGGCCGGTGCGATTCGGCGCCACGGCGTGCCACAGCCGGGCGTCGAACACCGCCACCGTGCCGGCGCGGCCCACCAGTTGCCTCTCGCCGGGATAGGGGGCCACCGGTTGAATGGGGCCGTCCTTGCGGGGATGATCCGGGTGCCGGTGGCTGCCGGGCACCACGATAGTGCCGCCTCCCTCCGGGGTAAAATCACTCAGCATCCACATGGTCACCACGTGCATCAGGCAATCCGGATAGGGCGCGGGAATGCGCGCCGCGCCAGCCTGGTTGTAGGGCCAGTCGGCGTGCAGGTCGCCACGCGGGATGCCCGGCCCGTTCACCGTGCCGGTGAACATGGAGATGCGCAGGTGCGGGCCCAGCAGGGATTCCACAAATCCGACCACGCGCGGGGAGGCCACGTACGGGGCGAGCGCCTGGTTGAAGCGCAGAAAGCCCGGCACGTATCCGGAAGGCAGCGCCAGCAGCGTGTTCGCATAGACGTCGCGCTCAACGCTCGCGCACACCGCAGCGATCTCGCTTTCCGGAATCACGTCCTCGAGACAACAATAGCCTTGGGAGAAAAATTGCTCCCGTAATGAAACGCTCATCGGTTCAGGTGTCCTTCGCGGTAAAACACCGCTCCCTTACGGTCGCGGCTCGGCAAGTTTCTGCTACGCCCAAAATGTTTCGCCCTCCGCCAGGTTGGCCCGCAGCACATCCGGATTCAGGTCCACCCCCAAGCCCGGCGCGTCCGGCACCTTCAGCAGGCTCCTGCGCACCTCCGGCGGATTGCTGGCGGCCATGCTCTCCACGTAATGGTTCGCCCGGCCCAGGGCGCTCTCCGAGCGGTAGAAGTTCTGGATCGAGGCGGCGAAGTGCGCGTTGGCGTAGCATAGCACCAGCGACCCAACGTTGTGGAGCGCCACCGGCGTGCGGGTCAGCGCGGCATAATCGGCGATCTTCTTCACGCCCGTCAATCCGCCCGCGAAGGCGAGGTCCGGGTGCACGATGTCCACGGCCTGGTGGTCCAGGAACGGCTTGAAGCCGCGCACCAGTTCCAGTTTTTCCCCGGTAAGCAGGGCGATGCGCGTGGCACGCCGCAAGGCCATCCAGCCTTCCGAAAACGGAGGATTCAGCGCGTCTTCGAGGAACAGCGGGTTCATGGACTCGATGGCCTTGGCCACGCCGATGGCGCTGAGAGTATCGAACTCGTTGTGGCAGTGAGCCGCGATGTCGATCTCGGGGCCGACCGCCTCGCGCACGTTGGCGAAGGCCCGGGCCACGTTGCGCAACTGCGCGCTGTCCAGGGTGTTCGCAAATCTTGCCGCGGGACCCCGGCCGGCTGATCCACGCCCATCTTGAAGGCCGTGAAGCCTTCCGGCGCAGCCTTGACGCGCGCGGCCCACTCGCGGCAGGAAGCCGGGTCCAGCATGTTCACACCGATGCCGTGGGAATACATGGGAATGGCCATGCGGAAAGGACCGCCGAGAAGCTGGTACACGGGCCGATCGAGGATCTTGCCGGCCAGGTCCCAGAGGGCGATATCGATACCGCTGATGGTGGGGATGTGCGCCATGTAGGTGTGCATCAGCGTGGTCATCTGGTGGAAATGCACCTCGATGGCCAGCGGATCCTTGCCCACCAGCAAGCCTTTCATGGTTTCGATGCGGGCGCGCGCCATGGGTCCGGTAGAGCCTGCTTCCCCGTACCCGCTCAGCCCCGCGTCGGTGTCTACGCGGATCAGGCAGTTGCCGGCGATGTTCTTCAGGGCCATGGCTCGGATGGACTTGATTTTGACCTTGTTCCGGAGGGGCGCCGCCAGGGATCTGTACCGGGCAAGAAAGGATCCGGCCGGCAGCGTGACGGCCAGCCGCAGCAAGTCACGACGAGTCCACTTCGAGCGCATGGGAACCAACCTCCGCCCACTCAGCGTATCGCAGATTCGGGCGGACCGCGTCCTCAGAAGTGGCCGCGCACGGGGTGCGGCTGGTAGGGTTCGGACAACGCCTGTATCTCCGCGGTGTCCAACTTGAGCGAGAGGGCGGCTACGGCGTCGTCCAGGTGATGCATCTTAGTCGCGCCGATGATGGGCGCGGTCACGCCCGGCTGGTGCAGCACCCAAGCCAGCGCCGCCTGCGCGTTGGGAACGCCGCGCCGGCGGGCAATCTCGCTCAGACGGTCCACCACGGAAAAATCCGAGGGCTGATCGTACAACTGGCGCGCGTAGTCGTCGGTCCTGGCGCGCACCGTCTCCCCCGCCCCGTCCGGCCGGCGGTTCCCCGCCAGAAAGCCTCGCGCCAGCGGACTCCAGGGCAGCAACCCGATACCCTCCGCGCGGCACAGCGGAATCATCTCGCGCTCCTCCTCGCGGTAAACCAGGTTGTAGTGGTTCTGCATGGTGACGAAACGCGTCAGATGCAGGGCGTCGGCCCGGTACAGCATGCGGGCAAACTGCCAGGCAAACATCGAAGAAGCCCCCACGTACAGGGCCTTGCCTGCCTTTACCACCTCGTGCAGCGCCTCGAGGGTCTCTTCCACCGGGGTTTGTGGATCGAAGCGGTGGATCTGGTACAGGTCCACGTAGTCCGTTCCCAGACGGCGGAGGCTGTGGTCGATGGCGTGCCGGATATGCTTGCGAGACAGCCCCCGCTGGTTGGGGTCGTCGCCCATGAGATTGAACACCTTGGTGGCGATCACCAGGCGCTCGCGCGAAGGGGCCAGCTCCTTCAGGGCGCGGCCCAGAATCTCCTCGCTCACCCCGGACGAATACATGTCCGCCGTGTCGAAGAAGTTGATGCCCAGTTCCAGCGCGCGCCGGATGAAGGGGCGGCTCGCCTCCTCTTCCAGCACCCAATCCCGCCAGCGTTTCGAGCCGTAGGTCATGGTGCCGAGGCAGATGCGCGAAACTTTCAGGCCCGTAGGTCCAAGGTTGACGTATTCCATGTTCGTTTGGATGCGCGGCCTCTCAACATCGCTCCCGGACAGCGATGCGGTTGCGAATAATTTTCACGAACGACAAAGTGCGCAGTTCCGCGAGCGTCAGGCCGGTCAGGGGGCCGGCCTCCTCTTCCGGGATGGCCCCGCACTGCATGGCCCGCAGGAACGTATTCAGCAGCCCCTGGCCGGTGGCGGCGTCGTCGAAGACCTCGCCGATGCGCGTGGCCTGGGCCGCCTGCTCTACAAAATTACGCAGCCGCCGCGAGGAGCTTTCCAGGTGCTCCAGAAAGAAGACATAGAGCGCGGCATAGCGCGCGGGAAGCTGGGCCGGATGCAGATCCCAGCCCTGGTAGAAGCCCTGCGCCAGGGCGTGGCGCACGTTATCGTAATGCAGTTTCCAGGCGCGGTCCATGGTGGCCTGGTTCTCCTCCCTCTGCTCCAGAGTATCCGCGCGCGGATGTTTGGGGATAGGCAGGATGTTGGTGGCGCCATCGGAGAGGAACACGCCGGCGCCGGCCAGGGCCACCTGCATGGCGTGCCGCACGGCGTCGCAGGCGGGGTGCCGCAGATGCTGCACCTCCGCGGCGATGCCGCAACCAGCCAGGAAATCATAAGCGCCCAGATGCGCACCCAGGGCGCGCCCGCGGGCCGCCGCCACCAGGCGCCGCAGGGCGCACTCGCCGCGCGCATCCAGGATCACCTGCGGCGTCTCCACCATGAATTCGATCTTCAGGCCACCGGGCGCGAGACCCAAGCGCGCTTCCAGCAGATCCAGCAGGTCCGCCAGCGCGGCCACACTTTCCGGCATCGGCACCTTGGGCAGCGTGATGACGAACGGCGCGGGCAGTTGGCCGCCGGTCTGTTCCGCCAGGGCACTCAGAAACAGGTCCAGGGTGCGCACGCTGCGTTCTCCAAGTTCCGCGCTCAGCGGCTTGATGCGGATGCCCAGGAACGGCGGCAGCGTGCCGGCGGCCATGCCGCGGGCCACCTCCCCCGCCGCCGCCACCGCATGGCCGTCCTCCTCGGCGTCCGGCCGGTGGCCGTAGCCGTCCTCGAAATCGATCCGGAAATCCTCCACCGGCTCGCGCTCGAGTTTGTCCAGCACGCGGTGGTAGACGGTCGCCGCCAGGGCGGGGTGCGGCAGCCCGAAGACTCGCGCGAACGCGGCGGGGTCGGGAGCGTGGGTGGTCAACGCGCGCCGCGCCAGGGCACCCAGTTTCGGACAGGTCTCGGCCTTAAAGAGGTGCGCGCCTCCGTACACCGTGTGGACCGGTTGGCGCGGGGCGGGTGGCTCCGCATATTGCCGCGCGAAGGATTCTTCGGCCGCCCGCAGGCGGGCAAACAGGTCGCTGGTCGATTCGCGGGTCAGGGCTGTTCTCATCGTGGTTTCAATACTTGATTTTGTCGGGCTTGGCTTCCCACTCGGCGAAGATACGCAGGGCATCCTGCCGCAGCAGCGGAATCATGGGAATCCGGCGCCGTTCGTGGGGCGCGCGCAGTTGGTCATAAATGAAGGAATCGTCGAAGCCGGCGGCCGCGGCATCCTGGCTGGCGCAGGCGAAAAAGACCCGCGCCGGGCGCGCCCAGTAGATGGCGCCCATGCACATGGGGCACGGCTCGCAGGTGGTGTACAGATCGCAGCCGGACAACTGGAAATCGTCGAGCGCGCGGCAGGCCTCCCGGATGGCCACGATCTCCGCGTGCGCCGTGGGATCATGAATCGAGGTCACCAGGTTGGTGCCCCGCGCGATCACTCTGCCGTCCCGCACCACCAGCGCGGCGAAAGGCCCGCCCTTGCCCCGGCGTATGTTGTCCAGGGCCAGTTCGATGGCTTGCCGCATGAATTCGTCGGACATAGAGACGCACTGCGATTAGCTAGTCTAGCACCCCTCTGGCAGCGGCCCTGGGGGCGGCGGTAGACTGAAATCGGCACCCTGGGGGGCTGGCGGCGATGCTTCGCCGCCCGGACAAGCAGAGAGGTGAACCCGTTCCGGATCCTGGTGGTCGATCCAGACCCCGCCGCGCAGCAGTTGTTGGAGTCGGCGCTTCCGCCGCCCAAATGGAACCTGGAGAGCGTCCAGGACGACGCCGCGGCCCTGGCCCGCCTCCGCACGGCGCCCTATGACGTGGTGGTAGCGCGGATCCACCCGCACGGCAACAATGGGCTCGACCTGCTCCACCGCGTCCGCGAGATGCGCCCCGGCGCGCGCGTGCTGGTGATGACCGACGGCGCGGCACCGGACGCCGTGATCGGCGCCATCCGGGAGAAGGCCTTCGCCTGCGTAAGCAAGCCCTTTTCCGTGTGCGCCGTGGCGGATCTGATCGAGCGCGCCGTCAGCGCCCCGGCCTGGAGCGACGACATCCAGGTGATCTCCGCCCGCCCCCACTGGATTACGCTCCGCGTGCGCTGCCAGGCCGAAACGGCCGACCGCCTGGTGCAGTTCCTGCGCGAAATGGAGATGGACCTCGCGCCCAAGCAGCGCGAGGATATCGCCGCAGCCTTCCGCGAGCTGCTCATGAACGCGATCGAGCACGGCGGCCGTTACGACCCGCACAAGTGGGTGCGGGTCTCGGCCATCCGTACGGCCCGGGCCATCATCTATCACATCCAGGACCCGGGCCACGGATTCTCGCTGGAAAATCTGCCGCACGCGGCCATCTCGAATCCCCCCGATGCTCCGGTGCAGCACCTGGAGGTGCGCGCCGAGCAGGGCGTCCGCCCCGGAGGTTTTGGCATCCTGCTCACCCGCAACCTGGTGGACGAGCTGATCTACAACGAAAAGGGCAACGAAGTACTATT
Organism: Solibacteraceae bacterium; assembly: GCA_021324015.1. Lineage (GTDB taxonomy): Bacteria > Acidobacteriota > Terriglobia > Bryobacterales > Bryobacteraceae > JAJPJX01. The sequence goes on along the minus strand of JAJPJX010000023.1, from coordinate 30,661 downwards.
CATCAAGTATCTGTAGCCGGCACCCGCGTTCATGTGGCTGGCGGGGATGAACCGCTATCATGGGAGTTGCTGATACCCTATGGAGTCATTCAAGGCACTTCCCACAACGGTCCTTTTGCATATTGCGCAGCAGTTGGGCATCCCCCTCAAGAGCCTGGTTTCCACGATTGCCCTGTTCGACGAAGGCGCCACCGTGCCCTTCATCGCCAGGTACCGCAAAGAGGTCACCGGAAACCTGGATGAGGTCCAGATCCGTTCCATCCAGGACAAACTCGACTATTTTCGCGAACTCGAAGAGCGCCGCGCCACGGTGCTGAAGTCCATTCAGGAGCAGGGCAAGCTGACCCCGGAACTCCGCGCCCGCATCGAAGCGGCCTTGGAGAAGAACGAACTCGAAGACCTCTACCTGCCCTTCAAACCGAAACGGCGCACCAAGGCTTCCATCGCGCGGGAAAAGGGCTTGGAACCCCTGGCCCAGTATCTGTGGGAGCAGAAGGACACCGGCATCCGGCTGGAGCAATATGCCGCGACGTTCTGCGGGGAAACCGTGGCTTCAGCGGAGGAAGCACTGGAGGGAGCCCGCCACATCGTCGCCGAGTGGATCAGCGAGAACGCCGCGTTCCGCAAGACGCTGCGCCGGACGATGCTGGAGGAGGGCGTGGTGGCGAGCCGTGCCATCCCCGGCGCGGAGGACGCCGAAGGCAAATACAAGATGTACGCGGATTACCGCGAGCCCGCCGCCAAGATTCCCTCCCACCGCATGCTGGCCATTCGCCGCGGCGCGAAAGAGGGCTTCCTCACCTTCGAAATCGAGCTCGATCCCGCCCGCCCGCTGGCCTGGCTACGCAGCCAGGTGCTCCGCGCCGCAGGCCCCTGGGCGCCACACCTCGAGCAGGCCCTGGCGGACTCCTACGAGCGCCTGCTGAATCCGTCCATCCAGACCGAAGTGCGCCTGGAGCTCAAGGACCGCTCCGACGACGAGGCCCTTCGCGTGTTTCGCGAGAACCTGGAAAACCTGCTGCTGGCTCCGCCCGCCGGCATGCTGGCCGTGCTGGCCATCGACCCTGGTATCCGGACGGGCTGCAAGCTCGCCGTAGTAGACGACACCGGCAAGTTTCTGGAGAGCGGCGTGATGTACCCCTTCGAGCCCAGAAACGACCTGGCGGGCTCCATCAAGACTCTGGCCACGCTCATCGCCAAGTACAACGTGCGCGCCATCGCCATCGGCAACGGCACCGCTTCGCGCGAGACCTCCGCGCTGGTCCAGGACTTCCTACGCCAAAAAGGCCTGGCGGATGTCTTCGCCGTTTCGGTGAACGAGTCCGGCGCCTCGGTCTACTCCGCTTCGGATATCGCGCGGCAGGAATTTCCGGACCTGGACGTGACCATCCGGGGCGCCATTTCCATCGCCCGCCGCCTGCAGGACCCTCTGGCCGAACTGGTAAAGATCGACCCCAAATCCATCGGCGTGGGCCAGTACCAGCACGACGTGGATCAGCGCAAGCTCAAGCATGGCCTGGAGAGCGCCGTGGAGTCCTGCGTCAACCGCGTGGGCGTGGACCTGAATACAGCCTCCTTTGCCCTGCTGCGCTACGTGGCCGGAATCAACGAGCGCACGGCGCAGAAAATCGTGGAATTTCGGAATGAAAACGGAAAATTCCGCTCGCGCGTGCAATTGCTCGCCGTGCCGGGATTCGGCCCGAAGACGTTTGAACAGGCGGCCGGATTTCTGCGCATCCGCGGCGGTGAGAATCCTCTGGACATGACCGCCGTGCATCCGGAGTCCTACCCCGTGGTCGAACGCATCGCGCAATCCCTCGGCGTGAGTATCGCCGAACTGATCGCCAGGCCGGAACTGGTTGAACAGGTCCAACTGGAGGGATTCCAGACTGCATCGGTCGGCTTGTTCACCCTCAGCGACATCCGGGAAGAACTCCGCAAGCCCGGACGCGACCCGCGCGACAAATTCGCGGCGCCGCAGTGGCGGGAAGACGTCAAGGAACTCACCGACCTGAAGCCCGGGATGGTGCTGGAAGGTGTGGTGACCAACGTGACCAACTTCGGGGCGTTCGTGGACGTAGGCGTACACCAGGACGGACTGGTGCACGTGAGCGAGCTCGCCGCTCGCTACGTAAAGGACCCCAACGAGGTCGTGAAAGCCGGTCAAATTGTCCGGGTGCAGGTGCTTTCCGTCGATCCGAAGACCCGGCGCATCGCGCTTTCGCGCAAAGCCCTGGAGGCGCAGTCCGCGCCAAGGAAAAAGACTCCGCCCAAAGAGCCGCCCCGCAAGAACCTGGAACAGCAACTGGCCGATCTCTCTAGCCGCTTCCGCACGCGTTAGGCGTGCGGTCTTTTCCCGATTGATGCAAATGCGGCGGCCTGATACTTTGGACTCAATCGCGGAAATTCCCCGCGGCACTTTTCAGGGTCCGGATTTCTTTCGGAGGGAGCCGGACCTTTTTTTGTGAGCTTTTGGCGGCAACAGCAGCGGAGACAGCCACACAACCGCGCTTTCGGCTCATAAGCCGCGAAATTTCGACCAATTTCTTATTCGCCCGAGCCTACGCCTGTACCAGGCCCGCACGAACAGCCCAGCGCACCAAGCTGGCCGTCTCGTGTACCCGCAGCTTCTCCATGATTTTGGTGCGGTGCGAATCGGCGGTTTTGTAACTGATCCCCAGCAGGGCGGCAATCTCTTTCGTGGACTTGCCGTCGGCTACGAGTTTCACCACCTGCTGCTCGCGGCAAGTGAGCGGATTGACAACCGGCGCAACAGAGTGGGCAGTCCCGTTGCGCAGGATTGGACGGAAGCCGTCTACCTCCACGCCGCATCCGACATAACCCGCAAAACTGCCGTCCGGCTCATAGCGCGGAACCCCGGTATCCACAATCCAGCAATAGGCCCCATCGGCCCGCTTCAGGCGATATTCCAAACGGAAGTCCCGCCGCTGATGGAACGCGGTCATGTAGGTGCTAAAACATACATTGCGATCGTCTGGGTGGACCCCCTCCAGCCACCCCGTACCGAGTTCCTGCTCGAGGGTCCGGCCTCGAAAATCCAGCCACGGCTTCCCCACGAAGGTGCATAGGGAGTCCGGACCGGACATCCAGAACATGACCGGCGCGGCATCGGCAACCAGCCGAAACCGCAAATCCGCAGCGAGCGCCTGGCTTTTCGCCTCGGCCGCTTCTTTCTCCAACTGCTCCATGCGCTCGCGCAGATCCCGCGTGCGCTCGAAGAGGTGCGACTCCGGTGCTTGAAGAACCCGCATATTGAAGAAAGGATAGCCACTTTGCTTTCCGGGTGTAAAGCAAAAGCAGCAGATTTCCACAGACTCAAACGGAAGGATTTTCACTAACCGTACTAGCGGCCAGTCTATCTTTTTACAGGTCCACCCCTTGCTGAGTGCCGCCGGGTGGCAGGGCGGCCGGCCATTGACACACGCCGCGGCCGGGCGTAGAGTGAGGTGCGAATGAAGCCCCAACCCGAGGAGCGCCAGGTGTTACTGCTCGAGATCCTGGCGGCGTCCGCCATTTTCACCATCGTGGCCATCGTGCTGTACATGGTGTTCAGTTACAAGCCCGGCTAGGCTCGCCGAACTCCCGCCGCACCAGGTCCAGCGCCTCTTCGGGAGTGCGCACGCGGGATTCCAGTTGGGCGTCTTCCGCCGCGGCCAGCATGCGGGCGAACGCTGGACCGGGCTGGTAGCCCGCCGCGATCAGGTCCGCGCCGGTGAGCAGGGGCTTGGGCTTCAACTCTTGCGCAGATAGCTCGGCGAATCGCGCGCGCACCAGTTCGTAGGTATCCAGGCGGCCGTGGCTTGCCAGGCAATCCAAGCGGTGCAGTTCCAGGTGCTCCTCGAAATGCGGCAGGCGCAGGAACCTCTTCCAGGTGCTCTCGCGCATTCGGTTCGCGTCTTTGAAGCGCATGTGGTTGGCCACCAGGGCCGCCACCCGCTCGATCTGCTGGCTCGAAAACCGCAGGCGCCGGAGAATCTCGCGCGATAGCGCGACTCCCGCCTCCACGTGCCCGTCAAAGCGGATGCGCCCGGCGACCCGGAAGGTGGACGGCTTACCCACGTCGTGCAGTAGCGCCCCCAGGGCCACCGTGATCGTGGGGTTCCGCAGGTACTCGAGCAGCAGTAGGGTGTGGATCCAGACGTCGCCCTCAGGGTGGAATTCCGGCGGCTGCGCGACGCCCTTCATGGCTGCCACCTCGGGCAGGATCTCCGCCAGCAGGCCTGTCCCATCCAGCATTTCGAAGCCGCGCCGCGCACCGCCTTCGGTCAGGATACAGACCAGTTCGTCGCGCACGCGCTCGGCCGCGACTTTGCGGATCAGCGGATGCAGGCGGCGGATGGCTGCCAGAGTCTCCGGCTCAATGACAAAGTCGAGACGCGCGGCGAAGCGCACGGCCCGGAGCAGGCGCAGATGGTCCTCGCCGAAACGCACCGCGGGTTCGCCGATGGCGCGGATGACGCCGGCCGCAAGGTCGGCACGCCCGCCCACGTAGTCCAGCACCTCTCCGCTCGCCGGGTCAAGCAGCAGCGCGTTGATGGTGAAGTCCCGGCGCAGGACGTCCTGCCGTGGATCGCTCTCGAAGTGGACGGCATCCGGGCGGCGGCCGTCGCTGTAGGTGAAGTCGCTGCGGAAGGTGGCCACCTCCACCTGGGCCGCATTGTCTCGCACCAGCATTACGCCGAAATGCGCGCCCACCTGCTCGGATTTCCCGAACAGGGCCGCAACGCGCTCGGGGCGCGCGTCGGTGGCAACGTCGTAGTCCTTCGGCCGCCGGCCCAGCAGCAGGTCGCGCACGCAGCCCCCCACCAGCCAGGCCTGGTGTCCCGCGGTCCGTAGGCGCCCCACCACTTCTCCGGCCAGTTGTTCCGCTGTCACGCCCGCCCCTTCTCCATGCTAGCCCGGCTGGGCCCCCGCGCAGCCGTTGGCACTCGCACCGTTATGCTAGCATGTGGAGTGCTGACGCCCCCGGCGCAGTTTTTGGGGGGCCCACCGAGGCTGTCTTGCCCGCCGGCGTGAAGAAGGAGAACCTCCCTTGGCAGTAGATCAATCCACGAGCGCGACCAAGGTTGTGGTCGCGACCACCGTAATGCTGTCTTTCATTTCGTTTTGGAGGGCGGCGGCGATTGTTCTCAGCGACTTGGCGTCTTCCGCCTACTACGCGGGCGGCATTGCCGAGCAGGCCATCGGCAAATCCGCGCCCTGGTTCATCCTGGGCATCATGCTGTTCTCCTACGCAGTCCGCGCGATCTATATCGAAAGTTGCAGCATGTTCGTGCGCGGCGGGGTGTACAAGGTGGTGCACGAAGCCATGGGCGGAACCCTGGCCAAGTTTTCGGTTTCCGCCCTGATGTTCGACTACATCCTGACCGGACCCATCAGCGGCGTCAGCGCGGGTCTGTACCTGGGCGGCCTGATCAACGAGGTCGGGGAACACTTCGGGATCTCCGGGCTGCACGTGCACCCACCCCATTTCGCCGCGGTCTTCGCCGCCATCGTCACGATCTACTTCTGGCGCAAGAACATCATCGGCATCCACGAATCCAGCGAAAAGGCTCTACGGATCATGCAGATCACCACCGTGATGGTGATCCTCCTTATCGCCTGGTGCCTGCTCACTATTTTTCAGAAGGGCTACAACCCGGTTCCGCTGCCCGTGCGCGCCAACCTGCACTTCAGCCCGGAAGGGTTGGGGTGGCTGCAGGGCACGATTTGGCCCTCCTTCACGGCGATCGCCGTCCTGGTCGGATTGGGCCACTCCCTGCTGGCCATGAGCGGCGAGGAGACCCTGGCGCAGGTGAACCGCGAAATCGCGCATCCCAAGCTGAAGAACCTGGAACGCGCCGGCTTCGTGATCTTCGTCTACAGCCTGCTGTTCATCTCGCTGGTGTCCTTCTTTGCGGTGATGCTGATTCCGGACGCCGAGCGGCCCAAGTTCCTGGACAACCTGATTGGCGGCCTCTCCATGTACCTGGTGGGCCCGGTTTCTCTGCGTCTGCTCTTCCACCTCTTCGTGGTCCTGGTGGGCACGCTGATCCTCTCCGGCGCGGTGAACACGGCCATTATCGGTTCCAACGGCGTGCTGAACCGCATTGCCGAAGACGGCGTGCTGCCCGACTGGTTCCGCCATCCGCACGCCAAATTCGGCACCACCCACCGGCTGATCAATACCATCGTTCTGCTGCAACTGGTGACTATCATCTTGAGCCGCGGCGACGTCTACATGCTGGGCGAAGCCTACGCCTTCGGCGTGGTGTGGAGCTTCGCCATGAAAGGCCTGGCCGTGCTGGTGCTGCGCTACAAGCAGCCTCACGGGCGTGAATGGAAGGTCCCCTTCAACCCGCGCATCGGCGGCCTCGAGATTCCGGTGGGCCTGGGAATCACCACCCTGATGCTGTTTTCGCTGGCTACGGTCAACGTGCTGACCAAGAAAGTAGCCACTATCTCCGGCCTGAGCTTTACGGCGGCCTTCTTCACGATCTTCGAGCTCTCGGAGAAGTACAACCGGCGCAAACAGTCCCGGCACGAACTGGAGATGGAAAAGTTCCGCCTGGATACGCGCGAAGAACTCTCCGCGCAGTCGGTCAAGGTGCGGCCGGGGAACGTGCTGGTGGCGGTGCGCAATCCCAACCACCTGGACCATCTGGCCAAAATCCTGGAAAAGACCGACACACGCAAGCTTGACATTGTGGTGCTGACTGTTCGCGGGGTGACACCCGCCGGCTCCGGGGAGTACGGTCTGTCGCCGGATCAGATTTTCTCGGGCGATGAGACGACCGTGTTCACGAAAGTGGTCTCGCTCGCGGAAAAGGCCGGCAAGCACGTGGAACTGATGGTCGTACCGGGAGCGGACCCCTACGCCGCCATCGTGCAGACCGCGCAGCGCATGCAGTCCTCACGCATCGTGATGGGCCTTTCGCCCGTACTGGACCCCTCCGAACAGGGCCGCCTGGTGGGCATCGAATGGGAGAAGTTGCCGCAGCCGAGGCCGTCGCTGTCGCTCGAGATCGTCGCCTCCGGAGGCAAATCCGTGTTCTTCAACCTGGGCCCGCATCCGCCGCGCCTCTGGCCCGAAGACGTCCAACTGGTGCACCAACTCTGGCTGACGCTGAGCAATCTGGTGCCCAAGGGCAAGCTGCATCACCGCGATGTCGTGGGCGTGGCCTTGCGGCGCATGCAGGAGGAGTTGCAATCGGACAAGGCTCCCGACGTGATCCGCGACGTGCTCGGCGAAGTGGCGCACTCCAACGCGGAATCGGAAACCGGCCGCTCTCTGGTGGATTCGTACTGACCCCGGCGTTCGGCGTGATCCAGACTTAGAATAGTCATCAGCAATGGCTGCGCCAAACCGGGATACCGCGTCGAAGGTCGTGGTCGCGACCACCGTCGCGCTGACATTCATTTCGTTCTGGCGGGCGGCCGCCATCGTACTCAGCGACCTGGCCTCCTCGGCGTTTTACGCAGGCGGCATCGCCGAAAAGGCCATCGGGGCCAGCGCGCCGTGGTTCATCCTGGCGGTGATGCTGTTCAGCTTCGCGGTGCGCTCCGTGTACATGGAAAGCTGCGGGATGTTCGTGCGCGGCGGCGTGTACGTGGTCGTGCGCGACTCCATGGGCCCCTTCATCGCCCGGCTTTCGGTTTCCTCCCTCATCTTCGATTACATCCTCACCGGGCCGATCAGTGTGGTGAGCGCGGGGCAGTATCTGGGACGCCTGCTGAACGAAATCTCCGGACTTCTGCACCTGGAAGCCACGGTACCGCCAAACGCCTTTGCCGCTTTCTTCGGCGTGGCGGTTACGGTCTACTTCTGGTGGAACAACATCAAGGGCATCCACGAATCCAGCGGCAAGGCGCTGCGGATCATGCAGATTACCACGATCATGGTGGTGGCTTTCCTGCTCTGGTGCCCGCTGACCCTGCTCCTCCGGCGGCAGTTTCAACTGCCGCCCCTGCCGGTGCCGGCCAACCTGGAGTTCAGCCACGAATCGCTGGGGTGGTTCGACGGCACCATCTGGCCGAAGATCGGCGCCGTGGCGATCGTGATCGCCTTTGGCCACTCCCTGCTTTCGATGAGCGGTTTCGAGACCCTGGCCCAGGTCTACCGGGAAATCAAGTCTCCCAAGCTCAAGAACCTGCGCTACACCGGGAACCTGGTATGCCTGTACGCCGTGATGTCCACCGGATTGATCACCATCTTCGCGGGCATGATCATCCCCGCGCAGCGCATCCGCACGGAGTATGTGGACAACCTGCTGGGCGGCCTGGCCATGCATCTCGCCGGCCCTCGCCCGCTGCTGCTGCTGTTTCATGTGTTCGTGGTGATGGTGGGCGTGCTGATTCTATCCGGGGCGGTGAACACCTCCATCATCGGCGCCAATGGGGTCATGAACCGGGTGGCGGAGGACGGCGTCCTGATCGACTGGTTCCGCAAGCCGCAGAAGCGCTTCGGCACCACGTACCGGATCATCAACCTGATCGCCCTGCTGCAGATTGCCACCATCGCGCTGAGCCGCGGCGACGTTTATCTGCTGGGCGAGGCCTACGCCTTCGGCGTGGTGTGGAGCTTTTTCCTGAAGTCGCTGGGTGTGCTGGTGCTGCGCTACCACCGCCACGATCAGGAGTACAAGACCCCGCTGAACTTCCGCATCGCCGGGCGGGAAATCCCCGTGGGCCTGATCCTGACCACGCTGATCCTCTTCCTGGTGGCTATCGCCAACCTGTTTTCCAAGCAGATCGCCACCATCTATGGCGTGGGATTCACGGTGGTGTTGTTCGCCATCTTTACGGTCTCCGAGCGTGTGAATGCCCGGAAACAGCACGGGCGGTCGGGCCTCGAGGAATTTAACCTGGACCTGCGCCCGGAGATCAGTGCCGGGTCGGTGCATGCCCGGCCCGGCTGCGTGCTGGTGGCCGTGCGCGACTACAACCGCATGGAGCACCTGCACAGCGTGCTGCACAAAACCAATCCTCGCCGGCACGACATCGTGGTGACGACCGTGCGCCCCGTCTCCTCCGGCGCCGGGGAATATGATCTGGCCGAAAACCAAATCTTCGCGGATTACGAACGCGAGCTGTTCACGCGCGTGGTAGCCATGGCGGAGAAAGAAGGCAAAACCGTGGATCTGCTGGTGGTTCCGGGGGTGGATCCTTTCGACGCCATGGTGCAGACTGCCCAGCATTTGCAGGCCTCCCGCCTGGTTACAGGGGTCTCGCCCCGGATGGACTCCGAGGAACTGGCCCGGCGCATCGGCCTGGCATGGGAGCGCCTTCCCGAGCCGCGTCAGGCGTTTTCGCTCGAGGTGATCAGCCCGGGAAGGCCCTCCGCGTACGTGAACCTGGGGCCACATCCGCCGCGGCTCTGGCCGGAAGATCTTGACCGGGTGCACGACCTGTGGCTCAAACTCTCCGAGGAGTTGGGTTCGCGCCTGCACCATCGTGATGTGGTCGGCGTGGCGCTACGGCGCCTAGAGAGAGACCTCGCGGACCGCCGCCCCGAGGTGGTGGAAGAGCTAAAGCGCGAACTACGCCGGTAGGGCGCCGCCTCCTAACCCAGGCAAGCCGGGACCAACAGGGGTGCTGCCGCAATTTCAAGCGCTCCCTGACGGTCGCGGCCCGGTTCCATGGGCAAAAGGTGGAGGCTATTTCGGACTCCAGCCGAACCCTTGTCGATACAGCGAGCACACGCACCGCCGGCAGGTAGGATCATCGGCTATCTTCAGCCCCTCCCGAAACTCGACCGCCCGCGGGCTGTTCAGCACCTCTCGCAGAGCAGCTTCGCCCAGCCGCCCATAGGCTGGATGGAAGAAGCAGGGGCGCAGTGTGCCGTCCGGCTCCCACACCGCGGAAACCCAGGGCGCGTTGCAACGGGGCGCTTGCGGCTCGACCTGTCCCAGGTAAGCCCGGAAATGCCGGACGATGCGCCGCAATTTCTCGGGCGATTCCAGCACAAACCCGTCCGGCAGGCGGGCGAGCGCCTCGATCTGCGCCTCGAGCACCGGAATCTCGTCTGCGGCCAGCGCCACTTCATGCTGCCTTTCCGGCGGCCAGCCCTCCGGACGATGGAACGCCGTGGAGGTCACATCCGCCGCCAGAAAGGAGATAGAACGCAGTCCCAACGCCCGCGCGGTTTCGGCGGTTTCCCACAAATGGGCATGGTTGGCCTTCTGCACGGTCGAACGCGCCGCCACCGGAAAGTCCGGACGCCGCCCGCGGAGCGCTCGCACGCCGCGGGCCAGCAGGTCGAAGGCCCGCGCGACGCCGCGGATGCGGTCGTGCACCTGCGGCGGCCCGTCCAGGGACACGATCACCTCGTCGAGCGTCGCGGCGACGGCCGGGGCATGCTTTTCCAGGAGCAACCCGGTGCTGAGCGCGGTGGTGCGGATGCCCATCTCGCGCAGCCGCGCGGCCAGGCGGAACAGGCCGGAGTGCATCAGCGGCTCGCCGCCCGAGAACACCACCCACTCGACTCCCAGGGCAGATATCTCGCCGGCCTGCCGCTCCAGGTCTGCAGCGCGGATCTCCTCCACCGTCTCCACCTTCCAGATGTCGCACATGCGGCAGCGGCAGTTGCAACGGCTGTGCGGCTCGAGGATCAGGATGGGCAGCTTTTCGATCACATGCATGCGCGCACTCGCTTGCCGGCCAGACGGATCTCCGGACCGAGCGCCCGCACAGCGCGCCGCACCAGGCCGCTGACATCGGCATCCACCAGCACACCAGGCCGCCCGGCTACCTGAAGCGGCTCGAAGCGGCGCCGCAGCGCTCCTGGTAGCCCTCCGGCGAGAGCCTCCGAAACCAGCTTCACCCGGCCGCCCACGAGCACCAGTTCGGGCGGGCGCACGGAGGCAGCCGGGGCCCGGCCTGCGTCCCGCACTACCGCCAGGTCCGCCACGCCGCCTTCGGTGATGGCGCCTTCGCCATGCCGCAATCGCAGGATGCGCGCCGCTTCGATGGTCACCATGCGGTACAAGTCCTCCCGCGAGAGGCCGGAAGCACGCCGCGCCACGCGCAGTTCATCCAACAGGTCGCCCGCGCCCGTGAGCGCCGAATCCGTGCCCAAGGCTACCGGCACACCGCTCTGGAACAACTCCGGCCCGGCCGTCCGGCCTAGGGTAAAGAGATTGGAACTGGGGCACCACACCACCGCGGCGCCAGCTTGGCGCACGCGATCGAACTCCGCCGCATCGAGAGCCACGGCATGCACAAGAACCGTCCGCCTGGCCAGCGCGCCCATCCCCTGCAAGACGCGCAGTTCGCGCTTTCCGCTCCCGTCCACGGCCTCTCCCAGGTGCACCACGAACGGCTGATCCGCGGGGGTGTGCCGAAAGCGCGCCGCGAGGTCCGGGCTGAATTCCAAGGAATGCGCCCATCCCATGCGCCGGACCACGCGCACCGGGAAACGCCTCCGGAAGACGGCGGCGCCCGTGGGGTTGTGGTGGCACACCGTAGTGGCGCCGCTCAGCAGATTCTTCAACCCGCCCCAGACTAGACGCGTGCTCTGCGGCACCCGTAGGTGCTCGCGCACCGGCGATTCCGCGGGCCGATGGACGACACGCGCCCAGGCGCCGGCATTGGGGTGCGGACCGCGGCCCAGGCGCGGAAACAGATTGAACTCCAGGTGATCGTGGGCGTTGATCAGACCGGGCAGAATCAGGCAGCCCTCCAGGCGCAGGCGCGGTCTCCCCTCCAGGCGCCGGCCCAGGCGCCGGATCCTGCCCCCGCGAATCTCGATCTCCAGCGGCGCCGTCTCCCCGGGGCCCAGCGCCACCCTGGCGCCGCTCAAGATCATTTTCGTCTCCACCGCGCCAGCAGCACTGCGGGCGTGCCCCGCGCCGCTTCGAAGAGGTCCTCCCGCCCGGCTTCCCGGAAAATTTCCCGCTCGGGCTCTCCGAAGCAAGGCTCCCGCCACTCCTCCAATTCCAGACCGGCGGCCTCGCCTGCCCGTTCGAGTTCCGCCTTCCCGTACCAGTGATTCCGGATTTCGTAAGTCCGCTCCCCGCTGCGGAAAGTGCGCTTCCAGCCGCGGCGGGCCGCCTCGGGATGAAAATCGGTGATCCACACGGCGCCGCCGGGGCGCGCCAGCCGGACGAGTTCGCCCAGCGACCCCGCCGGATCCGGCAGATGCCCCAGCGTCAGGGCACACAGCACCAGGTCCGCGCAGCCGTCCGGAAAAGGCAGCCGCTCCGCATCCGCCGCCGCCAGCAGGCCCGCCAGCCCCGGTTTGCGGGCTGCCTGCCCCAGCATCTCGACGCTCAGGTCCACTCCCACGGCCACCGCACCGCGACGGCGGAATTCCGCCAGCCACCGCCCCGTGCCGCAGCCAACGTCGACCACGCACTTTCCGCGCATCTCCGGCAGCAGTGGCAGCAGGCAGCGCGATTCCAAGGCCACGATCGCGCTCGCGTCCTGGTCCCAGGTCCGGGCCCACAGCCGGTAGGCCGCGCGCGGGGATAGCGTCTCAGAGACTCTCAAAACGCGGTTTCCTCAGCTTGATCCAATTCTGCGCCCAGCGCAGCTCCAGCGGAAAGTCGTAGATCCCCAAGGCGTAGCGCCAACTGCTCAGCCCGCGCAGCAGCAGCTTGCTCCAGCGCGGCAATCGCGCGTCCTGCACCGTGGGCCAGCGCGAGGCCATCACCAGCTCGAAATTGTCGATGCGCCGCTTGACGTGTCCGGGCAGCCAGGGCAGCCGCGGATCGGTGCGGATGGTGAAGCGGAACCAGCGGTCCGTAGCCCATTCCTCGGGCGTGTCCGGAAACCGGATCTGCCCGTCCACGCCGCCGTACATGCCCTCGCGCTGCGGCACGGGCACGTAGGTCTGCACCACGATCTCGACCTGCGGGTTGATCCGCTTCACGCGCCGGATAAAAGCGATGGTCTCGCGGGTATCGCGGTCAGCATCGTGCGGGTTGCCGAAGATAAAAGAGTATTCCGGAATGATGCCGAACTCCCGGATGCGCCGCGCCAGCTCCAGCACCTGCTCAGAGCGCAGGTTCTTGCGCATTTCGCGAAGCACCGCGTCCGAACCGGATTCCACGCCGAAGAAGATCATGGTGCAGCCGGCGTCCCGCAGTTTCCGCAGCGTGTCGTCCGAATAGCCCAGCACGATGTCCACGCGCGCCTCGCACCACCAGCGCATCCCCAGCGGCCGGAGGCGCCCGGCCAGTTCCCGCGCGTGGTCCTCGCGCAGGAAAAAGTTGTTGTCGTAGAATTGCACCGCGTTGGCGCCGTAGCGTTCCCGCAGGTGCTCCAGAACGGCGGCCGTGCGCGCGGGCGATTCCATCTTCTGGCCGCCGTAGACCGGCACCACCCCGCAGAAATTGCAGCGATACGGGCACCCGATGCTGGCCTGGTGTACGGCCGTGCGCGAACCCAGAAACGTCGGCAGCAGGTAGCGCGGCATGTCCAGCCGGTGATAGGGCAGCCAGGGGAACTCGTTGGGCGAGCGCAGCGCCCGCTCGGGATTGTGCACGTGCAGGCCGGAACCGTCCTTCCAGGAGAGGCCGCGCACGGAGCCCAATTCGCGCCTGCCGCGCAAGGCCTCCAGCAGTTCCAGGAGCGTCTCCTCTCCCTGCCCCCGCACCACGTAATCCACGTAAGAGGCGTTCAGCGCGGCGTCAGGGTGCAGCGACGGGAAATAGCCGCCCCAAACGATGGGCACGGCGGGGTACTTTTCGCGAAACGCCCGGCAAAGCGGGATGGCGGCTACCATCTGCGGTCCGGGCATGACCGAGACGGCCAGCAGTTCCGCGGGCTTGTCGCGCATCAGGCGGTCGAGCGACTCTCCCGGGGCCGGATCGAGATTGCCGTCCACGAGGGTGTATTCTTCGCGGCCTTCGAGCACCGCCGCGAGCGACAGTACGGCCAGCGGCAGGCGCCGGTTCTTGGGCTTGGTGGCGCGGGGATGCAGCAGCAGGATCATGGCTGCTCAAAATGACCCACCAGAATCGCAAAGCGCGACGGCGGCCGCCGCCGCTCCAGGCGCGCTTTCCACGGGCGCCAGAACCACTTCCACCCGTACCAGGGATAGTACACGCTCCAGGCGATGCCCAGCTCGCGCTCCAGTTCCCGCAGCAGGCCGTCCCACAGATACTCCAGGCTGGGGATGCTGTCCGAGCGGAAGCCGTACGTTTCCTGGAACTGCACGTGGCGCTCTTCCCGCATGCGCTCCCCGTGCTCGCGCCGGCGGTAGATCGGCGAATCCAGGATGACCACGGGCGCGCCGGCGCGCAGGCAACGGCGTGCCTCTTGCAAGGTCCGGCGGTAGTCGGTCGAGTAATGGAACGAGGCGTTGAAGATGGCCAGGTCGAATTGCGCGTCAGCGAACGGCAGCCGGTCGAATTCAGCCTCCACCAGGGGAAAGCCGCCATAGTGCCGCGCGGCGCCCAGGCCGTCCAGCGCATCCGTGAAGATGTCCACCGCCACCGGCCGGTGGCCGCGTTGGGCCAACCGCCAGGACATCCAGCCGTTGCCGGCGCCCAGGTCCAGGACGTCGCACTTCCGATCGGTCAGCACGTGCGTCTCGAAATAGCGCCAGGTCCGGCCGCGGATGGCCCACTGCGCGGAGTTCCGCCCGCTCCGGTCTTCGTACGGTAAGGCGCGGTAATAGTCCTCCTCGGGCGAGCCGCGCCCTTCGGCGTGCCGGATGGCCGCGTAATCCGCGAGGAACCGCGCGTAGTGCTGCCGGCGGCCGGGAGCCAAAGCACGGACGATGCCATCCATCCGGAGCAGCCGGAACCCGCAACGGCGGCACAAGGCGCCGGCCTCGGTGACCTCGTCCAGCCGCGCCCCGGGTTCACGGCAGGCCGGGCACAGCAGGCGTACGGTTCCGGTTTCCACTCCCGCCATCATGTGCGCACCAGGATCAGCAGGCGATGGTCCGCCATGCCGCGCAGAAGCGGCAGACGCGCCAGCACGCTGTCCGCCGCCGCAAACCCGCCCAGGAGCCGCGGAAAGCGGCGCACCGCCCGCTCCGTGCAGGAGGGAGGCACCAGCAGGCCGATCCCGCGCCACCGCACCAAGCGGAAGTGCGGCGCGAAGGCCGCGGCCAGTTCACCCACTGTGGGATACCACACGGGAAAGCCGCCGGGCTGCGCTTCCGCCCGGCCCCCCCACCGCCGGAAGGCTTTCCGCGGACGCCCCGCCAGCAGGTACCACGCGGTTTCCGAAAGGCAGAAGCGCCCCATCACACAAAAGACGAGGCGCCCTCCCGGCCGCATGCGCCGGACCAGATCCTCCGCCAGTGCGCGCAGGTCCGGGATGCAGTTCAGCACGCCGAAATTGGAGAGCACCCCGTCCAGGCTGGCCGGCGCCGGCCCCACGGGCACTCCGCGGGCCTGGGCGATTTCCTGCATCCTGGGCGAAATGTCGGAGGCGAAGACGCGCACGCCTTTCCGCGCCAGCCAGGCTGCGTCCGCTCCCGTTCCGCAGCCCAAGTCCCAGACGGCTTCGCCCGGCTGGAACAGGCCATCTATCTCGCTCCAGACGGCGTCGCGCTGCAGCCGCCCCACGAGCGAATGCGTCCACATTTCGTCGTATCGTTCGGCCAGCGCGTCGAAGGCGGCTGCCGCGCTCATGCCTCCACCTCCGCATACGCCTCGCGCAGTGCCTCGCGCGCAGCGCACGCCCCGCCCTCATCCCCGGCCACTTCACTGCGCAGCAGCCGGTCCGCGAGTTGGTAGAACCGGCGTGAGTGCCTCCCCGAGATCTTCGCGTCGCGATCGCTCGTTTCCGCCCAGCCGCGTGGGTTCACCAGCCGGGGCGCCACTGCTGCGTAATAGGGCGTTCCCTTGATGGGGTAGGAAACCGTGGTCAGAAACACGTCCGGCCGGCAGCGCTTCACGTGTTCGACCGTGGATTCGATGTCCTCCAGATCCTCGCCGGAATAGCCCCACATCAGGAACATGCCCGTCTCGATGCCGCGGGCGCGGCACAGCCCGATGGCTTCGCGCACCTGCCCCACGGTGACGCCGCGCTGCATGGCGTCCAGGATGCGCTGCGAGCCGCTTTCCGAGCCGATCCACACGCGGAAGCACCCCAGTTCGGCCAGCGCATCCGCCAGGCGGGCGCTCAGCCGGTCGGCCCGCGTGATGCATTCGAAGGGCACCCGCAAGCCGCGCCGCCGCATTTCCTCCGCGTACCTCAGAATCCAGCCGGAGTGGATGGTGAAGACATCGTCGGCCATCCAGAGCATCTCGGGCTGGTAGCGCTCGAGGATCCATTCCACTTCCCGCGCCACGCCCGGGGGCGAGCGGCGGCGATGCGTCTGGCCGAACGTCGAGTGGCTGCACCAGTTGCAGTGAAACGGACAGCCGCGGGAGGTGATTACCGAAACAGAGCCTTTGCCGTGATGCCGGCGCCAGGTTTCGAGGTACCGCGCCATATCGACCCGCTCGCGGTCCGGCCAAGGCTGCGCGTCGAGGTCCGGGATCAGCGCCCGGTGGCCGGTGCGCACCACCTCCCCGCCAGGGCCGCGGAAAAGAATGCCAGCCACCCGCGCCAGCGCCTGCTCGTCCCCGGTGCGTAGCGCGGGCAGCAGCTCCTCCAGCGTGAGTTCGGCCTCACCCTCCACGACTACGTCAGCACCGCCCGCCAGGTATTCGGCCGGATAGTTGGCCGGTTCGGGCCCTCCCAGCACGACTTTCCAGCCGGCGGCCCGCGCCGCGTGCGCGATCTGGATCGCACTCCCACGCGTCATCAGGTTCGCGGCGATACCCACCACAGCCGGTGGCCCCTTGTCCAGAATGCTGTATAGTTCCTGCCGCGAGCCGAAGGTTGCATCGTAGATCTCCACCCCGAACCCCTTCCGCCGCAGGTGCGAAGAAAGATACAGGATCCCCAGCGGAGCGTATGGCTTCATGATCTGCTGCTCCTTGGGGTCTTCGTGGAGGAAGTAGCCGTGCGTCAGCAGCAGGTCCATAGCAAGGTGGGGTTGGGGTTCAGGCAGGTTCGTTCCAGTTCCTCGACCCGGCGCCAAAGGTCCCGCACTGCGCGTGTGCCCGCGCCTCGGGGGGCGCGCCCGTGCGCCACATCCAGTTCCAGGTGCAGCGCGTCCCGCAGCTCGCGGTAAAAGCGGCTGGTGTAGGCGCCCTGGAACATCATGGCCAGATCGTCGCTGTCTTCCCAGTTCTTCTTGGGTCCCAGTTCGGCTTCTACAAGCTGGTAGAACCGCGTACCAGGCAACGGGTAGGCCACCGAGATGCCGATGTTGTCCGGCCGGATCTCGCGCACCAGGCGGATGGTCTGCTGGATATCCTCCCAGTCCTCACCCGGGTAGCCGAATTGCAGGAACAGGCAGGCACGGATGCCATGCGCCCGCAACCGTTCGCACGCGCGGTGAATCTGCTCCACGCGGAGGCCCTTGTCCATGGCGTCCAGAATCTTCTGCGAGCCCGATTCAGCGCCCATCCACACCTCCGCACACCCCGCGCGGGCGAGGGCGCTCACGGTATCCCGCGTCATCAGGTCGGCGCGGGACTGCATCTGGAACGGAATCTGCGCCCGCATCCGCTCCACGGCGCCGGCGAACTCCACGGTCCACCTCGCCGAGAGCGCGAAGATGTCATCGGCAAACCACAGGCGGTCGGGCGCCAGGCGGGACTTCACGTACCGCATCTCTTCGGCTACCAGGTGAGGCGACCGGCAGTGGTAGCTTTGGCCGTAAATGGGTTTGGCGCACCAGTTGCACCGGTATGGGCATCCACGGCTGGAAACCATGTTCAGAGAAAAGTAGCCGTGCGCCTCCCGCCAGCGGGAGCGGTAGCTCTCCACGTCCACCAGGTCCCAGGCCGGAAAAGGCAGGCGGTCGAGATCGTTGATCAACCCTCGCGGCGGGTGGAAGCGCACCCGCCCTCCCTCGCGGTAAGCGATTCCAGCTATCCCGTCCGGCGCCGCCGCGGCAGCCATCTCCACCAGAGTGGTCTCTACTTCTCCGATCAGCACGTAATCCGCGCCGTGAGCCAGGTAATCCCCAACATGGTCCGAGGCATCCGATCCGTTTACCAGCACCGTCGCGCCCGCCTCCCGCGCGGCCTGGCACATGAAGAAGGCCAGTTCGCGGTTGCGCGTCAGGCACATCTTGGTGAGGAAATTGAAATTGTCCTCGCACAAAACCGCCAGGCGCGGCTGGTATTTCTCTAGCGCCGCCCGAAAGCCGTCCTCGGGAGGCTCGAGAGTGGCATCGAAGAGCGCCACCTCGAAGCCCGCCTGCCGCAGACAGGCGGCCGCCAGGAGCGTCTGGAGAGGCGGGTAGGGCTGCATTTTGCGCACCTGTTTCCGGTCGAAATACAGGTGGTTCGCGTGCGTCAGGAGGATATCGGCCATGCCCAGGCTGAACCGATTCTCGCACCTCGCCGTTTGTATCTACAACCCTGGCCGGGTAAACAGAAAGTAAATTCTGGGGCCGGTCCGGCCCGGCCCCGGATGTGCGTTTTCTAACTCCAGAGCCGGTCGTGCGCCCGCTCTTTATCCCACTCCGGAGTGGGCAGGAAGTACTTGCCGGGCTCCAGCAGGTGTTGCTTCACCACTTCTTCGTTCAGTTCGATACCCAGGCCCGGCTTTTCAGGGACGGTGATGAAGCCCTTGTTCACGATGGGTTTCTCCACGCCGTTGACCAAATCGTTCCACCAGGGCACGTCCACGGAGTGATTCTCCAGCACCAGGAAATTCTCTGTGGCCGCCGCGCAGTGCACGTTGGCCATGCAGCAAACCGGACTGCCGGCGAAATGCATGGCCATAGGCACTCCGTACTCCTGGCAGGCGTCGCCGATCTTCTTGGTCTCGTAAATCCCTCCGGAGGTGGCCAGGTCGGGGTGCACGATGTCCACCGCATGTTTCCGCGCCAGTTCGATGAAACCCTCCTTCAGATAAATGTCCTCGCCCGTGAGGATGGGGATGTCTACGGCGTCCGCGATTTCCTTCAGCAGGTCGGAGTACTGCCAGGGCACCATGTCTTCCAGCCACGCCAGGTTGTACTTCTCCAGAGCCTTTCCCAGCCGGATGCACGAGTTCACGCCGATGTGCCCGAAATGGTCGGCGGAGAGCGGCACGTCGTAGCCCACCTGCTCCCGCACCTGCGCCACATAGTCCGCCATCATCTGGATGCCCTTGGGCGTCAGTTCGATGCCCGTGAACATGTGCTGCACGTTGCCGCCCTGGCCGATGGACACCCCCGCGGGATGCGTCACCGTTCCGGGAACGCCTTCGAGCAAATCGATTCCCAGGTCCATCTTGAGCCAGGTGAACCCCTGCTCGTGGCGGGCTTTCAGACGCTGGCCGTAGATCTTGGGATCGTGCGATTCGGTGGTGTCCGCGTAGCAGCGAATCTTATCGCGGAACTTGCCGCCCAGCATCTGGTACACCGGCACTCCGTAGGCTTTGCCCGCCAGGTCCCACAGCGCCATCTCGATGCCGCACACGCCGCCTCCCTGCCGGCCGTGATAACCAAACTGCTTGATCTTGCGGAAAATCTTGTCAACGTTGCAGGGATTCTCGCCCAGGATGCGGCTCTTCAGAAACAACGCGTAAGTCGGACTGGCTCCATCGCGCACCTCTCCGAGCCCGTAGATGCCCTGGTTGGTGTCGATGCGGATGATCGGGCACAGCATCGGCGCCCGTGTAATGGTGGCGACCCGCAAATCCGTAATCTTCAACTCGGATGGCTTCGAATTGGTGTTGACGTTTTTTACCGCCCCCTCCAACTCCGGGTCGGCCCACAAGCCGGCTGCCAGAGTGCCGGCGGCGGCCGAACGGAGAAAACCCCGGCGGCCCGTGAGGTGCGAATCAAAGGCTTGTTTCATAGAGTGCTGATACGGCTATTGTAACCACAAAAACCGCGCGGCAATCGGGATATAGTAGGTAGCGTGGCGGAAGAAAAGGTAATCAAGCCGGATGGCGAATGGCGGCGGCAGCTTGCTCCCGAAGAGTATCTGGTAACCCGCCGGAAAGGCACGGAACCGGCATTTACGGGCCGCTATTGGGATTGCCACGACGAAGGCGTCTATCATTGCGTCTGCTGCGGCAACCAGCTCTTCCGCTCGCAGGCGAAATACGAGTCCGGCACCGGCTGGCCCAGCTTCTGGGAGCCCGTCGCGCCCGAAGCCGTCGTCACCGAGACAGACACCAGTTACGGCATGGTGCGCGTGGAGGTGCTCTGTGCCCGGTGCGACGCCCACCTGGGGCACCTCTTCCCCGATGGTCCGCCGCCTACCGGCGCACGTTATTGCATGAATTCCGCCGCTCTGCGGCTGGTGCGTCCTACAGCAGATCCAGAGTGCTGAAGAAGTAGCGCAGTTCGGTCTCCGCCGTTTCGGGACCGTCCGAACCGTGGACGCAATTGCGCTCGATGTTCGTGGCGAACCGCTTGCGGATGGTGCCCTCGGCGGCGTTGGCGGGGTTGGTGGCGCCCATCAGTTCGCGCAGCTTGTTGATGGCGTCTTCGCGCTCCAGGGCCATTACGACGATGGGACCCTCGCACATGAACTTCACCAGGCCCTGGAAAAACGGCCGCTGCCGGTGTACGGCGTAAAACCCCTCGGCCGCCTCCGTGGTGAGACGGGTCATGCGCAGGGCTTTAATGCTGAAGCCGGCCCTTTCGATCATGGCCAGGATCTCACCGGCCTGGCCGGCGGCCACGGCATCGGGCTTGATGATGGAAAACGTGCGTTCAACGCTCATAAACGGCTCTTGATTTTTTCTCCGATTTCGGCGGGGGAAGAGCACACCGTAATGCCGGCTGCTTCCATGGCCTTGATCTTGTCCGCGGCAGCGCCGGAACCTCCCGAAATGATCGCGCCGGCGTGCCCCATGCGGCGTCCGGGCGGCGCCGTCTGCCCGGCGATGAAGCCCACTACCGGCTTCTTCACGTTCTCTTTCACGTAAGCCGCGGCCGTTTCCTCGGCGTTGCCCCCGATCTCCCCGATCATTACGATGGCGTGCGTGTCCGGGTCTTCGTGGAACAGGCGCAGGGCGTCCAGGAAGGTGGTGCCGATGATGGGGTCGCCGCCGATTCCGATGCACGTGGACTGCCCGATGCCCAGACCCGTCAGTTGCCCTACCGCCTCGTAGGTGAGCGTGCCGGAGCGCGAAACCACGCCCACGTTGCCCTCCTTGTGGATGTGGCCAGGCATGATGCCGATCTTGCACTTGCCGGGCGAGATGATCCCCGGACAGTTGGGCCCGATCAGACGCGTGGCCTTACCTTTGAGAAACGCCCAGGCCTTCACCATGTCCAGCGCCGGGATGCCTTCCGTGATGCAGACCACCAGGGGCAGCCCGGCGTCGGCCGCCTCCATGATCGCGTCCCCCGCGAACGGGGGTGGCACAAAGATCACCGACGCGTTGGCGCCAGTATCCCGTACCGCCTGCGCCACCGTATCGAAAACCGGCAGTTCCAGGTGCTTGGTGCCTCCCTTGCCCGGCGTGACCCCACCCACGACCTGCGTGCCGTAGGCAATCGCCTGTTGCGCGTGGAAGGTGCCTTCCTTTCCCGTAAAACCTTGAACGATGAGGCGGGTATTTTGATCGACGAGTACGCTCATTGTGTTCCCTTAAAGCGACAGGCTGCCGGTTCCACTAGGCTGCCAGCCGCACCACCTTCTCGGCGGCGTCGCGCATGCCGTCGGCGACGGTGAAGTTGAAGCCGGATTCCCGCAGGATCTGGCGCCCCAGTTCCACATTGGTGCCCTCCATGCGCACGACGATAGGCACCTGGATATTCAAGTCCCGCGCCGCCGCCACCACGCCGGTGGCCAGCGTGTCGCAGCGCAGGATGCCGCCGAAAATGTTGATCAGCACCGCCTTGACGTGCCGGTCCGAAAGCAGGATGCGGAACGCGTTCTTCACCTGTTCCGCGTTAGCGCCGCCCCCCACGTCCAGGAAGTTGGCCGGGCTGCCGCCGGCATACTTAATGATGTCCATGGTGGCCATCGCCAGTCCCGCGCCGTTCACCATGCAGCCCACTGTCCCGTCCAGCTTGATGTAGTTGATGCCGTAGCGCGAGGCTTCCACTTCCAGGGGGTCCTCTTCGTTGAGGTCCCGCAGATCCAGCAGGTCCTTGTGGCGGTAGAGCGCGCTGTCGTCGAAATTGATCTTGGCGTCCAGTGCGTAGACCTTGCCGTCCTTGGTGAGGATGAAGGGATTGATTTCGGCGAGCGACGCATCCCGGGCCACGTAGGCTTTTGCCAGGGACATCATGGCCGCCGCGGCGCCGTTGACGCTGGGCGCCGGGATACCCATGCCGAAAGCCAGCTTTCGCGCCTGGTAGGGCGCTAGGCCGGTCCCCGGGTTGATGGTCTCCTTGAGAATCAACTCGGGCGTTTTCGCGGCCACCTCTTCGATTTCCACGCCGCCGGCCGCCGAGGCCATGAACACCGGCTTGCCTTGCGCGCGATCCAGCACAATTCCCAGGTACAGCTCCCGCTCGATGGGCAGGGTCTCCTCCACCAGCAGGCGCTGCACGATGCGCCCCTCCGGACCCGTCTGGTGGGTCACCAGCCGCATGCCCAGCATCTTTCTGGCGATCTCCGCGGCCTCCGCCGGCGTCTTGGCGATCTTTACGCCGCCGCCCTTGCCTCGTCCACCCGCATGAATCTGAGCCTTCACCACCACACTGCCGCCGATGCTCTTCGCCGCTGTTTCCGCTTCGTCGGCGCTAAATACCACTTCGCCGCGCGGCACAGGAACGTTGTACTGGGCTAGGATGCCCTTCGCTTGGTACTCGTGAATTTTCATGGAAACTCTTGTGCTACTATTCGAGACAGTAACGCAAGGCTGCCCCGCGGAGCGGCCCGCGAAACCGAATTCTCACTATATCATGTCGTTGCTCCCCTACCTGCACCGCGTCTCCGAGCGCTCCAGCCTAAGTTCGGCCGAAGCTCAGCACGCCATGGAGAGCATCCTGAGCGGGCAGGCTTCGGCCGCGCAGATCGCCGGTTTCCTCGTAGCCCTGCGCATGAAGGGTGAAACCGTGGAGGAACTGGTGGGCTTCGCCCGTGCCATGCGCCGCATGGCTGTGCCGGTGGACCCCGCGCTCGGCGGCGAGACTCTGCTGGACACTTGCGGCACCGGCGGCGACGCGCGCTTCACGTTCAACATCTCCACGGTGGCCGCTTTCGTCGCCGCCGGCGCCGGCGTGCGCGTGGCGAAGCACGGCAACCGCTCCATTTCGAGCCAGTGCGGCAGCGCGGACCTGTTGGAGAGCCTGGGAATCCGCGTGCCCCTCGAACCCTCCGAGGCCGCTCGCGCCATTCGCGAAGTCGGCATCGGGTTTCTGTTTGCTCCCTCCCTGCACACTGCCATCAAGTATGCCCAGCCCGTGCGTCTGGAGCTGAAAATGCGCACGGTCTTCAACCTCCTGGGGCCCCTCACCAATCCCGCCGGTGCCTCGGCGCAACTGGTGGGCGCGCCCTCGCCCCACGCGGCCGAGCTCATGGCCGGGGCGCTGGCCGAGTTGCAACTCGAGCGGGGATTTGTGGTGCACGGCTCGGATGGCCTGGATGAGATCACCACCACCGGCCCTACCCTGGCTTTCGAAATCCGGGAGCGGCAGGTGATCCGCCGCACGCTCGAACCCGCGGATTTCGGTGTGTCCCCGTCCCGCGCCGAGGATCTGCGTGGCGGCGCCCGGGAAACCAATTGCGCCATCGCCCGCGCGGTCCTCGAAGGCAGGCCCGGCCCCCAGCGCGATATCGTGCTGGTGAATGCCTCGGCCGCCCTGGTGGCCGCCGGCAAGGCTTCGGACTTCCGCGAAGGAATGCGCCTGGCCGCCCGGTCAGTGGATTCCGGCGCCGCCCTCCGCAAGGTGGAGCTTCTGGCCGCCTTCACGTGCCCGGCCGCTGCGCCGTAACAACCGTTACAGCATGCCGGCGTGGCGTTTCAGAATTTGTGGGAGATTCTGCGAAAATGCCGAGCGCGCCATCACCATATCCGCGCCGGCTTCCTGCGCCTTTTGCTTCAACTCCCCCTGCACGTGCGAAAGATAACCGATCAGGCTCACGCCTTTGTAATCCGCGTTGCCCTTCATTTTGCCGATCAGCTTCACCGGTTGAACGGAATCGAAGTTCAGGTCGAAGATGATCAGAGCCGGCTTGAGCTTGGCCTTCTCCAGCACGTCTTTCGATTCCTTTACAAATTCGACGTGCATGCCCGCGCGCTTCGCGGCATCGCTGATTTTCACCGAGAAGAAGAGGTCGTTGACCACCGCCAGGACTCTTTTACTTTCCTGCTTTTGCATAGGGACGAGCACAACGGATCTCCCGCTTGTGATTAGACTGAAATCCTCGACTGTGAATCGAATAATGGAGGAAGGAGACTCCTAATTCTACTCAGTTTCGGAAACGGGCCGCAACCACCCGTGGACGGGAAGGATGGTTCCTTACCAGGCGCCGGAATCTTCGCGCCCCGCCGGCCCATCTTAACAGATGTCATCGCACCAGAGAGGGGTGCAATCTTTGGCTCAAGACACGCGTGCTATGTTGATGGACATGCCTGAGGAGAACCCCTTCCAGGATACTCTGCGGTTCGAACGCCGGGCTCCGGAATGCACGGTGGTCATCTTCGGCGCCAACGGGGATCTCACCAAGCGGAAACTGGTGCCTGCCCTTTACCGCCTGGCCTACGAGCGGCGCCTTTCGAGCGGTTTCGCCGTGCTGGGAATCTCCCGCACGGGCCTGAGCGACGATGCCTTCCGCGAAAAGATGCGCGATTCGGTCCAGCGCTACCTGGAGGACGCGCCATTCGATGATGGCGTGTGGAGCGCCTTCGCCCAGGGATTGTTCTACCTCTCCGGCGACGTGAGCGACGGCGAACTTTACCGCCGCCTCGCCGCCCGCCTGGAAGCCATCGACGAGTCCCGGCACACGGGCGGCAATGCCCTGTTTTATCTCTCCACCCAGCCGAGCCAATATGCTTCCGCCGCTGCGGGATTGGGCGCGGCAGGCCTCTCCCGGGGCTCGGGGTGGCGCCGCCTGGTGGTGGAGAAACCCTTCGGCCACGACCTGGCCAGCGCCCGGGAACTCAGCGACCAACTCCACCAGCATTTCGGCGAGTCCGAGGTCTACCGCATCGACCATTACCTGGGCAAGGAGACCGTGCAGAACATCCTGGCCTTCCGCTTCGGCAACGGGATCTTTGAGCCCTTGTGGAACCGCCGCTATGTCAACCACGTGCAGATCACCGCCGCCGAGTCCATCGGCGTGGAGGGCCGCGGCGCCTATTATCAGGAAGCCGGCTCCCTGCGGGACATGATCCAGAACCACCTGTTGCAGGTGATGGCCACCGTGGCCATGGAACCCAGCGCCACTTTCCGCCCCACCTCGGTGCGCGACGAGCGGTCCAAGCTGCTGCGCTCGATCCGCATCCTGAAGCCTGAGGAGGTGCTCGAGAACGCCGTGGCCGGGCAATACGGCCCGGCGCGTATCGGCGGCCAGGACGTGCCGGGATTCCGCCAGGAAGCCGGTGTGGACCCGGAGGCCCAGACCGATACCTTCGCGGCCGTCACCTTCTTCGTGGACAACTGGCGCTGGGCCGGCGTGCCCTTCTACCTGCGCTCCGGGAAACGCCTCCCTAAGCGGGTTACCGAAATCGCCATCCAGTTCAACGAAGCCCCGCTCGCCATCTTCAACGGCGGAGGCTCCGAGATCGTGCCCAACCTGCTGATCCTGCGCATCCAGCCCGAAGAAGGCATCTCGCTCAAGTTCGTCTCCAAGCGGCCCGGCGCGGGCATGAAGCTTCGCCCGGTCTCCATGGATTTCAACTACGGCTCCAGCTTTGGCGAGCGCTCCCCCTCGGCCTACGAGACGCTTCTGCTGGACGCCATCGTGGGCGACGCCACGCTCTATACCCGCCAGGACATGGTCGAGGCAAGCTGGGCCGCCGTTGAGCCCATCCTGCACGTCTGGCGCGAGACTCGCTTCGATTTCCCGAATTATGCCGGCGGGTCCTGGGGTCCGGCGGCGGCGGATGCCATGCTGGCCCGCCGCGGGCATGTTTGGAGAAAGCCGTGACCACCATCGCCCCGGAACAAATCCTCCGCGAGATGTCCGAGCTGTGGGTCTCGCTCGGCAAGCAGGCCGGGGAGGATACCTCGACCGGCGTCCTGCGCGCCTGCTCCATGACTCTGATCGTCGCGGCCGAAGAGTCCGATGACCCCCAGGAGATCGGCGAGACCCTGGCCGCCCTCATGCCCGAGCATCCCAGCCGAGCCATCGTGATCCGGCTGCGGCGCGGGGACCAGCGCGCCCTGGCGGCGCGCGTCTTTGCCCAGTGCTGGATGCCTTTCGGGCACCGACAGCAGATCTGCTGCGAACAGATCGAAATCACCGCTTCTTACGCCAGTCTCCCGGATCTTCCCGCCGTGGTGCTGCCGCTGGCCGTACCGGACCTGCCGGTCATCCTCTGGTGCCGCAACCCGGGACTCCTCGAACAGCCCGATTTTCAGCCCCTGGCCGGCATCGCGCAGAAGCTCGTGCTGGATGCCGGCGGCTGGCCCGATCCCGCCGCTGCGCTCCGCTTCCTCGCCGCCTGGCCGCGCCGGCGCCAGTCTCTGGCCGACCTGGCTTGGACCCGGCTGACCCGCTGGCGCGAGCTGATTTCTCAGATCTTCGAGAACCGCACCTACCTGGCCGAACTGCCCCACCTCTCCGCCGTCAACATCTTGCACGCCGGGGCCCGGCCCACCATCGAGGCCTGGTATCTGGCGGCATGGCTTTCCGAGGGCATCCGACAAGCCGGCGGCCGGGCTCAAGTGCACTTCACCAGCGCTCCCGGCAGCGCCGCCTGTGGCCTGGTGGGCGTGGAGTTGGGCGGAGGCCCGGGTGCGCATGCCTTTTCGCTCGCCGTGGTCGAGGAGCACTCCGTCGAGATCCGCATTGACGAGGTCTGCCAGCGTACGGTTTTCTCGCCTGCCACCGGGTACACCCTCATGCGCGAGGAACTCGCCATCCCGGCTCAGGACCCCGTCTACGACCGGACCCTGGCCGCCGCCACTGCACTTGCGCTATCGTCAAACTCAGGATGAGCGTTCATTGGTACACTTCGCCCGATGCCAAAACGGCGGCGGAAGCCTGCGCGCATCATATCCTGAGCCTCCTGGACACGGCGCTTTCCGGGCAGGACTACGCGACCCTGGCCGTTTCCGGCGGGTCCACGCCCAAGCTCCTGTTTCAACAACTCGTGGCCGCCAGGTTCGGCTGGAATCGCGTGCATTTGTTCTGGGTGGACGAGCGCTGCGTGCCGCCCACCGATTCTCTGAGCAATTACAAGCTGGCCGAGGACAACCTGATCCTGCCGGCCCGTATGCCGCATCGCCAGGTGCATCGGGTGTATGGCGAGGCCATGCCGGACATTGCCGCCCAACGCTATATCGAGGAGGTCCGCAACTTCTTCGCCCTGGAGCCCGGCGAGTTGCCGCACTTCGATATCGTGCACCTGGGGATGGGGCCGGATGCGCACACTGCCAGTCTATTCCCGGGAGAGCCGTTGATCGACGACCGGGAGCACATCGCCGCCGCCGTGTACGTGGAGAAGTTCTCGCAGTGGCGCGTGACGCTGCTGCCCGGCGTCTTGCTGGCCGCCAAGCATACCGTGTTCCTGGTCGCCGGGCAGGATAAGGCCCAAGCCGTCCGGAGCGTGTTTCA
The DNA here is from genome assembly GCA_021324015.1 of Solibacteraceae bacterium. Taxonomy (GTDB): domain Bacteria; phylum Acidobacteriota; class Terriglobia; order Bryobacterales; family Bryobacteraceae; genus JAJPJX01. The sequence continues at coordinate 3,014 of JAJPJX010000023.1, read as the reverse complement.
CGAAGAGTACGAGCCCAAGCGCTACCCGGCCCAGGTGGCCTCCCACCACGGCCGCAAAGTCACCTGGTTCCTGGACCAGGCCGCCGCCGGCTTGATGGACTGACCCGCCCTTACTCTACCGGCGTCCCGTACGGCACCAGCGTCTTTACCCTCTCCGCGCCGTCCACCCGCGTGATCTTCCATCCCGCGGCCAATTTTTCCAGATACATCACCTGGGCCTCATTGCGATCCTGGTAGACGTACTCCACCCGCACTTTCACTTCGCGGTCGCTGAGAGCCTGCGGTTCGGAGATGGCGATGCCCTTAACCGGCGCGTTGGAGTCCTTCAGATACTGCGCGAAACGCGCCTCCCCGGTCTCGGTTGCCGACTGCTGGACGGCCGCCTGCATCTGGCCCGCATAGCTGGCCAGGTAGCGGCGTACGTCCCCGGCCCGCGCCGCGTCCAGCATCGCGTAGATAGCGTCCTGCGGGGACGGCTCCGGCTTGGGCTCGGCCCTGCGCATCACCCCGGCCCAGGAGAAATCCGACGGCTCCCAACCCGCCTTCCGCGCCAGCACAGCCACGGAAAGCACCACCAGAACGCCCACCGTCAACAGGCGGGCCGTGCGCTCGCGGGTCATTTCCGCACCGGGGCCGGATCTCCTTTGCGGATAATACTGAGGTCCAGGTTGCCATTCGGGTCCACGATCAGCTTCTTGATCTTGGGCAGAACCTGCTCCATGGTCTCCATGTACAGGCGCTCGGCGGTCACCTGCGCGGCTTTGTCGTACTCCGCCTCTACCTCGCGGAAACGCGCCGCATCGCCGCCGGCCTCGTTGATCTTCCGCTCCCGGTAGGCTTCGGCCGCCTCCAGCAACTGCTGCGCCTCGCCGCGCGCCTTGGGGATCAGGTCGTTGGCATAACCCTGCGCCTCGTTCACGATGCGCACCGTGTCGGCGCGCGCGCTGGCCACGTCGCGGAAGGCGTCGGCCGCCTCCGGCGGCGGCGCGGCGCTTTCGATGTTCACCGAGGCCAGTTGCACGCCCGTACGGTAATCGTTGATGCGCTTCTGCGCGGCCGCCCGCACTTCTTCCTGAATGGCCGCCTTCTCGGTGGTCAGCACGGCGTCCACGCCGCGGTGTGCAATGCGCCGCGTCAATTCCGCCTCCACCGCCGCACCTACGGCCCTGGCCACCTCCTGGTGGCGGAACAGGTAGTCCGCCGGCACGGCCACCGAATACTGCACCACCACCCGCATGTTGATGATATTTTGGTCCCCGGTCAGAAACTGCGCCGCCAGCGGCTGCGTGCGCCCCAGCACGCTGTCCGGCAGGTCCCCGCCGATTACCAGGCGCTGCAACTGACGCACCTTCAGCTTGGCGACCCGGTCGATCGGCCACGGCAGCGAGACGTGCAGCCCCGGCATCACGCGTGGCTCCACCACCGCGCCGAAGCGCGTCACCACGGCCTGCTGATCCGGCGCCACCAGGTAGACCCCGGTCAGCACCCAAAGTCCGCACGCCGCGGCGGCCGCACACTTCCGCCTCCATCCCGCCGGCGCTTCCGGCGGCGCGCTTTCGGCCGTTCGCGTGTCGATCAGAAACGTGCTCATTTCAGGGCGGCTTCTCCCCGCGTCAGCACCTTCAGCAGTTCCGAATCGCTGCTCAGGATGGCCGTGGTCTTCTCGTCGATCACCTTCCGGTAGGACTCCAGTGTGCGCAGCAGCTTGTACAGCCGCGGGTTCTTGGAATACGCCTGGCCGTAAATGCGCGTGGACTCCGCGTCGCCTTCGCCCTTGACCTTCTCCGCCTGCTTGTAGGCCACCGACAGGATCTCTTCCTTCTGCCGGTCGGCATCGGCGCGGATGCTCAACGCCTGCTCTTCACCCTCCGCGCGGTATTGCCGGGCGATGCGCTCCCGCTCGGCGCGCATGCGCGCAAACACGCTCTGCTTGTTCTGCTCCGGCAGGTTCAGGCGCTTGATGCGCACGTCCACCACGTTGATCCCGTACTGCTCGAGCGCCGCCCGGTCGGTGAGCGCGGTCAGGTTGTCCAGCATCGCCGCGGCCTGCACCTTCTCCGGGCTCGCGGACACGATGGAGTCCAGGTCGTGCGTACCCAAGGCCGCCGAAAGCCCCGACCAGATGATGTCATGCAGGCGCATCTCCGCGGCAATGGGATCGCCCACCGTCTGCACGAAACGCACCGGGTCCTCCACCTTCCACACCACGTAGTTCTCAATGACGATGTTCTTTTTGTCACGCGTCAGGAACTCGGAGGGGCGCGGGTTGTAGACGCGCAGGCGGCGGTCGAAGTAGGTGGCCGTCTGGAAGGGCCACTTGGCGTGCATGCCGGCATCCGTCACCGTGCGGATAGGGCGGCCGAACTGCGTCACCAGCACGAACTCGGTCTCGCGCACGCTGAAGAAGGTCAGGTACAGCAGCACCAGAAGCGCCGCGGCTCCGGCGGCGGGGTAATACTTGCGGTAGCGTTCCATCATGGCCAGCTTCCTATTCAACGGGCGCCGCGGGCCCCGGCGCCTGCGGCAAAGGGGCCGCCAGCGCCGCGCCCGCCGGCGCGATCTCCAAGCCGTCTTCGAGCAGCAGCAGGTGCCGCCGCCCCCGGCTCGCATCTACGATCAGCTTCTTCCGCCCGGGCAGCACCTGCTCGATGGTCTCCAGGTACAGGCGCGTCTCCGTGGGGCCCGGCGCGGTGCGGAAGGCCTGCTCCTCCGCGATGAACCGGGCGGCGTCCCCCTCGGCGCGGTTTGTGCGGCCCAGCGTGTAGGCGTTGGCGTTAGCCAACCGCGCCTGCGCGTTGCCGCGCGCCAGCGCCACCTGCTCGTTGCGGTATCCTTCCGCCTCGTTGATCAGGCGGTTCTTCTCCTCATAGGCCCCCGACACCTCGCGAAACGCGTCCACCACTTCGAGCGACGGGTGCACGTCCTCCAGTTTCACGCGCAGCACTTCGACCCCCGCGCCGTAGCGCGCCAGGCGGCGCTGCAATTCCTCGAGCCCCTGGCTCTCGATCGCCTGG
>JAJPJX010000156.1 GCA_021324015.1 Solibacteraceae bacterium | reverse complement strand
TCAAATTTCGGGCTCATCCCGCATTGGAATCGAAAGCCGTTTTCAGGCTCATCTCGTATTGGAATCAATTCTCGATTTCAGGCTCATTTCTGGATTGGAAAATGCTACGCTAGGCTCGCCCCCACGCTACTTCACCCGGTGCAGGCTGTCTTCCCCCGGTCCAGGATCGAGCAGCGCGGCCAGCCGGTCGTGCAGTTCCGCGTAGCGCTCCTGCAACACGTGGTATTGCTCCCCCAGCCGTTCAGCGCCTTCCTGCCGCTGCGCGACTTCAAAAGTGTGCGTCACCTGCCGCAGCGCGGCCACGATCATCTTCAGTTCCGCCTGGCTGAGTTCCACCGCTACGTTGCGCGCCACCAGCCCAGTATACTGTCCGCCGCCCCATCCCGCGCCGCGGCTCCGGAAGCGTTACCATAAATTGTCTATGGCGCAGCGGGATACCACGCTCGCTCCGCCGGATGCCGTCCCGCCGGAGTTGCTCCGCAGGCTCAATGAGTTGGAGGCCGCGCTGCAACGGGCTATCCGCGGCAAGCCGGAGGTGCTGAAACTCTCGCTGGTGTGTCTTCTGGCGCGCGGCCACCTGCTCATTGAAGATGTGCCCGGCGTGGGCAAAACCACGCTCGCCCAGGCCCTGGCCCGGGCCGTCAACTGCCGCTTTCACCGGCTGCAATTCACTAGCGACATGCTTCCCAGCGACGTGCTGGGCGTCACCATCTACAACGCACACTCCGAAGCCTTCGAGTTCAAGCCCGGCCCCATCTTCAGCAACATCCTCCTCGCCGACGAGATCAACCGCACTACGCCTAAGACCCAGTCCGCGCTGCTGGAGGCCATGAACGAAGGACAGGTCACCATCGAGGGCAACAGCCGGCCACTGCCCCGCCCCTTCATGGTCATCGCCACGCAGAATCCCGTCGAGCACCACGGCACCTACCCCCTCCCCGAGTCCCAGCTCGACCGCTTCCTCATGCGCCTGCGCATCGGCTATCCGGACGCGCGCAGCGAGCGCGAGATCCTGCGCAACTGCGAGAGTCCCGTGGACGAGCGCGTCGCGCCCGTGCTGGACGCCGAGGAAGTCCTGCGCGTGCAGGCCGCCGTGCATCGCGTGTCCGTCGAAGAGAGCGTGGTGGATTACATGCTCGCCATCGTGGAAAAAACCCGCGCGCACGAAGGGCTGGCCCTGGGCGTGAGTCCCCGCGGCTCCCAGGCGCTGTTCCGCGCCGTGCAGGCCCTGGCCCTCCTCGAAGCCCGCGATTACGCCATTCCGGACGACGTGAAGCGGCTGGCCGTGCCCGTCTTCGCCCACCGCGTCGTGCTGCACTCCCGCACCGCGCTCTCGCAGCGCCGCTCCGAATTGAGCGACCGCATCATCGAGGAAATCCTCAGCCAGGTGGACGTGCCCCTGTAACCTCTTGACGATATGAAGACTGCCATAATCGGCCTGCCCATGACAGGCAAGACCTCCCTGTTCACCATCCTCACCGGCGTACACCGGGAAACTCGCATCGGCTCCACCGCGGCCCGCACCGGCGTAACCCGCGTGCCGGATGCGCGCCTGGAAGAGCTGGCCCGGCTCTTTGAGCCGCCCAAAGTCACCCACGCCACGGTCGAGTACGTGGACATGCCCTCCATCTCCAAGGAGTCCCTGCGCGACCCGGCTTACGTCGCCAGCCTGCGCGTGGTAGACGCTTTCGCGCACGTGCTGCGGCTGTTTGAAGACGATACGATCCCCCACGAGAAGGGCGGCATCGATCCGCTCCGCGACCTGGAAGACGTGGAGATGGAATTGATCCTGAGCGACCTCGTGGTGGTCGAAAAGCGCCTCGAGCGCCTGGAGAAGGACCGCAAAAAGATCAAGAGCGCCGACCTCGACCGCGAGTTCGATCTGCTCGAAAAATGCAAGGCACTGCTCGAAGCCAACACGCCCCTGCGCCAACTCGTGCTCGACGCCGAAGACGATAAGCGCATCCGCGGCTTCCAGTTTCTTTCCCAGAAGCCCATGCTCTACGTGCTCAACCTGGGTGAGAACGAAGCGGCCAAGCTGCACGAGCGCGAGGAGGAGTATCACCGCGGCCCGCTGGCCGGCCGCGCCCACACCGCTGTCACCGCCGTGTGCGGCAAAATCGAAGCCGAGCTCGCTGAACTTCCCGCCGCGGACCAGAAGGATTACCTGGCCAGCTATGGCTTGGTCGAATCGGGCCTGGAACGGCTCATCTCGGCCACCTACGCGCTGCTAGGGCTGATGTCGTTTCTCACCGCGGGAGAGACGGAGGTGCGCGCCTGGACCATTCCGGTGAACAGCACGGCTGTCAAAGCCGCCGGCGCCATCCACTCCGACTTCGAAAAGAAGTTCATCCGCGCCGAAGTGGTCAACTGGAAATCCCTGGTCGAGCTGGGCGGATACCCGGGTGTGCGCGAAAAAGGACTGCTGCGTCTGGAAGGAAAGGATTACATTGTCAAGGACGGCGACGTGCTGGTCATCCGGCACGGATAGCCGCCCTACAGAGGAGCCCATGCCATCATTTTCACGCCGCAACTTCCTGGCTCTGGCGGCCGCCGCCGCGCAGGCGGCCCGCGCCCAGACCCGTCCTTATGAAGGCCGCAGCCTCGTGGTGATCACCGCCCATGCCGACGATTTCACGATCTTCGCGGGCGGCACCATCGCCAAGCTGATCGATCAGGGCTACACCGGCCACCTGATTCGCGTCACCAACGACGAAAAGGATTCCTACGATCTCGATCTGGGCGAGACCAGCCATCGCAACACCGTGGAGATGCGTGAGGCCGCGCGCATCCTGGGCATCAACGACGTGCATTCGCTGGATTTCCGCAACGACGAGATGGACGCCATCTCCGAAACCGAGGTGCGCGCGCGTCTGATTCTCTGGTTCCGCAAGCTGAAGCCCTGGACCATCTTTACCTTCGATCCCTCGGCCAAGTACGAGGAGAATCCAGACCACAAGAAGACCGCCCGCGCCGCGGAAGACGCCGCCTGGACCGCCCAAGGCCACCTGTTTCTCGAAGAGCAGTTCACCCTCGGCCTGAACCGCTGGGCGGTGCTCGACCGCTACTACTGGGCGCGCGCGCCCGAGAACCAGGACGTCAACAAAGTGGTGGACATCAGCGCCACCATCGATCGCAAGATCCGGGCCGTCCAGGCGCACAAGACCATGATGCGGCACACCGCCTACTCACTGAAGGAAAAGCTGGCCGAGGCGCACCTGCGCCTGCCGCTGCTGGACACCATCAACGAAGAGAGCGTCAACCGGCTCATCGAGATCGAGACGCGCGAGACCGCCGCCGCCGTTGGCCGGAAACACGGCATGCAGTATGCCGAGTTCTTCCACTACATTCCCATCGCCGCGGAAAACAGCTACGTCATGAAGAACGCCGTGCCGCTGAAATAGCCAACTCTGTGAAATTCTGTCCCTGTGCTCGCCGCGGGGCCCGCCAAATCACCGAGTAACCGAAGAAAAATCGGGTTTAATGAATTATGCGGTGTTTTGCCCTTCGTGTGTCCGTTCTGATTCTTTTGCTGCTTCCTCTGGCGGCGCAGGCGCGGCGCTATGCCCTGATTCTGGAGGATCCCCCGGTAGCGAAAAAGTTCGCCTCGCGCCGCGAGTTTCAGAGCCAGGCCGCCCTCAGCCACCGGGCCACCATCGCGCAGGCACAGGCTTCCCTGCGCGGCATGCTGGCTTCCCGCCAGATCCGCGTGGTGGGCTCGGCGCAGGTTCTGCTCAACGCGGTCTTCGTGGAAGCGCCTGTGGAGCGCGAAGCGGAGTTGCGCACGCTGCCGGGCGTCCGCCGCGTGGTTTTCCTGCCGCGCGTCCGGCCGCTGCTGGACCGGGCCGTCACGCTGGTGAACGCCAGCGGCGCCTGGAATGCGCTGGGCGGCGTGCAAAACGCCGGCATGGGCATCAAGATCGCTATCATCGACACGGGCATCGATCAGACACATCCCGCCTTCCAGGACAACGCGCTGCCGGTTCCCTCTGGCTTTCCCAAGTGCCAGGGCTCTGACTGCGCCTACACCAACCACAAGATCATCGTGGCCCGCAGCTACGTGGCGCAGCTTGCCGCAGGCAGCCCCCCCGGCCCCGCGCAGTCGCGCCCGGATGATTACTCTCCGCGGGACCGCAGCGGGCACGGCACCGCCGTATCCATGGTCGCCGCCGGCGAAACCAATACCGGGCCGGTCACCACCATTACCGGCATGGCTCCCAAGGCCTATCTGGGCAGCTACAAGGTCTTCGGATCTCCCGGCATCAACGATTTCACTTCCGGAGACGTGGTGATTTCGGCGCTCGAGCAGGCCCTCTCCGACGGCATGGATATCGCCATCCTCTCACTGGGCAGCCCGGCCTTCAGCGGACCGCTGGATCAGGGCGCCGTCTGCGGCAATCCGGCCAACTCGCCCTGCGATCCCGAGGCGGCCGCGGTGGAGAACGCCGTGCAGGCCGGCATGACCGTCGTGGTGGCCGCCGGCAACGACGGCGATTCCGGGCAGCAGGGGATCACCCTCAGCACCATCGGGTCGCCCGGCACAGCGCCTTCGGCCATCACCGTGGGCGCCTCCACCAACTCCCATACCTTCGTCAATTCGGTGCAGGTACCCGGGAGCGGCGTACCCTCCAACCTCCAGACCATACCAGGCGTGTTCGGCGACGGCCCCCTGCCGGCTTCCCCCTTCACGGCCCCCGCCAAGGACGTCACGCAACTGGGCAACGACGGCCTGGCCTGCACCACTCTACCTGCCGGGTCGCTTTCCGGCTCGATCGCGCTCGTCCAGCGCGGCACGTGCACCTTCTTCACCAAGGTGCAGAACGCCCAGACTGCCGGCGCCGTGGGCGTGATTTTCTACCAGTTAAACGGCGTCGAAGACCTCATCGTCGCCGGCGGCCTGGGGACGACTTCCGTGCCCGCTATCATGATCGGAAACTCCGAAGGCGTGGCCCTGAAGAACTTTCTGGACACCAACCCCGGCCGCTCCGTCACCATGAACCCCGGCCTCGCCGAGGTGGACGTCACCACGGGCAACCAGATGGCCAGCTTCTCCTCGCGCGGGCCCGTCATCGGCACAGGTGGGCTCAAGCCGGACCTGGTGGCGGTGGGCACGGATATGTACATGGCCGCGGAGCGCTCGGATCCGAACGGCGATCTCTACGATCCCTCGGGCTACACAGTGGCGGACGGCACCAGTTTCTCCACGCCCATGGTGGCGGGCGGCGTGGCCCTGGTCAAACAGGCGCACCCCAACTACAGCTCCGCGCAGCTCAAGTCCGCCGTGGTGAACACCGCCACGCAGGACGTGACCGAAACCGATGGCAGCGCACCCAGCCTGGTTTCGATGGGCGCCGGCAAGCTGAACGCCGGCGCGGCCGTGACCAACACCATCACCATCGAGCCGGCCACGCTCTCGTTCGGAATCCTGAGCTCCGGCAGCCTGCCGCTCAGCCAGAAACTCAAGATCACGAACACCGGGTCCTCGGCGGTGAACCTGACCCTGGCTGTGAGCTCGCGGATCCCCAGTTCGGCAGCCCAGGTCAACCTCGACAACAAGAGCTTTTCGCTCAGCCCGGGGCAGGCGCAAACCGTCACCGCCACGCTCTCCGGCAGCCAGCCCACGCCCGGCTCCTACGAAGGCATGGTCACGATCCAGGGCGCACCCTCGCCCATGGTGGTTCCCTACCTCTTCGTGGTCGGCGACGGTGTGCCCTATGACGCCTTTGCCCTATTCGGCGACGGCTTCAGCAGCACGGTGGGCCAGGAGAATCCCGATGGCGGCATCGCCTTTAAGGTGGTGGACCGCTACGGCGTAGGCGTTCCCAATCTGCCCGTGACCTTCAGCGTCACCCAGGGCGGCGGCACCATCAAGACGCCGGATCAGTCCACCGACAGCAACGGCATCGCTTACGCCGATGCCTACCTGGGCCCGAATCCCGGCCAGCAGGCCTTTGCCGGGCAGGCCGGCGGTCTCACGGTGACTTTCTCCGGCACTGGCCGCCTGCTGCCCACCATCGCCGCCAACGGCGTGGTGGATGCCGCCAGCTTCCAGGTGGGTAAGGGGGTGGCGCCGGGCTCCTACATTTCCATCTTCGGCACCGGCCTGAGTGACGACACCAACGTGGCCACCACCACCTCGCTGCCACTAGCGCTCGACCAGGTGAGCGTCTCCTTCGATGTGCCTGCCGCCGGCCTGAGCTTGCCCGGAAGGGTTTACTTCGTCAGCCCGCGCCAGGTGAATGTCCAGGTGCCCTGGGAATTGCGCGGACAAACGTCCGTGCAGATGAAGGTGAATATCGGCGAGAGTCTCGGCCAGTTGTACACCGCGCCGCTCTCCGATTATTCCCCCGCGGTCTTCGAATACAACAGCGGCAACACGCGCCTGGCAGCGGCGCTGGACGCCAACTTCCAGTTGATCGGCTCGCAGCATCCCGCCGTCCGTGGCCAGACCGTCCTGGTCTACGCCAACGGCCTCGGCCCGGTGGATAATCCGCCCGCCGATGGCGCCCCGGCCCCCTCGCAGCCTCTGGTGCACACTTTGGCGCAGCCCACCGTCACCATCGGCGGACAGACCGCGCAGGTGAGCTTCAGCGGCCTGGCCCCGGGTTTCGCCGCCCTCTACCAACTGAACGTCGTGGTGCCCTCCGGCATATCGCCCGGAACCCAGCCGCTTATTGTTACGGTCAACGGCGTGACGTCGAAGACGGTAAATCTGCCAGTGCAGTGAGCTCCGGCTGCCGGCGCGGAATCCGCTCCACGGCAAACATCAAGGCGGCTGCTACGGCGCACAGCACGGCGAACCAGTCGCCGTGCCGCGTGTAGAAGGTCTGCGCGGCCAGGTACGTGAACCCGCTCACCGAGGCGGCCTCGCGGTACAGAGGCAGCGACCCACGCAGCCTTCCGGCGGAGTCGATGGTGGCGGTGACGCCGTCGTTGGTGGAGCGCAGAATCCAGCGCTGGTTTTCCGCCGCCCGCATGCGGACCATGGCCAGGTGCTGCTGCCGCGCGGCGCTCCGCCCGAACCAGCCGTCGTTGGAGATGTTGAAGAGCACCTCCGCCCCACCTGCCGCGAACCGCCGCACCAGGCCCGGGAACACCGATTCGTAGCAGATGAACGTGCCGATCCTGTGCCCGTTCAACGGCGAGACGACCACGCGCCGGCCGGACACGAAATCGCCCACCTGATTGGAGATCTTGCGGGCGAAGCCGAACGGCCAGGGGACGTACTCGCCGAAGGGCACCAGTTCGATCTTGTCGTAGCGGCTCACCGGCTGCCCCGCTGGAGAGACCAGTTGCGCCGAGTTGAGTGGGTCTCCCTGTGGAGTGTGCCCCACGGTTCCCAGCAGCACGTAAGCCTGCGCGGCGCGCGCCAGGCCGTCCACCTCCCGCCGCAGCACCGGGTCCTGATCGTAGTACAGGGGCGCGGGCACCTCCGGCCACACGATCAGCGAAGGAGGCTGCGAGCGGCTGGTCATAGCCGCCCGAAGAGAGACGGAGGCCAGGCGCCGCTCGAAGCGCTCCAGGTCGGGCTGCGTCCACTCTTCGCTCTCCGACACGTTGGGCTGCAACAGCACGGCGCTCTCCCGCCCGCGTTGCGCGTCCGGCAGGTGCGGCATCAGCACCAGCAGCGGCAGGCCCGCCAGCCAGGCCAACTCCAGCCGGGGCCGCCGCGCCAGCGCCAGCGCCAGGCAGGCGGCCATCAGCGCGAATACGAACGAGAGCCCGTACACGCCGGTGTAGGGCGCCAGGCGCATCGGCAGCCCCATCTCGATGCCGGCGTTGCCCAGCGCCAGCCAGGCAAAGCCCAGGAAGGTATGGCTGACCTCGATGGCCACCCAAAGCGCGGCCACCGCCGGAGCGGCCCACCAGCGGCGCATCAGAATGCCGGCCAGGCAGGCGAACAGGCCCAGGTGCAGGGCTTTGGCCAGGCAAAACAGCAGAAAGACGGCCCAGCCCAGGGCTTGTCCCAGCCCGCCGTAGACCGCCAGCACATATTGGATCCAGTAACAGACGCCAAACCAGTAGACTACTCCGGCCGCGTAGCCGGCCAGGAAGCGCCGCCATGGCCGCGGTTCCCGCATCACGGCAAACAGCAGGGGTGTGAGCGCCACCGGTGCCAGCCACGATATCTGGAAGCGTGGAAACATCAGGATCAGCAGCAGCGCTGAAACCACCGCCAGGACGTAGCTCAAAGGGATTCCCGCCGGGCTTGTTCGCTGACTTTGTCCGCCATGTAAGAACTACGCACCAGCGGGCCGCTGAAGACCGCCTGGAAGCCCAGCGAGAGGCCGTATTCGCGATACTCCTCAAACTGCCGAGGTGGGATGTAGGCCGCCACCGGCAGGTTGCGCCGGGTAGGCCGCAGGTACTGTCCGATAGTGGCTACGTCCGTGTGCGCCGCGCGCAGATCGCGCAGCAGTTCCCGCACTTCCCCGGCGGCCTCACCCAGTCCTGCCATGAGGCCGGACTTGGTGAGCACTTCCGGGCGGTGGCGCCGCGCAAAGGCCAGCACATCGAGCGACTGCCGGTAATTGGCCTGCGGCCGCACCCGCCGGTAGAGCCGCGCCACGGTCTCCATGTTGTGGTTGAAGACGTGGGGTCCGGCATCCAGCACGCGCGCCACCGCGTCCAGGTTTCCACAAAAGTCCGGGGTCAGGACTTCCACGCGGGCCTCCGGCAGAGCCCGCCGCACCGCGCGCACGGTCTCGGCGAAGTGCGCCGCGCCGCCGTCGGGAAGATCGTCGCGGTTCACGCTGGTAATTACCACGTAGCGCAGGCCCAGCGAAGCCGCCATGCGCGCCACGTTGGCCGGCTCCTCCGCGTCCAGGGGCATCTCCTGCTTGGCCGCCGAGGCCTTGGGCACCGCGCAGAACCCGCACCCCCGCGTGCACAGGTTCCCCAGGATCATGAAGGTGGCCGCGCCGCGGTGGAAACACTCGTGGAGGTTGGGGCAGCGCGCCGATTCGCACACCGTGTGCAGCCGCAGGCGCCGCAGTTCGGCCTTCACCTGGTGCACCGACTGGTGATGCGTGCGGCTCTTGCGGGCCCACTCAGGAAGGCGCCCCGCCGTCCGGGCCAAGCCGCTGATCTCGACCAGAGAATCCGCCACCCGGCTATTTTCGCACGATGGGGTGAAAGCCCGCGTTCTCCAGAGCCGCCTTGGCCTTGCCCAAACTGGTCGCGTCCGCGTAGGGCCCCACCAGCACGCGCACCAGATCGTCCCGGGCGGGCGCCAGGGTGGTGGCAAAGCCCTTCTCGCGCAGTGTCCGCGCCACTACTTCCGCGTCCGGACGCTTCACCGCCATGACTTGGAGGTAGGTCTGCCCAGCCTCCGGCTCCTCGGGCGCTGGTGCGGTTGCAGGCGGCCCGTCCGGCTTGGCGGCCGGCGTCTCTTGCACGGGCTGCGTCATCGGCTGCGGAGCGGCGCCAGCGGGAGCGCCGGAAGACGCGGGAGTCTCCGTGGGAGGCTGCGAGGCCGCTGCCGGAGGCGTCTCGGCGGCGCCTCCCGGCTGCGGGCGTGTTTCGGTTTGTGCAGCCTCCGGAGCGGTTCCTACCGGCGCAGGCTCGGTGCTTGCCGCAATCTTCGGACCCGGAGCCGAATTCCGCCCCACGATGTACCCCATCGTGAAAAACACGGCGAACAGGATGACTACGATAAAAAAGGCGCTCAGCAGTTGCCGGTTGCCCAATACCAGCTCAAATTCCCCGGTCTCGTCGTTCTTCATGGATGCGATGATTTCGTCCCCTCAGAGCCGCCCAGGCGCGCCAACACCCGGTCCAACGAAGAAATTATATCCACTGGCAGAGGGAACACGATGGTCGTATTCTTTTCCTGGCCGATCTCCACCAGCGTTTGCAGGTACCGCAACTGGATGGCGGCTGGCTGCCGCTGGATGACCTCCGCGGCCATGGCCAGCTTCTCCGCGGCGGTGTACTCACCCTCGGCGTGAATGATCTTGGCGCGCCGCTCGCGCTCCGCTTCGGCCTGCCGCGCAATCGCCCGGATCATCTGCTCCGCCAGATCCACCTGCTTGACCTCCACCATGGTTACCTTCACGCCCCACGGCGAGGTGTGCTGGTCCAGGATGGATTGCAGCCGCACATTGAGCTTTTCCCGCTGGCTGAGCAGCTCGTCCAGTTCCACCTCGCCCAGCACGCTGCGCAGCGTTGTCTGCGCCAACTGCGAAGTGGCATACAGGAAGTTGGTCACTTCCACCACCGCCAGGCGCGGATCGATCACCCGGAAATAAATCACTGCGTTCACCTTGACGGTGACGTTATCGCGCGTCACCACGTCCTGCGCGGGCACTTCCAGCGTGTCGATACGCAGCGACACGCGCACGATCCGGTCGATGGGCGCGAAGACCAGGATGATTCCCGGCCCCTTGGCCTGCGGAAGCACCCGGCCCAGCCGGAAGATCACGCCGCGCTCATACTCCCGCAGAATCTTGATGGAAGAGAGCAGGTAGATGATCACGATGATGGTGAAGACGGTGGTGATGTCAATCATGCGAGCCTCCAGAGTGCGTGGTTACCGGTTCCACGGTGAGCTTGAGCCTGTCCACGGATCGCACGCGCACGTGCGCGCCCTCTTCGATGGGGCTGGCCGCCACTGCGTCCCAGTACTCGCCGTGAATGAAGATTTTTCCTTCCGGCGCCACCCGGCTGATCACCGTGCCCACTTCGCCGATCATGCCGTCGGTGCCGGTCACCACCTTGTTGCGCCGCGCGCGCAGCACCAGGGAGAGGAGCAACATGGTGATCACCGAAAACGGCAGCGCCAGCGCCACGGCCGTGGTCAGGTGGATGCGCATCTCCGGCAGCGGGCTGTTGATCAGCAGCATGGCCCCCAGGATCATGGCCACGGTGCCGCCTACGCCCAGAACGCCGTGCGAAGTGAACTTGGCCTCCAGCACGAACAGCGTCAGCGCCAGCAGCAGCAGAGCCGCCCCCAGCCAGTTAATCGGCAGCACCGACAGCGCCGAGAGGCCCAGCAACACCAGAATGGCTCCCGCCACTCCCGGCGCGATCAGGCCCGGTGAAGAGAACTCCACGTAAATGCCCAGCGCCCCCACCACCAGCAGCACCAGTGCGATATTCGGATCCGCGATGGCCGCCAGAATCTTCTGCCGCAGGCTCCGCTCGTAGGTCTGGATGGTTGCGCCGGCCGTGTGCAGGGTGAGCCGGTTGCCGTTGAAGCGCGTAACCTCGCGGCCATCCAGCCGCGCCAGCAGATCCGCTTCGTTGGCCGCCACCAGGTCGATCAGGTGCTCCTGGAGCGCCTCCTGGTCGGTGAAGGAGCGGCTTTCGAACACCGCCTTTTGCGCCAGGTCGCTGTTGCGGCCGCGCTTGGCCGTAATGCTGCGCAGGTAGGCTGCGGCGTCGTTTTCCATCTTCTGCTTCATGACGCCGTCCACCTGCGTGCCCAGCACCACCGGGTGCGCGGCCCCGGTGTTCGTGCCTGGGGCCATGGCCGCTACGTCGCCAGCCTCCAGGAGGAAGAATCCGGCCGAGGCGGCCCGCCCCCCGCTGGGCGTCACGTAGGTTACCACCGGCACCGGCGAGGCCAGCAGCTTTTCGATGCTTTCCCGCATGGCCTCCATCAGGCCGCCCGGCGTGTTCAGACGCACAAGCAGGACCGCAGCATGTTGTTGCCGCGCCTGCTCGATCGCGCTACTCAAAATTTCAACAGTGACCGGGTGCACGATCCCGTCGAGATCGACCGCCAACACCTCCGGCCCTGCCTTCGCCGCCGGCGCAAGCAGCGCGAACAGCACGAATATCGCCAATCGCGAGCGCACAAATCTGACTCAATCATACACCATCAACCAGGATAAGGGTGTCCGAAAACACAATCCTGATCAGTCGGATAGAAAGAATGAATCGGGCCGCGCGCGGGCCTCTGGTAAAATGAGAGAGTTCCTTGTACACAACGGGAGACACTTCAAAAATGGCGAGAAAGCGCAATACCGAATCGGAGCACACCGTGCCCGCTGGAGTCACGCCGGCGCGCCCCGTGCGGAAAACGACGCGGGCCAAGCACACGGCAAAACCGGGTGTCGAACAGATGACGGCAGCGGTTGTCCCTGATGCGCCGAAACCGGCGCCGGAGGACGGCCCCAGCCACGAAGAGGTCGCCCGGCTGGCGTATTCGTATTGGCAGGCGCGTGGATGCCAGGGCGGTTCCGCCGAAGAGGACTGGCATCGCGCTGAAGCCGAGTTGCGCACCCGGGTGATGGCCGCCTCTGCCTGATCACTATGCGCGAAATGCGCGCATCCCCGCGCCGCTACCGGTACTTCCGGAGGACCGCCAGCAACCTGCCTTGAATTTGAACATCCGCCGCCGGCACCACCAGGGGCTGTAACGCCGCGTTAGCCGGCTGCAGCCGGATGCCCTCTCCGGCTTCGTGAAAGACGCGCTTCAGGGTGGTTTCGCTGCCCCGGACCAGCACCACGGCGATCTCGCCATCGCGCACCTGCTCCGTGCGCTCGACCAGAATCAGGTCGCCGTCGCAGATATGGTCCTCGATCATCGAATCGCCCCGCACTTCCAGGGCAAACGTGTTGGGACTGTTCGCAAAGTCGGCGAAATTGAGCGCCTCGCGCTGCTCCACGGTTTCCACCGGGGCGCCGGCGGCGATGCGCCCCACCAGCGGCACCTCCAGCGAGGCCGCTTCCTGCCGCTGCCGGCGGTGCTCCTGCGCGTACTTCGGGCCGAGTTCCAGCGAGCGGCTCTGGTTGTGCCCGCGCTTCAGATAGTTCTTGTTGACCAGTGCGGTGATATGCTTGTGCACGGTGGCCAGAGAAGCCAGGCTCAGCCCGTGGGCAATCTCCTCGTAACTGGGGCTGTAACCGTTTTCCTCGATCAGCTTGACCACCAGGTCCAGCACCTGCTTTTGCCGTTTCGTCAGGGCCATGGCTCTATTGTGGGCGAAGAAAAGGTGAAAAGCAAGAGGGCCCGCCCAGCGTCAGGGCTGTGTTAGACTCGACGCACCATGCACCGGAGTCTTATCGTCTTCCTCTCGCTGGCCGCTCTGGCGGTGGCCGCGCCCAAGCGCATCGTGACCATCGCGGGCACCGGCGTCCCCGGATTTTCGGGCGACGGCGGCCCCGCCACCCAAGCGCAGGTTAACAATCCGTACGGCATCACCATGGGGCCCGACGGCTCCCTGTATTTCTGCGACATCGACAATCACCGTGTACGCCGCCTGGATCTGAAGACCCACATCCTCTCCACCGTGGCGGGCAGCGGCCAGAAAGGTTACGCAGGCATGGGCGGTCCGGCCCTGGCCGCCGCGCTCGAGCAGCCCTATGAGGTGCGCTTCGACAAAGCCGGCAACCTGTTCTTCGTGGATATGCCCAACCACGCCGTCATGCGAGTGGACGCCAAGACCAAAATCATCACCACCATCGCGGGCACGGGCAAACCAGGCTTTAGCGGCGACGGCGGCCCGGCCACCCAGGCGCAGCTCCGCCAGCCGCACAGCATCGCGCTCGATGGCCGCGGCGGCCTGCTCATCTGCGACATCGGCAATCACCGCATACGCCGGGTGGATCTCTCCTCCGGCATCATCACCACCTTCGCCGGCACCGGCGAGCGCAAACCCACGCCGGACGGCGCGCCCCTGGCGGGCACGCCCCTGAACGGCCCGCGGGCCATCTCCGCCGATCCCCAGGGCAACCTCTACCTGGTTCTGCGCGAAGGCAACGCGGTGTACCGCATCGACCAGCGCGCCGGGCGCATCGAGCACGTGGCCGGAACCGGAGAAAAGGGCCATACCGGGGACGGCGGCCCGGCCAGGCTGGCCAAGCTGAACGGGCCCAAGGGAATCGCCTGGGCGCCGGACAACAGCCTGTACATCGCCGCCACCGAGAGCCACACCATCCGCCGTATCGACCTCGCGAGCGGCATTATCACCACGGTAGTGGGCACCGGCGAGCGCGGCGACGGCCCGGATGGCGATCCGCTGGCCTGCAAGCTCTCCCGCCCGCACGGCATTTTCGTGGACCGCCGCGGCGTGGTCTACGTGGGAGACAGCGAGTCGCATCGAATCCGGGTGCTAAAATAGCCCTCGCATGGCTGCGCGGTTGGAGGCCGCCCCCCGAGCCGGAACACCGGAGGTGGTACCTCTGCGCCAGTTGCGCGCAGCCCACCTCGAGCCTCTGCTGGAGGAGGAAGTCCACGCCTGGCGGGAGGCGCTGGACTGGGATTTTTCGAAATCTGCGGACCTGGTCCGGCGTTTTGTGGACATGCACGCGCTGCAAGGCTTTGCCTTGCTCGAGGCTGGTCAGGTCATCGGCTACTCTTACTACGTGCTCGAAGACCGAAAGGGTCTGATTGGCGACCTCTACGTGCGCCTTGGGCGGCACAGCCCCGCGCTGGAATTGCGCCTGCTCCGCTCGGTGGTGGGGGCCATCATGCAGAGCGCCTGCGTCCGGCGCATCGAATCCCAATTGATGATGGCGCGCTGGCACGCGGCACACGTGCTGCCGGCCGTGCCGTCGCTGACCGTCTACGAGCGCAACTTCATGCGGCTGGATTTCGGCGAGAACCCGCCCCCCGGCCCGCCTCGCCGCGCGCCACGGCCGGCAGTGTTCCTGGAGCGCTGGAACGACCAATACCAGGAATCCGCCGCGCAGTTGATCGCCGAAGCCTACGAGGGACACGTGGACAGCCTCATCAACGATCAGTACCGGTCGCTGGCGGGGGCGCGCCGCTTCCTGTTCAACATCGTGCAGTATCCCGGCTGCGGCATCTTTTTCCGGCCGGCCTCGCTGGCCGCTTTCGATGCGCAGACCGGGCGGATGTGCGGCATCTGCCTGACCAGTATAGTGGCGGAGGGGTGCGGCCATATCACCCAGATCTGCGTGGCGCCCCGGGTGCGCGCCGGCGGCGTGGGCTACGCGCTGCTCCAGCAGTCGCTAGCCTCCCTCCATGCTTGCGGCTGCCGCAAGATCAGCCTCACTGTCACAGCCTCCAACCAGGAGGCCGTCAGTCTGTACGAGAGCGTGGGCTTCCGCACCGTGCGCAAATTCTCGGCCCTGGTGTGGGAAGGTTTTTGATTTTTCCGGGAGAGAATTCGCCGGCGCCCGCACTCCGTTATAAGCGTTTCAGCGAACCATGTATCGAACCTGGTGTGTGCTGCTGCTTCTGGCCGGCGCAGCCCGGCTGGCAGCGGCGGATTTCGGCGTCCGCGCCCAACTGCTGGGTGGCACCGTCGCCACCCTGGCCGCCCGCTCCGAGGGCCGCCTGGACCTGACGGGGGAACAGGCCATGGCTTTCGTCTGCAAAAGCACCGCGCTCAGCATCCCTTACGACAAGATCAACACCCTCGAGTACGGCCAGCGGGTGAACCGCCGCTTTGCGGAAGCCATCCTGATTTCTCCCGTGCTGCTCCTGAGCAAATCCCGCAAGCACTTTGTGACCATCGGCTACACCGACGAAGACGGCCGGCAGCAGGCCCTGATCTTCCGCGTGGACAAATCCGACGTGCGCACAGTGCTGGCCGGCCTGGAAGCTAAGACCGGCCGCCGCGTCGAGTATCAGGATGATGAAGCCCGCAAGTCCGGGAAAGGATAGCCAGGCATGACCTCCCTCCTGTTTGCCGCGGCCCTAGCCCTGGGTGCGCAGGTCCAGACGGCCGAAACTCCTCCGGAAGACGCAGCCTCGCACGAACTGCTCACTGTGCGGCGCATCTATGTGGACAAGCTCACGGGCGGCGAGACGGCGGCGCAGATGCGCGACATGATCATCAGCAGCCTGCAAAACTGCCGGCTGTTCGTGATCACGGAAAATCCCGAACGGGCCGACACGATCCTGCGCGGCTCGGCGGAAGACCTGGTCTTCACGGATGTGCATACCTCGAGCGACAGCCTCAACACGCACGCCAATTTCGGTACGTCGCGCAGCACCCGGGAGCGCGGCCAGTACGGCAGCGTGGGCGCCGGCGAAAGCGAGTCCGCACACAGCGCGGAGCGCCGCCATGAAGCCGTGGCCGCCGTGCGCCTGGTGAACAAGGAAGGCGACGTCATCTGGTCCACCACCGAGGAGAGCACCGGGGGCAAATTCCGCGGCTCTTCCGCCGACGTGGCGGACAAAATCACCCGGCGCCTGATGGCGGATTACCAGCGCGCCAAGAAGCCCGCCCGCTGAGCCGTCACAGCAGCTCCCGGATCGCTTCGAGCAGCACCTGCATGCGGATGGGCTTGGCCAGCACCTTGGCCACCAGCGCATGCTCGGGATGATCCTCCAGGTCCGCGGGCCAGCCGGAAAGAACCACTACCCGCGGAGGCGAGGGCACTTCGTGCGCGGCGCGAATCAGCGCCAGCCCGTCGCGCATCTCCGGCAGGCGCAGGTCCATGAGTAGAATCTCCGGGCGCGACTCCGCCAGCAGCCGCGCGGCCTGCGCCGTGTTGTCGGCGCCGCGCACCTCGTGCCCTGCCGCCTCCAGCATCGTCTTGCGAAGCTGGATCTGCACAGCGTCGTCATCCACCACCAGAACCCGCGCCACGGTCCCCCCACAATTCCAGCCTTCAGGCGTCAGCCCGGAAGCTGAAAACCGAAAGCTACGGTATACCTCAAAAGTGCAGGCCGCCGCTACAGGTCAGCACTTCTCCCGTGACGTAGTCTGATAGCGGCGAGCACAGGAACAGCACGGCGTAGGCAGCCTCTTGCGGCGTGCCCGGCCGGCCCAGCGGGCACATGGCCTTCACCGCCTCCAGCATCTTCGGCTGCACGCCCACTGGAATCCGCCGCCCCTGGATCTCGATGCCGCCCTCCGGGACCAGGGGCTGGATCAGCCGAGTCTCGATCAGGCCGAACGCTACCGCGTTGACGGTGACGTTGTAGCGGCCCCACTCCTTGGCCAGGGTCTTGGTCAGGCCAATCACGCCGGCTTTGCCCGACGAGTATCCGGCTTGCCCCGCGCCCCCGTCGGTCCCCGCGATCGAGGTGATGTTCACCACCTTGCGCATCATCCGCCGTCCCTCGGCGATCTCCCGCTTGGCCGCCTCCCGGATATGCCCCGCGGCAGCGCGTAGAATCCGGAACGGCGCCGTGACGTGGATGTCCAGCATGGCCTGGAACTGCTCGTCGGAGGTCTTCTGAATCACGCTGTCCCAAGTGTAGCCGGCGTTGTTTACGATGATGTCCAACCCGCCCAAGGCGGCCAGCGCGGCATCCACCAGTTTCTGCGGGAATTCGGGCCGGGTGATGTCGCCGGCCAGGCAGGCGGCCCGGCCCCCGGCCGAGCGAATGGCGGCTTCGGTTTCGGCGGCCGGCGCGGGGTCCAGGTCGTTGATCATCACCGCCGCGCCCGCGCCGGCCAGCGTGCGGGCGATCTCACGGCCGATCCCCCGTCCGGCCCCGGTCACCAGCGCGACTTTGGATTCCAGCGTGAACATGGCCTTACCGCAGCAGGTCCTCGAGCTGGATCTTCGTGTCGGTGCGGCTGTCCCGGTACTTCACAATCACCGGCGTGTACACCGAAATGCCCCAGTCTTTTCCCGGCCCGCTGGTGACGGTGCGCGCCCCGGCCACCAGTACAGCCTCTTCGGGGATCACCAGCGGCTGGTCCTCGGTGGCCCGGTAGACCTGGTTGCGGACCAGGTCGTAGACCGGGGTCGAGCGGTTCAGGAGAGTGCCGGTTCCCAGCACGGCGCGCTTCTTCACCACCGTGCCCTCGTAGACCCCGCAATTGCCGCCGATCAGCACCTCGTCCTCCACGATCACCGGCAGCGCCCCCACCGGTTCCAGCACACCGCCGACCTGCGAAGCCGCCGAGATGTGGCAGTTCTTGCCAACCTGCGCGCAGCTCCCCACCAGCGCGTGGGAATCCACCATTGTGCCGTCATCCACGTACGCCCCCACATTGATGTACATGGGCGGCATGCAGGTGACTCCCCTGCCCACGAAGCAGCCGTCGCGGATGCTGGAGCCGCCGGGCACGATGCGCACCTCGCTCTGGGAGGTGAACCGCTTTACCGGGTAGGTGGATTTGTCGAAGAACGGCTGGCGAGCCGCATCCACCGACATGTCCACCACGCCGCCCAGGCGGAAGCCCACCAGGATGCCCTTCTTTACCCAGCCGTTCACCCGCCAGCCGCTGGGCGCGGCGGGGTCCGGCTCGGCGGCGCGGATGCGGCCCGCGTTCAGCGCCGCCTTGAAGGCATAGAAGAGCTGGAAGTGCTCTTCGGTATAGCGTTCCGGTTTTTCGTCAAACAACCTCTCGATCTCAGCTTGCAACGCGCACGCTCCGGCCTTCCAGAAGTCCCGTGGACTCGAGCACCTTCTCGATGCGGGCCAGGTTCTCCGGCTTGGGCGGTACCAGCGGCAGGCGGTAGACCGGCTCGAGCAGTCCCATCAGCCCCATGGCGGCCTTCACCGGGATGGGATTGGATTCCACAAAGTTGATCTCCATCAACGGCAGATAGCGGCGCTGCAACTCCCGCGCGCGGGCGAAGTCCCCCGCCAGGCAGGCCTGCGCCAGTTTCGTCATCCCGGCCGGAATTTCGTTCGAGACCACGGAGATGATCCCCCGCCCGCCCAGCGCGATAAGCGGCAGGGTGACGGAGTCGTCGCCCGACAGCACCAGAAATTCCGGCGGCACCTGGTGCACCACCTGGGCCATCTGGGCGATGTTCCCCGAGGCCTCTTTCACGCCCAAGATGTTGTCGATGGCGGCCAGGCGCGCCAGGGTGGCCGGCTCCACGTTCACGCCCGTGCGGCCCTGCACGCTGTACACCACGATGGGAATCTTGATAGCCGCGGCGATGGCCTTGTAATGCTGGTAGAGGCCTTCCTGGGTGGGTTTGTTGTAATAGGGCGTAACCGAGAGGATGCCGTCCACGCCCATATGCTCCAGTTCCCGCGCGAGCTCGATCACCTCGTGCGTGTTGTAGCCGCCGGCCCCGCCCAGCACGGGCGCCTTGCCCTTGGCCTCTTCAAGGGTGATCTCGATCACCCGCAGGTGCTCGGCGCGCGTGAGCGTGGGGCTCTCGCCCGTCGTGCCGCAGGGCACCAGGAAGTTAATGCCAGCTTCGATCTGCCGCCGCACCAGCCGGCGCAGCGTCTCCTCGTCCAACGATAGATCGCGCCGGAACGGCGTTACCAGCGCCGTTCCGCATCCCGTAAACATGTCCAACCTCCCCGGAGGGTCCGGACCGCCCCCTCCCGCGTCAAGAAAACAGCACTTCGGTGAACTCGTGAAAACCTTTCTTGCCCACCACCCACTGGGCGGCCTTGAGCGCTCCACGCGCGAAGCCCTCCCGGCTGCGGGCCGTGTGCCGCAGTGTAATCGTGTCGGCCGCCGAATCGAACCCGATCTCGTGCGTGCCCGGGTGCGCTCCCGCGCGGTTGGAACTCACGTCAATGGGCCGCCCGTAGCCAGCCCGCTTCATCTCCTCGACCAACTTCAGTAGTGTACCCGAGGGCGCGTCCTTTTTCGTGGTGTGATGGATCTCGTAAGCCCAAGCGCCGTAGGAGGCCTCGTCCGCCAGCAGCCGGGCCGCCTCCGCCGCCAGCCGGAAAAACACGTTGACGCCGATGGAGTAGTTGGGGCTCCATACCAGGCCGATGGCACGCTCCTCCACCACCCGCCGCACGTGCTCGAGGTGCTCCAGCCAGCCCGTCGTGCCGATCACAAGGTTTACGCCCAGCGCCGCTATACGCTCCACGTTGCCGGCCACGGCCCCCGGAATGGAAAAGTCGATGGCCACGTCCACGCCGCGGAAGTTCTCCGTCGTAATGCCCTCGTAGTCCTGGTTGTTGAATTCGTCCAGCTTGAGCGCCACCGCGAAGCCGTGCTCCGGGGCCAACTGTTCGATCAACTTGCCCATCTTGCCGTAACCCACGATGGCCAGTTTGCGACCCTCAGCCATGCACCGCTCCATTTCTGTCGAACACCTCCGGGTCCAGTTCGCCGAAGAACCGGCCATGCAGCGCCTCCACCGCCCGGAACAGGTCCGGCTCGGCCACCACGAAGCTCAGGTTCAGCAGCGAGGCGCCCTGGGAGATCATGCGGATGTTGATGCCCTCTACCGCGCCGAAGACCCGGCCGGCCACGCCTGGCGTGTAGCGAATGTTGTCCCCCACCAGGCACACGATGGCCTGATCGGTTTCCACGTCCACTTCTGAGAACTGCCGCAGCTCTTCGCAGATCTCCGGCAGATGCCGCGGATTGTCGATGGTCAGCGAGACGCTGACCTCGGAAGTGGACACCATGTCCACCGGGGTCTCGTAGCGGTCGAACACCTCGAAGATGCGGTGCAGGAAGCCGTGCGCCATCAGCATGCGCGTGGAGTGCACGTTCACCAGCACGATCTTGCGCTTGCAGGCAATGGACTTCACCACGTTGCCGCAGGGCACCGCCTCTTTGACGATGCGCGTGCCGCCCGCCTCCGGCCGGCGGGAATTCAGAATCAGCACCGGGATGTTTTTTTCCACTGCAGGCAGCACAGTGGCCGGATGGAGCACCTTGGCGCCGAAGTACGCCAACTCGGCGGCTTCCGCGAAGGAAATGGTTTTCACCCGGTGGCCGCCCGGCAGGATGGTGGGGTCCGCAGTGAGCATGCCGTCCACGTCGGTCCAGATCTGGATTTCCGCGGCGCCGATGCCCGCGCCCGCGATGGAGGCGGTGAAATCCGATCCGCCGCGGCCCAGCGTCGTGGTCACACCCTCGCGCGTCGAGCCGATGAAACCGCCCATCACCACCACCTGCGTTTCCGCGAGCGGCGGCACCACGTCGGCCAGCCGCGCGTAAGTCTCCGGGTAGAGCGGCGCGGCCTGCGTGTGCCGCTGGTCGGTGACGATCACCTGGCGCGCATCCAGGTGCGCCGCCGGCATGCCGAAATGCCGGAACGCCATGGCCACGATCGCGCTCGAGAGGCGCTCGCCATAGCTCGAAATGGCGTCGATAGAGCGCGGCGTCAGCTCGCCCAGCACCGCCAGGCCCTTCACCAGTTCGGTGAGTTCCTGGAAGTGCTCGTCCAGGAGGCGGTCCAGTTCGGCCCGTTCGGCCAGGGGCACCACCTGCCGGGCTTCCCGCGAGTGGAAATCCCGCAGTTCATGGATCTGGCAGATGTATTCCTCGCGCTTGCCTTCAATGGCTGTGTTGGCGATGGCCAGCAGCTTGTTGGTGGTCTTGCCCATGGCCGAAACCACCACCACCGGCCGGCGCGCCAGCCTGGCCCGCACGATCCCGGCGACCCGTTCGATCGCGGCGGCCGACTCCACCGAGGTGCCGCCGAACTTCATCACGATCATCAGTCCAGCATTCCCTCCGAATACATCAGCTCGGCGTTGAGCACCGCCGCGCCGGCCGCGCCGCGCACGGTGTTGTGGCCCAGCGCGACGAACTTCCAGTCCAACACCGGGCAGGGCCGCAGCCGGCCGATAAAGGCCGCCATGCCGCGCTCCCGCTCCGCGTCCTTGCGCGGCTGCGGGCGGTTCGCCTCGGTCATGTAGATCACCGGACGGGACGGCGCGCTGGGCAGGCCTTTTTCTTGCGGTACGCCGCGGCAGGTTTCGATGGCGTGCCGCAAATCCGCTTCCGAGGGCTTGGCCGCCAGTTCCACCGACACGGTCACGGTGTGCCCGTCCACCACCGGCACGCGGTTGCAGTGCGCGCTTACCTTGGCCGCCAGCGGCTCGATGTGGTCGCCGCGGAAGGTACCCAGGATCTTCTGGGTCTCCTGCTGCATCTTCTCTTCTTCGCCGCCGATGAACGGGATCACGTTCGCCTGGATGTCCATGGAAGCCACGCCCGGATAGCCCGCGCCGGAGATGGCCTGGAGCGTGGTGGCGATCACCTTGGTGATGCCGAACTGCTTCAGCGGCGCCAGGCTCATGGTAAGCACCACGGTGGAGCAGTTCGGGTTGGTCACGATCTGTCCCTTCCACCCGCGGTGGCGCTGCTGGCCGGGAACCAGTTTCAGGTGATCCGGGTTGATCTCGGGGACCAGCAGCGGTACGTCGCGCTCCATGCGGTGATTCTTCGAGTTGGAGACCACGACATGCCCCGCGCGGGCAAACGCCTGCTCGATTTCGGTGGCCACCGAGGCGTCCATGGCCGAAAACAACAGCCGCGGCGCGTTGCCCGGTTTGCACTCCTCCACCACCAGGTCCGCCACCGCCTCCGGGGTGACGCCCGCCAGGTGCCAGTGCATGGCGTCCCTATACTTCTTGCCGGCAGAGCGGTCGCTGGCCCCCAGCCACTTCAGATCGAACCAGCCGTGGCCCTGCAAGAACTTGACGAAATGCTGGCCCACCATTCCGGTGGCGCCCAGAATACCGACTTCCATTTTTTGCTGCATAAATTCTCAACTGCCTTCCCGGCCGCCGGCTCAACTCGCCAGCAGCCGCACTATCATGCGTTTGTAGAGCTCCACCGCCTCGATCAACTGCTGCTTGGGAACCCGCTCCTCGAGCGTGTGCGCCACGTGGATGGTACCCGGGCCGATCAAGAAGGGCCGCCCCCAGGTCTCGCCGAACGCCGGAATGTCGGTGGTATAGGCCACCACGGTCGTTTCAAAGCCATCCAGCGCCCCCAACCGCAACGCCGGAATCTCGAGCACCTCCACGGCGCGGGCCAGTTCCCCGGCGGCCCTGAGGATGGCCTCCTTGGTGCTCTGCGAGTCGCCCACCAGCCGGATCATGACTTCCGCCCGCGCCTCGTCAGCGACCACATTGGGAGCGCGTCCTCCCGCGATGGTTCCAATGTTCAGCGTGCTCGGGCCCAGCACCTCGTCCACTGGCAGGGATATGCGGCGGATGCGGCTCAGCGCGTCCAGCAGCTTTTCGATGGCCGATTCGCCCAGCTCCGGATAGGCCGAGTGCGCCATCCTGCCCGAGGCCACGATCTCGTAGCGCAGCGCGCCCTTCGAGCCCAGGGCCAGGCGGTTCTCGGTGGGCTCGCCGTTGATCAGAAAACGGCTCCCGCGCGGCTCCTGGGAGGCCCGGCGCGCCCCCGCGCTGTTGCGCTCTTCGCCCACTACAAACAGCACGCCGAAGCGGCGCACGCCTTGGGCCAGCAGGTCCTCCGCCGCCGTGATCATGGAGGCGATGATGCCCTTGGTGTCGCAGGCCGCGCGGCCCCAGATGAATTCGCCGTCCTCCCGCGAGGGGAAAAAGGGCGGCACCGTGTCCATGTGCGTGGAAAGCGTCACCACCGGGTGGTCGCCCCAGCATGCGAACACGTTAAACCGGTGCGGCTCGACCTCCATCCGCTCCACCCGTCCGCCGTATCGCTCCGCCAGCTTGGAAAGATGGTCGAAGAGGTACAACCCTACCCGTTCTTCGTTGTTGGTGATGGATTCGATATCCACCAGGGCGCGCGTCAGTTCGAATACGTGCATAAGACTCGTTCCCGGGAGGAGATCGATGCAGAAGGAGAGTACGCGCAGCCAGCCGGCGTGTCCACTTCCGATAGCGCTCCACCCGGTTGGGAAACGGGTGACAGTGGGCAGGCATTAGCCTGACCCCCCAACCGCCGCGGGCGTGAGCCCCCGCGCCGGTTTCGGCGGAACAACCGCCGGCCCCTTTCGCCCGGGCGAACCGAACTCACTCGGTGTTGCCCACCCGGCTACTCTTGGCCGCCGCAACCTCTACCAGAAAAGATCAGGATATCGGATCGCTGAAGAGCAAGTCAAACCGCAAGGCCAGGAGGAGCGGCAGGCCGCCCAGATCCGCAACGCTATCGAAGACCTGCCCATCGAGATTGTCGAGAATCCGCACTGGCCGGAGGGGATGGCCGCTTCCACCCAAGCCGCCTCGGCGAAGTCGCCGCCGCGGCAGTGGAGGAAAGTGTTCGATCCGCGCCTGCTGGACATAAACGGATGATCGGGATAGAGTTTATAGAAATGTCAGCGAGGTAGGTGGATCGCCCGGAGGGTGAATGGGACAAACGGCAACTCAGAGCCAGCCAGGATCTCCGGCCCGGGGACTGGCTGAGACCCTCAACTACCGTCTGGTCGCCGCCCTCTCGGAACGGCGCACGCGCCGGATCGCTCGGGGGACTTCAATCAGTGCTGGACCACTTTCCCATGTCAGCAGCAATCCGCCGGCGCCTTTGAGCGCTCTGGAAGAGGCGGTCTTGATTGTCTCGACCGGACTGGTCGGCATCAGCATGCACGACGTGCCGCTGCGACGCGGGGACGGCATATTCATGGACGGCACGCCGCAGATGTCGATCCCGTCGGTGGCCGCGAGTAGCGCGGACAACGCACAAGCCACTCACTTCATCCTCATCAACGATGAAGGCACGTGGCTGCTGCAGCATCCGCAAGGTCGTAATGCGCTCGCTTGGATGAAGGAATTCCCACCCGACCGCAGCCAGTGGACCGAGGACCAGTGGATCGCCGCCGCTGCGACCATGAAGCGGAAGCTGTATCCGGAGCGGCTCGACTTCCCGCGCCGGTGGCCGTACTACTTCGCCTGGAACAAGGTGATCTCGAATCGGCCGGGCACCACCATCTTCCTGCCGCTGGTCGACACCACGCGGCAGATGATCAATGTGCTGTTCATTCTTCTGTCCGAACCGGACGGTGAGCGGCCGTTGATCCTGGACGATTGGTCGAAATTCCGGCCCAAAAAGCTGATCGAGTGGGCCGCCTGGTTCGGCAGCCTGTTAAGACTTGTCCCGAAGATCACGTATCAACCGGTGGCCGGGATCGAGCGCGTCCGGAGTAAGTGGCTGCAGTCCGACTATCCGGTGCCGCTGGGCCTGGCTTCCACCATGCGCACCGATTACGAGGCTCTCCTTCACCTTCAGAACCTCATGCTGCTGACGCACTGCATGGGGCTCGGCGGATGGATTCACGCCGCGGTAGGCGCGCCTTATGTCTTCGAGCGCGATCCCTCCAAGGGGACCTTCGGCCTCGGCTTCCGCATGACCGAGCCGAAGAAATGGAGGTCATGGCCTCCGCTGCCGGCTCCGCTACCCAATCCGGTGGGGTTGGACGGCGTTCTCGAAGCGTTGTGCCCGCCCTACGTCAAGTCCATGGACGACGCTGTGGAGCGGGTATATGAGGAGAAGTTCGGTGCTGGAGGTGTGTACGGCGACCGCCAGGTCTTCAGTGCTGCCTATCGTTCTCCGGAGTTCGCCGAAGCATACTTCCGGACCGCCGAACGCCCTACGAAGGAGACCATTCAATACGTTAAGGATGTCTGCAATTACGTTTACGACACCTATGGCCGCTTCCCGGCCCACGTAAACGCGATCCACGTACCCGGCGTCTGGCTCCAGGTCTCGCACCTCGAGATCGAGTATTACGACAAGTTCTTCGACCAGAACCTCTACTCCTGGCAAGCAAGGCACGACGAGGTGTGGGGAGACCACTCCCCCGGAGGCGGTAGATGATCCAGATCGACATTGAGTCGGCAGCAAATTCAGGAACCAGCCTCAGTGATCACTCAGTTACCGATCCGCTGGGAGTACACACGTAACTTGCTTGTGCTATGCGCTGACGGTCATTCCGCACATCGGGGCTGCGGCGAGAGCGCCTTGCATATACTACGGATAACTGGCTATCTCTTGACAGGCACGTCGTCCAACGAAATCACGCGCCTCTTGGACCGAATGGCGTCCGAAGCCGACGAGTCCCGGAAGGCGACCTATGACCGGATATTTACCCTCGCTCACCAGGACCTGAAGAGGCGCACCCGCGCCGCGTTGCGCGGGAATGAGGAATATACCCGCCCAACCGGCCTAGTGCACGAGTTGTACGGCAAACTCGCCGCCTACCGCATGAATTTCCAGGACCGGCAGCACTTTCTGAACGCTGCCGCGCAGGAGATGCGCCGACGCATTCTCACCGACGTCAGGCGGCAAAAGGCGCAGAAGCGAGGGGGCTGTGAACCGCACACGACGCTTAGCGAAGGCCGTGCTTTGTCGATCGGAGCCCAAGATCCAGACTTGTTAATCGACATTGACCGAGCGGTCGATGAACTGCCGCTCAACCAGGTACGGTTCATGGAACTGTACTGGTATGCCGGATTCACCCTGGAGCAGACGGCCGAGATCCTGGGTATTACCTTCGATATCGCAAAATATCGCTGGGACCTGATCAAGAGAAAACTCGCCCGCAAGTTTATCCTGGAAGAGGACTTCGGCTGCAGCGTGAGGAATTTGAAGTCCGGACTGGACTTCGATGGGCGGTGATGGCGCGAAGGGTGTTCTCCAGCGTCGATTGTCGCGTTGCGTTCGGGTCGGCGATCGTGGCCTTGGGGGTTGTTCTCACCGTGCAGAGCTACACCGCCCACGAAGCCTGGAGCGTCCAGCGCTTTTGGCCGCTGCTCGTGGTTGGCCTTGGCTTAATCCGGATCGCTGAGCAATCGAGTCGAATCGAGGGCTGGGTGTTGATGATTGTGGGTGGTGGAGTGTTGCTTTCAAACCTCGGCCTCTTTGTCTTGCCGACGCGCGAGGTCGTGCGGTACTGGCCGCTCACGGTTGTGATTGTGGGCCTCCTTGAGACGGTGCGGTCTCGGAGTATGGGAGCGAAAGGCGAAGGCGTTGCGGCCGTGTTCCTTGGAATCTAGCTGCAATTGTCTTACTTCGGGGCGCCTCACATTAGTTCTTATCACCCCTGGCCTCTGGTGCTTGCGGCTTTGGGAGGCGTGATGGTGTGGAGGGGTCTTTACACGCAAAGATCTCTTTAACGTTCTATGGGCGCTGGACGATGAATTCGATCAGGCGCCAGCACCGCAGCATTACTCCGGTACAGCCCGCGTCCCGTCAGATTGACGAACACCCGAGCCACCGAAGAAGGCGGCTGCACACCTTCAGTCGAGTTGTCCCCGACGCGTCGAACTGTCGGCGATGACCGTCGCGGCCATCTACAAGGAACGATGGCAAATCGAACTTCTGTTCAAAGCGTTGAAACAGAACCTGCGGATCAAGACGTTCGTGGGC
>JAJPJX010000163.1 GCA_021324015.1 Solibacteraceae bacterium | reverse complement strand
GACCGCGTGAAGCTCGATTGGTACCAACCTGCCGAACGCCACGAGCGCGCACACGTCCCCGTGGAGCAGCGCTCCGCCGGCACCGAGATCCAGATGGGACTCGGCGAAGCCGAGGCGCTGGCTGAGGCCAAACGGTGCATGTCCTGCGGCATGTGCATGGATTGTGAAACCTGCTGGATGTACTGCACCAACAACTGTTTTGTGAAGCTGCCCAAGGGCGAACATTACAAAGTCAAGCTGGAGCTGTGCAACGGCTGCAAGAAATGCGCCGAAGCCTGCCCCTGCGGATATTTAGAAATGAACTAATTCACCAGGAGGTGTGACGTGCCGGTATTCGAAGTCCATGGCAGGACATACGATGTCGATGAAGACGGTTTTCTGCAGGAGCCCTCGGTCTGGAATCAGGACGTGGCCGCCGATTTTGCGACTTCCGAGGGGGTCGCCGAGCTGACTGACGCTCACTGGAAAGTGATCAACTATCTGCGGAACTACTACCTGCAGTTCGGGATCGCCCCCATGATCCGCAAGCTGTGCAAGGAGACCGGCTTCAAGCTGAACGAAATTTACCAGTTGTTCCCGTCCGGACCAGCCAAAGGAGCCTGCAAGCTGGCGGGTCTTCCGAAACCCACGGGCTGCGTATAGCCGGAGGCGGACGGTGGAGAGCAAGGAACTGATCGGCGAAGCCTGGTTCGAGCGGGTTTTGCGCGCCTACCCGCCGCAAGGCGCCAAGTTCCTGGGTACGGAGCCCGATCCGTTCCGTAATCCCGCGGGCCATACCATCCGCCAGGCGCTCCGTACGCTGCTGGACGAACTGTATCAGGACATGGACCGGGACCGTGTCACGCAGGCGCTGGATTCTCTGATGCAGATCCGCGCGGTGCAGGGCGTGGCCCCCAGCCTGGCCCTGGAGTTCCTCTTCCAGTTGAAGGAGATTGTGCGAGCCCAGGCCGGCGGCGCGGACTGGGACCTGATGAATGGCCGGATCGATGATCTCGCCCTGATCGCGTTTGACCTTTACATGAAGTACCGGGAGAGAACGTACGAAGCGCGGGCCAACGAGGCGCGGCGCCGCGTCTTCCTGCTGGGACGGCGCCTGATGGCCGATGCGCCGCCGGCCTGGCCGGAGCGAGGTGGGCGTTGAAAACATCCCTTTCCGCACTCTCCCTGGTACTCGCAATAGCGCTCGCCGCAGCCGCCGCAAGCCGGTTCGTCTGGCTCCTGCCGCTGCTGGCCGTGGCTCTTCCGTACGGTACCCTGGCGATCTTTCTGGCCGGGTTAAGCTGGCGCGTGGTTTGCTGGTCGCGGTCACCCGTGCCTTTCCGCATTCCAACGGTTTGCGGCCAGCAGAAGTCGCTGGCCTGGATCAAGTCCGCCCGG
Organism: Solibacteraceae bacterium; assembly: GCA_021324015.1. GTDB lineage: Bacteria > Acidobacteriota > Terriglobia > Bryobacterales > Bryobacteraceae > JAJPJX01. The sequence continues at coordinate 35,614 of JAJPJX010000163.1, read as the reverse complement.
CTCGAAAGCCCGCACTCCACGCCCGGCGTCGTGGCCCGCATGGCCCTCGAGATTCTGTTGTTCCGCAGTCTTTTCCGCAACACGCGGTCGCGGCTCGAGGACGGCCCCAGGCTGATTCAGAGAGAGGCCAAATGGCTCTGGCTCGGCGCACTGGCCTTCCATTGGTCCCTGCTCATCATCCTGCTCCGGCATCTGCGCTTCTTCGTGGAACCGGTTCCTAAGGTCGCGGTGCTTCTGGAAAACCTGGACGGCTTTTTCCGGATCGGTGCGCCGGTGCTGCTGGTGACGGATGTGGTGGTGCTGGCGGCTCTCCTCTATCTGCTGCAGCGGCGCTTCCGCGATCCCCAGGTGCGATTTATCTCCCTCTTCACCGATTACTTCGCGCTGCTCCTCCTGTTGGGAATCGCGGCGACCGGCGTGTGGATGCGCTACTTTGCGCGGGTCGACGCGGTAGCCGTCAAACAGTTCGTGCTCTCGCTCACTATCTTCGCACCGGCCTTGCCCAAGAATCCCGGCCCGCTCTTTTTTGCACACTTCGCGCTGGCCGGCACTCTGGCCGCCTATCTGCCGTTCAGCAAACTGATGCACATGGGCGGAGTCTTCCTCAGCCCCACCCGTAACCTGGCCAACAACAACCGGAGGAAGCGCCACATCAATCCTTGGAACTATCCCGTGAAGGTCCATACCTACGAAGAGTGGGAGGCGGAGTTCCGCGACAAGCTCGAAGCGGCCGGCCTGCCGGTCGAGAGGCCCTGAGCCATGTCCCAGCCGAAACCGGAACAACTCGTCCAGATCCAGTACGGGCCGCAGCCGCGCGACTGGATGGATCCGGCGGTCGAATTCCGCAAGGGCACCTTCTGCTACAGCGCCCTGGCCAAAAACCTGAACTATCTCGGATTGCCCAACGCTCGCGACTGGCAACCCTTCGACGAGGACTGGAAGCTTCCACCGGATTGGAAGCGCATCATCCTCGACGGCATGAAGGAGCGGCTCGAAAAGTTCCGCTCCTTCCGGCTTTTTATGGATATCTGCGTGCGCTGCGGCGCGTGCGCCGATAAGTGCCACTTCTTTCTTGGCTCGGGCGACCCCAAGAACATGCCCGTCCTGCGCGCCGAACTGATGCGCAGCGTGTATCGCCGCTACTTCACCCTCGCCGGCCGCCTGCTGGGCAGGCTGGCCGGCGCGCGCGACCTCACCGAAGACGTCATCAAGGAGTGGTTCTACTACTTCTACCAGTGCACGGAGTGCCGCCGTTGCTCGGTCTTCTGCCCCTACGGAATCGATACCGCGGAGATCACTATGATCGGCCGCGAATTGCTGAACCTCATCGGCTGCAACATCAACTGGGTGCTGGAGCCCGCGGCCAACTGCTTCCGCACCGGCAACCACCTGGGCGTGCAGCCCCATGGCTTCAAAGACAGCGTGGACTTCGCCGTGGACGAACTCGAGGAACTCACCGGCATCCGGGTGGACGCTTCCATCAACCGCAAGGGCGCCGAAGTGCTTTTCATTGTGCCGTCGGCCGACTATTTCGGGACGCCTCACTACTATACGTTCCTGGGCTACCTGGCTCTGCTGCACGAGATCGGCCTCGACTACACGTTCAGCGCCTTCGCTTCCGAAGGCGGTAACTTCGGCCTGTTCAATTCTCACGAGATGATCAAGCGGCTCAACGCCAAGGTGTACGCGGAGGCCCGGCGGCTCGGGGTGAAGTGGATCCTGGGCGGCGAGTGCGGTCACATGTGGCGCGTCCTGCACCAGTACATGGACACCATGAACGGCCCCGCGGACTTCCTGGAAGTGCCCGTCTCGCCTGTCACCGGAACGCGATTCGAGCATGCCCGGTCCACGAAGATGGTGCACATCTGCGAGTTCACCGCCGACCTCATTCACAACGGCAAACTCCGGCTCGATCCCTCGCGCAACGACCACTGGACGGTGACTTTCCACGATTCCTGCAACCCGGCGCGCGCCATGGGTCTGCTGGAGGAGCCGCGCTACATCCTGCGAAGCGTCTGCAACCGGTTCCACGAGATGCCCGAGAACACCATCCGCGAGCAGACCTTTTGCTGCGGGAGTGGTTCGGGGCTGGGCACCGATGAGAACTTCGAAATGCGCATGCGCGGCGGTCTTCCCCGCGCCAACGCGGTGAAGTACGTCCACCAGCGGCACGGTGTGAACCTGCTCGCCTGCATCTGCGCCATCGACAAGGCCACCCTGCCGCCGCTGCTCGAGTACTGGGTGCCCGGAGTGGAGGTCGCCGGCGTTCACGAATTGGTGGGCAACGCCCTGGTCATGCGCGGCGAGCGCCCGCGGCTCACGGATCTGCGGGGTGAACCGGCGACGCAGGCGGAGGCGGTGCATGCGTGATCGCGCCATCATCTGGTCGGGCCTGGCGATGTTTCTGTTGTTCGCCACGTTCCCCTTCTGGCACAACCTCTCTGCGGCAGTCACCTCCAAAGGACCGAATCCCGTGCTGCCTGCCAACGCCAGGCAGTGCGTGGCGCCCGTGGAGTACATGAAGACCTCGCATATGACCCTGCTTCTCGATTGGCGCGAGCAGGTCGTCCGGCAGGGCAGGCGCGAATTTACGGCCTTCAACGGGCAGCGTTACAACATGAGCCTCACTTCCACGTGTTTGGAGCAATGCCATAGCTCCGGCAAAGCCCAGTTCTGCGACCGCTGCCACGACTACGCGGCCGCATCGGTACCCTGCTGGGACTGCCACGTGGATTTCAAATCCACCCTGCGGAGCGCGAAATGAGCCTCACCAGACAGTCTTTCCTGCGCCTGAGCGGGCTATCGTTTGTGGCGGCCTGCGCGCGCAAGCTGCGGAGCGCGGTGGCCCCGGCCCGCTGGGGAATGGTGGTGGACGTGGCCCAGTGCCTGAAACAGCCAAACTGCACCAAGTGCATCGCCGCGTGCAATCAGGCCCACAATATCCCGTCGATTCCCGACCCACGCCGCGAGGTTCGCTGGATCTGGAAGGACTCCTTTCAGCACGGTTTCGGCATCGAGGACGACTACGCCCAGATATCCGCCGCGCCCCTGATGCTCCTGTGCAACCACTGCGACAATCCCCCCTGCGTGCGGGTCTGCCCGACGCAAGCCACCTGGAAACGTGAAGACGGAATCGTGGCCATGGACTGGCACCGCTGCATCGGCTGCCGGTATTGCATGGCCGCCTGTCCGTACGGCTCCCGCAGCTTTAACTGGATGGACCCGCGCCCCTACATCCGCACCGTGAATCCCGAGTTTCCCACGCGCACCAAGGGCGTGGTGGAAAAGTGCAATCTGTGCAGCGAGCGGCTGGTTGCCGGCCAGCCCCCGGCCTGTGTGGAGGCGTGCCCGGAAAAGGCGCTGGTCTTCGGCAACCTGGCCGACCCTCACTCGGCCATCCGCGAGTTGCTCCGGACGCGCCGCGCGGTGCGGCGCAAGCCTGAGCTGGGGACGCGGCCGCAGGTCTTTTACATCGTGTGATCCGTCATGTTCATGTTTGAGAAGGCGCTCACTGGCAGCCGCGGGTACCGGCTTTGGATCCTCGGTCTTCTTCTGCTGATCACCGCCGGCTTGGCTTGCTATCTTCTCCAGCTCCGGTACGGCCTGGCCATCACGGGCATGAGCCGCGATGTGTCCTGGGGCCTGTACATCGCCCAGTTCACTTTTCTGGTGGGGGTGGCCGCATCCGCCGTAATGGTGGTGCTCCCTTACTATCTGCACCATTTCCAGGAATTCGCCCGCATCACCATACTCGGCGAGTTCCTGGCGGTGGCCTCGGTCACCATGTGCATGCTGTTCATCTTCGTGGACATGGGGCAGCCCGCGCGCGTCTTCAACGTCCTCCTCTACCCCACTCCCCACTCCCTGATGTTCTGGGACATGATTTCCCTGGGCGGCTACCTGGTGCTGAATGCCGTCATCGCGCTGGTCACACTGCGCACGGAGCGTGAGGGCGTCCCGCCGCCGGGCTGGATCCGGCCGATCATCCTGCTCTCGATGCCGTGGGCGGTCAGCATTCACACCGTGACTGCGTTCCTGTATTGCGGACTACCCGGGCGTCCGCTCTGGCTCACCGCGATCCTGGCGCCGCGCTTCCTGGCGTCGGCTTTCGCCGCCGGTCCCGCGCTCCTGATCCTGCTCTGCATGCTGGTCGGAAGGCTCACCAAGTCGCCGCCCGGCCGAGGCGCCCTGCGCAAGCTGGGTCTCATTGTCACCTATGCCATGGTGATCAACGTGTTCTTCGTGCTGATGGAACTCTTCACCGCGTTCTACAGCGCGATACCTGAAGACGAGCAGCCCCTGCGTTACCTGTTCACCGGATTGCAGGGACACAGGCCCTTGGTGCCCTGGATGTGGATATCCATGGCGCTGGCCGCAGCATCGCTGGTGCTGCTCATTGTGCCGCGCTGGCGGCAGGACGACAAACTGCTGGCGATGGCCTGCGGCATGGTCTTTTTCTCTCTGTGGATCGACAAAGGCATCGGCCTGATTGTGGCCGCCTTCGTGCCTTCGCCGCTCGGCGCGGTAACAGCATACGCGCCATCCCTCCCGGAGGTGCTGATTTCGCTGGGCATCTGGGCCATCGGCGCCTTCATCCTTACCCTTCTCTATAAAATCGCGCTTTCCGTGCGCGGCGATTCGCTATTCGCCCCCGATGTCGCTCTAGTGGAGGTTGCTAAGTGAAGAAGGGAATGACGGAAGACTGGCTCGCCGTCTATATCGGCCTGTTGATTTTCGCGCTCTCGCTCGCGGGCTTCTTCGGCGGCGACCTTCTCGGGTGGGCCGTCACGACCTCGGTCTGGACCAGTGTGTCCAAGGCGCTGGCTCCGGCCTCGAAAGCCTATGCGGCCCTCGGGGGCGTCGCGTCACTCCTCGCCACCTATGTCTTCCTGCTGGCGTTGCTGACGCTGGGCGCGAAGGCTCTCCGTCTCGAGCCCCTGCGCTTTGCCAAGGGGTTTACCTTCGTGTTCTTTGCCGGCTACCTGTCCTGGATTGCTGGGAGCTGGGCCTACATCGCCGCCACCGCCGATAAGCGCGCGGCGCTCGGCATTGGCTGGTCGCTGAATCTCACCAACGAAGCCGGCTTCATCGTCGCGCTGCTGGCCGGCTTGTTCGTGGGCAATTTCGTTCCGTACGCCTCCTCCCGCATCAAAGAGGCCATCCGGCCGGAACTGTATGTCAAGACGGGGATCGTGATCCTGGGCGGGATGTTGGGAATTACGGCCGCCGAACAGACGGCACTGGCCACGTCCATGATGTTTCACGGGCTGTGCGCCATCGTGGCGGCCTACCTTATATATTGGGCCGTAGTCTACTACGTCGCCCGTCAGTACTTTGGCTTCAGCCGGGAGTGGGCCGCACCGCTGGCGTCCGGGATTTCCATCTGCGGCGTCTCGGCGGCGATCGCAACGGGCTCGGCCATCAAAGCCAGGCCGGTGGTGCCGGTCATGGTTTCCTCGCTGGTGGTGATTTTCGCGGTGGTCGAACTGCTGCTCCTGCCATTTGTGGCGCAAGCGTTCCTGTATCGCGAGCCCCTGGTGGCGGGCGCGTGGATGGGCTTGGCCGTGAAGACGGACGGCGCCGCCGTCACCAGCGGAGCCATCGCCGAAGCCCTGATCCGGGCCAAGGCAGCGGCCAATGGCAGTCTCTATCAGCCCGGCTGGATTCTAGGCGCCAGCACCACGGTGAAGGTTTTCATCGACGTATTCATCGGCGTTTGGGCGTTCGTTCTGGCCTGGATCTGGTCCGCCAAGATCGAGCCGAAGCCCGGCGAAAAGGTCAGAGCCTTCGAGATTTGGGAGCGCTTCCCCAAGTTCGTGCTCGGGTACCTCGCCACCTTTGTCTTGATCCTGGCGGTCGCGGTGGCGGCGCCCGTCCTGATTCCCAAGGCCAAGTCCGCCATGGGGCAGGCCAACGTCTTTCGCGGAATTTTCTTTGTCATGACCTTCTTCACCAGCGGCGTGGTCTCCGACTTCAGGAGGCTGTGGGAGGAGGGCATCGGCAAGCTGGCGGTCGTCTATGTTCTGTGCTTATTCGGCTTCATCATCTGGGTCGGGCTCGCGATTTCGTGGATCTTCTTCCACGGCGTGAGGCCTCCGTTAATCCAGGGGTAGACAATGCCGGAACCGAAACTCGCCGAAGAACTGAAAAAGATGCAGCGGGAGCCGCTGCTGCCCATCGAGAAGAAGCTCATCACGCGAAGCATCCTGCTGGGACTCTTCCTCGTGGCCGTGCTGGCTTGGACCAGCCAGGTGCTGTTCCGCAACTGAAGCGGTGGGGACCTGCAATGACTTTCCCGGTTTCCGGGGTCCATTGCCCGTTATGGCTGCCGCCGGGCGTAGCCTTTGCGATTGTCCCGCTTATGATTGACAGCTATCCGGCCGGCGGCATCCGGTTTGCGCCGGAGCGCTGGCTGCGGGGATTTCTCGGGTTGGTTTTGGTGGGCGTGGCTTTCTCCTACCTTGCCACGCCGCTGGCCGCGCAATGCATCGTGGAAAGTCCGGGGGGCAGCCGGTGGAGCTCCAACCGCCCGCCCGACGCCGACGTCCCGGCCGCCAAGTTCTCTCCGCTCGCGGAGGTCAACGATGCTCTGCCCCGATGGCTCTGCTTCACTGCCGGCTATCGTGCCCGGCTGGAGGGAGACAGCGCCGGTAACTTTCAAGCGGGCAATTCCGACTCATACCTGTTGACCCGCTTTCGGCTGGGTGTCGCCATCCGCCCGGCACGCTGGGTCAGGGCATATGTGGAACTCCAGGACGCCACCGCCTTTTGGAACCCCCCCCCGCTGTTGCCCCCCTACCAGAGCACCTGGGACCTGCGGCGGGCCTTCGTCGATTTGGGCGATCCCGAGCAGGACCCCATCAGCCTGCGCGTGGGCCGGCAAGATATCGCTTTCGGCCACCTCCGGCTGGTCGGAACCTCCTACTGGCGCAATGCTTCCCGCGGTTGGGATGCCGCCATGCTGGTGGTCAACCGGGACCGTTTCCGGGTGAATGCCTGGGCCGCCTCCCCCGTCATCGCCACCGCCAACGGACTCAGCCATCACCAGCAAGGCAACAACTTTCACGGCGTTTATTCGAGCTTCCGGGACGTGATTCGCGGCTCCGTCCTGGAGCCCTACGTCTTCTGGCGTCTGTCCCCTGGTTTTCGCACCGAATCCGGGGCGCCCGGGAAGCTCGACGAGAAGATCGCCGGGCTGCGCTGGGCCGGCGCTGTGTCACGCTTCGACTACGACGCGGAAACCGCCGTGCAAACCGGATGGCTCGGCACCGATACGCTCCGCGCATGGGCCTGGAGCGCTATTTTGGGCTACACCGTGCCCACTTCGCTTCTGAAGCCCCGGTTTTTTGTGAAGTATGACTTCGCTTCCGGCGACCGAAATCCGGCTGATGGCCGGCGGGGCACCTTTGACCAGCTTTATCCGAATATCCACGACCATCATGGGCTGGCCGACCAGGTCGCCTGGCAGAACCTGAAGTCGTATCGCGCGGGCGTGAGGGTGTCGGTGCGCCGCAACTGGATGTGGGCCGCGGCGTACAACGACTGGTGGCTCGCGAGCGCCAACGACGCGTTTTACAACGCCGCCGGCATCGTGGTGGCGCGGGACCCGCGCGGCATGTCCGGCACCCACATCGGGCGGGAATACGATTTGCAGAGCTCGTATCGATATGACCGGCACCTGGAATTCGGAGTAGGCGTAGGCTATATCCAATCCGGGGATTTTCTGCTGCGCACGAATCACGCCCGCTCGTACCTGTATCCCTACCTGATGTTGAACTATAACCTGTTGTGAAGCGCGGGCACACCCCTTAGACCCCTAGAACCAGATCCTTGACTCCGAATAATGAAGGATTGATAATCATCACGGACGTGCGGATTGAGGCTCCCGGGCGGAAACTATGGTCCGCAGAGAGGGGGTGAAGACATGGCCATAATCACGATTTCCAGAGGAACGTTCGGCGGCGGCAAGCGGCTGGCCGAATGCTTGAGCAAGACGCTCGGATACAACTGCATCGATCGGGATGTGCTGGCGGGAAAGGTCTCTACGGCACGGGTGTCGCAACACGACATTCTTGCAGCCCTGGACGAACCCCCGGCTGTACCCGGCAGATTCAACCACAAGAGGTATCTCTATCTGGCGTTGATCCAGGCGGCCCTCATGGAGGAGGCCCGCGGCGGAAAAGCCGTCTATCATGGGCTTGCCGGCCAACTGCTGCTCAAGGGAGCTCCCACCCTTCTGCGCCTGCGAATCGTGGCGCCGCTGGAGCTTCGCATCTGCATGGCGCAGGAGCAGCTAAGCCTCAAACGCGAGGAAGCCATTACGTATATCGGAAAGATGGACCAGGATCGCCGCCGCTGGGCCCAGTTTCTTTACGGGGTGGATTGGGGAGATCCGGGACTCTACGACCTGGTGATCAACCTGGAGAACATCAGCGTCGAACAGGCATGCTCACTCGTGGCGGGGATGGTCGAGGACCCCGCCTTCGAGTTTTCGCCGGCACGTCAGGCGCAAATGAACGATCTTGCCCTTGCCAGCCGGGTGCGCGCCCAGTTGGCGCTGGATCCCTTCACCTCCAATCTGGAGGTCGATGTGGAGGCCCATGGAGGAACTGTGTCGATCCAGGGAAGCCTGTTCGAACAGACCGAGCACGTCGAGCGCGTCGCCGAGGCGATATGTGGGGCTGGCAAGGTGACGATTCAGGACCTTGCTCCCGTGGGGGACGTCTAAAGTCCGTACACCTTCGTCAGCTACCGCACCAGCCATCTTTCCATCCAAGGATACGCCGCCGCGAACCCTGTCAATGCCATTCCCACTCGATGTAGCCGGGCCTCACGTCGGTCATGGCGTTCACGATCAATTCCACCAGGCCCCCATACAGAATGCGGTTCTTCTCCCAGAGATTGTAATAGGCGAGCATGTCGCGAAACTGCCCCTTGCAATTGCTGCAAGGCGCGCATAAATACTTCGGCACGGATGGGTCCAGACAATCGGCGAACGCGTTCAGGATCTGTTCGAGTTTCTTCCTGCCCGAGACATGGAACCGCCAGTCCGGGAAGTTGTTGCCGCTCATGATGGCAAACCCGCTTCCTCCGCCGCAGCAATAGTTGTCTACGCCGTGGGGCTCCATCTCGCGGAACCGGGGGCAGATCTTGCGCAAAATCTCTCGCTGGGGCTCTACGACGCCCATGAGACGCACCAGGTTGCAGGGATCGTGCAGTGTGACGGGGAAATCGTTCCGGTCCGGATCGAGCCCCAAGCGGCCGCTCATGACGATATCGCGCAGCAACGTCATGGAACTCTCCCGCGGGATGCTCAGATCTCCCAGCAGCACCCGGTCCGCGATCACGGAAAGTGCTTTGTGGGCGTGGCCGCACTCGGCCAGCACGATTTTCCTGACCCCCAGCTTGCGGGCCGCCTGCGCGTGCTTCAGAGCCACGCGCGCGAACTGGGCGTCGTCGTACCAGAGACCGTAGTTGATGGAATCGTAGCCCGCCAGCTCCGAAGAGAGAGTCCACTTGACACCGGCGGCGTTCAGGATCAGAGCGAAGGCGCCCGGATTTTCAGGCCACGCCAGGATCTCGCCGGCATTGTGGATCAGGAGGATGTCGGCGCCCTCCACGTCCCAGGGCGTTTCCACCTGGATGCCGGTCTTCTCGCTGGTGTCTTCGTCGATGAACCGGATGTTGTCCTTCACCACCTCCGCGTTCATGCCGGTGGACGACCCGGCTTTCAGTTGCAGCATGGATCCGGTGTCGTGGAGTTCCTTGGCCGCGATGCCCATCTCCTGGCTGAAAAGCTTGCGGAGTTCGTGGGCTACCAGGCCGTTATCGGCGCCGATGGGGCACGTTTGCGCGCAACGGCGGCAGAGATTGCACCGGTAGGAGAGCTCGGCCAGGCGGGCCACCAGCGGCCAGTTCAGCTGGATAGCCCCGTGCTGCAGGCTCGAAAGCAGGCCGCCGTGCTTCACATACTGGAAATACAGCCGGCGCAGGACTTCGGAGCGGAACGTGGGCCGGTACAACTCGTTCCGCCCGCTGGCCTCGTAGATGTGGCAGGCTTCGGAGCAAGTCTGGCACTTTGCACAATGCTCCATGGTCAGCAGAAGCGGCTGTAAGAACGTCCAGTTGTTCTCCCGGGTGAACAGTTTCTCGAGGCCGGAGAGGAATTTCGCCACCAGTTGAGCTTCCTCTTCCTTGGTCTGGGGCTGCGGGAGGTTGAGCGCGCAGGTGTCGTCGAGGCCACACTCGTATTTCTCCCTGGTGTGGGGTGCGAGCGCGGTCCAGTTGTGATACTTCGAAGGGTCCTCCAGAGGAGGAGGCAGACGCATCAGGTCCTCGTTTTCGAGGTGCGCGAGAGGCGTCCGTCCGGGACGGGACATGTCGCCGAGTTTCACCGCTTCCTTCATTTCCCGGCTCCCACGGACGGATTGGTGGCCGCAATATCCGCCCAAGTCCTGGCGCCGTCCGCCCCAATGTGACGCGCCGCCCACGTAGGCCTGAAAGTCAGGTAACCCGCGAATCTCCTCTGGATTTCCGCGCTCTGCGCCGTGGGAAGATCGTCCCAGCGAATGTTGTGGTACAGGAAATACTTGGCGATGAAGTGGGACATGTGCGTCAGAGGGATGTAGCCGACCAGCAACGCCCCCAGCACGAGGCCCGCACTGAGTACGCCCGGCACAGGGATCGCCGTGTCAAACCTCAACAGCCCGCAGGCAAGCGCCAGCGCACCCGGCCCACCGGGACCGCGCAGCAGGTAGCCGGCCGCCAGTGCTCCCAAAGCGGCAATGAAGAAGGCCAGGTTAAAGATGTCGCCCGGCGCCGTGTAGTTTTTGAGGTTGGGGTCGCTCAGCCGGTCATGCAGCAGGCCCGCCGCGCCGATGATGGCCATCACCGCACCGCACAACCCGGTCGCCGTGTACAGGGTGTGCAGTACAGCACCCACGAAGCCAGCCAAAAGGGACGGGAGCAGGATCGTCCCTAGCGCGGCGACGGCCAGCAGCGCTATGGTTCCGGCCAGGAGATACAAGCCGAAGTGAAACACGAAGGAGCGGTACCACAGTTTGCGGTTGAATTCCCGCAGAGCCTTGAGGAAAAGCATCTCCGGGATCATCACTTTCAATTCCCCGGCAAAATTGACTTTGCGCGGCTTCGTCCACCAGTCCGGCACCTCGAAGTAGGAGCCGCCATGCCTGGCCCGCTCCGCCTCTTCGTGCGGTACCGGATAGAGTTCCCAGCGCAGGTGGGCTGGCAGTTTGGCATAACGAACAGCCCGCAGCACACTGGCCACAACAAATACCAGCACGCCCGCGTAGATGATGCCATAGATAGAGGCGGTCATTAGTTCCCTCCGAGGTCTGATGAGAAGGACCGGGACGATCCGCAGGGCATCCCCCTCCCAAACCGGGTCGCGGGTTGATTCGCTTTCTGCTCCACGGGCACGGAAGCGTCGTTCGGCGCGGCCGCACCGCTGCTCCTGGTCGCCAAGTCTTCCAGTGTCTGGCTGGCTAGGGTTCTGACGATCCGCTCGTTCAGCATTCGCCATATCCCAATTGCCTCACATCGTGAAGAGCGGTCGCAGTAGTTCGGGTCCACCGAACAGTCGATGATGCAGACGGGACCGTCCACCGCCTCCACGATGTCCAGTACCTTAATCTCTGCCATAGGCCGACCCACTAGATATCCGCCTTTGTTCCCCCAGACACTACGGAGCAGAGCCGCGTTTCGGAGGGGAATGGTCAACTGGGAAAGATAGATTTTGGACAGGCCTTGCCGTTCCGCAACCTCTCGAAGGGGCACCGCCCCCGCCGAGGCATGCTTGGCGATATCGACCATCAGCCGGACCGCGTATCGGACTCGGGCGCTGACCGTCATGCCATGGGCGACGATGGATTAGCGAATCCATCGTCTCGCTCATTATTGAAGCATAACCACCTGCACCAGTCAACGATAAACAGCCCTTTTAATCCCGGAATTGGATAAAAACAACCATGGACCGCGTTGCGCCGCGAGCCAGGGGGCCGTCGGCGGCGACCCCACGGTCACCACTCATTTTCTGGCCATGGGTTTCACGCCGGAAGCGGGTTCAGTACGTGTGACCATCATGGTCACTGCTGTTTTCACCGGTGACCAGATTTGCCGCGTAGAAGCGCCTGCGATGGGTATAGCTGGCGCGGTAATCGACTGCTTCCGGGCACCTAACCGATCCGGGAGATCAGTTCCGTGCAGACGTACCGTTTCCGACGAAGCCTAGGAGAACCCGTAACTGATCCGGAGACAATTGCCGGTACTGGAAGCACGTGTGACACGTCTGCACTATTTGCCGGTCCGGTGAGTAAAAGTGCCACAGCACCACAACCTCAGGGCTCGTGCATAGTCCTGAGGTGAACATTTCGGCAAAAGACTGCTGGCCGGATTTGGTAAGGCCCGGCACAGCACGTTAGGCCCGCGCAGACTTCGGCCGCACATCCCGGTCCGGAACCATCCCAAACGCAGGTGAGATCCCGCACCAGAATCGCGTGTGACCGTGACGCCCGGCCCATTTGGCGCGAGGCAGGCAGGAACGAGCCCAGCCGGTGGATATTGAATTGCCATGCAGAGGAATGTTGACTGAACTTCTGAACACGCCTGAAACAGACGAAATTCACAACTACGGATATGTTGCTTAGAACCTATTTAGTCGGCACGGTCTGCACAGTGGCAGTATTCGCCGTGGTCATGCGGGCTGCCGAGGGACCTGGGAACGCTCCCAAACCGGCCAAGCCATTGAGCGCGCCGGCCGCGGCGGAATACGTCCTGGGCCCTGGCGATCAAATCACCATCTGGGCGTTGGGCATGGAGGAGATTTCGGATAAACCGGTAAGAATAGACACCGGCGGGTATGTGGATTTGCCGGTACTGGGGCGCGTACATGCCGCAGGGCTCACCACCAGCCAACTGGGGGAGAACATCAAGAAGCTGTTGCGCGCCGACGTGAAAGAGCCGCAGGTGGCCGTTAATATCGTAGATTTTGCCAGCCAGCCGGTTTCCGTAATCGGCGCGGTCAACAAACCCGGCATATACCAACTGCAGGGCAGACGGTCGCTGGTCGAAATGTTATCGCTGGCCGAAGGGCCGCGGCAAGACGCAGGCTACAAAGTTCGTATAACGCGCCAGTTGCAGTGGGGTTCGCTTCCCCTGCCGAACGCGACCACCGACGCAGCCCATGGCTACAGCGTTGCCGAAGTGAGTCTGCAAGACGTGCTTCAGGGCAGGAAGCCAGAGGAAAACATTGCAATGCGGCCGCACGACGTCATCTCAATTCCCCCCGGACAGACGGTTTACGTGGTGGGCCAGGTACGCAAGCCGGGCGGGTTCGTCCTGGGCGAACGGGACCGGATCTCGGTGTTGCAGGCGATCTCCATGGCGGAGGGTCTGGACAGCCGTGCCGCGCCCAAAAAGGCCAAGATTTTGCGGGCCACGGAGGGAACTGCAAACCGGGAAGAGATCCCCGTCGACATCAGCCAGATTCTGAATGGCAGACAGGAAGACGTTGGGTTGCGGGCCAACGACATCCTGGTCGTGCCCGACAGCCAAGCCAAGAACGCCGCGATTCGCGCCATGGAGGCGGCCATCAACGTCGGCTCAGGCATCGCGATCTGGCGGGTTGGGCTGCCGGCCCGATAGCCGGATACCGCGGAACTCCAGAGAGGAAATTCCATGGCTCACCATACTTTTGACCTGACACCGTATCCTTCGCCGCGGCGCGCCAGTCCGGCGCCCAACCCGGCGGATGCATCCGGGTTCATGATCCCCCAGCACGTGCTCACCTATTCGCAAGGCACGGACCAGGAGGACACCTTGCTTGATTATTGGAAAATCCTGCGAAAACACAAGGCATCCGTTCTAGTCCTGACGCTGGCGTGCGCGGCCTGCGGCCTGCTGATCTCACTGCTGATGCCGCCGGTGTACCAGGCGTACAGTTCGCTGGAAATCGAGGGACTGAACCGGGACTTTCTCAACTCCGGGCAGGTGAATCCCACCGAAGCGCCGGCGCCGACGGCGATGGATGCTTACATCCACAGCCAGACCGAAATTCTGCGGGACGAGCACCTGGTCTCCCGCGTGGTCTCCAAACTGAACCTGGCCGAGCGGCCGGAATACAAGGGCGGGCCGGGCGTACTTGCGTGGCTGCACAAGGTCACGGGAAATCCGGCCGCCGCCCCGGACACCCCGCAGGACGGCGCCGTGAAGGCCGCCCTGCAAAATCTGAAAGTACAGACCGCCGGCGAGACACATGTCGTGAAGATCCTGTATGACTCGCCGGACCCTAAGCTGGCGGCCGACTTTGTTAACACGCTGGCCGGCGACTTTATCGACCAGACCCTCGAGGCCCGGTGGGAGACCAGCGAGCGCATGCGGGATTGGCTGTCACGCCAACTCGCTGCCATGCGCAACAAGCTGCAGAAAGACGAAACGGCGCTCGAGACCTACGCGCACGCCTCCGGGTTGCTCTACACCCAGGACAATAGCAGCGTCGCTGAAGGCCGGCTGCGTCAGATCGAGGACGAACTCTCCAAGGCCACGGCGGACCGGGTCGCGAAGCAATCCCAGTATGAGATGGCCGCCTCCAGCCGGCCGGAGTGGTTGCCGCAAACGCTGGCGGACGGCCCGCTCCGCGACTACCAGGTGAAACTGACGGAGTTGCAGCGCGAGCGCGCGGAGCTTGGCGCGGTACTTACCCCAACCAACTACAAAGTGCGGCGGGTGCAAGCCCAGATTGCGGAGGTTGAGGCGGCGCTGAAGAAAGAACTCGGCAGCACCCAAAGGCGAATCTACAACGAATTCAAGGCGGCACAAACCAGGGAGCAACTGCTCGCGGCGGCGTATGCCCGGCAGGCGCGGCTGGTCTCGGACCAGGCGTTCAAATCCATTCGCTACAACACGCTCAAGCGGGAAGCAGACACGACGCGCGCCTTTTACGAGGACCTGGCCCACCGGGTGGAAGAGGCCAGCATGGTAACGGCAGCGCCGGTTAATAACATCCGCGTGATCGCCCCGGCGGTGCCCCCGGCGCATCCCTACAAGCCCAACATATTCCTCAATTCCGCGATTGGCTTGTTTGCGGGCTTCTTCCTCTCTGTCGGGCTGACGATCATCCGTGAGCGCAACGATCGAAGCCTCAAGTCCCCGGGCGAGTCCACCACTCTGTTGCGAGTTCCGGAGATCGGGATCATTCCTGTGGCAGACGTGGATCCCAAACTGGTGCCGTTGTGGCGCCGGATAGGCGTGCAGGGAAGACGGCGGGGGGACACCGTCGAACTGGTGAGCAGCAGGAGAAAGCATTCCGCCCTCTCGGAGGCGTTCCGGGAAACGGTTGCCGCACGGCTCTTCCATAGGCCGCAAGCCGCGGGGACTCGGCTGATCGTGCTCTCGAGCCCGGGTCCGGGTGAGGGCAAGACCAGCGTGGCGAGTAACCTGGGCATCGCGCTGGCGAAGATGCAGCGGCGCGTCTTGCTGGTGGATGGAGATTTGCGGCGGTCACGGCTGCATCAGATTTTCAGACTGGAGAACACGCAGGGGCTGTCCGACCTGCTCTGCGATAAGTCCGATTTGGAAAATTGTCCACTGGACGCACTGGTGCGCGCAACAGCAATTCCGCATTTATTCCTGCTGACTGGCGGGGTCCAAACCACGGATGTGCCGAATATTCTGTACAGCGAGCGGCTCGCTGCGTTATTGGTCCGCCTCCGCGGCGAATTCGAGACGGTGCTCATCGACGCGCCTCCCATCCTGTATCTGCCAGATGCCCGGGTATTAGGCCGCCAGGCTGATGGTGTGGTGCTGATCTTGCGTGCGGGAAAAACCAGCCGCGACGCGGCGGTTGCCGCAATGCAGCGCCTGGAAGTAGATGGCACCCGCGTGCTAGCCACCATCCTGAACGGCTGGAATCCCAAGGAGGGCTACGACGCACCCGCGTATCGCCATTGCTACCGTTACTACCACTCTTCGATCCAAGGTTAGGCGCTAATGGGATACCACGATTCCGCTGTATTTCCGGCTCGCGGGACGCAGCTCTGGCACAGGCCTGACGGGTTTCAGGCGCTCGCGCCGGCTCTTAAGAGCAGAGGGAATTCCTGGTTCCTGCTGGCCGCGTACATTTTCTTTCTGCCGGTCCAGCTCGACTACGGAGAGATGCGCCTGTCCCCCGCAGACCTGTTCCTGTTCGTCTCTCTGTGGGTGGGCATCAGCAAGGTGAGGCTGGTGCGGCCAGCGTGGAGTGTGTTTCATGGCGCCCTGGCCGTGGTCTTTTTTGTGGGGACCTGGAAGACCGCGATGGCGGACGGCTCGCTTTCCAACTATGTCCTGATCAACAAAGATATCGGGCTATTGATTCTCTTCTTGACTTACTCGGTAATTACTACCGCCGCGACGGACTGGCCTTCGATCCGCCGGATGCTGCAGGTACTGATTGCCACAGTGACCCTGCAGACGCTGCTGGCCGTCAGCGCTTATTTTGCCACGCAGCTCTTTGACATGCGTATATCCGGAGTGAACTATGGCGGGCAGAGAGTTTCCGGGATGCTTATCGACCCGAACGCATTCGGCAGCCTGGTCATGGTGACCTTGGTGATTCACCTGAGCACTTACTTCAGCCGCCGGCCATTGGTACGCCATGCCCTAGGGGCCTTCTGCATGATGATCCTGGCGCTCGGACTGCTTCTGACCCTGTCGCGTTCGGCGTGGATCGGGTTCGTGTTCGCGCTGCTCATCAGCCTTCCGTTCCGGCCGCGGCTGGCAGCGGCCTATGCCGGGCTTGCGGCGCTGGCCGCCGTGTCCCTGTTCCTGGTGCTAAGCCCGCGACAGATTGGCGACATCCTGGAGCTTGCCAGCCGGGCAAACACGGCAAAAGAACGCGTGACTCAGATCCGGGAAGCAGTGCCCATGTTTGAGAAGAGCCCCCTTGTCGGGATCGGGCTGGGCCAGTTCGAAAGCAGGCTGATGGACCAGGGCGTCGCGTTTCCGTATATCATCCACGACTCCTCCGTGTGGCTTTTAACGGAATTCGGCTTGCTGGGGTTAGCCGCTTTTCTTGGCCTGGCGGCGGCGCTTGTGGGAAAGGGCGTTCGCGCCTTCCGCCGGGCCAGCTCCATGGAGCGGCCTCTGGTCGTGGGCCTGATCGGCGCCCACTTCGGAATGTTCGGCGTTTCATTCGGGATTGAGGCGCTCTACCAGAGGCACTGGTGGCTGGTCATGGCGCTGCTGGCGTCCTCGTATGCCATTACCCGGACCAGGGTTCACCTCCCGCCCGACGCCGGTCCGGCGTGTCTGGGAGCGAGGATTTGAATGCCACGCCTCCTCATGGTAGCGACGGTTCCCGATTTCTTGCGGGCGTTCCTGTTGCCTTACGCGCGCTATTTTCGCGCGAGAGGCTGGCAGGTGGACGCCGCCGCGCGGGGAGCCACCCGCGACGTTGATTGCGGGCAGGCTTTCGACCGGGTCTGGGATATCCCCTGGTCACGACACCCTCTGGCCGCCGCAAACTTCCTGCGTGCGCCCAGGCGAATTCAGGAAATCATGGCGCGGGGCTCTTACGACCTGGTGCACGTGCACACCCCGGTCGCGTCGTTTGTCACGCGCTGGTCGCTGGGACACCCGCAGACGCCCGGAGCGCCAAAGGTGATTTACACCGCCCACGGCCTTCATTTTTACCGGGGCGCGCCCGCGTTACGAAATCTCATTTTCCGCACGCTCGAAGAGGTAGCCGGCAGGCAAACGGACTATCTGGTCGTACTCAACGCAGAAGACCGGCAGGCGGCCCTGGATTCCAGGCTGGTAGCGCCCGGGCGGCTGCGTCACATGCCCGGCATCGGCGTGGACACTCAGGTCTACAGCCCGGATGCGATTTCCGACGCGCGAGTCGCGGCGCTACGAGCAGAACTGGGGCTCGCCAGCGGTCAGGCGGCGTTTCTGATGATCGCGGAGTTCAACCCCGGCAAACGGCATAGGGATGCCATTCAGGCGCTCGCGCGGCTGGAGGGAGGCGATGCTGTCCTGTTGTTGGCGGGCACCGGTCGTCTGGTGCGCCCGATGAGCCAACTCGCCGAGAGACTCGGTGTTTCCAGACGAGTGCGTTTCCTGGGATACCGCCGGGACATTCCCGCTTTGTTGCGGGCCTGCATCGCGAGCGTGCTTCCTTCCGAGCGCGAGGGGCTTCCGCGAAGCATTATCGAGTCGCTCGCCCTGGCGGTGCCCGTGATCGCTACGGACATTCGCGGAGTTCGAGACCTGGTAGATAGCGAAAACGGCTTGCTGGTTCCGGTCGGCGACGCCGACCGCCTGGCGCACGCCATGAGCTGGATGCTGCGGAATCCCGACCGTGCCAGGGCAATGGGAGAACAAGGGCGAAGGCGCATAGCCGCGTACGACCTGCGTCTGGTGTTGTCCCGCCACGAGGATCTGTATACGGAGGCTTTGGCCGGCAGGGATTGCGGCCAGGCAAGCGCAGCATAGAGGATCGCATGTCCAACCCCATCCGCGTCATTCCGGCCGCCAGCGACGAGTGGGATAGCTGGATCGCTCGCGTGCGTCATGATTTCCCGCACACGGCCGGATATCACCGGCTATCCGAGGCACAGGGCGAAGGCCGGGCGTTCCTGGCGGTTTACGGCTGCCGCGAGCGGTTCCTGGCGTGGCCCTACCTGCTGCGCAAGATCGGAGATTGCGAGGGACTGGAAGGATCCGAGTTCAACGACGTGACCTCCGTCTACGGATATCCTGGACCGCTGGCTTACGGGTGCCTGGCGGGCGATCACTTTCTGCGGGAGGCGTCCGAAGCACTCCGGGAAGCCTGGAACTGCCAGAAAGTGGTTTGCGCGTTCAGCCGTTTTCATCCGCTGCTCGAAAATCATCGCTGGGTCATGGGGGACGGGCGGCCTTTCGGAGAGTTGTGCTACGGCGGCAGGACCGTGTCGATCAATCTCCAGGACACCGACCCCACACAATCCTACAAGCGCGCCCTGCGCCAGCACCTGCATCGCGGCAGAGCGCTGGGCATGACCACGCAGGTCGATCCGGATCTAGATTGCCTTGGGGAATTCGTGCGGATCTACACCCATACCATGCAGCGGAACCGTGCTGCACAGTGTTACTTCCACCGGACGGATTACTTCCGGCGGTTTAAAGACCAGCTCGGAGCGCACGTGTTTCTGGCCTCCTGCCGGATCGGCGAGAGGATCGCCGCGGCCGCGTGGGTAGTGGAGTACAACGGTGTGGCCAACCCGCATTTGGGCGGCACCAGCAGGGAATTTCTGGCGGTCTCGCCCTTCAAAGTCCTGTTAGATGACTTGCGGCAATGGGCCAGGGAGCGCGGCAATCACACGCTGTACCTGGGCGGCGGCCGAGGCGGCCGCCACGATTCGCTGTTCCGCTTCAAGGCGGAGTTTTCTTCGCGGCGGCACGATTTCTACACCTGGCGGTGGATCCTGGATGCGGAGGCGTACCAGGCGCTTTGCAGCCGCCACGAGGGTTACCTTCGGGAGTCCGGGCGGAAGACGGCGGACACCGATTACTTTCCCGCCTATCGGGCACCCATTGAGCAGGCCGTGCCCGATGCGCCGGCACTGGTGGACCTGTGAGCGGGCACGATACGCGAAAGACCGGAGCCATGTCCGAACAGAGAGGGCCCAAGTCCCCTTGGAACATTGTGCACAACGCCTTCGCGCTGTACGGGCTTTACAGCTCCGGATATTTACTGGCGTTGATCACGGTTCCTTACCTGGTGCGGGTACTGGGCGCCGCCGATTGGGGCTTGGTCGCCTTCACCCAAGCCTTTGGGAATTATCTGCTTCTCATCGTCGAATTCGGCTTCACTCTCTCCGCCACGCGCGCAGTTTCACGCAACCGCAATTCGCGCGACGATCGGGCATCCATACTGGCGGGAGTTCTAGGAGCCAAGAGTTTGCTGGGAATCTTCTGCCTAGTGGCGGCCTTGGTTGCCCAGCAGTGTGTGCCTGCGTTTCGCCAGGAGCGGCTGCTGTTCTGGTCGGGGGTCTGCTGGGCGCTGGCCCAGGGATTCAGCCTGATGTGGTACTTCACCGGCCTGGAAAAAATGCGGTTGGCCGTCAGCCTGGACGTAGCGGTCAAGACCGGAGCCGTGGCCGGCATGCTGCTGCTGGTCCGCTCTCCCCGGGACGACTGGAAGGTGCTGGCCCTCCAGGCAGCGGCGTCGCTGCTCTCGTTCCTGATGATGCTGGTGCTGGCGTACCGGGAGGTTCCCGTGCGGCTGCCGGGCCCGAAGTTGGCCTGGCGGACTCTCCGGGAGAACTCGGCCACTTTCATTCCGCGGAACGTTCTATTCCTGAACAACGTGGGCAACACGTTCGTGCTCGGCCTGTTCTGCCCGCCGGAAATCGTGGGCTATTACGCCGGGGCCGACCGCATCGGCCGAGCCATTATCGGGTTGCTGGGACCGGTAAATGACGCGTTCTATCCCCGCGTCAGCCATATCGCCAGGAATTCCAAGCTGGCCATTCTCAACCTCGCCCGCGTGGGCCTAACGCTGATGGCGGTTGTCGGCGTCCTGATGAGTGCGGGGATCTTCTTGTGCGCGCCGCACCTGGTGCGCCTGCTGCTGGGACGAAGCTTCGCCCCCGCTATTCCGCTACTGCGCATTCTGGCGGTCCTGGCTCCCGTGATCGCCATCAATAACGTACTGGGCATGCAATGGATGCTGCCTCTCGATCTGGACCGTCCGTTCAGCCGGGTAATCCTGATCGCGGCCATCTCCAACCTTGGGCTGGCACTGGCTGTTTCGCCACGCTGGGCCGCCACCGGCGTGGCGTGGGCCTCGGTGCTTTCGCAGGTGCTGGCCCTGCTGGGGATGCTGCTCATCCTCTGCCGCCTGCGGCTGAATCCGCTGGGCCGCGCGGCCGGGCTGAAGGCGCGTTTCGCGAGCGACGACACGGATGCCGCGCAACTCGTGACATGGGCGAAGTTGAAGGCCTCGGGCCGGGCTCCCCAATGGCTGGCGGCCGCCGATACGGCCTCCTGGGAACAGCCATGAGAGTGCTGCACATTGTCGGCGGCTCTTCGTTTGGCGGCGGCTCCTTCGTGATCGTGCAACTGGCCGAGCTGGCGCGGCAACTGGGGTGGCGCGTGGACGTGCTGTGCACCGACCACCGCTTCCAGCAGGAACTGCGGAAGGCTGGCGCCGGAATTGTGGAACTGGATGTGATCTGGCGGGATATCCGGCCCATCCGGGACTTTCTGGGCATGTGGCGCCTGTTCCGGTTCCTGAAACGCAACCCATATGACTTGGTGCACACGCACACCTCGAAGGCGGGGTTCGTGGGGCGGCTGGCGGCGTGGTTGGCGGGAACACCCGCCATCTGTCATACGGTTCACGGCTTCGCCTTTCACGAAGCGTCGCCGCGCGCCCAAGTGCGGTTCTACGCGATCCTGGAGAGGCTGGCGGCGCGATGGTGCCACCGCATTTTCACGGTCAGCGAGTTTCACCGCCAATGGGCCTTGCGCCTGGGCATCGGCGACGAACGAAAGCTGGCCGCCGCTCCCAACGGTATCCCGCTGGAGCGCGTGCGCGCGGAGTCGCCCCGCGACCAGGTCAGGCGCAGCCTGGGTGCTGAGCCCGACGACGTGGTGCTACTCACCATCGGGCGCCTGGCTCCACAAAAAGGTGTGGAAGACTTGCTCGAAGCCATGCCCCTGGTGGTTGGCGGATTGCACGGTCGCCGTGCGCATCTCTGGCTGCCCGGCGACGGGCCGCTGCGCGGCCGCCTGGAGCAACTGGCCCGCAACCTGGTCATCAGCGATCACGTGCGATTCCCCGGCTTCCGCGCCGACGTCGGCTCCCTTCTCGCGGCGAGTGACATTGTGGTGCTGCCCAGCCTGCGCGAGGGGCTTTCCATCGCCCTGCTGGAGGCCATGGCGGTGGGTAGACCCATCGTCGCGACGGCCATCGGCAGCAATCGCGAGGTGACCGGCGAGGGTGAAGCGGCTCTCCTAGTTCCGCCGGGCGAAGCCCGCACCCTGGCACGCGCCATCACCCGGTTGATCGCCAGCCCCGCGTTGGCCTCCCGGCTGGCAGGCCGGGCCCGGGAGATCTATCTCGCCCGGTACACCGAGCAGGCGATGAAGAAGAGCTACGAAATTCAATACCGTGCCCTTGCCGAAGACGCCTCCGCGCGATGTCCCCCGCGGCCATGGCAAGCGGCGGCCAAGCGCGGTCTGGACGTGATGGCCGCCGGAGCCGGCCTGGTGGTACTCGGCCCCCTGATGCTGTTGCTGGCTGCCGCGGTTCGCGCCACCTCCCCGGGGCCGGTGCTGTTCCGCCAGTGGCGCGTGGGCAGACACGGCGCCCCTTTCCGGATCTTCAAGTTTCGCACGATGTTCCTGCACGCGCCGGACGTGCGCAACTCCGACGGATCGGCTTTCACCGGGCCTCGGGATCCGCGGGTGACCCCGGTCGGCCGCTGGCTGAGACAGACCAGCCTCGACGAGCTGCCGCAACTGATCAACGTGCTGAAAGGGGAAATGAGCCTGGTCGGGCCGCGTCCGGACCAGCCGGACCAGCTTCGGTTCTATACGCCGGAGGAGAAGTTGCGCCTGCGCGTCAAGCCGGGCTTGACCGGAGTGGCGCAACTGGCCGGCCGTAACAGCATTCCGTGGACCCGGCGAAAGCAACTGGACGTGGAGTACGTCAGGAAATACTCGCTGGCGCTGGATCTCACCATCCTGCTGAAGACGATCCCGTACGTTCTGCTTGGGCACGGAGTCTACGGTGAGGATCGGGGCCTGAGCAGCGGGGCCGGGCAGTAGAGAGGAGACTCGCATGGGAGGCATGGCACTTCATCCCAAGGGCAGTGCGGAGCCGAGAATTCGCGTCCGCGCGCTACCAGGACACGTCAATATCCGCAGGCTGAGGCCGCTCCTCGCGGACATTAGCCGCGAGCTTTGGGCGCATGTACGGAATGGGGGCCCGAGGACACCGTGGTGTGCCACCACGAGATCCGGTTCGCGGCGCTGTTGAATGAGCCGGCCTGCAATGTGGTCTTAGCGAGCCAGGCGTCGCGCCCAACCGGGATTGCAGTCTGGCGTGCCCTTCCGTGGGATAGCAGGCAGTTCGGATTTCCGGCCGCGAGAATTGATTTGCTGGCGGCCCCCGGCGGCTACCGGGAGAGCCGCGACGCACAGAGCGCCCTGCTGCGAAAGATACTTCGGGATGCCGCCGCGGTCCACATGCGCCACGTGATGGCCCGTGTAGACACCGGCAAACTGGCCTCCATCCACGCTCTTGAAGATTGCGGCTTCGAAACCATCGATGGGATTCAGACGTTCTCGTTGCCCTTGAAGTCCTGGGCTTCAGATTGCCAGCCCGGCGTGGAGACGCGGCTGTTCCGCGAGACGGATCTGGCCCAGGTTCTCGCGATCTCGCGCCGGGCGTACGTTCTCGACCGCTTTCACGCCGACCCGGCGCTCCGGCGCGAGCAGGCGGATGCCATTCACGAAGAGTGGGTCCGCAATGCCTGCCTGGGCACGGCGGCGGACGCGGTAATGGTCGCTTGTGACGGAGGCCGGGTGCTGGGCTATGTGACCTGCCTGGTGGACAGCGGGGCTCGATCTTCGCTGGGTTTGGGTCTGGGTTCCATTGGCATGGTGGCCACCTCCGAGGAGGCCCGCGGCCGCGGCGTGGCAAGCGCTGCCACCTGCGCCGCGCTGCAGTGGTTCCGCGAGCAGGAGGTGGATCTGGTGGAGGTCGGGACGCAACTGCGAAACATACCCGCGAGCCGGCTCTACGAGAAGTGCGGTTTCCGCCTGACGCGGGTCAGCCTGACGCTCAGGAAATTGCTTTGACGGAAGTATGGATTTCTCTGAAAGGACGCAGCGACAGAACCATATGAGAACAACATTCCTGCCGTACTGTCTCCCTCTCATCGGGGAGGAGGAAATCGCCGAGGTTGTGGATAGCATTCGCGGCGGCTGGGTCACGACCGGTCCGAAGGTGAAACGATTCGAAGACAACTTCGCTCGCTACGTGGGCGCAAAGCACGCCATCGCCGTAAGCTCGTGCACGGCAGGATTGCATATTGCGCTGAAGGCCCTGGACATCGGCCCCGGAGACGACGTGATCGTGCCGACGCTCACGTTTTGCGCTACGGCAAACGTGGTGGCGCACCTGGGGGCGACGCCGGTGCTGGTGGATGTGAACGAACACTACCATCTCTCCATCGAGGCTGCCGCCCGGGCCATCACGTGCCGCACCCGGGCCATTGTGCCCGTACATTACGCTGGCCAGCCATGTGACCTAGAGGAGGTCGGGGAGCTTGCCCGGCGGCGTGGAATCGAGGTGGTGGAAGACGCCGCACACGCCGCCGGGGCCGAGTATCACGGCCGGAAGATCGGCACGCACAGCCGGGCGGTGGCGTTCAGCTTCTACGCCACCAAGAACATGACCACCGGCGAGGGGGGCATGCTGACCACGAATGACGACCGCCTGGCCGCGAGGATGCGCCTGCTCTCGCTGCATGGAATGAGCCGCGACGCCTGGAAACGTTATTCGGAATCCGGCTCGTGGTACTACGAGGTCACTGAACCGGGCTACAAGTGCAACATGACGGACATTCAGGGGGCCCTCGGAATCCACCAGTTACGGCGGCTGGACGGCTTCATCGCGCGGCGCCGGGAGATCGCGCGGCGCTACGCAGAAGCGTTCGGGGACCTGGCGGAGCTGGTGTTGCCCGATGAGCGGCCCGGCCGCAGACACATCTACCACCTTTATCCGGTTCGCCTCGCCGAGACTGGCCAGCGCTTCGATCGAGCAGCATTCATCCAGGAACTGAAAAAGGCGAACATCGGCACCAGCGTGCATTTCATCCCGCTGCACCGGCATCCTTATTACAAGCAGACGTACGGATATAGCAGGGCCGCATTCCCGGTCGCGGAACGACTCTACGAGGGACTGGTCTCTCTGCCGCTCTATCCGAGGATGGCGGACGGCGATGTCTTAGACGTAATCGAGTCCGTTCGCGCGATCATCCTGACGCGACGTGCCACGCACGGAGCGGGCGGGGCCCGATGGCACACGCGCGGCGATACGGCCGGATTCCGCGTGGGGTCCGAAGTCAGATAACGGGGCCAATCTAACGATGCGAGGACTTCCGTGGGAACATCGGTGTCAAACAGTGTGAATGAGCTACTTTCGCCCGCGCCCTGCCTTGAGCCGGATTTCGGCAAGAAGCTTCGGTTCCTGCAGCCTTCTCTGCCGCCCCTGGACACGGTGATGACCTATTACGCGAGCGCCTACCATGCCGGACTGATCACCAATTCGGAACTCGTGGCACGCTTCGAGCAAGCCGCGGCCGAACGGCTACAGGTACGTCAGTGTGTCGCCGTGTCCAGTTGCACGAACGGCCTGGTCCTGGTGATGCGCAGCCTCGGCCTCACCGGAGAAGTAATTCTTCCCAGCTTCACCTTCTTCGCTACCGGACATGCCGTGGTCTGGAACGGGCTACGGCCGGTCCTGGCCGACTGCGACGCAGAAACCTGGAACGTTGATCCGCGGTCAGTTGAGCGACTCATCACCAAACGCACCTCCGCCATCCTGGGTGTGCACCTCTACGGGAATCCATGCGATGTGGAGTCGCTGTCGCAAATCGCGTCCAAGCACGGGATAAAGCTGATCTTCGACGCCGCCCACAGCTTCGGCAGCCAGTATCGGGGCCGGCCGGTAGGGCAGTTCGGAGACGCCGAGGTGTTCTCGCTTTCGCCAACCAAAGTCCTGGTCGCGGGTGAGGGAGGGCTGGTGGCCACCAACGATGCCGCCCTGGCGCGGCGGGTCCGCGCGGCACGCAACTATGGCGACCTGGGGGCGTACGATCCGGAACTGCTGGGCTTAAGCGCTCGCATGTCCGAGTTTGGCGCCGCCCTGGCCCTGGCCAGCCTGGAGATGCTGGAAGCCAAGGTCGCACGCCGAAACCGGATCGCGGACACGTACACTTCCCTGTTGCGTCCTCTCCACGGATTGGGTTTCCAGAAGGTGCGGCCGGAAGACCGCAGTACTTACAAAGACTACTCGGTCCACATCGACGCGGGCGTCTTTCCGCTTGACCGCGACCGGGTGGCCGGGATGCTGGCAGCTTCGGAAATTGAGACCAGGAAGTATTTCTGGCCTTCCTTACACCGGCAGAAATTATACAAGTGCTTTTATCACCCGAGCCGCGAGCCGCTTCATAACACGAATCGGGTGAGTGAAGGAATTCTGAGCCTGCCGATCTACGAGTCGCTGCCGGACGAAGCCGTGCAGTCGATCGTGCAAGTTTTTCACGCTATCGGTGGGGCTTAGATCACGCGTGTCGGCATTTTTGAATGGAGGTTCAAATAACTATGTGGAAAATCCGTAATCGGCGCACCGGCGAGATATTGGTCAGAATGCTGGTCGACTTTGTGCTGGTGCATTTCAGCATGCTGGCGGCCCTGGCTGCTTCGGTCGTCACTTACTCGGCGGCTGGCAGACCGACAACAGCGCACCAGATCGCGGAATATTTCTGGCGCTATTACGTTTTGTTTTTTATGCCTCTGTCTGTCCTCTTTCCAGGTGTATTCCATGCCAGCGGTTTTTACACCAAGTCCCGTGCGTACCAAGGCCGCTACAAGGTACTGGTGATTCTGCGCGGCGCGGGCCTGGCGGTGCTGGTGTTCCTGGCACTCAACTACCTGGTCTTTCGGGGCGACCTGGTCTCCCGTAGTGTGGCCATCTGGTTCGTCATCCTGTTGATGGCGTCGGTCACGGCGCCCCGCTTGCTGAAAAACCAGTTCGCCCGAAATTTCGAGATCCGTCCCAAGACCCCAAATGCCGGCGTCCAGCGCCGCGACACGGTGCTGATCGTCGGAGGCGCGGGGTATATCGGGTCCATCCTGGTCCGCCGTCTTCTCGAGGCGGGATACCGGGTGCGCATTCTGGACAACCTGGTGTACGGATGCGGCGCCATCCGCGACATTTTGAAGAATTCGAACGTGGAGCTGATGGTGGGGGACTGCCGCCACATCCAGTCTGTGGTAAGCGCCGCGAAGGGAGTCGATTCCATCGTGCACCTGGCGGCTATCGTCGGAGATCCCGCCTGCGAACAGGATCGCCAGGCCGCCCAGGAGATCAACTTCGCCGCCACGCGCATGCTCATCGAAGTGGCCAAAGGGCAACAGATCGAAAGACTGATCTTCGCGTCAAGCTGCAGCGTGTACGGAGCCAGTGAATTTATCATGGATGAACGCTCTGCAGTGAATCCGATTTCCCTGTATGCGAAAACCAAGGTGGATTCGGAAGAAGTGCTGCTGCGGGCGAAGAGTGAGTCGTTCCATCCAACCGTGCTGCGGCTGGCGACCGTGTTTGGCCTGTCCTGCCGCCCGAGGTTTGACCTGGTGGTCAATCTGCTCGCGGCCAAGGCCTTTCAGGAAGGCACCATTACCATTTACAACGGGCAGCAGTGGAGGCCGTTCATTCACGTTCGCGACATTGCCGAAGGCATTCTCACAGTCTTGAATGCACCCCTCGTGCTGGTAAGCGGACAGATTTTCAACTTAGGCGATTCCCGGATGAATCATACACTTTCGGAGGTGGCGGAGAAGATCCGCAAAGTGTTTCCGAACACCCGCGTGGAACGGATCGACAACACGGACCGGCGCAACTATCGCGTTTCCTTCATGAAGATACGGAACCAGCTCGGTTATGAATGTCGCTGGTCGGTGGAAGATGGAATCCTCGAACTGAAGTGGGCGTTCGAAGAGGGGAAGATCGCCGACTACACTGATGTGGCATACCACAATCAGAGGTACCTGCTAACAGCCGGAAGCCCGAAAAACCAGGACGAGGTGGATGCGCGTGTGATGGCCGCCTTTGGCTTTTCCGACTTCCAGGCGGCTCCGCCTAACACACCGCCAATGGCCGCATAAGGAACACGGGCGATGGCGCCGGCCCTTGTAGTACAGGCAATTCCGCCCGCAGTCGGCTCTAGGCCGCCTGGATTCGACGGTTCCCTAGCCGCCGGCGGGTGCGGCGGCATCCGGCGATCCGGCGGCGTCCAACAGTTCGCCCACCCGCGGACGGGATGTGCCACCCAGCCAAAGAGGCGCCAGATGGCCGTCCACCTCCACGCCGGCCTGATCCACGATCAACGGATATGTTCCTGTGGCGACTTTCAGACCACCGCCGGAGACACTGAGAATGGTACCGGGTTCGGCAGCGGGGACCTCACCGTCGCAGCGGATCACATGCCAGACGCGCAACCGCCACCCATGAACTTGGGTCCAGGCGCCGGGCCGGGGCGACATCGCACGGACCAACCGGTGAATCTGACCGGCGCTTGCGTGCCAGGGAATGCGCGTTTGTTCTTCGCTGGGATAGCCGAAGTAGGTGGCCAATCGCGCGTCTTGCGGCATGCGTCTCACAGGGCCAGCGGCGATCTGCTGCACGGTTTCGGCCAACAACACGCCGCCGCGGCCACAGATTCTGCGGAACAGGCTGCCCCCGGTGTCCTCTTCCTCGATCGGCACCTCGGCTTGCACCAGGATATCGCCGCCGTCCAGTTCAGGCGTCATGACGTGGACGGTCACCCCGGTGCGCGTTTCGCCGGCCAGAATGACCTGCTTCCACGGACAGGGGCCGCGGTACGCGGGCAGCAACGATCCATGCAGATTGATGGCGCCCTTTCCGGGCACGTCCAGTACGCATGCCGGAATGATACGGTGATACCCTGCCACAACGAGCAGGTCTGGAGCCAGCTGCTGGATCTGCCGCAGGAACCCGGGAGCTTTGGGGGTTTCGGGCTCCAGCAACGGCAGGCGGTTGTGTATCGCCCACTCGGCCACAGGCTGGCGCTCGTTTCCGCGACGAGGCTTGGTGACAACGGTGGCCGGCTCCAGGCCCGCGGCCGCCAGAGCCTCCAGGGCCGCACGGCCCAGATCGTAGATCCCGAAGAACACGACGCGCATGAGGGACACCCTTTCTCGTGCGTTGCCGGCCGGAAATCGAAAGGCCTAGCTCGAGCCGGAAGGGTTTCGGCGACGGCGTTCTTCATCGAAATCCAACATGGCTCGCCCCGGCTCGCAAATAGCGTCTGCATCCGCCGCGACCTTCCACAGCGTCAAGACCAGCAATTTCAAATCCAACTTCCAGGACAGTTTCTCGACGTATTCCAAATCGGCCGCGATCCGCTCGTCCCAGTGCAGGCGATTGCGGCCTGCGATTTGGGCCACGCCAGTGATTCCCGGACGAACGGAGAAACGTCGCCGTTCCTGGTCTGTGAAATATGGGTAATACCTAGCCACCAGCGGGCGGGGACCCACCAGGCTCATCTCCCCTTTCAGGACATTGATCAGCTCCGGGAGCTCGTCCAGGCTGCTCCGGCGCAGCAGACGTCCGAACGGGGTTGTGCGCTCTCCGTCCGGCAGCAGCACGCCCCGCGTGTCGCGCTGCTCCGTCATCGTGCGGAATTTCAGAATCTGAAAGGATTTCCCGTAAAGACCGGAGCGGAGTTGCCGGAACAGGATCGGCGAGCCAGCCGATATGCGAATCATCACGGCGATTGCGGCCATCAGGGGGGCGAGCAGGATCAGGGCGATCAGTCCCAGGCAGACATCCAAGGCGCGCTTGCCGCCCTCCCGATACCACTGGCACATCGCTCTTACTGCCTCGCACTAAGTCTAACAGATCTGTCTATAAGTCTAGATAGAAAATCAGTGTCAGATGTTATTGCCCGTACGCTCGGAGTTGAAAAATGGAGAAGCAGGAATTTTATTCAGCATTTCGCGTCGTCTTCCTGGGGATCGGTTTGTTTGTGCCGGGAGCGCTCCTGCAGAACGCACCGCCTTTTGCCGTGTGGGTTCTCCCAAGCCTGGTCCGGGTCGGGCCGGCTGATGTTCCCGGAACACAGAGTACCGCCAGCCTGTACGCCGCGCGGGGCGACTGCCAAGCCGTACAGATCGTAATCCAGGGCCCGGCCGGAGGCCTGAGCAACGTGAGGGTAAGCGCCTCGGACCTGGCGGGGCCAGGCGGCTATGTCATCCCCAGCGCCCACATCACGCTATATCGGGAACTGTTCGTCCAAGTGAGGGAAAGCAGTCCGAACTGGAATGGCGCCAACCAGCCGCTTGGGTCGGGTTGGTACGCGGACCCCCTGGTGCCCTTCACCGATCCGGATACCGGCGCGGACCTCAATGGGGCGGCCATCGACGCGGAGCCCTTCAGCGTGCAGGCAGGCGCGAACGCGGCGATCTGGGCCGATGTATTCGTGGACCGCGGCGCCGCGGCCGGCGAGTACACGGGAAGTTTCATCGTGGCCGCGGACCAGGGAAGCGTTACGGTGCCGCTGGCGTTGAACGTCTGGAATTTCGAACTGCCAGCCACGCCCTCGCTCAAGTCCAGCTTCGCGTTTTGGACGCCGGTTCCGGATTCCGCTTTGGCCGAACTCATCCGTCACCGGTTGATGCCGCAGCGTGTTTCCGGATGTTCGCCTTCTTCGCCTGCGCCATGCCCTGTGTTGCCCGCCGTGGAGAAAAAGCTCATGGACAGCGTGGGCCTGACGATGACCGACCTGCATTTCTGGAGCGGCGCGAGCGGCGGCAATTGCGTCATGGGTCCGGCTCCGTCAGTGGCGCAATTCCAGGCCGCCGCCGCTCAGCACCAGCCCGGCCTGTTCCTCTTCAACTACACTGCGGACGAAATCGGAAACTGCACGAATCTGTTTCCGCTCCTCCGCCAATGGGCATTGAACATGCACCAGGCCGGCATCGACAACCTGGTGGTGATGGCGCCCACGCCGGAGTTATTCGACGACGGGTCCGGCACGGGACGTTCCGCGGTGGACATCTGGGTGGTCTTGCCGAAGATGTACGACGCGGCGGCCGGCCAGATCGCCCGGGTTCTGCAAAAGGGCGACTCGGTGTGGTCGTACAACAGCCTCGTGCAGGACAGTTATTCACCCAAGTGGGAAATTGATTTCGATCCGCTGGATTACCGCTTGCAAGCAGGTTTCTTGAGCGAAAGCCTGCACCTGACCGGCCTGTTGTACTGGCGGGTGGACCGCTGGAGCGCGAACCCCTGGACCGAAGTAAACAACGAAGGTGTTTTCAGTTCCGGCAATTACCCGGGAGAGGCCATGCTGGTGTATCCGGGTGCGCAGGTGGGCATCTCCGGGGTTGCGCCCTCCATGCGCCTCAAGTATCTGCGAGATGGCGAGCAAGACTACGAGTACGTCGAGATCCTGAAGAGCATCGGGCAGGGCGACTGGGCCCTCCAGACCATCCACAATATCGCGGCCGACTGGTCCCATTGGACTCGCGACCCGGCGGCGCTGGAATCAGTCCGGCGGAAGCTGGGTTCGCAGATCGACGCATACTACACCCAACTTCCGGCCATCGTTTCGGTGAGCCCTTCAGCCGCCGCCGGCGCCACCCAGACATTGAATGTGGTGGTCTCGGATACCGCTGGATACGCCAATCTTGCCGGGGTCAATGTGCTGGTCGGGCCCACGGTGGACGGAACCGGCGCCTGCTGGATCTACTATGACGCGACCGGCGGCACCCTCTCTTTGGCCACGGACCGTGGGGACGCCTGGAACCAGATCGCGGCGGGGTCCTCCGGCACTTTGCAGAATAGCCAGTGCACACTCCAGGGCGCCGGGTCCTCGGCTGCCGGATCGGGCAACCGTATGACGCTCAGCCTGAACCTGAGCCTGCAGCCGGTCTTCGCTGGCCAACAGAAGATCTATGTACGGGTGCAAAACCAGCAGGGCAAGGTCACCGGATATCAGGCCATGGGCACCTGGACGGTGCCCGGCGCGCCCTAGCATCTGTCATGGCAGCCTGCCTAAGGAACCAGCCAGGTTCCCATGGCCTGATAGGAACTTGCCGCGCCAGCGTTGTTGGTCGCATACATGTACACCGTGCGGGTGCCTGCGAAACTGGGACTGAAGGTAATGGAAACGCTCAACTGCGCATAATTGCCGATCAACAGGGTGGAGGTCAAGCTGCCGTTCAGGGTGCACTGGCTGTTGCTCAAGCTGCCGCCCGAGCCCAGCACCGTGGACGACCAGGAACTGCCGTCGTCGCTGGCTAGGGCGATCGTGTTGACCGACCGGTTGTAGTAGAACCAGCACGCGCCGGCGCCAGAGAGCGAGTTGTTGATTAACGCACCTCCTCCGCCAAGATAAAGATAGCCGTAGGGATCCGTGTAAGTGAGTTGGAAAGACTGGGTCTGCGCGCTGCCCGAAGAGGGTGGCACCGAGTATGGGACTGCGCCGCTGGGTGTCGCCAGCACACTGGTAAAGGACCAGACCGCTGACGCCGCTGTGGCACTTCCGCTTTTGGCCACTACTTTCCAGTAGTACACTATTCCGCCGGACAGCGTACCCGGACTCCATGATGTGGCCGCGACGTTCGCCGCCAGAGGAGGCGCTGTCGCCGTGCCGAAGTAGACGTCATAGGAGGTCGCGTTCGTGCTGCCGGCCCAAGACAGCGTCGGATTCACCGGGACTGCGGTGGCGCCGCTCGCGGGTGAAGGGCTTGTGGGAGAACTGGGAGAACTCACCGAGGCTACTGGCGATGAAAGCTGGCTGAGTTCCTGCCCCAGTTGCATGCGCACCGCCTGAAGGGCGTTCGGATCGTGCGACCAGTTGGTGAAGTTTGCGGCGATGCCGTTGATAATCTGCAAGGCCCAGGCGCCCTGCCCCATCTGGCGAAGCATCTGCACGTAGTCATAGTCGTCCACTCCGTCGCGAATCCACTTCAGCCGCATCGACGGAGCCACTCCGGGGAGGCCCACCTGCGCACCGGGATACACCAGCATGCCTTCGCCCGGATAGTTGTTGCTGCTGAAAAGGCCCTGGCTGTTGACGCTGGTCCAAGGGCTGGAAGACCACAGGTCCACCCGCCAGTAGAGAATTCCGGTCAGGTTGAGAGCCTGGCTGAGGAAGCCCGGCTGAATGCGAAAATTGATCGGATCGAAGTCGATCTCCCATTTGGGCGAGTAGGAATCTTGTACCAGGGTGTTGTACGACCACACGGCATCGCCTTTTGTGAGCGCCTGGCTGATGGTGGCCTGTGAAGGACCGTACTGCATCGGCAGAATGGTCCAAATGTCCACCGCCGAGCGCCCGGTGCCGGAACCGTCATCGAACAATGCGGTCACCGGAGCCATGGTCACCAGATTCCGGATCCCCGCCTGGTGCAGGTTGTACGCCCAGTGCTGAACTTCCGGGTAGAGCTTCGTACAATTGCCGATCTCATCCGCGCTGTAGTCGAACAGATACAGCCCGGGAGCCTGCGCTGCCGCGGCAGCCTGGAACTGGCTGACGGAGGGAGGCGCGGACATGGTGCAATTGCTCACATTCGCGCCGCTCGAGAACTGAATGTCGGTGCCCGCCAGACCATAGTTGCTCATCAATAGAAGCTCGTTCGAGATGCTGGCGGTAAGCGGGCTGATTCTATTGCGCAGCAACTCCTGCTCGGCCGCTAAAGAGTCGGCCTGCCAATAGGCAAAGCTGGATCTGAGACTCGGGCTGGAGGGCAGCGCGAAATTCCAGACCGTGAGCAGTACTTGTCCGGTGAAATTACCTTGGTCGCTGGTCACGGTGTAGCTCCCGATGTATTGGCCGGCGGGCGCGCCGGCCGGGACTTGTACATCTACCCAAACCGGTTGGTTCGTGTTGGCGGCTACACTGAAAGGGACGGCCTGAATCTGGGCCCCGCAGTTGGTAAGACCGGCTCCGGTCGCCGGGTTGACAAAGGGGATCAGCGCGTCCGGGTACCAACCCGGCGGACCCGGCTGGTTCGTGCCGTTCCAGTTCGGGCTAGACGGGCTGACATAGACATATTGTTCGCGGTACAAGGTGGAACTGGCCGCGGGAATCGTCGTGGGACCCTGGAGCGCTGTCACCTGGATATTGACATTTGTTAGCCCGCTGGATGGCCCACGGACGACAATCTGGTAAGATTCATACTCTCCACGGGCGGCATATAGCTGCGCCTGAGTGCTGGTTCCGGGGGAATCCGCTTGGAAGACCCGCTGCAGACTAGGAACAACCCACACTACCGGGCTGGCCTGCGCTCTGTAAGGCACCGGAAATAATAAACTTGCCTGGAATGCCAGACATAGCACACCACGACTGAATGGGATCGGCTTCTTCATTTCCTCTCCGTCTATGGCCTGGGTGAGGTACCCGGTCTCAGAAGCTACGCTTCTCCGAAGAGAGCGATCTCACGGGAACGCAGGCCTCGAGGGCGTGCCGGTTCAGGAAGGAAATCCGCTGGTGTGAGTAAAAAGCGTGTACGCGTTCGCACCGTGAGAATTCTCACGGTAACGCAAATCCGATAATGCAGTCAAGAAATGTTTTATTGATCCGGGCGAAAATTGCTCAACAATATCCTGCTTCTCGGCGGCTATTAACGAAAGAGAGGTACTATGCCGTGCTACCCGGGAAACACTGCTGCGGCAGGCTTCCCCGCACGTGCCGGGGAGGTCGCAGATTTCCGAAGCAGATTCTCTTCCGGCCGGATCTCCAGGAGCCCCGGCAGTCGCTCCTGAAGCAGGAATTCGGCGGAAACAACGAGCGGGTCCGCGTGAAAATCGCGCTTGCATACGAGCCCCCAGGAGCACGTTGGACAGCGCCACCAGCCCCATAGCCTGATGTTGTGTCATGTACATCCGGACCAGCACCGGGCCGCGCGAGTCACGCAATTCATCACGCGGAAACTCAAGCTCAAGGTGAACGAGGCGAAGATTGCGGTGGCGCGACCGCAGGAACGGAAGTTTGTCGGGTGCAGCTTTAGTGCCGGTCCGGAGATCAAGCGCGTCGTCGCGCCGAAGGCCCTGGATCGGTTCCGGCAACGAATCCGGGAGATCACGCGACGGGCTAAGGCGTCAGCATGAAGACGACCATGGAGGAACTGGCCTCGTATATGCGGGGCCGGCGCAGCGATTTCGGATTCTGCGAAACGCCGGAAATGCTGATTTTTCTCACCCGCTGGGTCCGGTGGCGATTGAGGGAGGCACTGTGGCGGCAGTGGAAAACACCGCGTCGTCGCCGGGCGGCTCTCTTGGAACTTGGGGTGCGTCCGCGGCTAGCAAGCAACACCGCTGGCAGCGGGCTCGGCCCTTGGTACCTCGCGAAGCCCAAGGCCCTGTCTGTAGGGCGCCAATGCGTACTTCAAATCGCTCGGGCCGTCATTGCTTGACGAATGCTGACGTAACCATTCTCGAACCGCCGTATACGGACGCGTACGTACGGTGGTGTGGCAGGGGTCGGCGGGTGACCGCCACGCCTATGCCGATCTAACGCGCCAGGGTCCGGCGATCCGCTCTGGGGGATCGTCCCCACCTCGCACTCCAGCAGGCGGCAGTCTGGAACAGCGGTCGTCTTGCCCGGTCCGACCGATCCCGCTCTGTGCGTCGCGGCCTGCGGGCTGGTCGCCGCAACGCGAACCCTCGATGACGGATGTGTGCTTTCCTACGACGCCAGGTGTGGTGCGTTTGTCAACTCGATTTGGCTCACTTTGATACTCTCATTTGGCCCCCCTCAAGCACCGATAGGCCCCTGGTATGGTTTTGTTCGCGGTGACCGCGGCCGAAGCG
>JAJPJX010000153.1 GCA_021324015.1 Solibacteraceae bacterium | reverse complement strand
TCGGTACGACTACCGCGAACTCGTTCCGCTGGTGCGCCATCGCTTCGAGCCCCAGAATCCCGCCGTGCGCAAGATCCTCGACCGCCCGCGCGACGTGCACACATCGATCGACGCGCGCCTTCAGGTGCGCGTGGCCGAGATCCTGCGCCGCGCATTGCAGGCCGCGCACCAGGATAAAGGCGCGGCCGTGGTGATGGACCCGGCTACCGGCGACCTGCTGGCGTCGGTCAGCTTCCCGCTGCCGCCCGAAGTCCGCGAGACCGCGCCGGACCAGACATTCCCGCCCGCTTCGGCTCCGGAGCCCGCGCCCGACGCCGCCAATCCGTATCTCGACCGCGCGCGTTACGGCCTCTACCCGCCAGGATCGACATTCAAGATCGTCACCGCCATGGCCGCGCTGCGCCACGATCCGCATCTCACGCAGCAGACCTACGCGTGCGTCCGGCTGCCGGATGGCCGCGCCGGCGCCTACGTCAAGGGCTGGGACCGCCCCATCCGCGACGATATCCAGGATAAAGAACCGCACGGCACGGTCAACATGGAGAGGGGCATCGTGGTCTCCTGCAACGCCTATTTCGCCCAGTTGGGAACGTATAACGTCGGCGCGCAGCCGCTTTTCGATGTAGCCGGAGCGTTGGGCATCCAGGCGGCCTCGCCGAACACTGCGGCGCAGTTGAAGCGCTGGCTGCCGGTCTCGGCCTACGGGCAGGGACAGGTTGTGGCATCGCCGTTCCAGATGGCGCGCGTGGCCGCGACCGTCGCCAATGGCGGCGCCATGCCGCAGGGCCGCTGGATTACGGACGAAACCAACCTCCGCACCTCGGCCCCGCAGACCATCCTGCCCGCGGACCAGGCCCGCACGCTGGCGAAATTCATGCGCGAAGTGGTCACGTCCGGCACGGGCCGGGCCGCCGCGGCGAATACGCCCGTTGCGGGGAAGACGGGCACGGCGGAGCTGGCCGATGCGCCCTCCCATGCCTGGTTCATCGGCTTCGCCCCGTATGGCGGAGCGAAAAAGCAGATTGCATTTTCGGTGCTGGTGGAGCACGGAGTGTACGGAGGAACGGCGGCCGCGCCGGCCGCTGCCGGTATCGTCAACGCGGCGCTGCAACTGGGACTGATCCAGCCATGAGCCTGTTTTCCGAAATCGAAAAGACCATCGAGCGCGGTTTCCGCCATTGGACCGAACGGCTCTTCGGCCCGGCCCAGGCGGGCGACCTGATCACGCTGCACCGCGCCATTCTGGAAGAGATCGAAAGCCGAGTCGAGATCATGCCGCGCGGCCGGCGCGTGTTCCCGTTCGGGCGCGTCATAGTCGCGGTCCCGGAGACCGATCCCGGCCGCCGCACGCTCCTCGAAACCGCCTTCGCCGAACGCCTGGGCGAAGATGTGGCCGAATCCATGCGCGCCGTGGGCTGCGAACTGCCGGAGGGATTCGCGGTTGAAGTCCGCGCCGGCGGGGACGCTCCGTCGCCGTTCGCGATCCAGTACGAGCCGGTCCGCACGCAGCCCCAGGCTCAGCCCGCAGCCGCGGCAGCCGCCACCGCGCCACCCACGGAGCCCGTCCCCGCACTCGCGCCCGCCCGCCTCATCGTCGTGAAGGGCAAAGCGGAGCACACCGAGTACGCGCTCGAAAAGGCCCGCGTCAATCTCGGCCGCCTGGCCGAGCTGACCGACTCCGACCAGCGCATGACGCGCCGCAACGACGTGGTCTTCGAAGAAGGCACCGACGAGGCCAACGCCACCGTCTCGCGCAAGCACGCCCACATCCGCCGCGACGGCGCCGATTACCGCCTCTGCGATGACGGCAGCGAGTTCGGCACGCGCGTCTTCCGTGACGGCCGCTCGATCGACGTCCCCTCCGGCAACCGCCGCGGGGAGAAACTGCGGCCCGGCGACGAAATCTACCTCGGCCGCGCGTGTTTGCGGTTTGAGCGGTAGGTCAAGAGAGGACCGGTGTCCCAGTGATCTGTGCGTAAAGGACATCCGGGTCCAGGTCCGCGCCGTTTGGCCACACGACGGTGCCCAGTTCCGGATCGATGCGCACCTGGGCGAAATAGGCGGGATCGGCTAACGGCGCAAAAACGCCTTGGAAACTCAGTTGCACTTTGAGGTCGACTACACCTTCGGTCCCGTCTTCAAAGCGAAGGCGCAGCCGATAATCGGCAACCGGCTCCACGGCAACAATATCCTTCAGCATAGTTACTCCAGTGGCGCGATCGGTTTCAGTTCGGCTTCAGCCCTTGCCAGGTTCCAATCCTCTATCAATTCCTGGCGGTGCAAAGCTGCCCACTCCATCACGAGCCCAAGGGCGCGTGGCGAGAGCTGGCCTCTGATTATGCCGAGCGGCTCGATCGCGATGAGAGCCTTCTGCCCCGAATAGCGTACGTGAAAGTGAGGCGGCTCATGATCGTTGTAATACATCTGCACCACGATGCCGAAAAACCGGCTGATCTCGGGCATGTCCCATACCGATGGTATCAGGAACCCTGGGTGGGTTTCGGTGTCTAATGGATTGTAACGGAGGCACTGATGCGCCTTGCCCTGCTCCTACTCGCCGCTGCCGGCCTGGCCGCCCAGGACTCACGGGAAATCCTGAACCGCGGCGTCGCAGCATTTAAGAGCGGCCGCTACTCCGAAGCCGCGTCGGATTTCCAGCAAGCGGTGGACCTCGACCCGTCGTTCACCACGGCCCACCTCTATCTCGCCACCGCCCTCATGCAGCAGTACATTCCAGGCGTGCAATCGCCGGAAAACGACGCGCTGTTCCGGCGCGCGGAGGCGGAATTCCGCGCCGTCCTGACAACCGATCCGTCCAACAAGGTGGCGCTGGCCTCGATCGCATCGCTGAATCTCAATGCCAAACGATGGGACGAAGCCGCCGGCTGCTACCGGAAGCTCCTGAACGTGGACCCCAACAACGCCGCTGCCTACTACTCCCTGGGATTCATCACCTGGTCCCAGTGGTACCCGGAATACGCAAAGGCCCGCGCCGGCCTCGGCATGAAGCCGGCCGACCCCGGCCCGATCCCCGATCCCGCCGTTCGCACGTCGCTGCGCGCGAAGTGGTGGACGGCTCTGGACGACGCCATCTTCAACCTGAATCAGGCCATGTCCCGGCAGTCCCAGTATTCCGATGCCATGGCCTACATGAACCTGATTGTGCGCGAGCGGGCGGACCTGCGCGATACCAAGGCGGAGTATCAGAGAGATATCGCCGATGCGGACTCGTGGGTGCAACAGGCGCTGGACGCGAAGAAGGCTCAAGGCACGATTACCCACCTTGGGATGATGCCGCCGCCCTCGCCGCCATCGCCGCCACCGCCGCCGGGCTCCAGCGGTTCGGCCGCCCGCATTCGGGTCGCGAGCGATGTCCAGGCGCGCAATCTCATCAGCCAGCCGCCGCCCGTTTATCCTCCGCTCGCCAGGCAGGCGCGCATCGAAGGCACGGTGCGGCTTGGCGCAATCATCGACAAAGACGGCCGGGTACAGTATCTGGAAGTGATCAGCGGGCATCCGCTGCTGGTCCCCGCCGCGATCGAAGCCGTCAAGCAGTGGGTCTACCAGCCCACTCTACTGAACGGCGATCCGGTTCAGGTGCAGACGGAGATCAACGTCAACTTCACGCTGAGCCAGTGAGGATCAGAAGGTGATCCCCACCATGAACTCCGCCTGGTTCTGATTGCTGTTCACAATATTCGCCAGGTTGAAATGCTGGTTGGTCCACCGCGTATACCGCAGTTCGGGCAGGATGTGCACCAGAACATGAATATCCAGCCCGACCCCCATCACGAAGCCCGACGTCGTGCTGTTCTGCTGGCCCGATGGGTTCGCCACCGTGCCGCCCGCAACGCTGTTCCGGATCTCGCTGCTCAG
>JAJPJX010000108.1 GCA_021324015.1 Solibacteraceae bacterium | reverse complement strand
CTGGGCTTCGTGATCGCCTGGAAAATGAATTCTTCGCAGGGATTCCACGCCATCATGAACCTGCTGCTGGTGCCCATGTGGATGGTCTCGGGCTCGCTGTTCCCCATGTCTACCGCGCACGGCTGGGTGCGGGCCTTGATGTGGGTCAACCCGCTGACCTATTCCATCGCCGCGATGAATCACCTGATGGGTCTCGAACGGCTCACCGGCGGGCCGGGGCTGTGGCCCAGCCTGGCCGTCACCATCGGCTTCGGCCTGGCGCTGCTGGTGGCTTCCGGTTTGCTCGCCGCGCAGAAGAGCGAACGCAGTTCGGCATGAAATCGTCCTGGGTATTGGCGGCGCTTCTGGCGCTGCCGGGATGCGCCCGCCGCGAACCGCCGCTCCCGGTGCTGGGCCAGGTTCCGGATTTTCAGTTGACCGCGCACACCGGCCAGCCGTTCGACCGCAAGCTGCTGGAAGGCCGCGTCTGGGTGGCGGATTTCATCTTCACCTCGTGCGGCAGTTCCTGCCCCATGATGAGCGCCAAAATGCGCCAGGTGCAGAGCAAAGTTTCCCCGGAGGTGGATCTGGTTTCCTTCACCGTGGATCCGGAGCACGACACACCGCCGGTGCTGGCCGATTATGCGAAGCGATTCGGCGCCCAGCCCGGCCGCTGGTATTTCCTGACCGGCGACCGCGCGCGGCTCAACGCGCTCTCTTTCGACACCTTCAAGCTGAACAGCGTGGATGGCAGTCTGACGCACAGCACGCGCTTCGTGCTGGTGGACCGCCGCGGCCGCATCCGCGGTTACTACGGAACCGTAGATGACCAGGGCCTGGGCGACCTGCTGCGCGATATCGGGCGGCTGGAGCGCGAGCCGGCGTGATCCCGCTGCGCGCGCTGCCGTCGGTGAACGCCGTGCTGAACGCTACGGCCGCGGTGCTGCTGGTCACCGGCTACATTCTCATCCGCAGCCGCCGCAAGGACGCGCACCGCAAAGTAATGCTCGCGGCGTTCGCCACATCCTGCGCCTTCCTGGTCTGCTACCTGATCTATCACTTCCAGGTGGGCTCCGTGCGCTTCGCCCGCACCGGAACCGTGCGTACCGTGTACCTCAGCATTCTGGCCACCCACACGCTGCTGGCGGCGGTGGTTCCTCCGCTGGCCATCGTGACCCTCAGCCGGGGCCTCGCGGCGCGTTTTGACAAGCACCGCCGCATCGCCCGCTGGACCCTGCCTATCTGGCTCTATGTGAGCGTCACCGGAGTGGTAGTCTACGTGATGCTGTACCACCTGTAAGGACCGTTACCGGGCCGCGGCCTGTAACACCCTATCCTGTTCACTTAGGCCTTGAGGAGGCTGAGGCGGTCTGCGCCAGCCGACGGAGCGGAGAGGCCAGCTTCCGCGTGGCGCGTGAGAACTAAGCCGCTGGCGCGGCGGACGCACCTTGGGTGCGTGTTTGTAGGCTTGAACAGCGGTAGCGTCGGTCGCAGAAAGGAGTTTTTCTGTGACCGAGCTACGACAACGCATGCTGGAGGAACTCCAGCGGCGGAATTTTGCTCCGAGCAGCATTCGCTACTACATACGGCCGTTCGCGACTTCGCTGCGTACTTCCATCAGCCACCTGACCAACTGGGAGCCGAACAGCTTCGGCAGTTCCAACTGCACATGTTGCGCGACCAGAAGCTGGCGACCGGCACCGTCGAGAACCGCATGACCTCTCTTCATTTCTTTTTCAAGAAAGTCCTCAAGCGGTACGATCCCGAGCTATACGACATTCAGCTGACCAGAGTGCCGAAGAAGCTTCCCGTAGTGCTGAGCGCGGAAGAGGTCGAGAAGTTGATCGCGGCCGCACCGGAAGCCGATGTTGTTGTTCCGGTTCTCCGGTTCATTCCTGTTCCGGTTTGACAGGCGGACCTTCCTCGGATTGTTGTTCCAGGAGCCGCCCCGCAACACGTTCAGACCTCGCTCCCCTCACGAACGCGAACTGGCCAAACAACTGCTCACGCAGCTTCCAGGTATCCCCGTGCTGCGCGTGACCGATCCACGCGTGAACTCTTGGCCGGATCTCATCCCAGCCCATCTTACCTTCTCCGAACGCCCCCTGCATCGCCCGCATGCGCCGGCGAAAGCGGACGACATTCTCCCGGAGCAGGCGTCTGTGGCCGGAGAAGATTCTCCAGCCGAGAAATGTCACGCCGTCCGAACAGCGATAGATTTGGCTCTTGCCCTCGTGAATACGTAGCCGAAACCTGCCGAGAAAAGCCTCGATACATGCCCTCATCTCGGTCAACGCCTCCCTGGTCTCCCCGAACAACAGAAAGTCGTCCACGTAGCGGATATATGATGGTGGGCGGAGCTCCCGGTTCACCATCTGGTCGAGCGGGCGGCACGTCCTGGCAGAACGCGGAGCAATGTGCCCAGGGGAGCGCCGTGGCGGACTCTCTGGCGCAGGCGGCAGCTCGTTTCCGAAAAGTGAAGCCCAACAGGGAGCCCGGCGCGGTCAGCGCAACCGCACCCAAACTGGTATGATGTGACGTTTCGCGGCACGCCAGAGGCTCTGAGTGCTTAAAACCACGTGGAAGACCGAGTATAAAGGACATGTCATCGAGTTGGAGAATCGGCCAAGGCTGGAGCGGCTGATTGTCGATGGAAAGGAAATCGCTAGGGAGCCAGGCGCCACTTGGGAACCGCG
>JAJPJX010000084.1 GCA_021324015.1 Solibacteraceae bacterium | reverse complement strand
CCCGGAATCCAGCTCCAGCCGTACTTTGCTGGATCGAATTTCACACTGTTGTCAACGGTTTGGAACTTCCAGCGCCAGAACCAATTTGCCTCTCGTCCTCTTTCATCCAGTAGCCACCGGATTCCAGGTCCACAATCCCCTGGCGTGTACCGAACGGCCCCGAGCGCCAGAACCGCCAGCGCCGTCGCCCAACAACCTTGAGAGTCGTCCCCGTTGAACGCTGGCCAACTACCGTCTGAGTTCCGAGCGGCGATGAGCGCATGCAGGGCGTGGATGTACTCTGAACCGAGGTCGTTCCGAAGTGCCAGCAGGGCCAGGCTGTACGATTCGACGCTGATCTGAGGAAGCTGTCGGCGAGCATAGACGGCCTGATCTTCATTAAGCCTCGCTCGGAGGCCGCCAAATACTCGCTCCGCAATTAGAAGTCTGCTACCCATCGCCAATTCAACGAGTCGCATGAAGTATGGCACGGAAGGGGCTCCGTCACCGATTCTCTCGTCCGGGCGATGGCTGCCACGTGAACCATGATCGTGGTCTGATCAACCGCAACTGAAAGCTGCCTAATGGGCGAGATGATTGATGCGGCGGTTTATGGCACCAGTTTTGACGGCATCGCCCGATTTGCTGTAGATAAGAATTGTTGTGAAACTCCGCGCTGCGGTGCGAACGGGAAGAGGGGTAAAATGTCTTGCTTATTGACCGAATGTGACGTCGCTGAGAGGCTGCATGTCAGCCTGGCATCGGTTCGTAGATGGCGGCTGGAGCAACGCGGTCCACAGTTCATAAAGATGGGCTCGCTGGTGCGATATCGCCCCGAGGATATTGAAGCCTGGTTGGCAGCCTTGCCGACCGGTGGATCCCACACGGAGCCGAATGGCACCTCCGGGGGAAACGCCGGTCGTCTGGGGAGGACCGCCGCGGGTGTATTGCGGTAGTTTCGTTGAGGGCCCGGCAATGTCAGTGTTCAAGAGGGGTAAGACGTGGTGGTATGAGTTCTGGTTCGCTGGACGGCGGCTGCAGGAGTCTGCGAAGACCTCCTCAAAGACCATCGCCAAACAAGCTGAGCAGAAGCGCCGACGGGAATTAGAGGAGGGCTTCAATAGAATTGAAGACCATCGTGAGGAGGGTATCCGCACCATTCGGGATGTGGGAAAGGAATACCTCGAGGGTTACGCTCTGCGAAATCGAAGCGCCACATTCGCCGAGTACGCCGTCGGCCATGTGAGCCGCCTCCTTGGCACCAAGATGCTCGTTGATGTCGACGAGGCAACGGTTCACGCGTACCAGGAACAGCGGCTCAGGGAAAAAGCGGCGCCAAAGACCATCAACGAGGAGGTCGGCTTTCTACTAAGGCTGTTGGGTGAACGCGGCGAACTTCTCCGTGCGCATTTGCGAAAACAGAAGACGCTGAAACTGAAGGGCACGAAACCGGTAGCAAAGGCTTATTCTCCCGAGGAAAAGCAGCTCTTGCTTGAAGAGGCTGGAAGAGGCCGCTCGCCCGCAACATACCCGGCGCTGATGCTGGCCCTCAATGCAGGAATGAGGAACGGCGAGATCCGGAATTTACAGTGGAAGCAGATTGATCTCAAGCGGCAATTCCTGACGGTCGGGAGGAGCAAAACTGAGGCGGGCGAAGGTCGCACGATACCGCTAAATCCAGCGCTCCTTGAAGCCCTGCAAAAACATGCCGAATGGTATCAGTTGCGCTTTGGCGGAATCGAGCCCGAGTGGTACCTATTTCCCTTCGGACAGGCGAACCATCTTGATCCGACCCGGCCGATCACAACGCTGAAGACAGGATGGATCAACGCGCGGGATCGCGCGGGCGTCAAGGGACGACTCCATGACTCGCGGCACACCCTGATCACGGAGCTTGCGGAGAGCGGCGCTAGCGACCAGACGATCATGGATATCGCCGGCCATGTCTCGCGCCAGATGCTCAAACATTACAGCCACATTCGCATGAAGGCCAAGCGCGAGGCTCTGGACGCCGTCTGGAAGAAGCACCAGGAGAACCCCGATGGGAAAGGCCCCGACCGGACGCAAGCCGCGCACGATTGCTCGCCGGAGCGCAGCGATGCGCAGAAAGTTGAAGGGGAGTCCCTACAAAAGTCCCTACAATCGGGTGTTTCAGAGGGTATGAAGCATTCGAAGAAGGCTCGTAAGCCCTTGAAAAGAATTGGCTCCCCGAGACGAACCCTGTTACGAAACGGTTTTGGAGAAACAGGTTTGGGGCCACCACCAGAGACGACCAACCGTTTCGATTCCCGTCGAAGCGGACTTGCTGTGGATTCTGTTGTCAAAGACCAAACAGCACCCTCCAGCATACTCGAATCGGAATCATGCGATGGCCTTTGCAAGCGCCGGATCAGAGGCGTTGGTTCCGAGTTCCTGGTGCTCTGACCCAGTGGCAACGAAAGTCGGCGAAAACGCAGTTTCTCCACTGCTTCCATAACAATAGCGAATATGGTCGTGCGTCCCCGGAAAACGCTGTGCCAGGAAGGTGACAGTGACTTGTGGTGAATGCTATGTCAGAATCGCCTCGATGCCCGACGAGGCTCTCCGGGAGTTGACGACAAAC
Source organism: Solibacteraceae bacterium (assembly GCA_021324015.1). Lineage (GTDB taxonomy): Bacteria > Acidobacteriota > Terriglobia > Bryobacterales > Bryobacteraceae > JAJPJX01. The sequence goes on along the minus strand of JAJPJX010000084.1, from coordinate 181,015 downwards.
CCGAACCACGATGCCTACACGTGGCTACGGGAGCACCTCCAGGAATGCAAGAGCCCCGAATGCCAGCGTATATGCGGCGGTCTGCTCGCCCTCCAACCCTGCGCCCAACTCGCCTCGATGGCGCTTGAGAAAATCGAGCGATCACCTGATTTCAAGGACGAGAACGGTTGGATCCGGGAGCACTTCCGGCGATGCAAAATCGCTGAATGCCGACGCATTTTTGACCGCCTGCTTGATCTCCAACTGGGCCGGACGCCGCCAGAAAGGCGGCGCGCAATTGAGAAGGCTGCAGCGGTACTAGCCTTTAGGCTTGGTTGGCAAGGCTCAAGTTCGAGAGTCAATTAGGGACCTACTGATACGGGATCGTGGGCCAGGTGGTGCCCCATCCGTCACGTGAGCAACCCGATAGCTTTCCGGCGGAAACCCCTGCACGAATAAGATGTGGGTTACACTCTCGGTTGTGGACAACGACGCCCCGACCAGCGACGAATTCGCCGATCTGGTTGAGCACGTAAAGGCCAGGGCACTCGACCAAGCGAGGCATGTTCCCTGGCGACGCCTCGCGCACGCGGTGGATGAGGCGAATCAGTGGGAAGCGTTCAACCTCTGGCTGCGTGCCGTCGCTGACGCCGCTCGGTGCATTCCGCCCGTGATCGAGCGCGAGCTTGAAGCCAGGATCCCCGGCTTGCTGGCACAGCATCACTCCGAGATGGGGGCCGCCTCGATCCAAGGCGCGTTAGGTTATTGGCTGTGGAATCTTGTCGGCACGTGGGTCACTGTCAATCTGTTTCTTGAGCCAAAGCTGCAAGGGTGGCTGGATGCAATACCCTTCTTCCTGTCGAAATCCCTGCCATACATGAAAGCCTGGGCTCACTGGGGACGGGTTAATCGGGAATGGCGGACAAATCCGCCACTGGAATGGCCGACATTCGAACAGTGGCAAAGCGACATTGCCGCAGTGACCCAATTGGCCGATCCCGACAGTGTGCCTCAGCGGGTTCTTGAAGCCGTCAGCAGCGTATCGGCTCCGGAATGGGAGCGGCTTCTCACTACGTTCTTCGATCTGATGGCTTTTTCCATGTGGATGGAGTTGATTCTCGATCTGGAGGGCCCAAACTCCCGGCTCGTTTCCGAAGAGATCGGAATGCGATATCAGGGATTCAGCTTAAGCAACTCGGAGCTCTCCTCCGAGGAAACTGTTCGGGAACTAAATCTCTGGGTGATCGAACGCGACATCGCTGTCAAGGGCGAAAGTCTGCTTGCAGCGCTCAGTTGGCATGCCCAGCACCATCCGGCGTATTACGCACTTCGCAACTATGTGATGCATTGTCACGATGCTTGGCCTGATGATCACCCAAGCCGATTGCCTGCGTTTGATGACTGGCGAAAGGCGGCCGACAACTACACGTCCTGACAGCAAAGTCTACCGAAAAGAGTTAGGTTAGGGAGCGAGCTTATCGACACGTTCGCCGCCGAGCCGGTGTCGAATCGCTTCCTCGCTTCATCCCCCGATTTACCATCGTCGAAAGGGAATCGGTTCTGGCGTTCGAATTTCGCACGGGAGAGATGCCTTTAGCAGTTCTGGCTGCTTGCACAGCTTCCCATAGCGGAAGGCGCTGTTCCGTGTTGGAAGTTCTGCTTCAGCCACTGGACTCCGGAGGCGGGTCGGCGATCTGCTGCTGGATCACCGGCGTCTGTCCCGCCAGCCAGATTAAAATTAAAGAATCCACAAGACGACCTTTCCATCAGGATCTCCCCCAACAGCCACCTCGTCACCGACTTCTTTGCCGATCAGCGACTTTCCCGCAGGGGAACCGGGGCTGACAACTAGCACGGGGGCAACGTTTTCGTTCGGCTGAACCGTTTGCCCGCCGGCCCCAGGCAGGATGAAGTAGATCGATTCGGCTCCCCCGAGAGAACCAACGCCGACAACCGCACCAACGCAACCCTTCGGCGGGGCAGAAGGCAGTCTAAGCTGCCTCAATCGCGCCAGGCCTTCCATCTTGCTCTTAAGATTCCTGGCGAGACCGTCGGCCACCCAAGCCGCTTCAACACCCATCGTGTCATATCGACTCTGCATTCTTCCGGGAGACTCGATCGAGGTTCGGCGCGCCTCGTCGAAGCCGACGCGGATGTCGGCGAGTTCTTTTTCGAGCCGTGCGATTACCGCTTCCAGCAAAATAGCTTTATCTATAGTGAGGCTGTTCATCGGATCTTGACCTTTCCTGGTTCAGGACAATGAGATGTTGGTGTGAATCGGTTCGTCGTGGACGGCCTGGAAATGTAAAGTCACCAGACGTCTTGTGGCACCAGGATATAGATGTGCCGGGCACGAAGCAGTTGTAGTTGCAAAACGGCACTAAGATATATCTCAGCGCGCCACCCCGAAGCAGAGCATCCGTCCGACCATCCGTCAGACTATGCAACAGCCGTTTCAGATTCGCTGATGCACAGGGGCCGGCATCGATGATTTCTCTCCAACTGAATCGCATATCCCTCCTCAGGTAGCAAAAATATCCGTTCAGTTCAGGCTCCACCCGCAGGTAATCCCCGAATTCCTCCAGGCAAACCCCACGGTGCTGACAATCGCGGCAAGGGTTTCCGTTCCTATTCACGGCATCACCAATCTTGACCTCAACGTGGCCGCCGCCATGCAGATGGAACCGAATCCGCCGCCTGCCAATCGCGTGCCCAATCCGCTCGACGCGCCGGGTTCTAGGTAGGACGAATTCGCGGACTACCGGCCGCCAATCCTGGTATAGATCACCGTAAACCGACGAGATCTCTGGCGTCCACATCAGATCGTGCAACTTCAGCCTTGAATTGTGACTACTGACGAAGTTGAGCTGCTCTGGCAGATCGTGGCAACAGCCGCGGAGCAAAGTGCGGTTGAATGAGATCTTCAGGCCCACATTTACTGCCGTGCAGATTCCCGTCCAGAAATCGCGGTAGTCGCCGTGGCCCGAGATTTCGCGATAAGTCAATGGGTCGGTAGTATGCCAGCTGATTCTCAGCAGACTGAGACCGGCCGCTTTCAGCGCGCGGGCGTTCGCGGCGAGACAACTTCCGTTAGTGGTCATGCTGACGATCATCCCGGACCGAACCAAGCCGGCAACCAGATCGGCAGGCCCAAGGCTACCATCTTTCCACAAGAGGGGTTCGAGCGCACCCAATTCAATGTTCGGCGAGCCGCCGGCATCGCGCCAAACGCGAGCGACTGTCAAGGCATCGTCATAGGTCATCGACCGGCGCCTGGGCGGTATGTCATTCATGCCGATTTGCCTCGCAGTTTAGCCATAACTCGCACCAGCACTCCTTCAACGACTGCCTCGATGTCCAGGCCTGTTGTGTCAACGAGTTCGAGGTTGAAGCGACGGAATTCCCGGTACACGTTCATCAGGAACACTGAGTCAGTTTCTAAGTGTCCGTCGTGAGAGTTTCGCGGGCGAGCGCACACTCGCCGCATGCGCTCGTTTTCATCAGCAGCAAGCAGAATCGGGCAGTCAGCCTGCAAGTAGTGCTCGGCCTGGACCATCGATCTGAGCGTCGCATCCATGGCGGAGTGATATGCAATCGTAGAGTAAATGTATCTATCACAGACGACGGGCTGGGTCATAAGAAGCTGCCCGATCTGGTGGGAGGCGTAGCCTACAGCACTCAGATAAAAACAGAATCTCGTTCGTGGGTCCGCGCGAAGGTCGATAGTCTGCCTGATGGAATCGTAGGGCGGCGGCGGCGTCTTGTAGTACACTCCGCCGATTCTCTCCGCGAGGGTTCTGGCGATGGTTGTCTTGCCTACACCGTCGAGGCCTTCGATGCAAATGAACGGCTGTAATGCCACGAACCCATTGTGCCGAGCGGCGAGACTCGCGGGCGATTTCGCCGGATTTCGCCCCTCGACCAGTTGCCCGTTCGCGAGGATGACACGGCTTGCCGTGGGGCTAAATCATCGACCGACCAATGGTGTCTGGTCGTCATTTTGCGTTGTCCATTTAGGCGGACGAAAATCGGCGAAAAATTCATTGGGAGCGTGGCGGACCAGACTCGCGGGGAAGGGTGCTTCTAGCCCAACTCTGAGCCGATGTGTAGGCCAGCCCGAGCTTCGCCACGATTTGGCGATTTGCGACAGAAAAAGGGCACTTGGTCCGGCCGTAAACCCTGATCAGAAGCTCTGGCGTAGCGGCGACACCGCACGGTATGGACGATCAGACTACCTCTGCTGCCGGCGACGAAAACCGGCTAAAAAAAGCCCAGGGCCACGAGTAGGGTAGACTTCTTGAGTGAAGGAGGACCTCGGGGTGTCGTGCTAGCGCCGTAAGGTATTGAAAATATTGGACGACCAAAACTCAGCTACTTCGCCGCAGCTTCCGCTGCTGGAGGTCCGGGAGCTTAGAGCGGAGTTTTGCGTTGCTGGCGGTGTTGGGGCCTCCAAAGGATCGAAGGACGCCACCGGCGCCAGAGCCAATTGTGTGCTCCGCGCCGTGGATGGGGTCAACGTCCAACTTCACGACGGCGAAATCCTTGGCCTCGTCGGTGAGTCAGGGAGCGGCAAGACTGTCTTCTCGTTGGCCCTTTTGCGTTTAATCCAGCCGCCTGGCCGGATCGCTGGGGGGCAAATCCTTTGGGAGGGCCGGGATCTGCTTCACTTGAGCGAAGCGGACGTCCGGAAGGTTCGAGGCCGGGAAATGGCTATGATCTTCCAGAATCCCCAGCTAAGCCTCAATCCTGTCAGGACGATAGGATCCCAGTTGAGCGCTGTGCTCCGACTGCACCACGCGATCTCGCCTCACCAAGCGCGAGAACAGTCCGCCCATTGGCTCCGCGAAGTCGGCGTCCCTGACCCCGAGCGGGTGTTGGAGGCCTATCCTCACGAGCTTAGTGGTGGTCTGTGCCAACGAGTGATGATCGCCATGGCGCTTTCCTGCCGGTCCAAACTCTTGATCGCCGATGAGCCAACAGCAGCGTTGGACGTAACGATTCAAGCCCAGATCATGGACCTTCTGCTCGAGCTCCGCCAGCGGTACGGCATGGCCATCCTGTTGGTATCGCATGATTTGGGGCTCATCGCTCGGATGTGTGACCGCATCGCCGTTATGTATCTCGGCCGCATCGTGGAAGTAGCGGCGGCCACGGAGCTCTACGATTCGCCACTCCATCCTTACACGAAAGCCCTCCTCCGGGCAGTGCCGGTGCCGGACCCTCATCACAGAGAGAAACTGCAAGTGCTGGAAGGAGAGCCTCCCAGCCAACTCCGTCTTCCGCATGGCTCTTGCCGTTTCCTAGGCCGCTGTCCAGAGGCCGTCGATCGCTGTCGTACGACCGACCCGCCCCTCATTGCAGTCAACGGAACAACTCACGAAGTGGCGTGTGTTCATTACGGCGCATTAGGAGAGGCCGGTCTAGTGGAGGTCAAAGACGGCGAAAAACAAGGAGTGGACCCCTCCTCGCCTCCAGCGCGTAATGTGATATGGGGAGATCAAGAAAGCGAGGCTTCCCGATGATTGCCGCGGTACAGGTTGTCGGAGGCGTTGTGGGGAGGTAGCCATGGGTGGCTTTGGTTCCAGAGGCGGTGTGTTTTTGATGGCTCCAGTCAAACGGAGGGGAGCCAGCGACACGCCGCCAGTGTGGGTGACCAAATCTGGCTACTCGCAGCCGTGCCACGTGCCAGGTGCAGATCCCCCATTTAGCCTGCGGTGCGAGGACTATTTCGAGAAGCTTGATGGGGGTGACCCAGACTGGCGAGACGGGTCGAAGTCTCGTTCTACGCCGTGACAGCCAGGATCCGAGGGCAGTATTTTCGCCATGCAGGTAGGAACACAGAGTGGTCTGCTGGAAGGTCTAACGTTGGCGATCCAACGCCAACCGGAGGCGTACGTACTGCGCTCCTGGCTTGGGTTGGCCGCGGGTGAGATCTCGTTCGCCGATTACTACAAGATCGCGTCAGAGCGTCTGCAGCTGTCCTACCTCACGATCGACACTACCGGTGCTTGTGACCTTTCTTGTTCCGACATGTGCTACTATAACCCGGCCATCGATACTAGGCTGGGTCTGGTGTCCGAGAAGGTGCTCACCCGGGCGATTGACGAGGCGGACACGCATCTAGACTTACAGACCATGGTACTAGCTGGCAAAGAGCCATTTCTGAACGCAAGGCGAGTTTTTGCGCTGCTGAGACATTGCGGTTCGCTGGAGCATCGGTCTTTCACAGTCGGCGTGGTGACGAACGGTCGGCTTCTGAATCGTCATTGGGATGGGCTTCAGGACGCAGCCAGGAATCACTGCTTGGACTTTCTGGACATATCAATTGATTCCGGCTTTCCTTCACAGCACGACCGAATTCGTGGTCAGACAGGTACTTTCGATCTGGCCTTTGCGGCAGCTTGCGAGGCGCATGCCCGCCTCTCGGGTGTTAGGATCTCCGTCACCTCAATCCTGCGGCAGGACAATCCTGAAGGAATACTGGAACTGCTCCGAAACGCTTCTCCTTCACTGCGCTGCTTCCATGTCTTCCCTATCCAGCCGCCGCCTTTTGTCACCACACAACCACTTGAGGCAGAGTTTGTTGTCGCCTTTCTCGCGAACCTCAAGCGGCTTCTTAAGGGAGAGCTCGCCGGCGCAGGCGTGGAGATCACCGTGACCCTTCCCGGCCTGTACCTATCAGAAGCCGTCGGCTCGAGCCTGTTCGAATGGGCAGACCTGGAAGAGAACCACCAAGGCGCTTGCTTTGCAAGAAAAGAAGTGGAGGGCAATTCCATTGTTTACGCCTGCCTCGTGCTGCCCGAGCAGGCCTCCCGCTTGGCACGAATCACTTATGACGGCGCTTATCTGGCGCACCTGCATTTCTTGCAGGCGCCACAACCTCAGGCCTATGCAGTCGGTTACATACAAGAGGAGTCAATCGTTTCGCTTTACAGGAAGGCGATTGGAGTCGGCAATCATTTCCACCAGATCGTCAACTCACGCGCACACCATGAATGCTCTGGCAGGTCGTGTTGGCAGAGCTGCTTCGGCGGTTGGGTGGTTGCTGAGAACGCTTTCTTAAATGGCCAGACACTGACGGCCCAACCGCGATTATGCCCGAAAGAAAAGGAGACCCCACATTGAGCGTCCGACGCCACAACTTGTCAGCCCCAAAGGCCCCACTCGCCGTAACCTTCACAACAGTGTTGCTGTTGTTTTCGATTTCCTGTTCGCGCCCTGCGGCTCTTACGCAAGGACCGAGCCTCGCAATCCTTTACAATGCCGAGGAGCAACCGACGGAGAAAAGCGCCGTAGCCCAGTTGCTCCAATCGGAGTTCCGCCAGAAGGGAATCTCGGTGCGCCTTGACCCGGTGTCCAATACACTTTACAACGAGCGACTGTCCAAGGGGGACTTTGAAGCTACGCTGAATCTTTGGTACCTGGATTATAACGATCCCGAGGGATACCTGACGGACTTCTATTCCAAGGCGGGCTACCGATCTGCCAAATACTCAAGCGCCGAGTATGATGGCCTTTACCTCGCCGGGCTCCTGGCCCCAACTGAGGCAGACAAGGTCCGCTATTTCAGGGAGGCGGTAACACTGCTCGATCACGAGGTACCCTGGATTCCGCTATATTCCAATACCGAGATTTTTCTGCTTCAACCTCGTGCAGCGGGTTTTCGGAGTAATGCTTATCAGTACTACGATTACCGCCGCGTGGACATGGAGAGCATCCGGGCTTCCAGCGACGTGGAGGTGCAGACGTTGGATCCCGCGCTCGCTTATGACCTGGCGAGCAAACACATCGTGACCCAGTCCTATGAGGGCTTGATTGCGCTGGATGCGAACTCAAAAATCGTTCCGGCTCTTGCCACCGAGTGGCAGTTCTCGCCAAAGATGGACTCGCTGACTTTCAGGCTGCGGGCTGGTGTGCGGTTTCATACGGCACCCTTTTTCAAGACGGCCGCTGAGCGCGAAGTGACCTCCATCGATGTCAAGTCGAGCTTTGAGCGTATGTTGAAATCGAACTCCCCTTACACTTACATCTTTGACCACGTACAGGGCGCTCAGGAATTCAAAGCAGGAAAGAGCACCGATATCCCCGGATTCCGAGCGAGAGATAAGTACACATTCCAGATTGTCCTCGACAGGCCTTTCCCTACGATCCTTGAGTGGCTGCTCGCGCCAGCGGCCTACGTACTGCCCAAGGGCTTACCATCGAACTACGATTTGAGCCGCGGCTCAGTGGGCACTGGACCGTTCATCCTGCAATCCTGGGACGGTGTCACGGCGCGGTTTGTGGCCAATCCCGAGTATTGGGCGGCGGACGAGACCGGGCGTCGCCTTCCTTACCCGAAGACACTCACCTTGCGAATCATCAAGGATGCTAACACAGCGCTGACTGGTTTCCGCCAGGGTGAACTCGATGTTTTGAATGTGCCTCTGGCCCTCTTCAGCGACGTATTCGAACTGGACGGGCGTGTCAAGCCGGCGTGGCACGAGTATCAGCTTCACGAAGTCAAACTCAACAATCTAAAATTCTTGGCGTTCAATATGCAAAAGGGTCCGTGGGGCAATGATCTGGGCCTTCGGCGCCGGGTAGATGAAGCGATCAACCGCGATCTGCTCGTGAAGCAGCTATTCAGAGGCAAGGCGCGGCCAGCTTACTCGGTGATTCCCTCTGGCGTTCCGGGATTCGAGTGAGGGAATTCCTGTGCGAGCCTTGTGCACTAGAGCAGCCTTCCTGATAGCGGCGGTGTGGGTCATTGTCAGCATTGCCTTTCTGTGCGTGTACGCGCTTCCGGGGGACCCGGCGCGCTTGGTGCTGGGCCAGCGCGCCACGCCAGAAGCACTGGCGGAGTTTCGCCTCCGGGCCGGTCTTGATGAGCCGCTCTACAGGCGATATGTGGCATTCCTCAGACGCACGGCAGAGCTGGATTTTGGAGAATCGCTTGTGCAGCGGCGTCCCGTACAGGATCTGATCCTCGAGCGCGCACCTCAGACTGCCGGCTTGATCGCTGCCGCTGTGGCGAGCGTGCTGGTTTTTTCCTTTGTGCTTCCCATCCTCCTTAGGTTGTTGGGAACACGGTCGGGCCTTCGAGTCTTCGAGCGGTTCTGGGCTGGGGCGGCGGTCGCACCCCCGTATGTACTCGCGGTCGTCGTACTCGCCATCTTCGCGGGTTGGCTGAATTGGGTCCCGGCCATCTTCGAGCCTTCGCAGTTACGTTCCTGGGCTCTTCCCGCGCTAGTCTTGGCCGCCTACCCGACTGCTATCGTGCTGCGCTTGTTTCATCAGCAAATGGAACAGGCGTTCAACTCGCCCTATGTCCTCCGTGCGCGCGCCATGGGTTTTTCCGAGCGCAGGATACTACTTTCTGAGGTTCTGCCAAACGCGCTGACTACGGCCTTGGCGGCCCTAGCTAACGGCTTGGCTTTCTTCGTCACCGGCACGTTTTTCGTCGAGGTGGTCTTCGGAATTTCGGGACTGGGTGGGCTAACGTATGACGCCATCCGGAACAAGGACATCGCTCTTTTGGTGGGCTTGTGCATTGTATTTGCCGTCAGTATCACGGCCATTTCGGTGACGCTCGAAGCGGCGCTGCGCTTTCTAAATCCTCGCCTTCGGGAGGCGCATGCCTGAAAGGCGCACGCTACGCCTGTGGTTCGCCTGCCTCTGCCTGGGGGCACTGGCATTTCTTGCCTCATCGGCTCCCCGGCTCCCGCTGGCGGACCCTCTGTCGGTTGACCTTGGTCAGGCTCTGACCTCACCTTCCTCGAATCACTGGGCTGGAAGCGATGAGTTGGGTCGCGACGTCGTGTCGCGGCTTGTTCACGCCGCGCGGTCCACTCTTCTCGTCACGGCCGGAGCCACGGTGCTTGATATCCTGTTGGCAGTCGCGTTCGGCATGTTGGCCGCCTACCGCGGCGGCATGGCGGATCGCGCACTAAGGTTTGCGATCGACCTTTTCTGGAGCGTACCTTTCGTCGTCTTCGTGGTTCTAATCGTCTCCATCGTGGGCGTGAGCGCGGTGGCTCTGATTGTCACCATCGGCGCAATTAACTGGGTGACGGCTGCCCGGGTGATCCGTGCGGAGACGGCGCGGTTGCGGCGTCAAGATTTCATCCGCGCGGCCGAAGCCTTCGGATTCCCTTCAGGCGCCATTCTCCGACAGCACGTCCTCCCGAATCTCCGCTCCACGCTGCTCACCCTGACAGCTTACGCGGCCATCGAGGTGCTGACGCTGGAGACCGGGCTGGCTTTTATCGGCCTGAGCCTTCCGGCCCCGAATCCGACGTGGGGAGGGATGCTGGCTGACGGGCTGAACTACTTTTCCTCAGCCTGGTGGCTGGTCGCCTTTCCGGCTGGGGGAATCACTCTTACCCTTCTCTGTTTGCTGCTTTTGGCGAGGCACTTTGAAGATGCAACCCATAGCCGGAGAGCCACCTTCTGATCACCTGTCCTGCGGGCCGCCGCGGAATTCCAACGTGGAATTCTATGAGACCATCGCGCCGTTCTATGAGGCAATCTATGGTGCGATCGACGCACCAGAGACCGTCCGACAATGGCTGTTGCTGTTGGAGGATCTGGGCCTGGTGCCGTTACGCCAGAGGCGCGAGAACGCAAGATCCCGATTGGTAGATGTCGGCTGCGGGCCCGGGTGGCATCTCGCCGCCTGGCATGGGGCAGGCTTCGAGGTAGCCGGCCTGGATGCCAGCCCTTCGATGCTGCAACTGGCCGAACGTAATTTTCGGGACGCTGTGGGACAAGGCTGTCCGCTGTTTCTAGCCGATATTCGCTGCGTCGACTCTTTGCCTTCGATCGAGCCTGTGGACGTGGCTGTGAGCCACTTCAACTTCCTGAACCTGTTCCGTCCGGAAGAACGCGAAGCCGTGTTCAATGGCGTGGCGAAGCTGGTACGCCTAGGTGGTGTTTGGATGACAGACTTCGCCGAACCTCTGCGGCCTCCAAACCAGATCCGCCAGACTATCGATCTCGGTCCGGAAGTCGATGTCCTGGTGCAAACGGGATGTTTCGATCCTGCGCTTCAATGCTACGAGCAGCGTCTGGCTGGGGCGGACGTTGACACCACCGAGGTGTACTGGTTTAATTGTTCTAACCAGTTGAAAGGATTGGCGGAGCGGACGGGCTGGCGCTTCGTCCGGCGCTGCCGGTGGACGCCCAGACGGCGCCGGGCTCAAAATGCCGAAGCGGAGACGCTGGTCGATGTTTATCAGCGGATCTGAAGCCTGTCGGGTGTCAAGGCGCGAGGGCTTGGAACGATGGCAGGTTCGAGAACGAAATGGTGGATCTACCGATTCGAGCTCGCCTACTTCAATCCGTGCTACAAGCGCTGGGCGCTTTTCCAAGAGAATCCTTTTCTGCCCTCGCCGGACGTGCCCCCGGCCAATGCGTTGATAGCCCATCGCATCCGAGTACAAGGCGTTCTCGACTCGGTGCGCAAGGCCTTTGAAAAGATACCCCGAGGCGCACTGTTCGACGTAATACCTCTGCCGAAAACAGCTGCCGGACAGAACATTACTCTGAAGTTTGATCCTCCAGAAATCGCGCAAAAGATCAGCGATGCTTTCGGCCCCAATCCTGACAGCACTTGGAAACCCATTCTCACCGAATACAGCCGACTCTTGCGGGAGGAGGGCCTAGATCTTGCTGGGTCAGACCTGCCACAATTAACCGACGACCTAAGCAACTGGCCGGTCTTCACCGCACGCTATCCAAGTTGGAGCCGGGAAATCACAGCTTCATCAGCTTTGCAGCTTCTATCCACGCTTCCGATCCTTCCCCATTGGGACCTCTGGGGGGCATTCTACAGCGAGTGGGAGCGGCCTGCACAAAAACAGGCAGAGCCCAGTCTGTTACAACTTGCAGGTCGCCTTGCGGAGCCTTTCTATGTCGCGCATCTGAAATATTTACCTGGCCCCCATTTTCCAACCCCACATAAGGCTGTTTCGGCCGACCCCACGCCGCCGAGCGTGGATTTGCTCGGCTACGAAGTTCGCCTGGAACTGGCCTACTGCGATCTCAGCAACTCCGTGCTGTCCGCAGTCCGCGTCGTCGAGGATGACTACTTCCGGCATTGCTGTAATCCGAAGGGGACGCAAGAAGAACTGCCCTATCTTGTTTACGCCTACCTGATCGACAACTTGCAGCGGGCAATTCCAGGAAAGCACGTAGAGGGCCAGACGAACGACCTTTACTATATGGCCTATCCTGTTTTCACTCCACTCGGCCGCAGGCACTTCCTTGACATCTACGTTTATCCTGAGGGGGGCCAAGCCGATTTGGGGGAGCTATGGGATGCGTGGCGCCAACTACATGACCTTCTGCAATGGAAGAACCTCCAGCTTATTCTCGAGGACGAATTGGAAGAGATCGACCTCGGCTACTCCGAAGCCCGCTTGGCGCACGACATGGGAGCAGCGATGTCAAGTCCGGATTACAAACCCGGTCAGGCCCTACCATTTACTGAACTTGTGTGCAGGCATGGTCACATCCTGTTTCCGGTGCGGGCCTTTAGGGCAGGGGAGGGTGCAACCGGGGCAGTTTTCTCCTATAAGGGTCGCGAAGTCAATTCTTTCCCGTTTGGCGAGGAGTGGGCGCCCGGTTCGGTTGACGAAGGAGCCTGGAGGGAGGTAGCTAGTTTCGTAGGGAAGGTCGCCTACGTACCCGATGTCAAAGGAGATCTTGTTTGGGTGTCTCCGATTTCGCAATCGGTAACGAATGCGCGGCGAGATCGTCTGGTTCGAGAGCACCTCGAATTCGCCCACCGTCTCTGGCAGGCCCGAGAAACCGAACGAGACGCTGAGAAAAAACGAATCGATGAGAGCAAGCGGATGCTGCGTCGTGCTTTCCTGGCGAAAGCGGTCGAAGAGCAATTGGCTATATGTCAAGAGGCCCTACACATCGCCGGTGTGGATGACAAGCTGGTTGGGTTCAATCAAACGCCACGTGTCCTTATGAAGGATTGTGTGGCGCGTCAGGCGAGCGATACGGACATTCTGGGTGCCCTTAGGGAGGTTTTCGCTTGGTCGTACACGTTGCTGGCGTCCGAGTATTTTGGGTTGGGCCCGATTAAAGGACTAACCCACGGCCGGCAGTGGTACACGTTCGCATCAGCGGAAGATTTTAGAAATGACTGCACTCGGCAGTTCGAGCTGGCAAAGCCCGCTTTTCAACTGTCGAAGGAGTACGCCGTCGCCTGTGGAGAATTTCACCAGGAGGCACTGCGACAGATCGCGGCCATGGGCGATTGGAATGGTGAAATCTGTCCCGTGCTTGAAAAGTCTCGAAAGGCAAAGCACCAATTTCACTTGATGTGGGGGCAAAAGCCTTTTCCGGAGCCGGCCTCGCCCGTAGATTTCCTTGACAGTTCGCTAGAAGGTATTGGAGCGAAGAGGATCGAACTCTACCTACCTGTTCACGAGATTTTGAAGGAGGCTTTCGAGTGGCTTTCTAAGCTGCACGATATGTATAAACAGGAAGGCGGACGCCGTTGGGCTTTCGCGCTGGGCTTCGGCGTTGAGCATTCTGCGCACTGGTACCCGACACGTCGTCCAACCCTTCACCGGAACTATTTTGCCTGGACCTACCCTGGAAGCTGGACCCTTGAGCGTCTACGGGCGCAAACGCCAAAGGAAATTCAGAACGTGATCGCGATCGCACCCCTGCGTCAGTGTGGCATACTCTCGGTAGCCTTCAAAGCGAAGCCAGAAATCAGATGGATGCAATGGCGTGCTGACGAGTGGTGCCAAGTTGCCGGAATTGGTGACTTGCTACCGAGAGGGAGTGATGCTCTTGTTCGGCTTTTATTGCAAGACTTGGCGGAAGGTTGTGCGTGGTTTCTGACCTTCGATTCATGGATGCATGAGTAAGGTGGATGATGAAGATTGCGATTGTAGATGTGGAGGCCGTTAGAGCCGACGCTCTTCAGCGCTGGTTCACTGGCGCCGGACATGAGTCAGCGGTCTTTGCCACTGCGGCCAGCCACCTCGCGGATCGAAGCTTCGTGTCTGCGAGTGTCGTTTTCGTGCACTTCAGCGACCGCCAGCACACTGACCGGCGGGAGTTGTTGGCGGGCGGCCGCTACCGTGCTAGGAGGCTAGTTCTGTACGCAGGGGGGGAGGCGGCTTGGACGGATTACGTGGAAGCTTATCGGGACCCGGAGCATTGCGTGTACTGGAGTATCGTGGGCGCGCCGCCTCCGGCGACCGTGCGTGAAGATTTCTTGCGTTACCTTAAGGCGGTTGAAGACGGTAGTCGAGAGGGGCTCTGTGAGATTCTCAACGCCATTGATTGGGTCCTGGAAGCCAAGCTCGAGTTGCTGGGCCGGCTTCTTGAACAACCGCCTCCTCACCTGGACGTCAAGGCGGCCCTCAGCGAGTTAGATGAAAAGCTGAGGAGCGTTTTGGAGAACAACCAGATGGCGAAGCAGGTGCTGGCGCAGGCTCCCTCCAGCTTGGCCGAGCTGCGGAATGCGCTGCTGCCCGACGAGATTGACTGGGTCCGATAAAGACACGACTATGGCCGTTCTAGTGATAGACGACCGTGAGACCTTGTTCCGAGACACCGACACAGAGCGTCTCGAAAGCAATGCCTACCGGACGCCTTGTGTTACGACGGGTGAATGGTTCCGGGATGTCCTGTTGCCTATCTTGACACGGCCAGACACGCCTACTGGTCTGCTCTTCCTGATCAACGTGAACTTCAGCTTTGGCGAGTCTGCAAAGCGGTCACTGCGCCATGGGATCGAGCTCCTAGAGCATATTCGTCTGACCCGTGAATTGCCCGCGGCAACGCGCTTTGCGTCCACTGTACTCTACAGCTTTGAGCACCCATTAGCGCTCCACCGAAATAAAGCGGCTAATTTGATCGTCTACTCACCGGGAACCGTTCTCTTGCGGCTCCCGGAGCATCTTCAGACCCTACTTGATCCAAGTCGCTGGCAGGAATGGAAAAGTCGGCTCCCGGTGCCCGATGAAACTGCGCTTCGTCCCTATGTCAAAGCAGCCGATGAAGCCGATCTACGGAAACTCTATGCTCATTCCTATCGAAACCGGGTGGGCGTGTTGAAGTTCTGCAGTGAGTTTGCTGGCGACAGAATCAGGCAACACCACCCATTTCTCGATAATTGCCTTCGCGCAGAGATGGCTAATCTTGAGTTGAAGCGCCTGCTCTTCTTAATGCCGCAATATGCGGCCGGGAGTAGGGTAGATGAGGGAACGGTGATTGCCTTCGCCGAGAAGTGCGAACACCACCGGTTCTTGTATATCGACGACGAGCACTGGCGTGGGTGGTCATTAGCCCTCCAAGCTGGAATTGCGGGTATCGACCTTAATCCAGATGAGTACGGAGCGCTGTGTGACTCTGACCGGGCGACGACGAGCGACGAGCAATTGCATGTCATCCGCACCTTCCAAGCCGCCGAGCTGTTTCTTGAAGGCAAACGACAAGAAGTTCGAACCATTCAGAAATGCTGGGCTGACGCTGAACAGGCCAAAGCGGCTCTCCAGAAGTGTGAAGAGCGGGTCGACGAAGCGGAGCGGCTGCGACAGGGGGCCGACGACCGGCTGAAGAAGACGGCGAATGAGCTCCAGCGGATGCGCGGTAGCGGCACATTCAAGAGGCCAGACATCTTAAACCAAGAGCACAAGGTCTCTAAGGCCGAGCAGGAGCTTAATGAGGCTGAAGAGGCGCTCCGGGCTGTAAAGAATGCGAAACAGGAGGCCGAGTGTCGCCTCAGTGAAGCTCACGAAACGTGCAACAATGCCGTTCAATTGATCTCAGAAGTACTTCCATTCAGTGCGGTTCTTCTTGACCTTCGTCTTGATCCTCAGGTTGATCAGCTCGTTGGTTTCGAGTGGTTGACTGGTTTTCAGTTACTACGGCAGCTAAAGGATCGCTTTCCGCATGTCCCCGTGATCTTGTTGACCGCATCCGAGAGGGCTCGGAGCGCAGAGTTCGCGGTTAAGCTGGGCGCCGAGGCGTACTGGACGAAAGGTGTGTCCAGCGGGGAGGATCTCCGTCAAGTCATTCTGCGATGCGTGAATAAAGCTCCGAATCGAAAACGATGGGCCAAGTTGAAGGTCATTGAAGGTAAGCCTTCGGTTCACTGCCGGAGACTGCCGGGTCCAACAGATATCTGGCTGGACCGGCGCATGCCACGCCGTGGCGACCTCCAAGCCTTTCTGGATGAAGCATTTCTCATCATCTGCACCCATGCTGGTCGCAGCGAGAATGAGCACGTCTTGCCGCGTCCGTGGAACGCGGTTTTTCGCGGGCTGGGCGTGGTCCAGGAGATTCGGTGTCAGAATGTGGAGGGGGAGTGGGACCAAATGGGGCGCGAAGAGAGGGAGTATCGTGAGCGTCGCAACAAGTTTACGCACGTTCCCTTCTCGGAATACGAACGGTGCCCAGAAGCGAGTGAGGAGGAGGCCCTAGCCTTCTTCGACTACACGCTTGATCAACTCCTCATGTAGGGGCCCGTCTTCCCTTGTTGGTTGGAATGGACTTCGGACCCCAGGCTCTGGGGGGTGCTCCATGGCTACGAGGGGCAGGTATCCCTCTCATGAAGAACGGAAAGCTTCGTCTTTTGCAGATCGTATCCACTCCTGAACGTGGTCGGAGTTTCGTTCCCATGAGCGATTCAACAGCCACTCATACTCTTCCTTCAGGAGTCGCTCAATTAGGGTGGGCTCACTGGTGGTAAACCAGAGCCGGTCGTTGAAGTTGACCACATCGTAAACCGCTTTCACGATCTTCTTGTCGGGCCTGCCAGGCATAAGGTTCTGGAAAGCATCTACATTCCATCGGGGCCCTCCAGCTGCCCATTGCGCGGTATGGAGGAGCGCGGCGACAGCAATCCGGCGGGCCACTAAGCGACGCTCCACGTCGAAACGCAGCGGTGCCACCTCCGACTCGATGCAGGAATAGAACTTCTCCCCTTTGTACTTGTCCTGGAGCGTGCGACCTACCAGCAGTGTGTGAAAGATTGCCTCAGCGCGCTGGGCTATATGTCCGAGGCAAAAATCCCGGTGAGGACTGTTGTACAGACGCGCACAAGCCAGCTTACGTTCCAGGTTCCATTCGAACTCTGGGCAGTACCAGTCGTGCAGACACGCGAACAGATGGAGCCGCTCAAGCAAGTAATGAAGGGCCCGGCTGCTGTTCTCATCATCGGCTGGAACGTCTGGTGCTTCCTTGGTCAGCCATCCATCGACCTCCCTGGCGCCGGCCATGACGGCTGCGAAATTGACCGCCTGGCGGGAAGCCGTCAGCATGATAACCGGAAAGTCCAGGTCCGCCGCTTTGATCGCATCCCGAAGCCGGACACTCTCCATCTGCCGAGTGGAGTAAATGGAGGCGAGCCTTTCGCGTTTAAGTCTGAGATCCAACAGAGCGATGGTCTGGGTGTTCTTCGGCCAGAGAGTAGGATCGTCGAGCTTGTCAAGGATGTACTCTGCCGGGTCGTCGGGGCTTGCTTGCAGCACCGTTGCCCACGCATTTTTCCAATCCGCGCTGGATCGCTCAATTTCACCGACCGCCCCCACTAGCCCTAGCCCTGGATGCCAATAATCAAGCCAGTGTACTGCACTGGCAACGTCCTTGACACAAACGAAACGAGCCCATCGGCCTTTCTCAGACTGCTCCGAGTAAACCCATTCGCTGTTATCCAACCTCCTTTGGAACTCGCACTTCCGGAAGAGAATCTGGAGCAGCACATCGGCAAGCCCTTTCTCGAACTCGTCATCCACTAGCAGGATACGGGTGCCTGGCGGAAGCCCATCCTCTATGTGGATCTGCAAGATGCGATCAGCGTCTTCGACCAAAGGGTAAGCTGGGAACTCCCAGGCTCGTCGCGAAACTCGGAACTGGCGAAACGCTGGCTGTAACATTCGACGCTTCAACTCAGCTTCCCACGAGAACCGAACCTTGCTGACGCGGTCGATCTCCGCCTGGAGGGTAGCGCTGGTGGTACCACGGTTTGCGCCCTCAAGGGCTCGCCGGTAACCCTCCCACAGCCGCCACGCTGCATAGAACTCGTTCGCCAGATCGTGATGGGTAACCTCCTCAGCGCGGCGAAGTGCGCCGGTGGCCAAGCGTTCAATGTCCGTCGGCTTAGCACAGAGGTGGTCCGAGCCGGATCCGCGCACCGCGTCCACGAACCGCTGCGCGGCAAGCCACGCGTGTTCAGCAGCCTCCGGCAGTCGGACAAACGTCGCGCCGCCGGCCACCAAGAGCAGGCACGGCCTGCGCCCCAGTACCTGGCGCAATGACTGCCAAGCCAGTGCCAAGACAGGAACGAAGCGAACAGGCTCCGGTGCGCTCCAGCGCAACCATTCAAGCAGTTCCAGTCCGAATAGTTCCTGCCGTCTGCAATGAGGGCCCTTCAGCTCCAGAGGAAGAATAATGCCACGCAACGTGCTAGTGGTATTGACCCGATCCAGCCAATCCTCCCCGCTGTGCGCGTTGCCTGCTGGGTCGACCGCTGAAGCGGTCACCAGTAGGGGCTCCCCCCCACGATAGGTCTTGAGATCGAAGGGCATCTGCCGATCCTCGACAACAGTATACGCCAGTCGGCGAGCCGGTCTTCCGGATGCGAAAGATCGCCGAGCATAACGGTGCTGGCGACCTGGGCCCGAAATAACCGCGAAAAGATCTGGCCAGGAAACATATCTCAGGATGAATTTATTGGGGAGCGAGCCGGCAGTCGCGATAGAGA
The DNA here is from genome assembly GCA_021324015.1 of Solibacteraceae bacterium. Classification (GTDB taxonomy): domain Bacteria; phylum Acidobacteriota; class Terriglobia; order Bryobacterales; family Bryobacteraceae; genus JAJPJX01. Next base: position 162,315 of record JAJPJX010000084.1, on the reverse strand, counting down.
ACTCTCCAACACAGTGGTCACGCGCTGCTTCGTCTCCTCTCGCCAAGACCCCGCCAAAAAGCCGCGAAAACTGAGCGCCTTCGCGAAAAAGAGAGAAAGAGTTCCGGTTCGACTTTGTGTGGTCACATCGGTGTAGTGGGAACTTTTCAAAACATGAAAGAAACGCGTACTTCAGCGGACGAGAGCGACCGCGGCCTTGTGGTCGCTCTGTATCTCCCTCACCTACCGAACTGGCTGCCGCTGAGCTCGGAAAGCAACAGCCAGGTGAATCGCAATCTGGACGCGGTGTTGAGCGTGGCCAAAAGACTCTATGGCCACAGCTTTGAGCCTTGGCTGGCTGGTCTCGATAACGTCTATTCGGACAAACTCCGGAGGTGCAGGGAGGCATCCATGGTGCCGTTCCGCAGCAATACCCTCACCGCTCACAGAGAGCAACAGGCGGCGTGAATGCAAATGAAAACCGGCGAAAACGAGGAATCTGCCATCTGGAGTGTTCTGATGAGGTTGATGAAGACAGGATCCGTCCGACTCGCTGTCATTCTGCCGACCGCGCTCTTCCTTTCGGCTGAACTGTCGTCGGCCCAGCCTGCCATTCCAGCGTGGGTCGTTTACGGCATCGACACGAGCGGCAGCTACCACCTGATCGACGATGCGCTACGGACCGCCGCCGCGCAATCTACCCGCGAGGCGAAGCATGGCGACGTCTGGTTCTTCCGGCAGATCAACGACCGGTCCTACGACGAGAGTGCCGCCATTCTGACGGTCCGCTGTCCGGCTGCCCCTGCGCCGGTCGTTAACCCATATGATCGCAAGGCCAAGGCACGGCAGCAGGCTGCTGCGCAGGCGCTCCAGCAGGTTCTCGCTAGCGCAGCAGACTACCTGCGCGGGTTTCACCCGAGGCCGTCCCATAGGACCGACGTGATCGGCTTCTTCGCCAAAGCTGGCGAGCTGCTTGAGGCCGCACCGCCAAACGCTGTGAAGGAAATTCGCCTGAGCTCAGACCTCGCCGACAACGTCGGCCAGAAAGCGGAAGTGAACCTGAGCGGCGTGCGCGTGATCGTATCGATGTTTCAGGGTGGAGCTAGCGCACAAGGCGCACAGATGATGCGGCGGACTTGGAGCCAGCGGCTGTTAAAGTGGGGCGCCAAAGACGTACAGTTTCTGGACCCTAGCCAAGCCTCAGTCGTCGAGGCAATCCGGAGGTAAGGTATGTCCTGGTGGAATTGGCTGATTACGACTGCCCTGGTTTTGGCGGGTCTGGCCTTTATCGCCCAGCACCAGGATGCGGTCCGCGAGGCGTTCAACGAGCTGCTGCTATTCCTAGTCCGGCCGCTTGCGGTGGCCTTGGACTGGGTTAGCCAGGGTGCTCAAAGGCTCGCGGCGTTCATTCGCGCTCAGTTGCAGGAAGAGCAACACACAGAGGGAGGGGACCCAAGCGCACCGGCGCCCCAAAGCGTGCCAACTGCCGCATCCCCCGGCACAGCGGGGACGCCAACTGCCGTCTCCCCCAACGCGGCTATGGCAGCCCATCCTTTCCACCTGAGTCGTTTTATCGGCGCCATAGTGATGGCGGGCATCACCGTCATATGCGCCGCCGTCGAGGTTTACCTCACCAAGCTGACGCTCGCGGCGATGTTTGGTACCGCGGGCAACGACATGCCGCAGTTGGCTTCTGCCCTCGACTGGATGTCGGCCGGCGCATTGATGACCGTCAGCATTTTCTGGGGCCTGGTGCTCATCGACATGCACCGGGGCACCCACCTCTTTCCCGAGGGTTTTCTCAAGCGATTCAAGAAGCCCCTTGTTGTGATGGCGTGGTCTTCGATTGCGTTTAGCATCCTGACGTTCGCGGTTATGGGCATTTGGCGCGGCCGACAGTTGGATACCAGTGCGGCGGTGCCTGCGGTGGCGGCGGCTTCACTGGAAATCCCTGGTGCACCGACAGCAGCGACAACGCCGTCCTCAACAACATCGACAACTGAGGAGGTCCAAAGCGGGTTCGACCAGTTCGCGGAAGTATTCTTCCCGGCTGCGCTGACCATCCTCACGGGGCTTACCCTGCTGGTCTCATTTACTGGGGTCATAGCACTTTTCAAGTACATTGGCCTGCTCGCTTTGGGACTGATGCTTGCCGGACTGGTAGCCCTCCTTCTTCCGCTGCGGATAATCGAACAGATTGTAATGACCATTGTAGGGGTGATGCAGCACGTAGTAAACCTCGCCGCGCGCCTGGGAAGAGGCGTGGTCAACACGTTTGGCCCACCCCTTACCGATTTGAGGCGACATCTGCATGCGGCCTTTCGCCGGAGACTTGGTCTTCCAGAGGACCCAAAGCGGCCTGGTACCGCACCTGACCCGCAATCGGATGCACACCCGGCTGCGTCGGCTCCACAGCCAAAAGGAGACTCTGCGCCACCGACTAGTAAACCGGGTGGTGATACGCATTCGGCGCCGCCTCCTCCAGAGCCAACTGACGGCGGAGAGGCACCGGGGGGCGAACCTAAATCCGTGGACTTAGAGGATTGGAATTGGAAGTGGTAGGAGGACAACAATGAGCGATTGCGGCGGGATTCTGTTGGCGTGCGTGGCGCTGCCCCTGGTTGCGCTGGTTTTATTGGTCGCCGGTGTCAGCTACTTGGCCATCCAGGGGGCCAAGGTGGTTGGCCATGCTGCGCTGGTGGGAGTGGACTTTGCCGTCCAGTCGTTGGCATCTGGCGTACGCACGGCCACGAAGGCGGTCGCAGCCGCCAGCGAGACCGTAGCGGCAGGTGTCGAGCGTGCTGCGGCGTGGGCCGGCGCGCTTTACGACAGTACTCAAGCGGCCGAGCGCTTGCGCGCCACGGCGCAGAGTCTCTACACATCGTCCATGGCGACCATTCCTGCGGGTACCGCAATATCTATGTTGGCCGGCGTGAAACCCGCGGTGGCGCCGGTTTCTTCGGCTTCGACGACGGAACTGCTAGCGCGCGCCGGAGCGGCGCAAGGGGTGCTGGATTCTGAGCTTCCTCTCAGACTCGTGGCCGGTCAATTCCACAGACCTGACCTGGCTGTGGCGCGAGAGGCGCTGGATAGGGCACGACTTGAGGCGACTGCCGGTCGGGCGGAGTCCGCCCAACGGCTTGCTGCCCAAGCGGAGGCCCTGTACACGAGCATCATCCATGACGCCCACGAGCGCCTGCGGGAAGCCGAGCGTGCCACGGTTGCCGCCCAGGTCGGCAACGCTCTGGCGGACCTCGGCTATGAGGTCAAGCTCGCCCGGGTGAGACAGAACGTCGCGCTGGTCGGCCGGCGGGACCAGCACACCATGGCGATGGTTTTGCGACCCGGCGGCAAAGTCGAGATGGATATGGCTGGTTTCGAAGGCGATTCCTGCGACCGCGAGACGAAGGCGCTGCTGGATGCTATGCGGCGGAACGGTTCGGTGATTGCGGCGCAGAATCTAACGAGGCACGGGCGTTTCGCCGGCGGGCCGCTCATCCGGCGTGCGCAACAAGGCGGCAAACCGCTCGAAGTTGCGCTTGCCGAGTGCTTCAGTGGTGGCGGGACGCAACGGACGGCGGATGCCCCAGTGCGGCGCTCGAACAATCTCAGCAGGCCGACTACGGAGCGCGAACGGCTGGAGAGGGGTCGCGCCCTGCTGTGGGGCCACGCACAGCGGATCTTGAACTGAAGGAGGAAGGAGAGCGACATGAAGCCGGCGTGGTTGGAGCAGATGGATGAGTTGCGGGCGGGCAGGAACCGCTGTCTGGTCTTGGACGGGAACACAAGCGATAAGGTCTACTTCAGCGACTCCCAACTGCCGCCCATGCCGCTGAAGAATTTCCTGGCATCGTATCTCGGGCGGGAGGGATACGCAGTAGCGCAGTACTCGCTCGCCAACGGCCTCGAGGAGATGCGGCCGCCGTTGCAGGAGAAGAATCCACCGAAAGGTCCTTTCGGCAGCTTGCCCAACGGGCTCTCGCCTGAACAGGTCCTGGCGCATGCAACCCGTTGGCTGCGCAACCCGGATCAGAATGTCGCGTTGATACTGGACTACGCTGACCACCTGGCTCCCATCTCCAATGGGATGAATGCGATGTTTGGGCAAGTGCAGCTCGCGGCGCTTGAAACCCTGCATGCCTGGGGGATGGACGAATCTATTCGCAGAACGCAGAATCTGGTCTTGCTGGTCACGTACGAAGGCCAAGTCAGCGAACTCCTGCTGCGTGGCGGCGTGGGATACAAGCTTGTGCATGTCGGCCTGCCCAACGAAGAGCAGCGGCGGGAGTTCATCGAGGCATTGGCTGGGCGGCTGAGCATCAATCTGAATGAGAATGGCCGCATACCCGCGGCTCAATTGGCGCGGGTGACCAGCGGCCTGCCCTACGTCGAAATTGAAGAGTTGATGCACGGAACTGCAATGCGTGGCCTAGCCCTCGATCACGACCATATCCGAGAGCGGAAATCCGCAGTCATCGACCAGTTGTGCCGTGGGCTCCTCGAAGTTCACGAGCCAAAGCACGGGTTCGACAAGATCGGCGGGCTTTGTCATGTGAAGGACGAGCTGAACCGGGTGATTCGCAGCATCCGCCTTAACCCGGCTTCTGCGACGGCGGCGGTTCTCATGGTTGGAGTTCCCGGTTGTGGAAAAAGCTTTGTGGTCCAAGCACTAGCCTATGAATTGGGTTATCCGTGCCTTGCCATGAGGAACGTCCGTGAAGGCCTGGTAGGGTCCAGCGAGCGGAACCTCGAACGAGTGCTGTCAGTGGCCGAGACCCTGGCCCCCTGCATCATCTGGCAGGACGAGATTGATCAGGCCTTCGGCCAGCGGAATACCGGCCAGACCATGGACGCTGGAACGAGTGAGCGCATGATGGCCCGGCTGTGGGAGTTCATGGGCGGAATGAAGCACCGAGGCAAGATCCTGTGGGTGGGTACGAGTAACCGGCCGGACATCCTGGATTCCGCACTCCTGGACCGCTTTCAGCTCGTAATACCATTCGTCCATCCGACGCCGAGTGAAGTCGCCATGTTGTTGCCGCATCTGGCCGACCAGGTTGGCCGCAAGGTTGCGCCGGAGGTGCGTTGCCGCGACCTCGCCGCGATGCCGGAACTGGCGAACCCGACGGTTCGCGGGATTCAGGAAGTAGTCGCCCGTGCAGGAGCACTAAGCGACGAGGACGGGGGCGTCGCCGGATCAGAGATTGGCCAGGCGCACTTCGAGGAAGCAATCCTCGATTACAAGCCCAACTATGACCCGCTCCAGCATGAATTCATCGCACTGAATGCGGTTCGCATGGCAAGCTTCAAATCGGTGCTACCTTGGCTTTCCCGCAAAGGCTTGCGTCCCGGCGCGGAGATTCCGAATTACCTTCAGAATCTGGTTGATTCCAAAGGTACCTTGGATGATCTGGCCCTGAGCCGACGGCTGACGGAGCTTGCCGCACAACTCCAGGTCCAACAGCGAATGCGGCAGTTTTGAGGCGAAGCATGGACGAATTGGCGATCTTCGGTGGGCCCCCGGCAATGCAGATCTCTGCTCCGAAAGCCAGCGCCCTGAGTCAGCGCGCAATCGACGCGTTGCGCGAAGCGGCGGAACGCGCCCGGACTGATTGGTCCTACGTCTCGGCGCTGTCTGGCACCGGTCCCGTAGCCGCGCTCGAGGCGGCTGTCAGCGAATTCGTCCAGGCGAGGTACGGCTTGGCGGTATCGAGTGGAACCGCAGCGCTATTCCTGGCGCTCGCGGCAGCGGGGGTTAAGCAGGGCGATGAGGTGATTGTTCCGGCATATAGTTGGCCTCAGACGGTGGCACCGGTACTGCACCTTGGGGCCAAACCCGTGTTCGCGGACAGCGACCCGCGACGTTACACCCTTTCGCCGCCCAGCGTCCGGGAGCGATTGACCGATCGGACAGTCGCGATGGTCGCCGTCCACATATACGGCCAGCCAGCGGATATGCCAGCTCTGACAGTGATCGCGCGCGAACGGGGAATTACCTTGATAGAGGACGCCGCTCAAGCTTTCGGCGCACGGCTCAATGGTCGCCCGGTCGGGTCTTGGGGCGACGTCGGCTGCTTCAGCCTAGGCCGTGACAAACCCGTCAGCGGAGGGGAAGGGGGCCTGTTCGTCACCAGCAGCCGTCCGTTCTTCGAGCGGGCGGTCGCGCTTTCCCAACATCCGATCCGGCGCCGGTTCGAAACGACGATACGTGGAGCGCTCGGCGACTTCGGGTACAACTTCCGCATCCACCCACTGGCGTGTGTCATTGCACGGGCTGAGATGGAAGACGCCCAGGCACGGCAGCGCGTCAGAGCAGATTACTGGGTCCGGCTGTCGGACGCGCTGGCTCATGTGCCCGGTGTCCGGCCTCCGGAGGTGGCGATCAACTGCGACCATGCCTTTTGGCGATACTGTCCGACTTTTGTCCCGGAAGAACTGGCGGACGGGAAACTAAGCCGGTCCGCCTTCATCGAAGCGCTAGCGGCCGAAGGTGTTCCAGTATATCCCGATCCGGTCGCTACCTCCTTGGAACAACGGTTACGTGGCTGCGCACATCCTGTCTGCCGCAACGCGGCCGAGCGGTGTCGACGGACGGGCCTGGCGCTTGCTCCATGGATCGCGGAACGACCGGATACGATATCCGCTCTGCGCTCGGCAGTTGAGAAGGTTGCGGCCGCAGCAGAGCGCTTGGAAGAGACCGAGCGCCGGCGGGCTCGGCATGTACCTCTCATGTCGAGATCCAGTTGTCGAAGAGACGGGATCACTACCTCCGTCGGGATCGAGTCAACTGAGGGTACGCCCCTGCGCACACTCGCTGGGAGTGGGAGGTAGCGTATGCAGTGGCTATGGATGTTCTTGCCGGACGAGGCAATGATTCTGGTCATCGCCCTCATCGGGCTTGGGCTTATGGTCGGGCTGCTACGGCTGCGGTCTGCCGGACAGCTTTTGGGCGGTATTGTGTTGATGCTGTTGTTGGCACCCTTTATCGAAAGCTTTGTCGGCTCGCTACCATCATGGGTCAGCTTTCTCTTGTTAGTGTGGATCGGATGGGCAATGATTCGCGCACTTATCCGCTTCATCCTGGGTGCCAGAGCGGCGGATCATATGGTCGGCATCCTGGCAGCGGACGCAGTGCGGGGCTTGTTTGGTGTCGTTTTCTTCGTTCTTGCTCTGCCATTCCGGCTTGCCGGGTGGCTGTTTAGGAGGGTCTGAAATGAGACGATTCTGGGTCGTGCGTGCGGTGCTTCTCACTTTGCTCGGCGCATGGGCCGCCAATGCCGGTACGGTGGGTAAAGCAATCGCCCGCGGTGCCGCGCGTGGCCTGACGCGGTCCGCCGAACGCTCAGCCGCACGGGCGGCTGAGAAACAAGCGGCTCGGCGGGCTGTCGCAATCCAAGGCAAGGACGTCTGGAATCACCTCCACACCCCTGCTCGCCCGTTGCCCGCGCCGCGGACCGTATATCGGTACACCTCACCCAGCCAAGCCCGCCGCGAACTGCATACTGGGATTGCGCCGGGGCGCCACATGACTGCTACAGCCCCGGTCGGCCGACCGCCCAGCCCGGCGACGGCAGTTAAGAAGTACGGTCTCCCAAAGGCACCTAGCGTGAGGGAGACAGTGCAGCTGCCAAAAGGCCTGCCGGTGCGTCACAACAGGGTGCCGGGCGGGTCGCCAGGGATTGGGGAAACCACGTCGCCGAGAAAAGTGCCACCCGCCGCAATAAAGAAGATTACCCCGCTCCACTGATAAGACTACGGTTGCGTTGGCCGAATAGCGAAGATCAGCGGTCCTGCACCTGAATGATGAACGAGCGGTCGTCCGTGCGGCCACTGGAGGTTGTGATACGGTTGGTTACTGTGTAGGGCTGGCCGGCGACGCCGCCCGATAGCCAGACGGTGGTGCGGGTTAGGGTGTTCGACTCGTCGGTGGCTTGGAGCGCCGTGTCGCTCACGGACCACGCGCTCGTCTGGATTTGGTCGCCGGCCAGCCATTTTGACCAATCGACGGAGTAGTCCAGAACGGCATCGGGATCTTTGATGAAGGTGGTCATGCGGCAACGCTCCGGGTTTCGGCCGACACCCCGACCGTGCGCTGCTCTGCGGCAGGGACCAACAGGCGGCGTTCGCGCGGCACGACTACGACGCGCAGCTCAGGGTCGACGGCCAACATCCGGACCTCCCTCCGGATCACCATCAACTGGACGCCCGGAGTCCTGGCCAGGCGCCGCATTACGATCCCGAGCACGCCCTCGAGCTGCGACGCGCCGGCCGCAATGCCTGCCAATCCGCGCACGGGGACCAACGGTGCAAGCAGGGTAGCAGTTCCGGCCGAGGAGGCAGCCAGGGGGCGCACACGAGCCAACTGTGCGCGAACGGGGGCCAACCCTGTGGCGGTCCCACGGAGCATCCGCAATAGGGCCGGGTGCGCCCAAACTACTGCTGACCCTGCCGCCACCACGCGGAAGGCGCGCGATGCCCGAATCGCGCCGGAAGCGGCCCCCTGCCCTCCTGTAGCCGCCCGCAGACTCTCGACCCGCACAAACCTGCCGGACACAGGGGAGCTTCCGTACGCGGCTCCGGCCACGGACCGGAGCGCCGCCAGTTGCGCGGCGACGGCGCCCTGGCCCGCAGCCACGCCAGCCAAGGCGCGGGTCGAGTTGAATAGAACCAGGAGCATGGTGCGGAGACGACCGTGCTACTTCTGCGAGGCTTAACGTTCCCACCACCCGATCTCAAACTCGTAGGACAGGCCGGTGGCCGCGTTGCCGGGAAACCACGCATACACCGTGAGCGCAGAGTTGGGACCGAGGATCACGGGCGGCAAGCAACTCACCTTCCGGCCCGGACACACGGCCTGCGCCGCCGTGAGGCCCGGATAGGCTCCGGGGTCCGCGGGGCCGCACACGAGCACGAACTCGTCACCCACGATGGGGAGGCCGCCCATGCTGGCGTTGGCCACGAGACGGGCGGCACCCGAGGACGCGGTGAGCACGGACGCGGTCGCGCTGTTCTGCGCGTTCACCGAGCAGACCGACTGCGTGGCCACGTCGGAGTTGGGTGAGGTCGGCGTGATCGCGAGCGTGTTGTTGGTCGAGAGCGTCCGGAGCTGCGGGTCCGTCTTGAGCGCGAACCGGGCACCGGTCGCCGAGGCGGGCGCCGTGGTGCAGATCAGTTTGAGGTAATCCAGGTACAGGCGCTTGCCGAAGGGGTTGGCTTTCGAGTCGTTGTTCTGGATGTAAATCAGCGGCGTCGTATCCGAAAACGCCGCCTGGATGTTGTACCCTTGCGCCGTTCCGGGCGTGACGTTCGTCGCGATGAAATAGCTGCCCTCGTCGGCGAGGATGTGTTTCGTGACGGTCAACGGCAGAACATACTGCTCGCCGTAACGGCCGCCGCGCACATTGGTGACGGGGGCTTTCTGGTCCGCCTGCGGCGAGGGGATCGCGCGGGCGGGTGTCCACAATTGGTTTACATCAATACCGGGCATTACCGGCCTCCTTTACCTTTCTGAGTTGAATTACTGAACAGGCAATTGGTGCGGCATCAGGCCGTCTTTGCCGGTGACCATGTCGTTGCCGGAGAGGGCCTGCAAAATCAGAAGCAAGAGAGCGTTGGCTTCGCGGAGTTCCTGGCGAAGCAAGGTGATGGCCGAGTCGGTGACCTGAAGGACGCCGGCCGAATCCGTGAGGAGCTTGCGCGCCGTGCCCACCGCGTTCGGGTTGGGCGCGGCATACGAGGGACTGACAGTGAAGATCCCGTCCGTGCCGCCGATCAGCAGGAACGTGGGCTGGTTGGTCGTCTGGCCGTTGACAGGCGTGCCGTCGATTGCGGCAGTGGGCTGGCGCGCGAAGCCCGATGACGTGCCATCGCCGCCGACAACCGGGACCATGCTTCCAGATCCCAATGCAGCAGCGATGGTAATCGGGCCGAGAATGGTCAGGCGCCCGCTCGCATCCACGGCCACGGCGACCGGGTTGCCGCTCGACATGCCGTGCGCCACGACCGAGGGGCTGGGCTCCGTGGCGTTTGTGTACCGGCTCGCCTGCAACTGCGCCAGCCCAGACGTGAACGCGGTTACACGCACGCGGAAGTACGCGAAGCCCGAGAGCATGAAGTCCCACGCCAGGTTGAGCGAGTTGACTGCGGGGTTGCTGTCAAGCTGACCGTTGGTCGTCCTGCATCCGGCAACCGTGACCCACGGGCCAAGCACCGGATCGGCCATGGTCGCCTCGAAGATGATCGTGAGGTTGTATGTGCCGGTGACCTGGAGCGTGAGGCCGTTGCACCCAACCAGCGGAATCGGGCCCCAGATCGCTCCGTTCGCGCCCACCGCGCCGCCCACAAGCGGGAGACTGGCCGAAGCGATGGGAACCGGATCGTGGTCCGAGGCGAGCACCACCGGAACGGAATTCCCGGCGGGCGCCCTGCCATATCGGTCGAGCTGGACAGGCACCGGCTGCGTTTGATCGTTGCCGACTTTGACTGTCGCATTGCCAGTCTTCAAGTCCTCTATATCGGCTTCGGTGACGTAGGTCTGAAGCGAGCCTTGACTGTCACTCTGGATGGCATCGCTCGATCCTTCGGTGCCATCCATCAGCTTCACTCGCTGGTAGTGGGCGCCGGTGACCGGATCCTGATCTGTGGCGATGACCGCGCCTTGTCCGGGACTGATGGGAATGTTATCCGGCATTTCAATCCTCCTCGACTACCAGCGATCCCGGCGCGAACTGCCCGAAGTCGCCCATCTGGATCGTCTTGGGCGTGGGCAGCGTGTTCCAGTAAAGGAGGTTACCGTTCGTCTGGGCATCGAAGATCCCGAACGCAACCGCAGGAAGCCAGTCCGAACTGGCAGGTCCGAACTGCAGATTCGCGGCGTTGGAAATCTTCCGCACGTTGCCGGTGTCACTTACCGGCGCGCCAAATGTCACGGGCTGCCTGGCGTATCCCGCGCCCGCAAGCTCGGTGCCCGCCGAATTATCATCGGCGGGCGCCACGGAAAACAGGCCCAGGTACGGCGATACACCTGTAATCCCCGTGCCGCGCAGCACGTTGAGCACGGCATCGGAATATGGCTGCGATTTGCCGGGCATGGGCGTCATTACCGCTTGAAGGACCACGAGCGGCGCATGCCGCCGTTGAATCCGAGGGCGCTGCTGTATCCGACCGTTGCGGTGTATTTGCCGCGGCGGTCGAGCCGCACCCCGAGATCCGCACGATTCTCGAAGTAGTTGCCGTAGGCGCCGGAGATGGAAATCCGGCCGAGCTGAATGCCCCCGGCGGCCGCACGGAAGTTACCCAACATGCCCTTCGCCCAGAGGAAACAATCGAACGAATCGCCGAGAACTACTCCAGCCTCGCCTGCGGCCTTCGCACCGGCAGAACCATACAGCGCAGTGACACCGAAATCGAGCCACGCGCCGCCTGATTGCAGCCTGGCTGCGCGGACCTCTGCGCCAGCGTCCCAGGCTGCGCCGAGCGAGCGGGCGAACACTCCAAACTGGTCCACGGGTTGCGCGCCGCCGTAGAACCCGGCGTGCTGCCCACCGCGAGCCGCCAGCGCGTAGGACTGAAACGTGGGATCACCCACGCTCGCAACCTGCCCGGACGCCGAGCAGGCCAGAATCGCCGCCAACAGCGGCAGTACGATGACGTTGATTCGCATGTTGTGCCTCACTTTCCACCCACTTTCCCGGTGACCGCGAGCGTCGTCGCGACGCTCACCCCGACCTGCGCCAAAGGCGGTGCCACCGCCAACCCGATGCGCGCCCAGGTGGGCAGCGGCCTGGTGGCCCGAGCGAAGTTCGCCATCACCTGGGCGGTATTCCGCGAGGCCTCTGTGCTCGCTTCTGTCGTGGCTTTGACGTTCGTGCCGATTTCATTCCAGGTATTGAGCATCTGTGGCGTGGCGCGCTGGATATCGCGCATCGTCTCCGCAGTCTGGCCGAGCGTCACCTTGGCCGCGCCGGTCAGCCCGAGCAATTGCGCGGGCAGCGCATCGCGGCGCAAGAGAATCGCCGAGGCGTCTCTCGCACTCGCGGTGATTGCGGCTGCATTGTCGAGGGTCGGCTTCAGATCCTCGTGGAGGGCGTCCACAGTGGCAAGGGCAGTATCTACGCGCCTGAGCATGTCCCCGACGTGTCGGTCGGCTACTTTTCTGATTTCCGCGACCTCGCCCATCACATCGCCGCGGAGGGCCGACACCTGCCGATCCGTGCGGCTGAGCAGATCTGTTCGCGTCGCCTCAATCTGGCCGGTGAGATCGCCGCGCGCAGCCTGGACCTCGGCTAACAGCGCCGTACGGGTGGCCTGAAGTTCGTAAGAAGCCGCCCCCGGCAACGCATGGGCGGCCACAGTCGCGGCGTGCAGGAGGAGGACGGTCTGTACGCCCACCGCCGCCAGCGCCAGCAGCAGGACGCACAGGAGGGCCAGTTTGAGGTAGTTGAGGATTAACCAGGGCTTAGGCATTGACGGACACCTCCTGGCGGGCGGCGGCGACGGCTTGCGCGACATTGGTTTGGCCAGCAATGGCGGCGGCCAGACGCGCATAGTTCGGATCAGTGGCGTAGGTGCCGGCGACCGCCGCAATCAGGGTGTGCAGATCGTGGTCGCTCTGATAGCGCTCCCAGGCCGCCCGGTACGGCGCGCCCTGCGTGATGAGCCAGGCATAGTCTCGGCAGGAGTCCTCGAGCGAGTCGTAATCGGCGAACTCCAGGTCCTGCACGACGGACTTGCCGTTGATGACCTCGCGCGTGGTCACCGTGCAGCACTTCGCGTGGCGGGAAGCGTGCTTGATTCCGAAGAAGTTGAAGTTGCCAGCGGGCTTGGCGCCCCACTGCGATTCCAGTGCCCACTGCGAAATTAGCAATTGCGCCGGGCATCCTGTCTGCGCTTCGAGCGCAACGGCTATGCACGCGACTTCTCTCAGCCGCGCCTCGTGGTCTTCCATAGAACACCTCTCGTTGTGGATGGGATTAAAAGCGAACTAAATGAACGAAGGACTGCTTGGTTGCTTCGGCAAGGGCAACGGCCAGCCGTACAAGCACAGATGGTCATAGGCCCAGAACTTGATCAGCGGGACGGCGGCGCGCTGCGCCGCCTGGAACTCGCGCGCCCAGGGCCAGCCGGCGTTGTACCAGCCCATAAGATACCGGCAGTGGGCCCGATCCCAGGACAGTTCCGTAAACGGATAAGCGGCACAGCGCTTCGCCTTGTCGAGGTTGTGATCAACGCCCGCGTATTGGAATCCCTCGCAAAGGACTGTGTCGAACCCCGAGCCGGCGCGGGCCTGCCAGGTCGTGGGCAGGTTCACGTAGCGAAGCAGCTTGCAGTTATCAGGATCATTCACGTCCAGCGGCCAGAGCAGTTCGAACAGCGCCGTAGATACGCTCGCCAGCACAGCGGCCTGGACCGCCGCCACGTAGCTCTCCAATCGCGACCGCAGGAAGTTCGCATCGGCATAGCCGTTGACGCTCGGGTCATCATTGACGCTGTGGAACGTCGCGAGCGCACGGCCGAGCGCCGCCAGGGCCGCGCTGGTGGTATCTGCGTCGTAGAAAGCCATGCCGCTCAATCCGGCGACGTACCACCACAAAACCTCGCCGAATTGGAGCCGGGGCGGCAGGCCAGCTGCGGCCATCAATTGCGCCATCTGGATGTAGGCCGACGCCATGTAGGTCCGGACCGCTGTGCCGAAGGCGCACATAGAACTCTTTAAGTTGGCGAACCCCGTGTCCGTCTGAACGGCCGTGCCGTCAGGAAACCGTTGGACCCACACCGCGCCGTTACCCGGATCGTCTGGCGGGTTCACGAGTTCCTGCGAAAACGACACCGTCACGCCGATTCCGGCCGCCTTCAGTGCGGCGAAATAGTCCGCGTGCCAATCGCGGAAGGCGCGGTTGAGCGGCTGGCTGGCCGTGGGGTCGATGACCCAGGTGGGATCGGCGGCGCCGGTCTTCAGATCGTTCGAGGTGGTGAACGTCTGCCCGTTCACCACCTGGGTCGATCCGTTGGACACCGTGATCGTCCCTTGGGCGGAATTGTGCTGCGTGATGAGACTGTACAGCCAGTTCGTGCCTGTCGAGCGCGTCGTTATGGTGAGCACCGCCCCGTTTGCCGAGGCCCAGACACCGACGAGCGTGGCGTTGATGAAATAGGCGAAGTGTGCCGCGATGGTGCTGGGGGTGTCCATCGGAAACACGGTTTTGCCGAGTGCCGTGCCGCCTGTGACCGTGCCATTGGAATACGTGCCGCCGATGTTCAGCCAGATCACATCCTGGTCCACCCACGTCCCGCCGAACGTGATCGTGGCGCTGGGGTAATGGCCGCCCATGGCCTTCCGCTGGTTCCACCAGAAGACTCCCGCGTAATGATCGATCTCGCCCACCAGCCCGAGCTTCTGGAGATTCCAGATTAGCCGTTGCGGCGAGAGCTTGTACGTGTTGTCGGTATCGAAATCCGTGGCAAGGCCCACGTCGGTTCGAGTTTCCGGAGCGTTAGGAACATCCGACAGGACCGCGCATTCAAGAAAATCGAAACAGAAGTACCAGCCACCGCTGTTCGCGTTCTTGTTGGCGGTCATTGCGAGGACGACGGTATGCTTGCCCGCCGCGACGCCGGCGAACAGTCGCCGCCGCGCCAGCATTCCGGAACCGTAGCAATCGAGCGTGATGGGTGTGCCGCCGTCCAGCGTGGCCGAAACGATCCCGCAATTCCAGTCGAGCCACGTGCCCACGTAGATGTCATGCGTGGACTGGCAGTGGGTCTCGATGGTGAGTGTGCGCGTCTCGTACTGGCTGTATGCCGAACGAATCGCGCGGCCCCGGCTCCAGTAAGCCGCAACCTTCGGATCGATGAGGGACGGGTCCTCCCAATAGCCCGCGCGCACGACCCACGGATTGTCCTCCTCGATGCGCACCGACCCCAGCCCGGCGACCTTGAGCGGCCGCACGCCATTGGGATCGGTGACCGTCCAATTCGTGACGCTCACCTGCCATTCCGTGGGCGTATAGGCCGCGCTGTTGGCCAGCGCGGGCGCGAACGTGAGCCAGATTTTCGTGAGATCCGTCCAGCCCAAGGCAGAGAAGTCCACGTGGATGTGCCAAGACACGTTATCCGACGATCCGCCGGCAAGCTGGACGGAAGACGGAGAGAAATACAGGCGGGTACTGCTGTGCAACTCGTAAAACGTGACTGCGTTCCCGTCGGCGCCCGGCTCCGCGGTAATCGTGATCTGATTGCCGGAGGCGGCCGCCGACAGTGCGACCGGCCCGTTCTGAGTCCAGTCCGTCTGGTTGATTTGCGACGCGAGTTGGGAGCACACGGCGGCGCCATCGAACGCGGTGAGCGTGGCCGGTGAGGAGCCGTCCGAACTGGATACGGCGATCGGACCTTGGATGCCGTTGCGCAGGCTGACCGTGATTTCATTGCCTTGCGCGCCGCCAGCCACGGCGGTGCAATTCGGATCGCCGGCCGCGATCTGGGCGGCGATATTGTTGGCGACCTGCGCAGCCGTCAGGCTGCCCTGCGCGCACGGGTACGTCGCCGTGCCGATCTGCACCCAGTGCACATAGTCGCTGAGGGTCGCCGGGCCGGAACCGTCCGAGCTGGACACCGCGACCGGCCCGCTCACACCGCTACGCAGCGAAACCGTGATCACGTTGTCCGACGCGGTTGCGGTGCAGTTGGGGTCATTAGCCGCGATCTGGCTGGCGATGTTTGAAGCGATCTGCGCGGAGGAGAGCGCGCCCTGGTTGCACGAGTACCGCGCCGAGCCGATCTGCACCCAGTGCACATAGTCGCTCAGTGTCGCCGGCCCGGAGCCATCGGAACTAGACACTGCGACCGGCCCAGTGACTCCGCTTCGGAGCGCGATGGTGATCTCGTTGCCATAGGCCCCGCCCACCGATGCCGTGCAGTTCGGGTCGGAAGCATTGATCTGCGCCGCGATATTGCTCGCGACGCCGGCGCTGCTGAGCGAGTCTTCGAGGCAGGAATACGTTGTGCCGCCGATTGTCACCGAATGGTTGTAGCTTGCGTTGCCCTGCCACCACAGGGCTTGGACGCAGGAGAGCGTGGTACTCTGCCACCACATGGCCTGCTGGCAGGAGGTCGCCGGCTGCTCCCACCAGATATCCTGCACGCAGGAACTTACGGTGCTCGATGTGACGCTGTAATCGAACGCGCGGTTCTGATACCACAGCGTCACGCGGTCGCCTGCGAGCGGCGTGCCCACGTTGAGCGTGAAGGTCCCGCTGGCACCGATGCGGCCGGACGGCCCTGTCGCCAAGTCGCTCAAGCGGTGCTGCAGGAGGTTTCCGCTCTCGTCATAAGCGTTGATGTACGCCCAATCGATCCACGGCCACTTTTTCGACTCGAACGCCTGGATGCCCTGGAACTGGACATCGAAATCGAGCTTCAGGCCGGTGAAATTGCCATCCGGCAGATACGAGAAGCGCGGATGGCCGAAGGGATCGTCCTTCTGGAAGAGCACTAGCACTGCGAAATCGCCCTGGTCGCGGAAGACGCCCGATACGTTGAACCCC
Source organism: Solibacteraceae bacterium (assembly GCA_021324015.1). GTDB lineage: Bacteria > Acidobacteriota > Terriglobia > Bryobacterales > Bryobacteraceae > JAJPJX01. The sequence goes on along the minus strand of JAJPJX010000084.1, from coordinate 145,795 downwards.
GACTCGGATGCGCCCCAGAGCGCGGCCGCGGCCCCGTAGGCGTCGAAGCCCTGGAGGTGCATGGTGCGGTGCGGCTGGAGCTTATAAATAGCGTCGGACATTACGAGTAAACGAAGACCGACAGATCCGTTCCGGGGTACGTCGTGCCCACGGAGGTGATCGCCAAGCGGATATTCGTGTTCGCTGGGATTGTGGTCGCGGCATCGATTTGCGCAGCTGTCGCCGCGACCGATTTGCTGCCGGCCGCGATGGTGAGCGCCATCCACGGATCGGAACTATCGCCCACGTAAATCGAGAACGTCAGGTCCGCCCCCACCGGGGCGGACTTCACGTATGCCTTCACCGAACCGGCGGTGAAGTCGGTATCGAGGTAGAACGCGGGCGCGGCATCAGCTTGGATGCCGAGGACTCCGCTCACCGGCAGTGTGAAGCCGGCAACCTTCTCGCCTTCGGCTCCGAAGATCCAGTCCTCTCGAATCGGAACGTCGCTATCCGGAGATTCGTTCCCGTTTACATCCACCGTGAACCCGGCGATGACGAGCGCCTGATCGATGAAATTGTCAGTGGCAATGTTGAGCGTTACCGGGTGGGAGGGATCGGCATTGCTGATCGCCGCGGAGTCGGCGCTGTAATCCCAGGCCGGCGCTTCCACGATCCACACCGAGGTCTCATCGAGCGCCAGCGGCAGGTCCCACGACAACTGCGTAGCCGTGTTCCCGGTGATCTTGCGGAGTTCGCCGCGGCTGGTCCCCTGAATCACGCGCAGGATGTTGCCCACCTCGGCACCGGGCGTCATGCCATCGGGATATTCCATGTTGTGGCACCCGGAGTCGGTGATCTGCGTCGGGTTGGGGGTATTTGCCGCATCCGCCTTATACCGGATCACGAAGACATCGTCGGGCTGGACCGAGAGTTCCGGATGGCCCGACACGACCGCCTGCGGAGCGACCGTAAGCGTACCCGTCGCGCTGTCGTAGGCGGTAATCAGGAGATTCAGGAACGGAGTGCTGCCCTCGGGCCGTCCGATGACGGATAGGATCCTGCCCACAGGGTTGAACGAGGTCAGATGCTGCGTGTCGATCAGCCACGAGCTGACGATCTGGTTCGGCGCGGTGACGCTGGTGACCGGCGCGCCGATCACGCCGCTATGGACGAGTCTCTTTGCCTTGACCCGAATCTTCGAGACGTAGGGCGAGGGCAGGGCCCAGGTCGAGCGCACGAGCGGCCCGCCGAACGTGATCGAGCCGGGCGTGTAAGAGTTGTTCGGCCCCGCCGTCAGCGCGCCGGTTGCCTGAGCGCAGATCAAATCATCCGCAGTCGCCACGAAGAGCACATACGAGGCCAGTCCCGCGACCGCCGGCCACGTGATGTCTCCCAAAGTGAACGAGTCCGTGCCCGAACCCGACGTGCCGATTAAGGCGATATTCGACGGAGCCGACGGCAGGCCATTCGAGTCGATGGCGCAGATGGCCACGCGCAGGGTCGCATTTGCTGGCAGCGAGCCGCCCGTGGCCGACCGCGAGACCGATCCGATCCCCGGCGCGCCAGCGCCGCTGGCGCTGAACGTATTCACCGGCAACTTCCCGCTTATGATCAGGGTGGCCAGCGCACTGCCGTCGGCGAGAGTCGTGTAGGTTTGGTTCGAATCGAAGGTCCACTCGTTGGGAAACAGAGCGTCCCAGGACGCCGCCTGCACCTGGTAGGGCGCCCACGCCGGGCCGAGCGGAATCGGGTAAAAGAGCCCCGGCAAGGGCGCGGGTAACACGTCCACCGGCTTCGGGCCGACGTCCAGGTTGTACATCGAATCCGTGACCGTCTGCGCTTCGATCTGCACGGACCAGTCCTTCTTCAGGCTCCAGCGCTGAATCCGGAACTTGCCGGTACCGCCCGGCACATCCGGGTGCGTGATCGAGACGACCTGCCCGACCTCGTTGCCCAGGCCCAGAAGCGTGGTTCCCCACGTGGCGACGCGCGCATTGCGCCACTCCGCAGAGTTGATGCCGCCGATCTCCTCGCGCACGCGCGTGGCCGCGATCCGAAGCGCCTGGCTCAATGTCGAGCAGCCCACCGAGTGCATCTGGCTAGTCAGCGGAGACTGCGCGCGGCCATAATATGCCGCGTGGCTCTTGTCGCAGTACTCGGCCGTGTTGGCCTGGTAGGCATAGGCGACGTCCGCGAACGAGACCACCAGCTTCTCGAAGGCGGCCTGGATGGGCGTCAACCGCAGGCTCTGGAACAGCATATTGGCCTGGGTATAGGCATCCGCGGAGCTGGCGTTGATGCGGCAACCAAGCTTCAATTTGCCGAATTCCCAGGTGTAGAAGCCCAGGCAGCAGTTGAGGACCTCGGTGAGCCAGTCGCGGATCGGCTTCTGGCTGGAGATCACGCCCTGGAACTGGAACTGTGTCTCCGTGATTGGATAGGAGTCGGCTTCCACGTAACCGGCGGCCACCGCGTCGGCGATGGGCAGGATGTTCAGATTCTGCTGGCCATCGTAGTACTGGAAGGTCCAACTGCCGTCCGGATTGCGGTTAATCTGGGCGCCGTTCAGGGCCTGCCCCTCGGTGGTAATCGAATACGTGGTGGCGGACGTGACGCCCAGAATCGGGGGCACCTGCGCGGCGGCGATCTCGGCCGCGCCGCTGCCGTCGCCGGCCACCAGCGAAGGCAGCACGAACGTGGCAAGCTGATCTGCCGAGGCCGGTCCGGAACCTCCAGCGGGGTTGGAGCCGGTCGACGGATCGCCGTACAACCCCATCGCGCGCAGCAGCATGTTCACGGCGATCCAGAACGGGTTCACCAGGCCGCGGACGGCCGAGCGGTTGCCCACGGCATCCCAGGTCCATCCCCACATCCCGTAATCGATCGGCACCTTCATCTGGTGCTGGTCGGGCGTGCTGGGCTGAATCGTGGTGGACTTGACGATACGGATCTCGCACGCCGCTGTGCCCGCTGCATAGACATTCGGTTCCCAAACCTGCGGCGTGCCTTGCCCCAGAGAAAAGTAGTCCGTGGCGGGATTCACCGGATCGTTGCCGGCGATGTACCGCAGCCCCATGCCCGGCTGATATTTCGTCACATTCAAATTGCCGTCGAGCTTGAGGCCCTGCCACAAGTAGCCGTCAACCATGGGCGCCACCACGTAGCGATAGCCATCAGCGTTCTGAACCACCATCGACGCGGTGAACCCTCCCAGGGGACCGGCGCCCAGGATGCCGAGCGAATCGGCGTATCCAGATTCGTCGCGATAATCCACCATCAGGGCGCTGGCGATAAACGCATACAGTGGATTTCCACCGCTGTTGCACCAGATCTCCGGCAACGCCAGGCCCCAGACCGTATCGGAAATGATCGAGGTGGCGGTGACGGTGTTGCGGCCGAAGCCCAGGAAACCAGTGGAATCGTCTTTGATAACGACGCCCTGCGGATCGGCCTGCTGGCCGCCGAAGTAGCGGGCCATGCCGTGGGCCTGGCAGCCGTTGGCCGATTCCAGGTAATAGTCGCAGGAATTCGGATCGCCGCCGCTGCCGTGTGCCGCGTAGGGGCAGTTGATCCCATCGTTGAAGATTTTCCAGCACTGACGGCTCACGACGCGCTCCGGATATTGGTTCATGATCTGGAAGAAGCCGTCGGAGCACGTTACCGGAAACACCGGCGTGCCGTCGCTGACGTAGTTCTGGATGACGCCCTTCCAGAGCTGGAGCAGGATGCCCGAATTGACGTGGAAGAGGCAGAGGTCGATTTCGGCGTACTTGAGGTCAGTATCGTTGGCGAGCTGCGTCATCACGCGGTCGGCGTTGCCGAAGGTGAAGCGCACGTTGTCGGAGGCCCCTCGAATATCTTGGGAGATGATCACGTCCGAGCCGGGCTCACCGATGCCGATGAGCCGTGGCAGATAAAGCTGGCCGCCAATGGTGACGCGGCAGTCGGAGAGGTAGATGTCCGGGACCGCGGATTCGCGCACGCGTATGTGCACCAGGGGGATGATCTGCTGGACCTCAGACAGCAGTGCGGTGGACAACGCGCTCGAGGGGAACCGCAGACACGTGGACGCGACGGTATAGCTGGGCGCCTGGGTGGGATCGACAACCTCGACGAAGTTAAATCCGACCTGACAGGCATTGCGCAGGTACTCGAACGAAATCGGCGCCTGCTCGAAGGTGACCAGCATGGCGCTCGTGGTCCCATCCGGGTTCGGGACGTTATAGGTGAACGCCTTCCATGCCCCCTGCATGGATTCCCAAAAGGCCCGGAGCTGGCGCGCTTCGCTCCATCCCAGGTTGGGCCGCCGGAACTGGAATTTGCGCGGACCGATACCAGCGTAGTACCGCTGTTCCTGCTTGGCATCGAGCGTGCCGAACCGGTGCACAATCACCTGCCGTTCGACGCTGAAGCCGAAGGGGTACTGCGTGGTGAGCGGGAATGTCTGGCCGGAATTGATTACCGTGGGGACGGTGATGCGGCCGATGGTGTCCGACATAGGGAGTTATCGCGAAGAGATTGTCATCAAGTTATCGTTCCGGATTGCTTCCACCACCAGCGTGCGCCTGCAACTGCATTGCACCACGCGCTGTGTGTCCGGGATCTCGATCCGGCGCCCGCAGGGACAGATGAGGATAAGGACGGATGTCGCGGCCATGCGGTGTTCGCCAAAAACCAGGACTCACGCCACCTCTACAAGCTCCAGAGCCTGTACATTGGATCGCGCAAGCTCTGTGACCTGCGCCCAATTGCCGCGGAAGACCACCGTGACTCGCCCCTGTGTGTTGTTGCCGGTGGGATCGTAATTGCTGCCGATCTGCTGGTCGGCCAGAACATCGAAGGGATTGTAAAAGGCGAATGGCGTCAATCCGCCGTTCTGCGAAACCCAGAAGTTGTACAGCGTCGCCAGCGCCGAAGCGCTCAGGCGCTTGCTGAGTCGGAACATCCGGCGCGAGGTCTGCGCGAGCTGCGACCGCTGAATTGTGCCGTCGCGGTATTGGTCCTGAAGCTGTGCGTACTCCCGCAACTCCGTGAACGCGGTGCAAAGCGAGAACGGCATCACACCGTTGGGCGCAGCGGGTTGGAGATTACCGGGCATCGCAAAATTCCCCTTGCTATTTCCTCCCACCCCAACCGTTGGGTAAGAGTCAGAGGACCACGATGACCGACCGAGACAAAGTACTCATCGAATGCCAAGCCATCATCCGGTTGTCGGCCGCACTGGGTGCCGCCATCGAGCGCCTTGGTGAGGCGATTAACGAACTGATCCCGCCTACCGCCGAGGAGGAGGCTGAATGTGATCGGATCAATTGAACGGCATTACGCCACCGTCAGACCGGGCACCTGCATGTTGGCTGACTGCTGCGTCCGGCCGTAGCTCGCATACTGCGCCGCCATCGCCTGGTCCGTCACGAACTCCGGCGTTACAAACTGGCCGGTCATGAATGGAGCCACCGCCGCGCCACTGATGTTCAGCGAAACGTACGTCGGCCCCGCGCCCGCCATTGTGTTCGGTCCGGCCTGCGTGGGATACGGGCTACCCGCGATCCCGCCCAGCGTCGGCAGGCTCGATTGGTACATGTGCCAGGCGTTGTTCTGGAAGCTGGCCTGTTGATAAAGATTCCCGCCTTGCTCCACGAGACTACCCGCATAAGGCGTCGCGGCCGACAACGGCATCTTTTGCCCCGTGGCTTCCGAATACAGCATCACGAGCTGACGCACGCTGGGCGAGCGCACGGCCACGGAGATGCTGCCGCCGAATTGCGACTTCGCGATCTCCACGATCTGCTTGATCGTGCCGCTGTTGGTCGGGATATCGACACCGTAGATCGCCTTGATATCGTCGTGCGCCGTCTGGTTGAGCGACTTCACGCCGAACAGCTTTTCCAACGCGCCAATCTCGAAGCCGAATGAAGCGCCCGCCGCCGCGCCCAGCGGCCCGCCGATTTGATTGCCGATCAGCGCGCCGCCGGCGGCGCCCTGGATCGCGCCGGTCCAAGACCCGGCATTGCTGATCAGGCCGCGCGTCGCGAGCGTCAATCCGGCGACACCGGCCGCCGGGGAACTGGCCACGCCTTCGATGCCGCCCGCGATCACGCCGCCGGTAGTCCATGGGTAAGCGTTCCACGCATCCTCGTTCCAAACCGCGCCCTTCAGGTTCGACAGCGCCTGCGAGAAACCGCCCTTCGAGAAGAGGCTATTCACGCCCTGCCCCTTGCCGCCGGACACCATCTTCTCGATGCGGTCCAGTTCGCTTTGCGGTAAGCTGCCTGCGCCGGCCCATGGCGCTGGGGTATAGCCGCCCGCGCCAGCCCACGGCGCCGGAGTATAGCCGCCCACCGGGGAAGCGCTCGCGGTTCCGCCGCTCCAGGAAACGGGCGGATTCGCCGCTGTCGAAGAGGAGCCGCCGCCGAACAGTGGCACGGAAACGGTGCCGACGCCGGGGATCGCGAGCGGGTATCCAGCAGTTCGCCCGCTGAACATCGCTGAGATCAGCCAGCGGATCATGCCGGCGTTGCCATACATCGCTCCCGTGAGCGCGTCAATGCTGCGCTTCAGCGTGTCGGCCTGCGGAATGACCGCCTCGCCCTTGTGGACCACGGCCAGGCCGGTGCTGGCAATGGTGCCGCCTTCGTCGTGCGAGGGCAGGCGGAACGCCTTGTGGGTCGTAACCTTCCAGTCCTTCGTGACTTCCAACAGATCCAACGCTGCCCAATCCTCTCTGTTCGGGTAGAGCGCGCCGAGGCGCTGCTCAAGCGCCAGAGACGAGATACCGAGACGTTTTCCGGCCTGGAGCAAGCTCATCTTTTCGCCGCCGACGGTGACCCACCGCGTGATCTGGCCGGATTTTCTTCCCCAATCGATGTCCTTCAGGTGGGGCGCCACTTCGTCAATCCTGGCACTCGCCTGGTGTGCGGTCTCAGGAACGTCGACCGGCGGTCCGATGTAATTGCCAAATTCGTCCAGTTCGGGATCGCGCGGATCGAGGCGGCGCAGGGCCTGGCTCTTGAGGCCGCCCTTGCGGCCGGCGGCCACGTGCTGCTCATACGTCATGTTCCAGAGATCGCGGCCACCCTTGAGGTTGAACCAGGAGGGCTCGTTTCTGCGGATATAGATGAGATCGCGCGGGCCGCGCACGGAGGCCTCCCGCACGCCAGGGTTGTATCGTTGCACGATGGCGCGTTGCACCTTGCGGTAAATGTCGTCGGTGAGGCCCCCACCCCAAGTTTCATCGACGAGGTTGATCGCGCCGTCGCTGGTAATGTACGCCCTGCCCCGAATCACGCGATCAAACTCTCTGCCGATCGATGGCAGGCCGATTCTCTCGAACCACACCGCGTGCGGCTCCGCATGCCCGCTGGGAGAAAAGCCGGAGAGGCGAATGTTGCCGGTCTTTGGATTGACCGCCCATAGGCCGCTCTTTACGATGTCCTCCTCGCGCTCGAAGATTCCGCCCGGCCACGCCAGTGCATCGCGCTCGGCCAGACTGCGGCTTATGCCACTTCCGGGCGGCCCAATCGGTACCACGCCCAGCAGCACGCCGTCGTTCCTCGGCGGTGTGGCTGCCGCAACGCCACCTACCAGGAGCGACATGATGGTGTCGCCGACGCTGATGCCGGCTGGACCACCCAACGCACTGAGGCCCGCGGGCAAAGCGACGTTGAACAGACCCATGGTCGCCTTGCCCAATGCCGCATCCATGGCGGCTGGATCATACGGAGTCACCAGAGGCCGCCGGCGCGTGGGCCGCAGGTCCAGCAGCTTGTCGAGCGGAATGACCAGCTCGGGGCCGGCCTCGCCCACGATGGTGGGGCCGCTGGTGACGCCGCCCTCGGCAAAGCGGGGCAGTCCGCCGGTGTTGCGGAGCATCTGGCTCAGGAAGCCCGAAGGCGAAGCGACTCCCACATTGGGCGCGGCCATGCCTCCCTGCGTGCTCAGCGCAGGGACGTTCCGGCCCATGTACTCCGACAGGACGGCGGTCAGCAACCAGATGGCCCTGGAGTTTTGAATCGTGGCCGCTGTGTTGTCGGTGGTGACAGTAATCGGGTCCTGCTTGGGACCACCGAACGCGCCATGCAGAATCCCAGAGATGCCACCCTGTCCGTCGCTGCCGTAAATGAGCGGATGGAGGGCGCTCGCGATCATTCCGCCGAAACCTTCGGTGACCGGCTTCAGTACCGCTTCCTGGATCGCGCTACCCAGTTGTTTGGGGAAATCGCCGGGCTTGGTAAAGAGCGTGTGCAGGAGGCCGGAGGAGACCTTTTGGATCTCGTCGACCTGGCGCTGCAATTCCTCCGTGCGCTTCTGCTCGGCTGCCGCGCGCTTTTCGTCCAGCTCATCCTGCGCCTGGGCCAGTTCCGTATAGAGGTCCTTCTGCGCCTGCGCCGCCAACTCCATTCGCCGGGCCGCGCTCTCCTCCTTCTGGATGCGCGCGACCTCGATCTCGGCGAGCTGGATGGCCAGATCGACGCGAACTCGATACGCTTCCTCGGGCGTCTCGGCGCGCCTCGCTTCCACGTTGGCGTGGCGCCGGAGCGCCTCCCGCTGCGCCTGGACGCCGATATCCTCGATGCGCTCCTGGGCCTTGAAGACGTCCTGCCACTCCTTCAACTGCTCCTTGGAGGGAAGGAACAGCCCCAGCATCTCCTTTTGCCGTTCGGCGCGCCGCTTCTCGTCATACTTTTCAAATTCCTCCCAGGCCTTTTTCGACACCACCTCGGCCTGCTCGTCGGCCGACCTCCGGATGACGGCAATCTCGGCCTCGGTCGCCTTCACCTGCGCAGCCTGCTTCAGCAGGAGATCGCGCTGGTAGTAGATCTTCCCGATGGCGTCGAGCTCTGATTCCTCACCCTTCTTCACGAAGGCCTCGGCTTCGCGGTGGAACTCTTTCAGTTGCTCCGACTGGTTCTTCTCCGCGTCCAGCGCGGATTTCCATCGGGCCTCGGTCGCCTGGGCAGTCCGGAGCTTGCCGGATAGATCGAGGACTTCCGTCTTGGTGAGGGGCTTCTCTGGCTCGAACAGCTCCTTCTGGTATCGCTCCACGTCCTTTTTCGCGTCGGAGTAAGCCTTCTCCATCCCCTCATGCGTGCCGAAAAAGCGAGCGCGAAGCCGATCGGATTCCTCCTGGCCAGCGCGGAGGTCCATCCGGTGCGTGGCCTGCTGCGCAGCATCCAACTCGTGCTGCAACTGCTCGATCTGCTTCTGGAGGTCGGCCGCCTGGCGCATGCGGCCCACTTCCTCCTCGGTGGGCGCGAGCATCTGCACCCATCCGAAATTGCCGACGAGATCCTGCTGCCGCGTTCGGAGGTCTGCGATCTGACGCTCAATCGCGTCGCGATTCTGCATGATGCCGGGGGCGCGCCGCTCCAGATCGGCGACTTCCCGGCGATGGGCGCTGCGCGACATGCTCGCGCCGTAGCCGCCCACCGACCGGACCTGTTCTGCTTCCTGGCGGGCCTGTTCCTCTTCACGGCGCGCGCGCTCGTCGTCGCCAGCGGTACCGATGTTGTTCAGGAACCAGTCTGCGCCCTTCCCGACCCAGGAGACGGTGATGACGATCCCTTCCTTGAACTTGCGAACCAGCGCGTCCCACTTGGTTTCGAGCTGCGCCACCTCGCGCTGGTATTCCTGGAACCGGCGAACGTCATCCTCGGTTGGGCCGAAGCCCTGCTCGTGGGCAATGCGCAGGTTCTCGTTTAACTCCGTCATGAACGGGATGGCCTCGATGCCAACCCGTTTGAAGAGCTCCATGGCGGCCGCATCACGTTGGAGGCCTTCCGGCAGTTTGTTCAGGCCCTCCGAAATCTCGATCAGGATTTCGGAGGTAGGCTTCATTTCGCCGGCGGCGTTTCGCAGGTCGACGCCCATGCGCTGCAAGGTGGCGCGCGCCTTCTCACCCTCGCGCGAATTTTCATCCGCTGCCTGGGAGAGGCCGCGCATGAGCCGCTCCACGATGGAGATGTCCTGGCCGACGGCCTTCGCGGCAAAGCCGAACTGGCCGACCTCCTTCGCGGTCAGCCCGGTGCGCAATTCCGCGTCTTTTACCGCCGTGCCGTATTGACCCAGACTCTTGGCCGCCTCAAACGCCGCAACACCAAAACCAGCCAGGGCGGCTGCGCCGGCCGCTACGCCTACGCCGAACGGCCCCAGCGTGGAAAGCATGGAGCCGATGGCGCCCTTGGCCCCCTGAATGGGATTCTCGATGAACTGCCCAACGCGCTCCCCGAATGACTTAATGGATTCGGACTGCTTCCGCAGGGCCTCCTCGGCTTCCTTGGCGGCCTTGGCCATAGCGGCTTCGCGCGCGGCCTTTTCCTCGACCGCGATCATCTTCTCGTAGGAGCGGGTGATGGCGTCGATGGCCGCCGGCTCTTTGGCATAGCGCTGGAGGAGTTGGTCCCGCTGCGAGATGAGCCGTTCCACACCGCTCTTGCCGTAGACGTCGGCCTGCTTCTCGAGCGAGGCAATGAGCCGCTGCACACTAGAGCGGGTCTGGTCCGTGATGCGGATAACCTTGCCGTGCGCCGACTCCGCTTTCTTCTCGAAACTGTCGAGGCCGGCATTGGCCTTGTCGACTACCGGACTGACCTGATCCTCGGCTTCGAGAACTACGCGTTCGGCCTGGTCACCCATCTCAAGCTGCCTTGACGCTCACGACGCGGCGGCCAGCCAGGATCGCCGCAATGACCGCGGCGCGGTCGCGGGGAGACACGCCCCACTGGCGCTCGCGCAGGTTGTTGTAGTAGGCGATCTGCGAGGCCGTCTGGCGGCGGCCAGGCATGGCCTCATCGAGGAACCCGATCACCGCGCGATTCTCGTTGGCCGTGAGGACCTTAAGGCACCGCAGGGTGTGCCCACTCCAGGTCCAGTCGCGGATGGGCTGGAGGCCGCGCGCCGATTTGTAATCCGGATATCCCCGGCGGCCGGGCTTGCCGGGTTTCAGCGGCGCGGCCGGCTGGTCGTAGATGTTCTGGCCGCTCTGGATGCGCGCGCGGATCGCATCCGCCAACACCTGCGCGAAGCCCTGCATCTCCTCGGCGGTGTAGGGGGAATAGACGAACCGGGCGCGGCGGACGACGGTTTGGAAGCGGGCCATGGCATACCCCTAGATGGGACAAGAAGCGGAATGTTCCAACATGCTCGTGATTACTGAAGTACCCAGTGCCGTTTTGATGCCTCGGGGAACCCTCATGGCGGTCTGCCTGGTGCTATACTGCATCACGCGGTTCGCGTCAAAGACCCCAAAGGATGCGCTTATGCCAAAAGCAAAAGTGTTGGCCTTTATAAACTACAAAGGCGGTGTGGCAAAGACCACGACAACGTACCATGTGGGCTGCTGCCTCGCGCAGCACTTGGGGAAGCGCGTGCTCCTCGTCGATATCGATCCCCAGACAAACCTGACGTTCCTTTGCGCCTCGATCGAAGAGTGGGAGAAGTTCAAGAAGACCAAAGGCACGATAAACTCAATGTACAGGCGCTATCTTGAGGGCAAGTCCCTCGATCCCAAATACTTCATTTGGAAAGAGCCTGTTGGGGGGAACATCAAACAGCGCATCCAGGGCCTCGACCTGATTCCATGTGATATTGACCTGCTGGGCGAAGACCTCGGAGGAGGCGATTTGGCGGGGCCGATCCCGAGTTTCGAACTCCTAAAGCGTCACGCTGACAAGTACATCAAGGACCGTTCTTTCCTCAGAAAAGCCCTACGCGAAGTCGAAAACGATTACGACTACATTCTGATCGACTGCCCGCCCAACCTTTACCTAATGACGCAGAACGCTCTTGTTGCGAGTCGGTGGTACGTCGTGACTGCCATCCCGGATCACCTCTCGACAATCGGTCTCAGCATCCTTCAGCAAAAGGCGCGGAGGATCGGAGAGTCCTTTAAGCACGCCCACACGCTTGCCGGAGGCGACGCCGGTCCTGTTCGAGCTGCGGAGCTGGGCGGCGTCATCTTTGTCCGAGTGAGACTCGGCGGCAGCATGATAACTAACGTGCACTTCAGCACCATGGTTCAGGTGCGGAGTTCCCTCGGACACGGCGTTTGCTTCGAAGGCCATACCACGGAGCTGATTGGGTACGGTGAAGCAGCGGAGCAAAGCCTACCCGTGTGGATGACCAACACAAAGAACGCCATCAGTGCGGCTAGAAAAGGCGAGTACGAGCAAATCACCAACGAACTTGCCAAGAGGTTTTAGCGCTAATGGGTACACGGAAATCCCCAGACTTTTTCAAGGCAGAGAAATTCGTGCAGAGCCTGCGTGGTCTTGTAGAGTCGCTCCCTTCGGAGTCGGAGAAGCAGCAGCTCTCAGCAAATCTCGACATGGTTATCGGTTTCCTCAGTGAGATCAAGAAGACCGTGGGTTCGCTTCCTTCCCAAGAGAGCGCGGTCTCGGTCCAGGCAGCCATCGATGGCTTGAATTCGCTGTTCGCACGCGCACGATCGAGCGCTCCCCTGGCGGGAGCACTAGGTCTACAACCATGTGACCGTAAGCCGAAAGCGGTACCGGTGACAGAAGTCGACTCCGAACGAGCCCGGGCATTGCTCGAAAAACTGGAGAAGCTGCCGATCAATGATCTGCGAGCGAATCTAGAGAACTCCTCGGCCACCTCACCCCGCGACCTGCATGCTATTGCAGCCCTCTTGGGAATAAGATCGACCCAGCGTAGCAGCCGGGAATCATTAGTGCATCAGATCGCTTCGAAGATCGCCAATGCTCGTGGCTACGAAGCGCTGAGACGTGGAACCGAAGACAGCGGTTCGCCGCAATAGAAGAACGCTTGATCACGTTGGTTTGGGCAGGCATGACTCGCAGTGCTGGACGTAGGTCCCTGTCGCGTATTCGCCTTACCGTCGCGAGAGCTTGCGAAGCAGGAGTTCCTGGAAGGATTTCGCGTCCTTGTCTTCGTCCGCCGCCTGCTCCTGCTTTTCGGCTTCAATTAGTTCCATCACGCGCAACTCTTCTTCGGTAATGTCGTTGAGCGTGATGGCCAACCCCATCGCCTTGGCATTCAGAAGCCGGAAGCACCGGCGTACCAGGACGCCGTTCGGCGTTTCGAAAGCCTCTTCCACGAGGTGCTTGGGGCAAGCGGGGCCGTGGCTAACATCAATCGCCCTCCAGCCGGCAGCGCAAACCGGGCAGCCGTCCAACTCCGTGGATTGCGAGTAGCCGCATTGCCGGCAGCGGAAGAGCCGATCCGGGCAGTCCTCTTCCTTCCCGCAAAGCATGCTCTGGCGCAATGCCGACCGGATCAGGAACCGCACGCCCGGCCCCTCGGGGGAGTCGGGCGCCGCTATTCCGGGTCGTCGTCACCGTCGATGGCGAGTTGGGCGATGACTTCGGACACGGCCGCGGATTTGTGCACAATGGGCACGGCACCCGCGTAGCCGTCGTGGGAGACGTGCAGCTTGTCATAGAGCGCGCCGCTCGGCTCCAGGAACGCCCGCGTTTCGATGGATCGCCGAGCGGCAACAACGCTGGTCGAGGCCCGCTCGTGGTCCTGCATCTCCTTGGCCGTGGGCATGCGTAGCACGTGCACCACCCGCGCGCCCGGAACCTTCATCTCGATGCAGTAATTGTTGCCCTCGCGCTCGATGTTGATCACCGTGCACCGCTCGATGCGGCCGATCACCATGCCGGCCTCGGCGTCATCGAACTCCGGGCCGTCCTTATCGGTGCGGATCTTGGCGAACAGTTCTGCGTTGATCTTCGGCAGATCCAGGTCCTCACTCTGCGACTTCCCGCGACCGAGAAAGCGCCGCACTGTGCGCTGGTTGCGCGCCCAGCCGCACCACTCATCGTCAGTCGGGAAGCGCACCTCGCACTGCTTCTCGCCGCCCGACAGGATCGGCACCACGAACGGCTTCGTGGCGTCGAAAACAGGTTTACTCGTCTGCGTCTGTTCCATACGTCCTCTCTAAAATTGGGAGCGGGGATCGGATTTGAACCGATGGCCTCCGGATTATGGGTCCGGCGCTCTGCCGCTGAGCTACCCCGCATCAAAGCCTATTGGCAGATGTTGTTCTGGGGCGTGACTACAGTGACTGTCACCAGCCCGTTGGTGGCGTCGTAAAGCTGCACGCCGGTGATCTGCATCGTCACGATGCCATCCGTGTTGCTGAGCTCCACGACATTGAACCCCATCTTCTGGATCACCATCGAGAAGCTGTTGCTCGCATCGCGGGTGAGGGTCAAGGTGGCCGAGCCGGTGGTCTGATTGATCAGGTTCGTATACTCCGTCGATCCCGCCTGCACGCGGACCACGAACTGCACCGCGAAGGTGCGGTCGCCCCACTCGAAACGGCCCTGGATCTGGTAGCCGTCCTGGATGCCCGAGCCGGGGAAGAAGCCCGGCCGGAAGTTGTTCTCCCAGGAGGCATCCATGGAAACGAACTGCTTGCCGCTACCGCCCGTCAGATAATTGACGCCGTTGAAGGTCAGGGCCGTGATCATGCCGGCGTTGAATTCGTGCGGCACAGTGGCGGCGGGCAAAGTGATGCCGCTCGGGGTGGTGTACTGGCCGGTTGCCACACATTCAGCCGAACACATGGCGCTGGCGCGGCCGGGCGAGTTCTTGATGGAGAGTTTCCAGCCCTTCAGGGCGCAACCCACCAGGATTTCGTCCAGGATCGCGGAGCCTCCGGGACGGATCTGCTGCACGTAGGAGAAGTACGGCAGCTCGAGGCCAGTGGGATTCGTGGCGCCAAGTGCGGGCACGATGGTATACGTGTACGGCCCGGTGCCCGTCAGCACCACGTTGCCCAGAGAGAACGACATCAGCCAGGCCAGAAACTCCGACGAGGCATACTTCGAAATCTCGAAGGTGGGCATGTTGTAGTGCGATTTGAAGAGCTGGGTCGGGAACTCATGTCCCTTGCCGATCTCGGCCCGGTCGTCCTCGTTGACCGGCACCTTGGCCCACGGCTTCGTGTTGAGATTCGTATGCCGCCAAATCCCGGCGACCACGTTGGGCGTGACGATATCGGCCTGCTTCTTATAGCCCCAGCCCTGGATCAGTTCCTGAACGTTCGCCATGCTAGTGTTCCTCCTCAACCGGAGTTGCCGGTTTCTGCTCCGCTGGCGCAGGCACCTGAGTCCAGCCCTGTGACATGAGCGGTGAAAGCGCCTCTGGAGTCACTTCGACTTGCCTGATTTCGCCGGTGTGCGGCGAACGCATGTAAGCCACGTCAGCCATGGTGTTTCCTCTCGGAAAAGGTTAAGAGTTGTAAGATTCGATCAACCGCACGGGGCATTCGAAGTACTCGAAGGTGGCCCCATCCGCGCTGATCACGATGGTGTTGCGCCGCGCCGACGGCAGGTAGAAATCCATCGGCTCACAGTTCGGGTCGATTTGAATATGCAGCATCGGGATGGTGCTGCCCGGCGGGGTGTCGTTCACGATCCAGTTGAAGAGGTCCTCATAGCCGACCTCGGCTTCTTCGGGCGCACGCAGGTAAAGCGAGAACTCGTGCACGAACACGAGCATGTTGCCGAGCCGCCCCGGAGCAGTGCCTTGCCACGCGACCAGGATCGAGCCGGGCGGCATGGACAGAATCGCCAGGCGGATGTTGTTCTGCGTGGGCTTACCGAAAACAATGGCGTTCTCGGAGTAGAACTGGATGTGATTCGGGTTGCCCCCAAGCGCCTCCACGAGCTTCGGCAAGGACCGGAGAGCGTCCATCCACTCGGCCAGCAACGTCTTAGGGTTGATCATCTGCGCTTTGCCGTGCGATTAGCGAGAGCTGGGCCAAGCCGTAGGCGTCGGGCTGGCGCACCGGGCCCACCACGAATTGCATTCCCCAGGCCGTGACCCAATCGCCGGGTTGGGGAAAGTCGGGCAAATCGGTCGGATTGACGGAAATCTCTTCCGCACTCGCGACCGCGCCGGATTCGGCGCGTTCCCGACTATGCCGGATTGCGGTGATGGTGACAGGATCGCCGACGGGGAAACCGCCTTGTACGGGCTGATACACAACCGGCTCGCCAAATGCTTTCATCATCGCGGCGTTCACGCCGGCACCGATGGTGGCCCAATCCGACATATACAATGATGCAAAAGGGCGGCGCGGCGGCCGCCCCGGAGGTATCCACGCGGCGATGAACGAGCTTAGCTGAGGGTGATCAGCGAATAAAACACAGTCACCACGAGGGTGCCGTTGCCAGTCGCGAACGCGGCCGTGGCATTCGTAATGTCGAGGCCGGTCGCGGCGGGCGGCTGGATCGTGCCCGTGGGCGGTGGCACCACGTTCTCGCTGCCGGTCGCGCTGTTAATTGTGGCAGCCGGGATGTTCCCCGAGTGCGGCACGACGGCGGTTCCGTGATACTGGAACGAAACGGCGCCGCCGCCGGTGAACTGGGTGGCACCGGGCTTCATCTGCGCGATGATCTGATCGATCACGAGCACCTGCCCGGCCGCCGGAGCCGGGAGGATGCTGACCGGCGCGCCGTACATGGCGATGATCTGAGCGGCCGTCAGCGTGACGACCGCCTTCTGAATGAGCGACGGGTCCGTATCGGAGGCCTGCACCGGCCCGAAGCCGAGCGGGTTGAGCCGCACTCGCACGGTCGCATCACCCGCCTGCCCGCCCGGTGCCGCCACGCCGTTCGCCTGATCCAGCACGGCAAAGCCGATTTCCTTGTTGGCGACGCCGGCAGTGGTCAGGGTGTTCGCGGTCGCCAACTGCTGGGTGTTGTCCCAGTAGACCTTGGCGCCCGATGCGAAGGTGCTGTTGTCCTTGGCGAGATCGAACACGCCCTGGATCACGAGCTCCGTGGAATCGCCGACGCTCTGGTTGTTCACCGAGACACCGAAGATGTTGCCCACCTGGCAGCCCTGACCACTCGTCAGAGCATAGGGCGCGGTGACGGTAAGGGTATCACCTCGTTGAACGTAGTTCTGCATTGGGAAGATCTCCTTTTCTTCTGACCGGGGCGGCTGCAACCGCCCCGGTCGGTTGTGGGTTCCTTACGTCAGGCGCGCCCTACGCGCCGGCGTTCTTTTGCAGGCCGCGGTAGTCGATGGCCGCCGCGCCGAAGTCCATGCGCGCCTTGATCTCGACACCGTCGATCTCGAAGCCTTGCTTGGTTTCGATGTACACGCCCTGCTGCCCTTCCAGGTAGCAGTACTCCACGGTGTCGATCTGCGCCGGGTCCGCGACCA
The DNA here is from genome assembly GCA_021324015.1 of Solibacteraceae bacterium. Lineage (GTDB taxonomy): Bacteria > Acidobacteriota > Terriglobia > Bryobacterales > Bryobacteraceae > JAJPJX01. Next base: position 128,653 of record JAJPJX010000084.1, on the reverse strand, counting down.
GGTACCACGCCGTGCTCCCGCCCGCTGCCGCATCGAGACGCGGCTCCACCACCGGCACCAGGCTGCGCACCCACTCCGGCACGACTTTCGTCGCGTCGGCAGAAGCGATGTTAATCGGGTAGACGAGCTGGAGCATGTAGGTCTCCAGCGCCGTCGGCACCGCGATGAACCGCGGGATGATGTTGAGGGGCGTGCCCTGCGGCCCCTTCTGCAACCGCAGCGACTTGCGGCCGGCGCCCAACGCCGCGAGCGCGTTGGCGTTCTGCACGGTGGGATCGATGCTGCTTGCCACGCCGGTCAACAGGTTCGCGTGGCCAGCGGCGAACAGTGCCGTGGAAGTTTTGTCGCCCGCGTAGATCGCCGCCGGGTTCGAGGTGATGATGCCCCAGACGGTGTCCGATTCGAGTCGCGCCGCCGCTACGCCGAGCAACGCCGGGACGCGGGTGAACGCCTGGAGGTCGTCGTTGATGATGACCTTGCGGGTGATCGCCACCATGCTGCCGTAAGTGGCGAGCTTGTAGCTGACGTTGTTGTCGGTGAGCTGCGCCCGGTGGTACTCGCCCTTTTCGTTGAGCATCTGGAGGGCGGGCGCGTCGGCCAACAGCACGCGGTTGATGGGCTTGAAGTCCTGCGCGGTCACCTGCCGGCAGAAGGGCTGGAAGGTGCGCGGGTAGGCTTCATAGCCCTGTCGCAACGTCTTGTTGGCGACGTTCGCCAGGATCGCGGGGAAGTCGGAGGTGGACTCGGCGCCACCCTCGAAGTACTCCACCCCGCGCGAGGGAGCCTGGAGCGCCAGCTCCGCGATCCGCGTCACGTCCATGCCGCGTACGGGAACGCCCTTCATCTGAAGGTATTCTTTGGCCATGTCGACGAGTTTGAAATTGCGGTACTCGTGCGCCATCTCCTCGGCCCGTTTCTGGTGCTCGGGGCCGCAGCCATCGAGGTACTCCCCGACGTAATCGCCGTTGTGGTCCCGGTGCCGGGCGAGAAAGAAACGGTTGTCGGCGCGCAGGAGCATCGCCGCCTGCATGCAGGCGAGGCGAGTTCCCAGGCCGTCGCGGGTTACAGTCGGCCGCTCGGGGACGGTCGGGAACTTCGGCCCCTTCTCGCCGGGACCCGGCGGCACGCCGCGACCGCCCAGATCAACGAGCCGGTCGAACAGTTCCTTCCGGGCCTGGTCGACGGACACACCTTTGGCGATGAACTCGCTGATCACCGCGCCGTCGATTCCGTACTTGGTTGCGGTCGCGCTCAGCGCCTGAATCTCGCTGACGCGCTGCCGTTCGGCCTGGACCGCCTGTTCCCGCGCGGCGGCCAAGGCCTGTTCGTTTACAACACGGGCATCCGCGCCCGTTTCCTGCGTGGTCGTTTCAGGCATTGCAGGTTTCTCCTTTTGTGGGCTGATTGCCCGTAATGCATCGATCACGCCGGGGCCCAGAGGGCACCCCGGCGTGCCGAAAATCGTGACTTCGCCCGTGGGCTGGGCGCTTAGGAATGCGGTATTGAAGTCGGCCGGCACCGTGCACGGAGAAATCTCGAACGGTTCCCAGTCCGTGGCGCGAAACATGCCGATTTCCTTGTCATTGAGGTAGGGCGGCTTGCCTTCGGCCAGGCCTTCCACTTGGGCATCCACTTTCTCGCGCTTGTACACGAAGGTGCCGAAGCTGAGGTTCTGGAGGATGCCGGCGCTGGCCTTGCGGAACATCTCGGCACCGTCCGGGTTGCCGAGATCGAATTGTAGTGTGGCCATCCCTTTCTCGCCATTCGCCCATGCGCGCCGGACGACACCGACCTGGGCGCGTGTGCCGACCCTGCCGGCGATGAGTGATTTGAAATCGTCGCCCGTGAAATGGGTGTCGAAAACGGGCGCGCCATTATTGAGCCGGTCGAGGCGGCAGCCGGCCATATCGAGCTTGAGCATGTACGGCTCGCCGGTAGAGCGATCCACGCGCGGGACGTAGGCCCCGCTGTACCAGACCACGTCGATGGTGCCGTCCTTGGCATTCGCAGTGCTGGGCATGACGTGGGCGTCGGCGGAAAAGACTTCCGTGTTCGGATTCGCGGGAGGTGGTGTGGCGGGTACCGGCAGCTTCGCATCTGCGGGTTCCAATACTTCCGTCTCGAGTAGCGGCATGATCGCCTCCTAAGCCTTCGTGGCCTCGTAGTCCTTTTCACCGAACTCGCGCAACTGCCAGCCCTGCTTCTGGAGCCAGGCGATATGCCCGCTGCGGTCCGTCGAGCCCACTACGCCGCCGCCGATGGTGTGGAACTTCGCGAGGTGCTGAAGGCCATGGAATACGGACATGTCGCCCGCCTTGAGCGCCGCATCCGCGAGTTCATTGACCGCGGAAACGAAGGCGGTTTCCGCCGTCGTGGCATCGGTCAGGATCTGGCCAACGGTCGCATGCGATTTGGCGGAGCCAATCTCCGGCTGGGCCTCGAGGAAGTACAACCACTTCACGAGATCTTCCAGGTCCGTGGCGCACTGCTCGCCCAGCTTGTCCAAGCCGTCGCCGATGCTCAGCCCGAGGCGCTTGGTGTTGATCGCGTCCAGCATGTACTGGCACATGAGGTCGCACAGCGCGACGACGAGGCGCTGCAGCCCGGCCTTTACGTTCGGGTCACCCTGCATAACTGTTTCTCCTTGCGGTTTGGATTTATCCCCGGTAGAGCCGGGATGTGGATTCAAAGCTGCTGTTCACGCGCGACATGCCCGCGGCGAGTAATTCCCGGATCATGCCGAGGTCCTCTTCCGAGAGCGCCGCGGACTGCTGGTTCTTCCCTTTGGCGGGAGCGAACTTACGGTTCAGTGCCGGATCTGCATTCGCCGCCGGTTGCGCCTGGCCGCGGAGCGTCGTGTTGCGCGGGTCGGAATCGAGAATGATTTGGAACTTGTCCACCAGCTTGTTGAACAGCGCAATCTGCTCAATCTGCGTGGTGGGATCATAGCCGTTCTCCAACACCGCTTCGAACCAGGTCTTCCGGCCCATGCGCACGTCCTTTAACACCGCCTCGGCGTCCTTCACCGGGTCGACGGATTCAAAGCGAGGCGCCGTCCACTGCACAGTGCGCAGGCCGACCCTGTCATCTGTTGCAACAGCGGCCGGAATTTTACCCTGTAAAATCAGCGTGTCAATAAACCGGCGCCACACGGGCATGCAGAAAAGCGGGATCAGGGTCAGCCAGCGGTACGCTTCCACCGTGTTGCGGAAGCCCAGCATGCCGCCGCGCCAGGAGGAGTAATTCACCTGCGACATATCGCCGGTGCCCAGCTCATACGGCAGCCCAATGCCGGCCATGATGCCCTGCAGCTCGGTCATCTTGTATTCGCGGTAGCCGCCCGCAGCCGGGGGATTGTTGAACTTCACGTCCTGGCCGGGCTTCAGGTACTCGACCATTCCAGGCTGGAAATTCTCGACCGGCAATCCGCTAATCGGGTCGGTATCGGTGAGGCCCAGCGGATCGCCGTCGATGCCCTCCGGCTGCGTGACGAACGCGGTGACGCAGGACTCAATCTTCTTGCGCACGCGCTCCGCATCGCAGTAATCCTCCAGGTCGCGGAGCGACATCATCACGGGCGCCAGCCAGGGCACACCACGAACCTGGCCAGGCCGAAGCACGCGATAGACGTGCATGATCTGGTCAGCGGGAACCGGCTGGCTCACGATGCCGCCGCGCGGATTCAGGATCAGCACGCCGCCGGGGTGATAGCTGAACAGCCAGTAGGCCACGCGCCGGCCCTTCTCGTCGAACTGGACGCCCTCCATCACGTGCCCGTTGACGAGGCCCATCGTGCGGGCCTGATCGAGGAAGTCCGCCTCGAGCATCTGCAGCTGGAGCGGAATGCGCAACCCAAAGTCCGCCGGCTGCGGCCGGAACCGGGCGATCGCCTCTCCGCTCTCAGCCATGGTGCGCACCGTCAGCGTCTGCATGCCATAGAAGTCGAGGCGCTGGGGCGTGTCGCAGGTCTCGGCGAAGAACGGCCACTCGGCATCGATGACCTTATCAATCGCGACATTGCCGGTCTTTGCCTTCGGCACGATGCCGGTCCCGACGACATTGCCGGCCAGTTCCTCGATGGCGCGTGCCGCGTATGGGTTGTTGCGGACGAGATCGCGGCTGCGGTTGCGCAACCAGATGAGCGACCCCATCAGCTCGACGTTGGCATCCGTCGACGCGGCGTACCAGCCGTTGGAACGCCGGCCCGCGCTGGCCCCCTCGTAGCGGAAGCGCTGCGCGTGCCGCTCCAGGTAGCCCGCAGTCAATTCCAGGGCTACCCGGTGCCGCACGCGCCGCAATGCCGCACGTGGCGACACCACGCTGATGGCTTTATCGAGAAGATTCATTCGACTTTCCGACCATGCTTCGGCCGAGCACACCCAAGGCGAACGGGATGAGATCCTCGCCCTTGGGCACCTTCAGCAGCCAGAGAAGTGCGCCCAGGATGATGAGCACGAGGCTGACCAACACGTGGCCTGCCTCGCGCTCTACCAGTTCGACAACCCGCTGCATGCGGCTACGCCTTCGCGGGCACCAGGGTGGACGCAGCAATAACCGCGCTTTTGGTGGCGCCCTGGAGATAGGCGGCGACAGCCTTCAGGTCCGCGATCTCCTGAGCGTCCAGTTGAAGGTTGAGGCCGTTGGCCGCAACCGCGTTGCCCGCATCCGTGATCGCCACGCAGACCTTGCCCAGCACGGCGAAGGCCGCGCGCTCGATGTTCACAGCGTTGGGGTCGACGAGGGAAGTCAGCGCTTCGACGGTCGCCTCCTGGCCCTGCACTTTCTGAAGCACGGGCACGACGGCCCGCGCGATTTTGACGATGTCGTGAGCGACGCTGGCAACCGCGTGCTCAATTCTCTGCAGAGTAATCATTGGCTTTTGTCCTTTCGTGTTTTTGAAGCAAAGAATTCTGGGTCCGGCCGCTCGGCGCATGCTAACCGCAATTCCCGGATGAGCTGATTCAGCGCGTTTTCGCTGATGGCCACGTAACGCGCTCCCTCTGGGTTGTCCGCAGCAGCACCCTGCCGCGGCGCGCGCTCGAGAGCGTCGATCACATCCCTGATGCTCATCGCTTGAAGCGCTCCACTGCGACGGCAGCCGCGATCGTAACGGCGGCCATCCACAGCACGCCGAGAACGGCGAGGGCCCCAGCGATCCAGGAGCGCCACCGCTCCAAGCGGGCGATTCGAATGCCGTGCTCCGCACACCGGCCTGGTTGCCCGTTCCCGAGTAGCGTCTTCTGCATGCCTTCAACGACGGTCCGCGTCGCGGCAGTCTCGGCAACCAGGCGCTCCACAATGGACCGCGTCTCTCGAATCTCGATCGCCAGATTTTCGCAATGCTCGCAATTCGCCATGCGGATCACCACAATCCCGGCCTGTCGTAAAGTGTCGGTCCCGTGGGCCCATCGCCACGCTTGTGCTGCGCGAAGCGGACGCGGCCGCCGGACCCGCCACTGGCGTTTCGCTTCTCTTCCTCGAGCGCTGCTATCGCCTTGAGCTTGTCGTCCGTATTCAGGTACTCGATCCGCCGTCCATCTGGGAAAACGATCACCTTCTCCGAATGCCCCAAGGCGGCATGCAACGTGTCGATGTCGGCCTGGATTTGTTCAACCGTTCGCGCCATCTCAATCCCTCCCGAACCAGTTCCGCCGCGGCACCCAAGGCTCGCGACGCTCCCTGTGTGGAAATTGCGGTGCAGGATTGGCCGGTTGCTGCGCCGCTTCCGGAGCTACCGTCTGACTGTGTGTGCGTCGTGCCTCAACCATCTGCCTGAAGCGGTCGCAATGGACCGCCAGCTTCAATCCGCTGGCGTAAAGCGCATGCAGCGCTGCGTAGGCGTAGTTCCGAGCATCCAGAGCTTCGTTTCGTGCGTTCGCTGGCTTACGCCATTCCGGCTTGGGAAAGCCGTTGTGGTAGCGCGTGAACTTCTTCTCGGCGGTGAGCTGCTCGAAGTACTCCAGGTCGCGGCCGATCGGGAAATGGCAGTATCCCGGCCCGGGCTTTACGGCCTTCAGCCGGTCGTACAGCGCCGCCTTCGCGGCGTCAACGCCGATCATGAAGAACGGCGTCTGGTTTTTCCGGCTGGGTTTGCGCGGCCAGATCGGCGATTCGCCCGCCCGACCTTTCGTGGCATACACGCGTCGGTTGTACCGGTCGCGGGTGAACCGCAGCACCGTCGCGTCTTTGAAGCCGCAGTCGATGCACGTTGCCACAATGCGCACCGGCAAGCCTGAGGCGTGCAGGTATTGGGCGTTCAGCAGACCTTCGAGGTGATCCCACACCTCGTTGCGCGTCACATCGCCGGGAATTACGTGGTAGCCGATCGACCAGGATTCCTCATCCCGGCCCCAGCCGACAATCTCCATCTCCAAGCGATCGGCCTGCACGTCCACGCCAGCCGTGATGAGCGCCACGCCTTCAGGCACCTCGGCCTCAAATGGTTCGCAGCGATTCAACAGCGCATGAGCATCCGTGGGAACCTCGTGGGTGTCCTCCCACAGCGTTGCGAGGACGGTGTTCAGGAAGGCCTTCAGTGTCTCCGGCGACTTTTTCGCCGCCAGAAACTCGACGGCGATCTCGCCCCATGACTTCTTGGGCGAAATCAACTGCGACACCCGAAAGCCCGGTATCGCCGACGAGGGATTGGCCGCTCGATATTCCCCGCGTTCCACCATCCAGGCCTTCTGGTGGTGAGGAATCAACTGCTGGCAGCCGGCGCACCGGTACATCGCCTCCTCGGGCTTTCCTTCCGGCCATACCAGCCCCGGCCCGGTTCCGTCGCCGAGGGTGAGCGCCTGGTATTCGCCACACTTGGGGCATGGCACGAAGTAATCACGCTGGTCCGACTCGCGCCAGGCGAGCTCGATCCGGCTGAGACCCTTCGTCGTCGGCGTGGACGCCATGACGATCTTTTTGTTGTGGGCAAATTCAGCCGTACGCTGGATAGCGAGCGACACCGGGTCGCCTTCTGTGCCGGCGCTGGCCGGATACCGATCCACCTCGTCGAGCAGCGCATAACGGATCGGCCGCATCGCCAGGCCGGAGGGCGAGATCGCGCCCGTGAACGTAATGTGCCCCGCGCCGTTGGCCAGCACCTTGTGCAGCGTGGTGTTATTGGAATCGCGCGATTTGACCGGTGCTATTTTCCCGCGCAGCGCGGGTGTGGCGCGGAACATAGGCGCCACGCGGTCCTTCGACAGCGCCTTCGCATCCTCCGTACGCGGCTCTACAAGCAGCACTGGACCCGGATCGACGTCCGCGATGAAGCCGAGGAAATTCAGCAACACCTCGGTCTTCATCAATTGGGCTGCCGACCACAGCACCACTTGTCGGCAGGGATGCAACGGGCTGAGGACGTCCATCGGCTCACGCTGATACGGCCGCGTATACCATTGGCCCCGTTCCGCAGCTGCGCCGCCGGTAAGCACACGATTCTCATCCGCCCACTGCGAGACGGTGATCTCGCGGGGCGGCAGCACCGCCGCGGCGCCGATTTCAGACATCGAGAACGGTTGCATCACAGACCCGAATCCGCAACTGCCTTATTCACCTTTTTCAGCACCGCCGTGACCTCGGCAAGCAGCATGCGATGAGTCGCCTTCTCGTCATCCACGGCCGCCAGCATCGGCGCCAGGCGATCGGGCATGGACATGAGCGCGTCCTTCACGATTGCGGAGAACATCGCGGCATATTCGGAAGCACGCGCCGCCGGAATCAGCTTGCGGGAACGTTCTTCGTACTCCAGTTGCGAGATCTTGGCTTTGAACGTTTCGTTCACCGCACGCGAGCGGAGATACTGCCCGACTGGATCGCTCATTGCGCTCGCCGGTTGGGGCATGCCCTGCGGCGGAGCGGACGCAGTACCCTTCGCGCCAGCGCCACGTGGAGCGGCCTGCGTCCGTCTTGGCGCGCCTCCCGCTAACGTGTTCCTTTCCCACTCCTGGTTGGCGCGTTCGGGATCGATGGTCCCGCCCGGGAGCAGCGAGATTCGCTTGCTCTTAATCGCCTTCTGCACGGCAGGGAGACTGCACCCACGCATTCGGGCGTAAGCGCGAAGAGAAACGCCCGTCATTTCGCCTCCCGTTCGGCCATCGCCGTTCTATCGCCTGAATCGTTGAGAGGGAGGCAGAATTCTCTTGATCGCGCGGCCGAACCGAGCAATTCATGTTCATGCAAGGAGCGAAGCAGATGGCACGGACCAAGAATCACAGCGCGACGAACCCGACGCCGGGGTTCGCGATCGAGATCAAGGACGACACGGAGCTGGGACTGGCGATCCTGGTCGCGGAGTTCGCCGAGAACGCCTACCAGCCGATCGGCGTGGTGGTGAGCATCAACGAGGTGCGCGAGATCGCCGAGAGCGACATGCGCGGTCGCATGCGCGACCTCGAAGCCGGCAAAACGCCGGCCTGCCCGGAGGCTTACGTGGTCTGGGCGCAAGGCCTGGACGGCGATTACCGCGTGGCGCGCCGGATCATGCCGTAACCGAACCGCCGCCCCGCCCGCGCCCGCCCGGATCTGGCGGGCTCGCGGACATGAAGGAGGCATTACCACGCGATGAAGCGATGCGAAATCGAAGTCGGAAACACTTACATCGCCAAGGTCAGCGGCGCGCTGGCCAAGGTCCGCATCACGGGCGAGTCGCCCTATGGCGGCTGGGTCGGAAGGAATCTGGCAACCGGACGCGAGATTCGCATCCGGTCGGCGGCCCGCCTGCGCCGCCCGGCAAACGATGCTCCTTACGGACGCCTCGCCGACGGCTCGCCCAAATGCCAACCCGGAGAGAGCGATTAACAACAGAAAGGAAAACCGAATGCCACGACTTTTTGCAGTTGATGCTGATAACGCCGTAACGGCCTTCCCTGCCGCCGAGCAGATCCCAGAAGGCCAGGAACAATTCGCCAGCGAAAAAGAGCTGGCCAAACTCGCCGCTAACTGGCCCACCGAACGGCTGGTCCAGATCTGGAACGGCTTCGCCGGAGTCGCCGGTCCGTTTGCCGACCTGAAGGCGGTCAAGAAATTCACGGACCGCAAGACGGCGGTCAAGCGTATCTGGGCCGCCATCCAGAAGCTGGACGGCGGCGAACCCGAGGCGGCCACCACCGCCCAGGAAACGGCCGCCGCCGCGCCCAAGGCGGCCAAGGGTGCGCCGAAGAAGGCCAAGGCGTCCAAGGCCGCCAGGACTACGGAGGGTGCGCCCGAGGCACGCGAAGGCACCAAGAAGGCGATCGTGCTGGAAATGTTGCGCCGCAGGAACGGAGCGACGCTAGCAGAGATCGGCAAGGCGACCGACTGGCAAAACCACAGCATCAGAGGGTTCATCAGCGGAGCAATCACAAAGAAGCTTGGCCTAAAGGTCGATAGCACCAAAGACGACGAAGGCGTTCGCCGGTACAAGATCGTCGGCTAACCCGCCTCACAGATCGCGCGCCGCCAGTCTTCGGATTGGCGGCGTCGCTTTTCTTCGGCCTCCAGGAGCCGCAATTCCGCAGACCAATCCGACAGCATCAGGCAAAGGCCCTCCACATCCGGATGCCCGGCCCGCAGCGAGCGCTGGGCCACGGCAATCTCCGTGCGGCAGCGGTCCATTTCACGCTGCCGGCTGGCGCTCTGCGGCGACGTCGCGGAACGTCCTTCCATCACCGTCAAGCGTGGCCTCCTGACCGGTGTGGTCCTGCCAGCGCCGGACTATTACATCGCAGTACTTCGGCTCCAACTCGATCAACCGCGCCTGGCGCCCAGTGCGCTCGCAGGCGATTAGCGTCGATCCAGATCCGCCGAAGGAATCGAGCACAGTATCCCGGCTCTTACTGGAATTTCGCAGCGCCCGCTCTACCAGCTCCACCGGCTTCATCGTCGGATGGAGATCGTTGGCGACTGGCTTCTTGACAAACCACACGTCGCCCTGATCGCGCGCGCCGCACCAGAAATGATCCGTGCCTTCCTTCCAGCCATAGAGAATCGGCTCGTACTGACGCTGGTAATCGGAGCGGCCCATGGTGAACGTGTTTTTCGCCCAGATGATGAACGTGGACCAGTGGCCGCCGGCCTCGGTGAAGGCTCGATGCAGCGTGTGCAGCTCCGATGACGACATGCAAATGTAAATCGCGCCCTTTGTTACTGCCAGGGCGTTGGTGCACGCGTCCTTCAGAAACTGCCCGAAGTCCTCACCCAGGTTGTCGTTCTTGATCGCCCGCTTCTTGCCGCGGAGCTTGTCCTTCATGGTCGCGCCGTAATTCACGTTATAGGGCGGATCGAAAAAGGCCATGTCCGCCAAGCCACCAGTCAGAATCTTCTCCACCGCTTCCATCTGCGTGGAATCCCCGCAAAGCAGTCGGTGGGCACCCAGGAGCCAGATATCGCCGGGAACCGTCACGGCGGTCTCTGGCGTCTCCGGAACGGCATCTTCATCGGTCAGCCCTTCCGCGACCGTCTCGGGCTCCTGGAGTAGCGCCTCGATCTCTGCATCGGAAAAGCCCACCACGTCGAGCTTGAAGTCGTCTTCTTTCAGCGCCTCCAGTTCGACTCGAAGCATCTCCTCATCCCACCCGGCATTGAGCGCTAGCTTGTTGTCGGCCAGAACGAGGGCGCGCCGCTGCGTGGGCGTCAGGTGGTCCAGCACAATCACCGGGACCTCGGTCATGCCCAACTTCCGGGCGGCTGCGAGGCGCGCATGGCCGGCTATGACAACACCATCGGCGCCGACCAGGATCGGATTCGTCCACCCGAATTCCTGGATGCTGGCTGCGACTTGCGCGATCTGTTCTTCGCTATGGGTGCGCGCGTTCCGGATGTACGGCAGGAGCCGGTCCAACGGCCAAATCTGTACCAGCAGATCGCGAAGCTGTTTGGTGATGCTGATTCCCATGGTGTGCGCTGTTATCGAATCCGTCCGCTCTTTACGAAAACCGGGGCGCCATTCGGCTTCTGGCGGTTTTGCGGCCCGTAACACGGCATTCCATTCGGCTTGCGGCGGATTGACCGGGAGTCGCGCTGGCGAAGATCTGCATCCCCCACTGCCGGGACGCCCCGGCCCTCCGCAACTTCGCCGAACCTGGTACCGGTCTCCGCGAGTTCTGGCTCCGCTTCTGCCAAGCGCTCGATGCGGCGCAGGATCACGTCGCAGTATGCTGGCGAGATTTCGCATCCGTATCCCTTACGCCCAAGCACGTGGGCCGCGGCGATGGTCGTGCCGCTCCCCAGGAACGGATCGAAGACGATGTCGCCTGCATCCGAGAACGCTTTCACGAAGAACTCGACCAGCGCGCGCGGAAATGGGGCGGAATGGCTTCCCTGTCCGCTCTCCGTCTTAGCTTCGATCACGTTGCTGGGCCGCGCGATGCCTTCATGCCTGCCGTCCACGAGCTTGCGGCGCATGTGGCCCCAGCCCTGCGATCCCTGCGGGGGCAAAGAGGCCGATGCCCCGCGTGGCCCCGTCCCCAACAAGCCGCTCCCGGACCTCGATACTGGATTGTCCGGCGAGTAATCGAAACAGTCTCCGGAGACGTGTCCGACCGCCTGGGGCCGGAATTTGATCTCGGGTTGAATGCACAGGTGAAACACCGGTTCCCATGCGTTCTTGAACCTGTTCCCCCATCCGCCCGGCACGCCGTTGTCGGTCTTGCGCCAACAGAACTCATCCACGAATCGCCATCCCCACTGCCGCTTGTGCGCGATGATGAGATCCTTCACGTACAGGTGGCGCTCACCGTCGGCCGCATGCTCCTTGATGTTGAGGAAGTAAGAGCCATCGGGCGCCAGGATCGTCCGGATGTTGGCCGCGACATCAGAAAACCATACGGCATACTCTTCTGGGGGCACTGGCTTGAAGCCGCTCGCGGGATCGTACTCGCGCTGCGTCGCGTATGGCGGCGATGTAATCACCACGTTCGCCCGCGCGCCGTCGAACAGCCGCGCCACAACACCGTAATCCCGGCAGTCGCCACAAATCAGGCGGTGGTCGCCGATCAGCCAGACGTCGCCTGGACGTGTGACCGGCTCAACTGGGGCTTCCGCGATGTCTTCTTCCGGCGCTTCCTCCTCACCGGGAACCGGGGCCTCGGTCGCAGCCTCAGCCAGCAAGGCCTCCAGTTCGTCATCGCTGAAGCCCAGCAGGGCCAGATCGAATTCGGCATCCTTCAGCTCCGCCAACTCACCGCGCAGGATCTCGTCGTCCCATCTGGCGCTCTCGCTGATTCGGTTGTCCGCAATGAGGAAGGCCCGCTTCTGCGTCTCGGAGAGGTGGTCGAGCACAACTACCGGGATCTGCTCCAGCCCGAGCTTGCGCGCAGCCAGCACACGGCCGTGCCCGGCGATGAGGCCCGCGCTCGTGTCCACCAACACGGGGTTGTTGAAGCCAAACTCGGCGATGCTTGCTGCAATCTGCGCGATCTGCTCCTCGGAGTGCGTCCGGGCATTCTTTGCATACGGCACCAGCCGCTCCACCGGCCAGAGCTCGATTTGTTTCGCCATCGCGGGCGTGATAGGGGTGGGGCCGCTCATCCTCAGCACTCGGCGTTCGCTTGCAGCAAAAGGTGGTAACCATCGCGCAGCCGCGCGCCCAACCGAAGCTTCTGGATGTACCGGACACAATCCATTTCGACCTCCGGCTTGGCACCCATGTTCTGGGCACAGTCGGGGCAAATGCGGCTGACCGTTTCGACGGTGCCGCTCACGGTCGCGATCCGATGGCGGGCGACGAAGGGCTGCTTGCAGCAGCGGCAAAGATCTTTACTGCCCATTACTCAAGCCCGAAATGCCATCAACGAAACTGAATGCGATAGCTGGTCCATGCCATTACCGATACCCGAGTAATGGGCTCGAACTGGGTGACAACCTGACAACCCGCCTTGACAACCCGAAAAAAACCCACAAACTAAAGAGGTTGGGCACCATCGCAATCCGCGGCCGGCCGCCTGCGGATCAGGTCCCGTGGACCCCCTGCGTCGCCAGGAACGTGTGCCGGCTGGCGCCCTTTCGCCGTCCCAATCCCAACGCCACTCCGGGTGCGATCATAGGCAGGTTCGCCAACTCGGTGAGTCCTGCCATACCGGTGCTGGCCGCCCGCTCATACCAGTAGCGCGTGCCGTCCACCGACTTCTGCGCTGAGCAGTGCCGATGGTCCGACTGGATGAACCGGATGGAAATACCGGGCTCGACCCACTCCGCTCGCCCCTGCGCCACAAAACGCTTGGCGCGGTTTGCCGAAGTGAAGCGGCAGTCGGAAACCGGATTTTCGATCCGAATGTTCTTGCGCATAGTTCTGGTATCAGGCCCGTGTTGGGATTGCGGGTATGCCCGCAAGAAGGAATTACTATTGGGAAGGAGTCTTTCGGAGGGTGCGCTTTGCGCTCGCCTGTCGAACCGGCGTCTTCAATGGAAATATACGCGAAGCGCCGGAAAGTTGTGCACACCCCGCATCACTTTTTTTGCTCCGCGACCCGGATGATCCACGGCTGGTCCGCGTCCGGGTTGTAGAAGCGGTGGCGCACCTCGGACGGCAACGCATGGATGATCTCGATTGACTGCGACGTGACTTGGCCGATGCGGTCGCCAGGCTTCAAATAGCAGATGAGGCCGCGCTGCGGATCGAACAGGCCGTTACCAATGGCGTAGAGCCGTTCGCGGGCCCACCCAAGTGCTGCTGCCTTCTCCGCAATGGCGTCCACTATGGCAACGGCTTCGGGCGACACGCGATCGCCCGCGGATATTGCCGCGCGCGGCAACGGGGCATGTGGCCGATCATCTTCGGCCACGGGCGGCTTGTATTCGCCGGCGCGAAGTGTCCGCACCGCCGCCAGCAATTGCCCCTCGCCGAAATGCTCGACCGCCCACTCCTGCACGGCATTGAACCGGGCGCGCAGATCGTCAAAGGCGGCCACATCGAGCTGCCCGGCATCCACCGCCTTCTTCGCCAGCAACATCCGCGACCGCAGCCAAGCGTAATACTCGGGATCGAGCCGCCGGTACATCGTGTCGTCAATCTGCACGTCGCGGGCGAACGCGGCGCCCTGGTCAGTGGACCAGAATTCGAGCGCAGTTGAAACGAAGAGGTGAACGGCGGCCGGGGCAGAGACGGCGGCGGGCATGGCGCTCATGACCGACCCCGGCTCGGCGGCATGGAGCCGTCATCGAAATCCGCCAGGTCCACGCGCGCCCGGCCGGATTTGGGGATGTCTGACCGGCTTGGGGATGTTTTGGGGATGTTGCCTTCCAACATCCCCAAGTCGTTTGTGCTTTCATTACAATCGGTTGCGGAGAATTTGGGGATGTTGGGGATCTTGGGGATGTTATCGGCTGTACCTTTACACGCGCGCGCGTGAAGGTCTTCTCCTTCTTCCGGACTCGCGCAAAAATCTCTCTCTACACGCGAAGGTACGGCCCCAACATCCCCAACATCCCCAAGTAGTTTGTAATCCTCTGAATCTGCGGGAGTTGACTCTGGGGGATGTTTGTCGGCAACATCCCCAAAAGATCCCCAACATCCCCAATTCCCGGAATCGGCCGCCACGAGGGCGTACATGCTCACGCCCTTGTGCTTGGTTTCCTCATCCAGACGGACGACGCAGAGACCATTAAAGGACCGGTCCCGGCAATTCGTCAGGGCGTTCCCAAGCCGGATTTGCTGGGAGCGCAGCGAGCCGTCGCCGCGCAGCTTCAGCATCAGCTCGCGCTCTTCGCAAAACTGGTTCAGCTCGCTGACTTTCTTGGGCTGGTCCCGGAAAGCCTCCCACCAGGCGGCAGTGAATGCGCGCCATGCCTGGCCGTCCTGGTCGGCGGCCTCATAGAGCTGATCGAGGTTAGCCAGGAAACCGGAAATCCCGGCAACATTGAGAATGCCTCCCATGACCGTAGACCATCGCTCGAAGGAACCGAGGCGCGCGCGGTCCAGTGGCCTCCCAGCCACCATCCATGCCCGGATCAGAGTGAGGATGCCGCCCACCAGCGCCGACCGGCTTTCCTTCGCCCATGTCGTAATCTCAGGATGTTTGAAGGAAGTGCGCTTCCACGGACGGTCCACCCGCGGATCAATGCGCAGCCGGATGCAGCGGCGAGTGAGTTCCAGGTGCAGGTTGGGGTTGTTCGCCGTCATCATCCAAAGGGCGTTGTTCGGAACCGACGCCATGGCCGACTGCCCAAGCTTCCGGTCGGTCCAGCGGACGGACGTCAAGACCGAAGCCAAGGATGACGAATAGAGTTGCCGGCGATCACTGGCGTTGTCCAGCAGGACAATGGGCCGGCCCTTCATCAATTCCGCGGTCACCATTTTGCGAACTTCATCCTCGTTTTCCGGCAACGTGCGGGCTTCGCAAACGGCGCCGGTTGCGACGATGGAAATCAGGTTGGCCAGCAGACCTTTGCCGGACCCCATGGTGGGCGCCTCGATAAGATGCATCGGCGTGGGCCCATCAATTATGCGCCGGATGAACGGCAGGATCATGGCGGCGACGGCGTGGGCGCGGTCGGAGGCATCCACGAACGGGAAGTCCACGAGCAGCTCCCCGAAAAGAAGTTCGCGCGCGGCCGTGATGTCCTCCGGAGACGGCTCATCGGGAATCGGCTGCAGCTCGAGGCTGGGGTCCGGAGACAGCCAGAGCCGGTCGTTCTTGTGATAGCCTTCGTTCACAATCAAATCTCCCTTGTGGCCGAACACGGGCGTGCTGATGACGCCCTCCAGCATCGGCAGATGCAAATCGGGGTACGCCAGCATGTCGCGGGCGGCGTCGCGTGGTGGCGACGTCTCGGTGATCGAGTCTTCACCGGACTTGTGCCAATCGGCCGTGCGCGCCAAAAGTCCGAAGACCGCGTCCTCGTCCATTTCATCGATCTCCGGGCCAGACTCGCCAACCGCGAGCCGCACAAGCTTCCCGGCGCGGTGGAAAAGAAATGGAGTGTGCGGGCAGATGCTGGCGCCGTGCTCGTTGGCGCGATGGACGGCGGCCCATGCATCGGACACGATTTCCCGCAGTTGGCGATCATTGATCTGAATCCTGGGCAGGGCCGACTGGCCGCCGGGCCCGCTACCTGCGGAGTCATTCCCGCGCGCACCGTCCCGGCGGCCGCCGTGCTTGCGGCGCGTCTTGTCGTCCAGGACAACGACCTTCATCTGCTGCCGCAATATGCTGACTGGCAATTTGGATTTACCGCAGCGAGCCTGTATCAGCCGGAGGTGGCGTTCCCTTTCAATGGGAGACATGCCGCCCACTTCCGCCAGGATCGGCTCCAGAAGCCGGCTGAGGTCGGTGTCCGTGATATCGCTATTCAGCGTCGAAATCGCCATCTCGAGCGGCGTCTGGGCCGAGGCGAGGATCGCTTCGAAATCCGCAGCGGTTTGGCCGGCGGCGAAAAACTCATTCACGTCGATCTTGGCGTCGGCCTCAAGCTCGTCGGCTCCGGGGCTGCCTGGGGGCAGGTTGGCCAGCTTCTCGCGCGCGGCCCGCTGTTTCTCGCCGAGGGGCAGAACAGCGACGCGCGTCGCGATGCCGTGGCCTGCCAGGATGCGCGCGGTCTTCAACGCGCCCTGCATCCCGGCCTCGGAGACCTCGTTATCCTGGCAGACGAAGACCGTCTTGACGCCCCGGAGCTTCGGTATCAGCCGTTCCCAATCGGAGTCGCGGATCTTGGTGGTCACGGGCGAAACTACCGGGAACCCGTGCTCCATCAGGGAAATGCAATCCGTGACGCCTTCCGTGATGATGATCCGTTCCGGGCGCGTGAGCAGCACATCCTCGTTGTAGAGAACGTCGTTCCGAATACATGGGGCGATGTATTTATGGTCCCGGTCATTCCGCACCGCCAGCTTCTTGTATTTGGATTTCTCCCACTCGACGTCCGATGTCCAGTCCGTGCGCCGGCCGATCATGAAAACGACCTGGCCGCGGCTCCAGTAAGGGAAGACGATCCGGCCATCGAAGAAAGGCACGATGCCGTCCTGCAGCGTCGGCCGGAATGCGGAGGTGGCTGTCAGCTCGCCCAGGGTGAACGCGTGCGGCCCATCCATGAGGGCGCGGGCCACGCTTGGTTCGAAGTTGTCCGCGAAGCCGACCTTCAGACGTGCGATGGTCTCTTCGCCGATCCCGTATTTGCTGCGGAACCAGCCGAGGACTTCCGCATTCGCCATGAGCCGCTCGTGGTAGAGTTCCGCCAGGACGGTAAGGGCCTCGCGGACACGCAGCGTAAGCCGATACTCATCTTCCGCTTTTTCCGGGTCGCCCGATGCGAGCTTCGACAGCGGCGGCAACCCGGCGCGCGCGGCCAGGAAATCCCGCGCCTGGCGGTGGGAGTCGGGCATTGGGCCGGTCTGTCCCTTTGTTACAACGCCGTGCTGTACGAACTCGACAAGCTGAAGGACATCACCGCCGACCCCGCAAGCGTGGCAGTACCAGCCCTGCTTATCGAGCCAGATGTGAAGCGACCGATGCGACTGGCTGCGGTGGTTCGGGCAATCGCAGAAAAGGGTCTGCCGGGATTCCTGTATGATGCGGCCCGCCAGCAGCTCGCGGGCAATCTCGCCGATATCGATGTCGGTGACCTGTCGGTAATAGGCGTGCACATCCATCGGCGGGACGGTCACGGCCGCACCTCTGGCTGGAGCAGGAACGACAGGAACGTGTTGCGGCGATCCACTTGGCGCTTGCTGGCGCAGTTTTCCATTCCCCACCGGTCGCCCAGGAGAATCACGGATTCCTTCGCGCGCGTGACCGCCGTGTACAGCAGATTGCGGTGATGCATGAAGGAGTGCGATTTGTGGGCAACGACCACGGAGCACGGAAACTCCGATCCCTGCACTTTGTGGATTGAGGTGGCATAGGCCAATTGCACATTGCCGGCGGCGTCGGGGCCGGCCTCAATCTCGACCGAGCGGCCATCGAAATCGATGGTCAGCCCGCCTTTGGCATCCACGCCCGTCACAATTCCCATGGCGCCGTTCATCACGCCCAGCTCGTAATCGTTTTTCATCTGGATGACTTTGTCGCCGGGATACAGCCGGGGACGATGGCCGTGTTCCACGTCGGGCACCTCGAAGTCGAACAATTTCTTCTGGAGCAAACGCTGAAGCTCAGCATTCAACTCCACTGTGCCGAGAGGCCCGCGATGCGTTGGCGTCAGCACCTGGACGTCGCGGACCAGGTCGTAGCCGAGCCGCTCCTGAAGCACTTCTGCGAACAGGAGCAACAGCATGCGCTGCACATCGCCCGTATCGGTGAATTTGTCGATCACGTACCACGGTCGCCGCGCGCCGATCTCTACGTCGGCGGTGGGTCGCACCTCGCCGAAGAGGATCGCGGTGGAATTCTCCTTCAGCACGCCCGCCTGGCGGATGATCTGCGTAAGCACAGTGGTGGGGATCGCCCGCGACTTCACGAGATCGCGGAGAAGATTTCCCGGCCCCACCGGCGGCAATTGGTTGTGGTCCCCAACCAGGACCACGGCGGTCTTCGTACGGTCGATGGCCTGGAAAAACCGCCAGGCGAGCGGCACATCAACCATGGACACTTCGTCCACGACCAGGATGTCCGCCTCAATGGGATTCAGGGCATCGCGAGAATAGGTACGGCCGTTGAAGCCGAGTAGCCGGTGGATGGTGCTGGCCTCGTGGCCGACGACCTGCTCGAGCCGTTTGGCCGCCTTGCCGGTGGGCGCGGCCAGCACGACAGTTTTCTCCAGGCGGTCGGCGATGGTGGTGATCGTGGACACCGCGAAGGTCTTTCCGCTCCCGGCGCCGCCGGTCATCAGAGAGATGGAATAGGTGAGCGCATTCTTCACTGCTTCACGCTGTTCCCGGTTCAACAACGCACCCTCGGCGTCGAGCAGACCTTCGAGATCGGTAACGGCATGTGGGCTTCGCATGTGCGCCGTGGCCAACACGTCCGCCAGCTCCCGCTCCATGCGGTGGATCTCCGGATCAGCCACTACCAAGCGTTCGAACGGCTGCGATACGAGCACTCCCTCCGCGATCAGGGTTTCAAGATGGCCCTCGATCACCTCGCGGCTGTCGAGCGTGTCCATCACCAGTAGCGTGTTGGCCCTGTCCAGCAGATCCTCGTACTCGACCCAGCAGTCGCCGTCATCAAGGGCGTCGAGCACGGAATACTGAATCCCGGCGCGGACGCGTGAAGGCAGATCCTTGGGCGTGCCCATTTTTCGGGCGATTTTGTCTACGCGTTTGAACCCAAAGCCGGGGATCTCGCGGATGAGCACATAGGGATCGTGTTCGAGGATCGGTACCACCTGGCTACCGAACCGTTCCACGAGCGTGGTGACTTGGTGGTGCGTCAGCCCGAACCTGGAGAGATACGTCATGGCGGCGTTGAAGTCGCTGTTGGCGATCCAGATTCGCTGAAGCGCCAAGATCAATTCCAGCGGCGCCTTCGCCACCGCCGCGACCGTTTCAGGCCGGGTCCGGATCGCAGCGTCGAACCCGGTGCCGAAGTGCTCCGCGATGAGCTGCGCCTTCGCCGGCCCGATGCCCTTCACGTCGGGGTGGTTGGCCAGGAAATTCGCGAGGCCGTCCGGGTCCATCTCCAGGTCATACCCGAGGGCTTCCACCGCGAACTGGCGGCCGTACTTAGGATGGCGTGTCCATTGGCCCTCCAGGCGCACCGGGTCGGCCGGCTTGGCGAAGACCTTGCCGGCGAAATTCACCAGCGCGCCTTCGGGTGTCCGGAGTCGCCCGGCTGTAAATGTCGGACCGGAGTAGAAGACCGTCTCTACGATGCCGCGGAGGGAGGAGCGTACTTCCGCGGTTGCCGCTTTCGTCATTTGCTCCACCTCGCATGAGCCGCCAGCAGGTAGGCCTGCACGAATTGGCAAGCAGCCTGCCGGCTGGAACAGAAGAAGACCGGAATGCGGAAATCCAGGATGATGGACAGCGCGCTGCCGAGTACGGCGTTCGGATGGGCGTCGCCGCGATAGCGATGGAGCAGGACATCAGGCACGCCGGCCTCGACTACGATGCACGCGGCGCGGTAACCCGCCAGCTTCCGCAGCTCGTTCCGGAAACGCTCCCGGCTGTGAATCACCGTGGATACGAAATCATCGAGGGCCTTCCGCTCCACCGCAACCATGCCTTCCAGCCCTGCAACGGAGTAATCCCCGGCCGGCAGTGCACGCCTCAGTGTCGCCGCCAGCCGGGGATCGAACGAATAACCTTCCTGCTCGCGCGTGTCGATGATGATCGTGACCGGCCCCGCGTTAGAACGGGACAAGGGCGTCGCCGGCCTCCTGCCGGAACTTCCCCGGTGCGCGGTCGTTGTCGATCCGGCGGTTGAAGAAGATGTTCTCGTTGTCGCCCTTGGTCTTCTTGGTGACTTCGAGCTTCACGTCGAGCAGTTTCTTCAAGTGCTTCGGCAGCTCCGACAGCTTCTCCAGATCCAGCCCGCACAGGTGGAGGTCCGTCTTGACGTACTTCAGCGTGTTGTGGGTGATGACGTTGTTCCGCCAGATCAGGCGGTTCACGAACTTCGGCGCGATGACCCGCAGCGTCCACTTCAGCATGGGGTTCCCGCTGGTCTGGGCCTCGGTCAATTCCACCTTCTCAACGTTCACCTGGTACTTGCCGTCGGGAACGCTCTCGAACTCGCCGCGCTCCGCGGTCTGCTCACTTCGGTATTCGTCGTCGAACTGCGACAGATCAATTGCACGTTTACTCATGGATCATTCCTCCTTTTTGAAAACTCACTTCGCCGGCGGCGTTGCCGACTTCGGGACTAGCTGCGGCTTCGGCGCCGCCACCGGCGCGCTGTAGGCCTCGATGAACTTGCCGAAATCCAGGTCGAGCGTTGCGGGCAGTCGGCCCGTGCGGTCGCCGGCCTCGTAATACAGGCTCGGCTTGGTGCGGATCACGCGGCGAAAATCCTGCTCGCCATCCTGCCCCTTCACCTCCTCCAGGCCGCAGTACAGGACCATGTCCACCATGCCCAACACGATCTTGCGGGCCTTCTCGGGCAGCGTGGGCACGATGCGGTTGTATTTGCCGGTGCGGGTTTCCACCTCGATCTCCTTGGCGTGGGAGATCAAGAACAGGCCGTAGGGCAGAAAGGCCAGCTTGTTCAGCACGCGCTGGAATTCGTTGTTGATGAGCGCGTAGCCCTTGCCGTAGCCCATGTCGGACTCGTGCTCGATGTTGTGCTTCTTCAGCACGTAATCGGTGCAGAATTTGTAGGCGTTGTCGATGGTGTCGATGATGATGGTCCGGAACGGGTGCTTGCCCTCCGCGATCTCGGCACAGGCATTCAGGAGATCATCCCAGGAGAGAATGGGCACCTGGAAAACATCGAGCGCGTTCAATCCGGGCTCGGTGGCCAGGAACAGGGCGCCGTCGGCGCGGGCGCAAGTGCTGGTCTTGCCGATTTTCGTTGGGCCGTACCACAACACGGTCAGGTCGGCCAGGCTGGGTTTCGGCGGTGTCTTGGCGGTCGGAAGAATGGACATGATTGCTTTCGTCTCCTTTTTCAAAAAGCTGGTTCGGTGGATTCGTTGGGCACAGCCCGCAACTCTTCGTTAGGCGGGACGCGCTGGTAAAAGTTCTCAATCACGTTGGGATTGCCGTTGGAGCGGCAGAGCGCGAAATATTGGCATGGCCGCTGGTAGTTGAAGCAGAAGGCGGTGTTCTGGTAGAAGATGCCGCGGCGCTTCGCTTCGAGGAAGGCCTGAGTCAACTCCCAGAGTTCGGCGCGGAGCACGTCGAAGCGGTCACGCGAGAGGTAGAGCATCTCGCGGTGGAACGTCTCGGGATCGGCGTACTTCTCGGCGAGGCGCTGCTGGAATTCTTCGTCGGATTCCGGCAGCTTGCGCTTCGCCGTGGTCTTGCCGGTCTTCGACTTCGCCAGCAACTCGGTGCGGCGGGCCTGGAATTGCTCTTCTGTCTCGCCCTTCCCCTGCTGGAGCTTGGCCTTCATCAGCACGTTGTAGAGGATGCCGGTGATGGGGATGCCCATGGTCTGCTCGATGTAATGGGCGTAGATGGTGATCTGGAAGTCGGTCCAGAGCTTTTCCAGGTAATCGCCGTCAACCTGCCCGGCCGTCTTGTGCTCCAGGATGAAGTGCTCGCCGCCGATGCGGACGATGCCATCCACCTTGCCGGCGAGCACGAAACTGCGCGACGCTGCTCCGGTGGCGGGATTCACGATGGGAGCTTCAAAGTTCTTCTCCAGCGCGATGACTTCGAAATCGTCCATGGCGTATCGGGCGGCGTACGCCCGCATCATGGCGGTGGCGAGATGCCAATCGCGGCGCTGGTTCTCATCCTGGAGCCGGTTGGCACAGAGGTGGCTGGCGATCGCCAGTACTTCGTCGAGGTCACGGCGCTGGTGCCACGCCTGAAGGCATTCATGGATAATCGAGCCGAAGTGCAGGTTGCGATCCCGCTGGAGGGGCACGAGCTGCTGGAGGTAGCGCCAGTCCACCGCCTTCCGGCAGTTCCGGAAGAGCGCCCACATGGAGTACGTGGAAACCATCGGAGACGCGGTCACCGGGCACCTCCCGCGGGCACGAAGTATTCCGGGCCGATACCGGCGGCGAGCAATGCGCGGCGGAGCCGGCGAATCCTGCGATAGATCACCGTGTGTGTCTGCCCCGGCAAGCGGCTCAGCTCGCTGGGCGTGTAGGAGCAAAGCGCCAGCGCCGTCTGCCGCAGCACCGCCGGGAGGGGTGCCAGTGCGCGTTCGACATCGATCCAAAAGTGGTGCCGGTCAACGGCGTTCGGGGCGCCTGCGGAACCCGCATCCGGCACGTCGCAGGAATCGGGCAGGGACTCTTCGTCCTCCGTGCGCCGTCGGCAGCTCGCCAGGCGATGGCGGAGGATCGAATTAAGCTCCTTGTCCATCAACCGCGATGCGAAGGTCTGGATGGAAGCGCGATTCCCGTCGAACCGCTCGAAACGCGCGTAGAAGGTGGCGACCAGTTGGCTGGCGACGTCCTCGTGGTCGT
Organism: Solibacteraceae bacterium; assembly: GCA_021324015.1. Classification (GTDB taxonomy): domain Bacteria; phylum Acidobacteriota; class Terriglobia; order Bryobacterales; family Bryobacteraceae; genus JAJPJX01. Next base: position 105,721 of record JAJPJX010000084.1, on the reverse strand, counting down.
CACGGGTGAGGCCGCCTCGGCCAATGATGCGGACCGCCTTCCGCTGGGCCAAGTCGCGGGCCACGGGAAAGGCCTGCTCGAACGAGACGCTAGCCACGGCCGCCTCCCGCGCGCCCGGCCAGCTCAATTTCCATGGAGAACGGAAGGCCGTGCCTCACCACCAGGGTCCGGATCTCACCCTCGTCAACATCGCGGGTGTACTCGATCAGGTCGGCGGCTTCACGCTTCAAGTCGAAATCGGAACTGGCTGACACGCTGGAATCGCGGTCAACGCCGAACTTCAGCGCGTGCACGGTGGTGGGCATGGGATCGAGCACCGGCTCGCCGGCCCTGATCCGAAGTAACTCGATTTGCCCAAATCCCAAGGTCTGGATCATTTCGAGCAGGCTGCGTTCCGACGGCAGCAGATCCTTGGTGCTGACTGGCCGGCCGCGCGTCATCGCGCCACCTCCGCCTGCGCCTCACCGCCGGATGGCCGCCGGCTCAGCCACTCCTGGACATCGGAGGGCGCGTAGCGCACAAGCTGGCCGACCTTGCGGTAGCGGGGGCCGCGCCCGATCGTGCGCCAGAACCGCAGAGTCCCGATGGAGATTCGCAGCAGGCGCGAAAGTTCCTTCTCGTCAAGTAGCGTTTCCAGTGATTGATCGCTCATTTTGCCTTTCCCTCCCGCATTCAACGCGGTTGGTACAAGGCAATAATCGGCCAGGCATATGAGGGTGAATCAATGAGGGCGATGGGGGTGAAAATGGGGGTGACGATCAGCGCGTCGTTTTCGCCGGCAGCGGGCCGGTGTGAAGGTACGCCTCGATTCGCTTCGATTTCGAGGACGAATCCGGCAGTTTTCCGTTGCGCCAACGATTGAAGTCCCGGCGATCCAGATTGAGGGCGACCAGGACGTCCTTTATGGTCAGTCGATGCTTCGCAAGGAAGGCAGCAACTTTTTCCGGCCGTTCCGCAATCGGCGTGGGCTCCACCGGGGGCTCGGCCGCGGCCAGCGGGAAGCCGCCGGGCTGCAGAGCGGCAAAGCGCCCGTCTTCATTCAAGCCAAGGCACCCGTCCAGGGTGTGCATCGGGATCTCGCGCCGGAGCAGCATTTCATGGACTTCGAGATTCTTGTGGCGATCCGTGGGAGATAACAGCACGAACTTCTCGACGGAATCCGCCAGGAGGCGGTTCAGGGCGCAGCGGAACCGATCCTGCTCCGTATGCACCAGCAGAACCACGGCCCGTTCGATCCCGTATTCATTGGCGGCCAGTCCAACTCCCCAGGCACCGTGACCGCGCGCCACTGGTGGCTGCCACCGGATTCCAAGCGGGCGCGCCACGGTCTGGGTAAACGTTGGGAGATCCACCCGGTGCAGGATGATATCGGCAGTCGTCAAAGGTATATCGGGCCGGCGGTGCCAGGAATTGTGGCACACGGCCAGAATCTCGCCGTTACCGTAATCGATGTCCCGTGCACAGTTCCTGGCAGGGCAGTCCCGGCAGGGATAAGCGGCCCCCACCATATCCGTAGGCCTAAGGAACGGCTGGATAACGGAGTAATCGGGGCCGCAGTACTGCTGCCATTGGGCGGGAATGGCCGCCAGGCCGGGGGCGCGTTCAAACGCCCGCCATAACCGGCTCAGCTTCTTCATCGTCGGCCCTCACGCCCAACAAAATGAAGCCCTGCTCCCGGAGCAACTGTTCGATAAGCGCCGCCGCCGGGCCGTGGCCCAGGGTTGCTGTGCTCGGTAGCGTTATGGTCACCTTTTCGGGCTTCTTGATGCCGGTCAGCTTCACATCGAACACTGCCTTGCGGACGAAGGCCTCCTGGGGAATCGCCACGTTGCGCAAGGCGAACGCCAGGAACAGATCGGAGGCGCGGTGCACCTCGACTTCTTTGAATGCTCCATCCCAGGCATACTGAATCTCGCGGAGGCGGATCACTTCCAGCCCTTCGATGGCGTGGCAGTTGAGGGCGTCGCGCCCGCGCAGCTTCAGCGGCTCAAGTGTGTACTTTTCGCGGTAGGTGAACTGGTCCTCGCGCCCGAAGAGGTGTTTCCCGAAAGCTCTCAAATACATCCGCATCTCGCGAATGCCATCGGCGTGCACGCGAAACTCGTTAGCGGCTTCGTCGTAGACCACGATGTCAATCTTCTCCGGCCTGTAGTACAGGAGCGACGATTCCCGACCCTTGCGATTGCGCTCGCGCTTGCAGGGTCGGCCGTGCTCGATCAGGAATCGCGCCTCGGTTTCCGAATCGGCGCGGCTGATGGTGCAGCCCGGCCCGCGCCCGTGTTCCTGATACCAGGAGTCCAGCTCGGCCTCCAGCGCCGAGACATCGACAGGGAGGTCGCGGACAGGAATGACGGTTACATCAGCTTGGGCGAGGAAGTGCTCGAACTTCAGCCTCTTCTGGAAGAGTTCATCGCGGACGAGGCGCTCCAGGGCTTGGGGCACCTTGAGCCAAAGCCGCAAGGCGAGATCGATCGGGGTGATCCCGGCGTCGCCGGTATCGATCCCATTTAGGACGGCAATTTCGAGCAGATCGTCGAACCGCTCCTCGATGCCCAGATCGGCGATCACGTAAAGGGCTTCGATGAGTTCGGCCGGCGTCTCCTCGTCGCTACTGAGCAAAACCAGGGAGAGCTTCCGGTAGTCTGGCTCCCCTCCTTCTACGGGTGGCAGCGGACAACCCCGCGCCTCAAAATAGTCCCGGTACAGCGTGAGCAGCTCGACCAGGTTCGCCACGTCCATCTTTTTCAGAATGTCCGGGCGGGCGAAGCTTTTCAAATTCGGTCTTTGCGCCATAATTTGAATCCTTTGCGAAATTCATGAGCCAGTTTGGGCAATCAAAATGGGATCGAAGCATCCTCAACCGAGTGCTATGAAGTATATTACGCTTTGATTATACCTGGCGAAGATCAGGCGAACAGGATTGACACAACGCAAGTGCCTGAATCCGTGGGAAATCAAATTCTTGCCAGCCTTGGGCCTGTGGATTTCGGCGACGATCTGTGGATTTCTGGCCATGCGGGACCAGACAGCCAAGGACAGCCACTGGAGGCTTGCTTTCGCTTTTTATTCGCCATAGAATAGGACTTGATCGAGAGCAGGCACGCGGTATGGCTGGAGGTGTAGTTGGACGAATGTTTGTACAATCAAGGGCTTGGGGGAATTGACGCCGACTAGCCCGGCCTCCCATGCGCCGCGAGAGATGACGAATGGCCACCGACAGCTTTTTCGAGGAATCCAGGGAACAGTCGGCGGTGAAGACCGCCATTGTTTCCAAGTATTTCTGGAGCTGGGCCAAGGTGATTATGCCCCAGGTTCGGACGCGCACCGACCCCAAGATCGCATACCTCGATTTGTTCGCCGGGCCCGGCCGCTACAAGGACGGCACGAAGTCGACGCCCCTCCTCATTCTCGAAAAGGCGATTGAAGATCCTGAAATGAGCCAGATGCTCGTCACGATTTTCAACGACAGGGATGACAACAACGCCCACGACCTCCAGGCCGCCATCGAACAGCTCCCCGAAATCGACAAGCTAAAGAACCGTCCGATCATCCTGAACAACGATGTCGGGGAGGAAATGGTAAAGCTCTTTTCCTCGATCCATTTGGTGCCGACACTGTTTTTCGTCGATCCCTGGGGCTACAAGGGACTCTCGCTTCAGCTCGTGAACTCCGTGCTCAAGGATTGGGGCTGCGACTGTATTTTCTTCTTCAATTACAACCGCATCAATATGGGCTTGAGCAATCCCATGGTCCAGGAGCACATGGCCGCGCTCTTTGGTGAGGAGCGCGCCGAGGCGATGCAGGTCAAGCTGGAAGGCCTTTCTCCGCAGGATCGTGAGAACTACATTGTCGAGGAACTGTGCGAAGCGCTCGGCGCGAAGCGGGGCCGCTTCGTCCTGCCGTTCACCTTCAAAAGCGAGGCGGGGACGCGCACCAGTCACCATCTGATCTTCGTCAGCAAGCACCCGCTGGGCTACGGCATCATGAAAGAGATTATGGCCGGCGAGAGTTCGCTTCATGAGCAGGGCGTCCCCAGCTTTCAGTACAGCCCCGCCGACCAACGTTTCCCGCTGCTGTTCGAACTCAATCGGCCGCTGGACGACCTCGAGGACATGTTGCTCGCGCAATTCGCGGGCCGCACGCTCCCTATGAAGGCGATCTACGAACGGCACCACGTGGGTCGCCGTTTCATCAAGAAGAATTACAAAGACGTGCTAAAGCAGATGGAGGCCAAAGGCATTATCCGCTGCGAGCCGGCCAAACGGCCCAAGAACACCTTTGGGGACAACGTCAGCGTAACTTTTCCGCGCAGAGGAGGTGAGAGTGGCAAAATCCAGCATTGAGTGGACCGACGCGACCTGGAATCCGGTGACCGGCTGCACCAAGATCAGCCCAGGCTGCAAGCACTGCTATGCCGAGCGGATGGCGAAGCGGCTCAAGGCGATGGGGCAGAGAAACTACGCCAACGGCTTCGAAGTAACGCTCCAGCCGCACATGCTGGAGCTACCACTCAAATGGCGGCAGCCATCGCAGGTTTTTGTCAACTCTATGAGCGATCTCTTCCACAAAGACGTGCCCGCCAGCTACATCGCCAGCGTGTTCGATGTGATGCGACGCGCAGACTGGCACCAATACCAGGTGTTGACCAAACGCTCCGAGCGTTTACGCGACCTCGCCCCGCTGCTCCGGTGGGAGCCGCATATCTGGATGGGTGTGAGCATCGAGAACGCGGATTACCTGTACCGGGCAGATGACCTCCGGCGAACCGGCGCCTGTGTCAAGTTTCTCTCGCTGGAACCCCTCCTCGGACCGCTCCCAAAGTTGAATCTACGAGGTGTCGATTGGGTGATCGTTGGCGGCGAATCCGGACCTGGTGCCAGACCGACTAATCCGGACTGGGTGCGGGAGATCCGCGAACAGTGCATTTGCGCGAGCGTGCCGTTTTTCTTCAAGCAGTGGGGTGGTCCGATAAAGAGCCGGGCAGGCCGAATGTTGGATGGTCGCACCTGGGACGAGATGCCCGGCGGCGTGGCGAAGGGCGCCGAAACCCCCTTTCCGTTCCTGACCGTCACAACGAGCGATTGCGAAGCAAGAACAATCGCCGCCGATCCGACGGCGTGATTCCTAACCGGCTAATGCTAATGTGCCGGACAGTTGCCATTCCGGAGTGCGGTTTCCGCCAGCGATTCCCCGCATTTTCAGCGGCTTGCACACGCATCTCAGCCCGATGAAACCACACTGTGACCGGCCGTCCGCAGTGTAGTAAAATCCCCTATTGACGCTCGCTTATAACATGTGAGATATATAGGAGAAGACTTTTTCATGACATCAGAACAGATCAAGTCGGTTCGGACGAGCTTGGGGATGTCTCAGCAGGCATTCGCGGCTGCCCTCGGGGTATCGTTCGCCACCGTGAACCGGTGGGAGAACGGCAAGGCCAAGCCGCAGAAGGACCGAATTGAACGTATGAAGATCCTCGTCCGTGAAGCCGAATCCCAAAGCCCCGAGCCGGATCTGTTTCACCCCCTTCCCGTCCGCCTGGACTTCGAAGGTGACGCCCATGCGCTGAAGTTGGTGGTCGACGCCCACCGCCTTCAGAATGGCCACCTTTTCAATAAGGCGTTCGCGCTCGAGCTATCCCGTATCGTACCCCTGCCCCACCAGAGAATCGCCGTTTACGAGCACATGGTGCCGCAGAACCCACTCCGGTTTCTCCTGGCGGATGACGCGGGTGCCGGCAAGACCATCATGACCGGCTTGTACATCCGGGAGATGATCAACCGTGGACGGCTGCGCCGGGCGATCATCTGCGCGCCCGCCGGCCTGACCTGGAATTGGCGGCGAGAGCTGCGGCACTTCTTTGATCTCGAGTTCGTCGTCCTTCGCAGTGCGGATTTCAGCAAGGGCGATCCGCTGACAGACCCCGCCGCGAACCTATTCATCATCAGCATTGATACTGCCGCCACACAGTCAGTCAGGGAGCGCCTCCTCGCTAGCACGACCGCCTCGTTTGACTTGGCCGTCTTCGATGAGGCCCACAAACTCTCCTGGGCGGACCCGAACCGGCCCGACAGCAGAACGCGCCGCTATCGTCTTGCCGAGGGCCTGAGCCAGCGCGCTACCCATTTGCTTCTGCTGACGGCTACCCCCCACATGGGGAAGCGCTTCCCGTATTACGCGCTGTGGAGATTGCTTGCCCCCCAGATCTTTTCGACGTTCGATGCTTGGGATTCTCACGCGGAGGACAACCGCCCGAGATACTTCATCCGCCGGCTTAAGGAGGAGATGGTCGACTACCATGGCCAGCCAATCTACAAGCCTCGCCTTTGCCAGACAATCAGCTTTCGCCTCTCCTCGGCCGAGCAGCGGTTCTACGACGCGGCCACAGACTACTTGCAGTGGAGTTACGAGAACAACCGCACGGCGAACAAGAATGCGGCCGCCATGGTGGTTGCCGTTCTCCAGCGCCGCCTCGCAAGCTCCACCTACGCCATGATCGAATCGCTGAAGCGCCGGCGGGAGAAGGTGCTGGAAGGCGCTCCGCATTCAGAGTCCGTGTCCCTCGACCGCATCGCCGCTTACCTCGATACCAGCACCGCTGACGAATACGATGTCGAGGGGGGCGCCGCCGAGGCTGAAGAGAATGTTGAAAGCCAGGCGCTCGGGCTTGTACGCCCGTCCACCTCGGCCCAGATCCGGAAAGAACTCGAATACATTGACCGCGTTATTGCGCTCGGCGATCAGGTGCGCGACCTCCAACAGGAAACGAAATTTCTGAAGCTGCGGGAACTTGTGGAGTCGGCGGAGTTCCGCCATCACCAGCTACTCATCTTCACCGAACACCGCGACACACTTGAATATCTGAAGCAACGATTTGAGGCGCTCGGCTACACGGGGCAGATCGCTTACATCCATGGCGGCATGGACGTTGAGGAGCGGGAATATCAGCGGGTCCTCTTTATGCCGCCGGACACACGACGCGAACTCGGCATCAAAGATCCCGAGGGACCCACGGCGCGCTTCATGCTGGCGACCGACGCAGCTGGCGAGGGCATTAATCTCCAGTTCGCCTGGGTGATGGTGAACTTCGATATCCCCTGGAACCCCGCCCGGCTGGAGCAGCGGATGGGCCGGCTTCACCGGTTTGGACAACGCCATTCTGAGGTCCGGATTTTCAGCATGGTCGCAGAAGGGACGCGTGAGGGTGACGTGCTGGCGACGTTGCTGGATAAACTGGAAGAAGCCCGGAAGGATCTTTGCAGCGACAAAGTCTTCGACGTTGTAGGCCAGCAGCTTCAGGAAGTCTCACTGCGCGACTTGATGCGCGAAGCGCTATTCGAGCACCCGCCTTACAGCGCCCAGCGGAAATTGGACACGCTGCTCGCAACCCAGCGCTTACGAGCCGCCGTTGAAGAGCAGCGCAAGAGCGCGTCCACCTATGGAGATGTGGCCCGCCGGCTCGGCCAACTAAACTCTGAAATCGAGGTCGAACGCTTTAACCGCCTGCTTCCGGCCTTCGTTCAGAACTTCGTAGAAAAGGCGGCTCCGCGGTTTGGTATCCAGATCCAGGGCGATTTGGTCGCGGGTGCCCGATTTGCCCCCGAAGGGCCAGAGGGAACGTGGCTCCGCAATCTCTCGTCTCGCTTCCCTGATGGGCTACCGGAGTTCATTACCGTCCGCCGCGACTCCGTATTGCCCGGTGTAGACGCCAGCCGGATCTGCTTCCTCCGGCCCGGCGATCTCCTCTTTGACACGCTCTGCGAGCAGGTCATCCGGAAGTTCCACGGTGATGTGCAGCGTGGCGCCGTTTTTTGCGATCCGGCGGCAGAGCGGCCCTATCTGTTCGCCGTGTACTCCTGCCAGCTCGGCGAGGGTGCGCTTTCCGAGGACCGTGACGGCCGCAGGGCGCTATTTGACCGCCGGTTGATAGGCATCCGATGGGACGCGGTTGGCGAGTTCTCTTCCGTTGCGTCGAACTACCTGCTGGCTCTTCAGCCGGCGCCCAAGGCGTTGCTCTGGAAAGCCGGCACTCTGCTCCTGAACCCCGAAGATAACGCCTCACGTGCAGACTCCTACGCGCGGATGGTTGCCGAAACCACCCATCTCCAGCAACTTCGGTCGGCATTGCGGGCGCAAACCGAAGCGCAAGTGGATGATCTGCTCCGCGGCTTCGACTTTCAGATGGCAGCCCTTGCTGAGAAGCGGAGCGATCTTGCGCGCCGCATCCGCCTGGGCGAGGAGGATCTCGCCCCGCAACTGGACGAGGTCAAGCGGCAGCAGGAGCAAATGGAAGCTGAGAAGGCCCGAACTCTGCTGTACGAGCAGCGGCGACCCGATCTCATCGATATTGCCAAACTGGAACGCGTCGCCCTCGCTCTGGTTGTACCTGACCCGACCCCCGAAGCGCGCGAGGCCTACGACAAGGATATCGAGGCCGTTGCCATGCGCATCGCCCGGAATTTCGAGGTGGATCGCTACCAGGCTCGGGTGTTCGATGTCTCGGCGCCGAACCTCGCGCGCGGCTACGACCTCGAGAGCCACCGCGCCAGTGGCGAGAAGGTAGTCATCGAGGTGAAGGGCCGCGCTGGTCGGGGGCCTGTCCAATTAACAGAGAACGAATGGCCCACGGCGGCCAATGTGCGCGATAAGTACTGGTTGTACGTTGTCGCCGATTGCGCCACCGATCCGAAATTGTTCCGCGTTCGTGATCCGATCCGCCTGGCTTTCAGGACGCGACAATCGTTCTCCATCAACATCGGAGAAATCATCCGGGAGGCAGAACCAGAATGACCCATTTCCCAGTTCCAGCTCCAACGTTAGCACTGTCAGAACAGCAACTTGCGACGTGGTCCCACCAGGGTGCCGTCGACAGTTCGAAGAAGACCTATGCATCTGTGAAGTATGCACTCGACCAGAGCGCTCGATTGACCGGGCGTGGGTATAGCGTTTTCCTGCAAGGGTCCTACGGAAACGACACGAACATCCGCGCGGATAGCGACGTCGACGTGGTGGTGATGCTGGAGGATGCGTTCTGGCGCGATATTTCCAAGCTGGGCCCACTTGAAGCGATGCTGTATCAGCAGGCCTTCAGTGACGCCTCCTACGGATTCGGTGAGTTTCGGAACGACGTGTTGGCCGGACTGCGAAGTCATTACGGGGCCAACCTTGTCTCCGAAGGCCAGAACTCCTTGAAGGTGAAGCCTGCATCTGGTCGGCTTGGGGCGGATGTCATCGTCTGCCTTCAATACCGCAACTACCGCCACTTCTGGAGCCTCACCAGTCAAGAGTACGTGGAAGGCGTAGCCTTCCGGCGGCGCGATGGCAACCTAATCGTGAATTACCCGAAACTTCATTCCGAAGCATGCACCAGCAAGAACAAAGCCACCTCGAGCTGGTTCAAGCCCACCGTGAGGGTGTTCAAGAACATGAGGTCCCGTCTAGTGGAGGGCCGCAAGATTGGAGAAGATTGCGCACCTTCCTACTTCGTCGAAAACCTTATCTTCAATTCCCCGGATGTCTGCTTTGGCACAAGCTTTCAATCGACCATCCTCAGCGTAACATCAGCGCTTTTGCAGCTCGACCTTAGTCGAACGACATGTGCCAACGGCCAGATGGTTCTGTTCGGTGATCGGCCCGAACAGTGGAACGTCACGAACTGCCAGCAGTTCCTCATTGCGCTGGCCGACATGCTCTTGGGGAATTAGGCGATGCACGCATACTCAACCGATTCCGCGGATCGGCGGTGGGCACCGCTGGTGCTTGCTGGTGCCTCGATCGCACTGACCTATGTGTGCTCACGGTTACTCGCGGCGTTCAACCTCGCGTGGCCCTGGTGGATCGAAAATCCGTCGATTCTGCTGTTCTACGGCGCCTTTTGGAGTTTGTACGACCGCATTCTTTGGAGGCAACAACTTCTGCGCATTCGCTTATCGCAGTTGCCGGACCTTGGCGGCACCTGGCGCGTTCGCCTCCAGTCCTGCCACGATGGGGGGACCCGAACAGAAGGCTGTATCCGTATCCACCAGACCGCCACGGAGATCCTGATCGAGTTTGAAAACGAGACATCGCGCTCTGTCTCCCGCATGGCTGCTATCAACGTGCAGCCCGGATCAAGCCAGGGCCTGATGTACGAGTATGCGAATGATCCGAGCTTTCCGGCCCTTCAGTCGATGCACGGGCACCGCGGAGTAGCAATGCTGCGGTGGGCAGCCGATGGCAGAACACTCGATGGCGAGTATTTCACGGGCCGAGATCGTCAAACGCACGGATCGATTTCGATCTGCCGGATTGACCGGCGCCACTTGGATTGGAACACGGTGCGAACAATGTGCCGCGAAGGAATGAAAGAACATGACTGACCAACCCCGCCTCATTGAAGTTGCATTCCCGTTAAAGCAGGCGTCCGTGGCGAGTGTCCACGAGAAGAATGTTCGCCACGGGCATATCTCGACGCTGCATATCTGGCCGCGCGACGGCCGCTGGCCGCGTGCCGGGCCGCTCTGCTCGCAACGTTGCTGCCCGATCCTGGAGATCCGGAGAAGCGGAAGGCATTACTCGACAAGATCGGCGGGAAGATCGTGACGAAGCCCGTCGAGGACGTGGATGATGAGGGCAACACCGTGATCGAGGACAAGGAGGTTGTCGAAAGCGGTGTGCTCGCCTGGGGGCAGGAAGACGAAGCGGCCCTTTCTGAACTGCGGGAAGAGATCAAACAATTCTACAACGGTCGGTTGCCTTCGGTGCTCGACCCGTTTGCCGGTGGAGGCGCAATCCCACTCGAGGCCATGCGTTTGGGATGCTCGGTTACCGCTTCCGATATCAACCCGGTTGCCTGGCTGATCCTCAGAGCCACCCTCGAATACCCCCATAAGTTCAGCGGCAAGCGCTGGCCGCTCCCCGACTTCGTGCGTGATTGGCCAGATTTCATCGAGGACTTCCTTGCTGGCAAAGTGAAGAAGCGGAAGCGGGGACAGAAGACACATTTCTCCGATCCACAACAGTTGAAGCTCACGGAACTGCCGCCAGCGGACCTTGCTTGGCACGTGCGGGCGTGGGGGCTTTGGGTGCTTGAGCGTGCGCGCGCGGACTTGGCGAGGTACTTCCCGGTAGTAGAGGATGAGCCCACGGTTGTGTACCTGTGGTCGAGGACAGCACGCGATGTCGTTACCGGGGGCCGGATCCCCCTCTTGAAGACTTTCTGGCTCACCCGAAAGCGGGGGCGTCGCGCCGCGCTTCTGCCTATTCCAAATGGTGACAGGGTCGACTTCGCCTTTTTACGGGAAGAGGATATCTCCAATCCGTCGCGTGTCACTAGAGAGTATCCGCACCTTGAGAAGTGGGGCGTGCGCGAGGAGAACTTCATAGATTTTCTGAATGATGGGTCCATGAACCGAGCCGGGGTATGGAGTCCGATCAGCGGCCGTCCCCGAACAATTGCCCTAACAATGGACGATCTCAAGCGACAGGGGAAACAGGGTCTGCTCGGCTGCCAACTTGTAGGAGTAGTGACGGAAGCGCTCCAGCCAAACGGGAAACGTACGTTTAAGCGTTATCGCCTTCCTAATAGCGGGGAAGTAGCGGCTGCCAAAGTTGATCTCCCGACGGACCCCGACGGAGAGACCCCTTATGGCTTACCGAACGAGGCGCTGCCTGCCGAAGGAGCATTGGGCATCCGTGTAGTACTTTATGGATTCAAAAAGTGGGGAGATCTCCTCACCTCTCGGCAACTGCTGACCGCGAAGGAGTTCCTCAAACACAGTCGCGCGGCGATGGAGCTAATCAAGGGGTCTGATGAGTCGTTGGCGGAAGCTGTCGGAGCCTTTTTGGGGTGCACCCTTGATCGGCTTATCGACTACAACAGCCAGCAATGCAATTGGGACCCACGGGGCGAATACATAACGCACACGTTTCATCGATTCGCGTTGCCTATGAAGTGGGACTTCTGTGAGTTGAATCCTTTTTCCGGCTGTACTGGAGACTACTCCGGCGCGCTGACCTGGGTGCAGCACTACATTAGCCACGCCTTGAAGGCGGCACAAGGTCAACCCACTCCAGTCATTTCGAATGTCTCGGCTTTGCACATGAATGGGTCGAAATTCGCAAACATAATTACCGACCCACCCTACTACGGCGCAATCCCGTATTCCGATTTGATGGACTATTTCTACATATGGCTTCGAAGGCTATACGCCGGCTTGCTGCCGGCTGTGGACGCGCACTTCAGTAATGAACTCGGTCCGAAGTGGAATCACACCACTAACGATGGAGAGTTGGTCGATGACGCCTCCCGATTCGGCGGAGATGCGGGGAAATCCAAGCAAAACTATGAAGAAGGAATGGCAAAGGCATTTCTGCAATGCCTGGACCTATTGGAGGATGGCGGCAGGTTTGTGGTGGTTTTTGCCAACAAGGACGTCGAGGCATGGGAGACACTTATATCGGCGTTGATCCGATCAGGCGCGACGGTGAGTGCAAGCTGGCCCATCCAAACCGAGATGCCGAATCGGACAAGAGGAATGAGTTCGGCTGCGCTCTCTACGTCGGTGTGGCTGGTTTGCCGCAAACGCCCCAAGACCGCTTCTGCCGGATGGGAGGAGGCCGTACTCGATCGGATGCGGCAGATTCTCTTTGACTCACGGGATACGCTGGGTGGGCGCAACATCCTTCAGTACTACTTCGATCTTGGGATTCAGGGCCCTGATTTCATTTGGGCGGCTCTCGGCCCAGCGCTTGAAGCTTACAGCGCTCACCTGTTTGTGAAGAAGACAGGCGGCGGAATGATGACCGTTAGCCAGTTCCTGCATGAGGTTCGGAAACTCGTACTGCAATTCAGCCTCGGTGAATTGCCCGGCTTCCATGACCTTCAGAAGGAGACGCAGGGAAGAGGTGAGAGCCTCGAAATCGATCCCGTCACCCAGTACTACCTCCTCCACCGGGCGTACTTCCGTCTGGACCCAGCTCCCGCAGGCGCATGCATCCTGTATGCGAATGCCTGTGGCAAGAACGAAACGGAGCTGAAGGTCGTCTGGAACATCCTCGCCCAGGGTGGGAAGAAGAAGGGCCGGCCACGAAAGGAGGAAGAGGAGGACCTAGATGACGGCCAGGAAACCGCCGCCGAGGGCAAAGGCAGCGAGTATCGCCTGATCAAGTGGGAGGAGCGCGCCGGGGCCGACGGCCTAGGCGAAGGCAAGGCCGGCCACCCTGCGCCGTTAATCGACAAGCTGCACCGCCTTATGTACCTGTTCCAGCAGAACAGGACCATGGAGGTTCAGCAGCTATTCGACTCCTGGGGGCTTGCCAACGAGCGCGCGTTCAAGCCCCTTCTTCAAGCCGTACGTGAGCTGGCGTTGCGGGACGGCCAGGAAGCCGAACGGCGAATCGTGGAGGCGCTGGCCACCCAGCTCAAGATGAACCGCAAGGTTGTGATCGTCGCGAATGAGGCCAAGGAGGTATCTTTGTTCGAGTCGATCGAGGATTTGGGCCACGTGCCGGTTTCGTAGGACCGGAGGAATGCAATGACGACAAAGACGAGCAAGCAATTCGTGATTCAGCCGTGGAAGGATACCTGCAAACTCCGGCCGGAAATCCGGGAACGCAAGTTGACGGCCAGCGATTTCGCCGTGGATCTCTACAAGGTAGTGAATGGATGGCCAGGACAGAAACCGTTCTACTGCGATCCTGTGCAGTTCTTCAGCGCGACATACGCTACGCAAAATCTGCGCCAATTCTGTAAGGTGGTGCTGCGCCGGCTCGCCGGGTTGCCCGGAGGCGAATCTATCATCAACATTGCCCAGACCTTTGGCGGCGGCAAGACGCACACCGAAACAACGCTGCATTACCTGACAACGCTCGGCTCCGATCTGCCCAGAGGCTCAACCGCCGTGGGCACTATCCTCAATGAGGCTCAGCTATCCGATCCGCCGCAGGCGCGGGTAGCCGCCGTTTCGTTCGACAAGGTGGACTGGGTAAAGGGATGCCAGGTGAAATCGCCATCCGGCGAGAAGCGCAGCTTCCGAATGCCCTGGAATCTGATCGCATGGCAGTTGCTCGGCCAGCGAGGGATCGAGATCTTGGCCCGCGATGAAAGCCAGCCGGACTTCGATACCCCGCCAGCGGACACGCTGTGGGCCCAAGTGTTGAGCGAGGTGGAAGCGGCTGGCACCGGCGCTCTCATCTTGATTGATGAATTCCTGATGTGGGCGCACGACGCCGCCTCGCCGGATCCTACAGGCCAGCGGCAAGATCGCGGGCCCTTCTGGTACGACCGCTTCAAGAACTTCTTCCAGCGGCTGTCGCAAGCCGTGGAAGCCTCCTCCCGGTCTTGCCTTGTGGTGTCCCTACTCGCCACCGAACCACAGAAAAACGATGATGTCGGAAAAGCGATCTTGAGCGCCTGCAACAACGGGTTGAACCGGCAGGCTTCGCTCCAGTCACCCGTGGAGAAAGACGATCTGGCGGAACTCCTGAGGCAGCGCCTGTTCGAGAAGTTCCCGGAGAACCCCGCCGACCGCGAGAAACACATCGCAGCCTTCTGGCCGCGCATGAAAGCCGTGGACGGTGTGCGCGCAAAGCTGCCGGATTCGCTGGAACGTTTGAAGATGGCGTACCCGTTCCACCCGGATCTGCTGGACCGCTTCTTCGGGAAATGGACCGATCTCGACCAGTTCCAGCGGACGCGGGGCGTGCTGCAAACATTCGCCATGGCTCTCCGCGATGCCGAGAATTGGGACGAATCTCCCGTAATCGGCCCGCAGGTATTCCTTGAAGTCGCTGGTAAGGATGGTCTGAGCGAGGCGCTTCTCAAGCTCGCGGAGGCGGCCAAAGACTCTGATCGAGTGCGCAATCCGCAGTGGCCGTCCAACCTGAAGACTGAGCTACCGAGGGCTCTCGAAGCACAGAAGACCGAAGCTGCTACACTCACCGGCCGTGAGATCGAAGCTGCCTGCGTAGCAGCGTTCGTCTTTTCGCAGCCGATCGGCGATCAGGCCGACCTTTCAGATCTCCGGTGGCTGCTGGCCCCCACCTGCGAACTGCCGCCTGTGCTCAACAATGGGTTGATCGCTTGGTCGAAGGCTTCGTGGTTCCTGGAGGAGTGCGACGCGACGGAAGCCGGCACCGGCGTCCCCAAGTTCTGGCGACTAGGGCCGACTCCCAATCTCAACCAGCTGCACGACACGTATAAAAAGCGCGAGTTGAAGCATGCCAAGAGCAAGTTCGACGAGATCGCGAAAGACAAATGTCCACCTCTATACGAAGGTCTCGTCGATGAAGGAGTGAAGCCGCACAAACTGCCTGACTCGCCCAGCGACGTTGAGGATGACGGACAGTTCCGTATTGTCGTGCTCGGCGCCGATTACTCTGGCGTGGTGGGCGATCCGCCGCCGAAAAAGGTGGAGGATTACATCCGCACGCACTCGTCGCCGTCGGATATCCGGACCTACCAGAACGTCGTCCTGATAGCCATCCCGAGCGCCACGGGACTTCATCAGGCAGAGCAGCAGGTAGCCGAATGGCTGGGCTGGGAGGCCATCGAGAATTCGGATAAGTTCGCAAAACTCGAGAGTTCTCAGCAGAAGACCGTTCGTGATAACAAGCGCGCGACCCTTAAGGCAGCCCAGACGGCGGTGAAAAACGCTTATGAGCTGGTGACCTACCTGGATAAGGATGGCTCCATCCAGGCCAAGAAGATCACGATGGGTGCGCAATCGCTGTTCGCCACGCTTCTTCAGGAGCCACTGTTACGAATTTTCCGGGAAAAGATCGATGCGGAAGCGATCATGCCTCTCAATGCCCTCTACCCGGTCTGGCCTGCATCCGATTCGCACATCAGGGTTGCCGATCTTTACCAGCAGTTCGGCCGTGATCCGCGCCTGCCCAAGCTGCTGAGCGCCAAGACAGTTCTAAACACCATCGAGGATGCCGTGGAGCGCGGCGTACTGGCCGTCCGCTGCGTGCGCTCGGATCAGTCTGAAGTCTGGTTCTGGCGCTCGGCAATTGACGTTGCCGGCTGGGAGAAGACAGGGGAGGCTTGGTTGCCTGCGCAGGCGACCTTGAACGCACTCAGCTCGAATGCTGTTCTTCCCGACTCACTGCCAGGCCTCTGGCCGACGACCGACTCCGGAGTCAAGCTCTCGGAATTGTATTCGTGGTTCGACGGCAGCCGCTGCTACGAGGAAGCCCTCCCAGGCTATCCACCGGAGTCCCGGCCAATTCCGAAGGTCGACTACGCCATCGTGAAGAAGGCCGTCACGAAGGCAATTCAGGACGGGAAACTCTGGCTGGTGTACGGGAACGACAGCGTGTTTGGGGAGGCGCCGGCCGCAGTCCAGCTCGACGCCGACGCCCTGTTGTTCCGGCCCCCAGAGCCGCTTGCCGCAATCGACCTTCTGCCGGCCGCCTTGCCGGACGCCTGGTCCAAGGACGCTGAACCCAAGACGACCGTGGCCGCGATCTACGCCGAGTTGAAAACCAAG
Source organism: Solibacteraceae bacterium (assembly GCA_021324015.1). Classification (GTDB taxonomy): domain Bacteria; phylum Acidobacteriota; class Terriglobia; order Bryobacterales; family Bryobacteraceae; genus JAJPJX01. The sequence goes on along the minus strand of JAJPJX010000084.1, from coordinate 89,249 downwards.
CGCGGCCGCCCCTGGCCGCCGAAGCTCTTCCTGGACAGCCTGAATGCAGCCTTGGGCCAGGGATTTATCCACAGAGCGAGCGGGAGGGGCCCGATTGGATCTCTCCAGCATGACGGGAATGTGGATCTGACCATTCGCGTCGAGGCGCCAAAGCCGCCGGAGCCGCAGCCGACTCCGACACCAGCCGGCCGCCGTGCGTCGTCGCTGGCCATCCTTGGCATCTCGGAAGTGCAGGACCTGGCCGACCAGATCCACGCTCTCGCCAAGCCGCTCGCCGGGATGGACCCTCAGGTCGAAGTCCGAATTACGGTCAAGACAAAGCCGGAGAGCAATTTCGGGCTGGTCAACAGCATTCTCGACAAGATTAAGGTTGGCTGGAGGTTCTAGAACGGCGTGGGTCTCCTTTTTCGCGGCCGCCTGCGCGAAAGGAGTCTGGGCTAGTAGCAGCGCAGGTCATCGCCGCCATTGACGCTTCGCTTCCGCTCTATGCACGCGCGTGCATAGCCTCTATGCCGAGGTGCATAGAATGCGTGCATAGAATCGCTAAAACCTGGAGAATCAAGTGGTTCTATAAACCGGCTCACGGGTGCAAAGTCCATTTCGCCTAACCTCGCGGTTGCCGGAGGCGTCGCCAAGCGCAGTGCTGTTCCCGCCAATACACGAGCCCGGCGATCTCCCGGAGCTCGCGTTCCGTGATCTCAGCCGCTGGCGTCAGGAATAGAAGTTGCTCCTGGATATCCGGCGCGAGGTTCACCAAGTTCATGACCTGCGTGGCCCGCGCCCGCGTAATGTACCCCAGGCGGGCGATATCGGCGTAGTCCCGCAGCTCGCCACGCGCCACCATCTCCTGGTATTTGACCGCGAGTGCCATCAGCCGGGCGACGCGCGGCAGCCGCGCCGGAGGCGACGCCTCTTCCCCCTGCGAGGATTCGCCCGGCGGCCGGAATCCCGGTATCGTCAATTCCACGCTGGCGGGCGGTGATGGGCTAGGGTTGTTTGCGGTGGCCATCGTCATCCTTTCGTTGTGCTCGCTCCTTCGCATAGCTCCTTAATGCCGGCGGACCTGAAATCAACGGTCACCTTGCCGGTCTGCCCGTCGTAGCCCACCCTGGCGACCAGCATCTGAATCAGCCGAACCTGCTCGCGGGTGGTGAGGGCTTCCCAAACTGGATTGAACTCTGTCAGCGCTCGCAATGCGTCCGCCTCGTCGATATGATCCGCTTCGATCTCCCGGCCCTCCGTAGCGAGCTGGGTGAGCCGATGTTCGGCTTCCTGAACCTGGCGTTGCAGGTCCACCAACCTGTCCACACGCGCGGTCGGGTCCCTGGCGGTGTCACCGGCGACCTCGATCGTCTCCGCGTTCAACTGCCGGAGTGCGGCTTCCGCGACGGCGACGTCCTTCGCGCGCTGCTCCCGCCGCTGCGCCAGTTGCTCTCGCGCTTGGCGAACCACCTCTGCAGCCAATTGGGGATCGGTGCCCAGCCGCCGGACCGCCTCCAACACGGTGCTCTCGATCGCCGGCGCTGACACTGATTTTGTTTTGCAGTTTTTCCAACCGCGCTGCTGGGCCCGGTAGCAGACGTAATAGCGATAGCGCTTCACGCCTTTCGCGGAATACGTGTGGCACATCGGCTCCCCGCACGGCACACAGAAGAGCAGCCCGCGGAGGAGGGCGCCATCTTTGTTCTTTGCGCCGCCGCCATTCGTGCGGCCATTTCGGTCCAATATGTCTTGGACGCGCTCCCACGTAGTCCGTTCGATGATGGCCTCATGCTCGCCGGGGTAGAGCACACCTTTGTGGTTCACGCGGCCGGTGTAGATGGCGTTTGTAAGGATGCCGTAGAGCAAGCTCTTCGTGAAGGGCTTTCCGCCCCGAAACTGGCCGGATCCGGTGGTCCAGCGCTTCGTCCTCCAACCGCGGCTCTCCAAATCCTGAAGCACCGGCAGCATGGCGCCGCGATCGAGATACAGATCAAAGATGGTCCGGACTTGGTGCGCCTCTTGGGGATTCACGACGAGGCGGCGGGCCGCCGTGTCGATATTGTATCCAAGGACGGGGTGGCCCCCGATCCACTTGCCCTTCCGGCGCGCCGCGCACATCTTGTCGCGCGTCCGCTCCGAGATGATCTCCCGTTCGAATTGGGCAAACGAGAGGAGGATGTTCAGCGTCAGGCGGCCCATCGAATCCGTGGTGTTGAAGTTCTGCGTCACAGAAGCGAAGCTGGCACCATAGCGGTCGAACAGCTCCATCATCCTGGCAAAGTCCAGTAGAGACCGGCTCAGGCGGTCCACCTTGTAGACGACGACGCAGTTGACCTGCCGCGCCTCGACGGCCGCCAGCAATCGTCTCAACGCCGGGCGCTCCATATTGGCGCCGGTGAAGCCGCCGTCATCGAACCGCTCGGGGACCAACTGCCATCCCTTCCCGCGTTGGCTGGCGACGAAGGCTTCGCCCGCCTCGCGCTGGGCGTCAAGCGAGTTGAAATCCTGCTGGAGGCCTTCGTCGGTGGACTTCCGCGTGTAGACGGCGCATCGAATCGCTTGGCTCAGTTTCGGTTCCACCAGCACTGGGGCACGCCTGCCGTTACCGTTTTTCATTGCCGTCACCTTCACCGGCGCGCAGACCAAAGAAGAGGTAGCCATTCCACTTGGTGCCGGTCACCTCACGGGCGATCGCGCTCAGCGACTTGTAGATCTTGCCGTCGAATTCGAAGCCGCTCGCCAGGACCCGCACCACGATGCTGCGGCCCTTGTACTCGCGCGCGATTTCCTCTCCGACGGCCGGAAGTCGCGGATCGGACTCTGCTCCCAACCGGCGGTTGACCGCGCCGTTCAACGAAAAATCAACATCCTGTTGGAATGCCGTCTTGGGAGCGCGCACTCGCAGGTCGGCATCATTGGCGATCTCCAAGGCGCGGCGGCGTGCGCGCTCCGAAAGGCCGCCCTCGGCCAACGCCTGAATCCGCCAGGCTATGCGGCGGAACAGATGCTGCTTGTGATGCGACCGTGTCTCCTCGCCGAACACCTCGGCGTGCTTCTGACGGAGCTGGCTGACCGTCATCTTGCGGAGGGCTTCAATCTCTTTCCGGACCGTGGTTTCCAAGGCCTTCTCCTTTCTCGGGGCCGTTAACCTCGTGTCCATGAGGGCGTGAAGTGCCCGCGTTATCAAGTGGATCTTCGCGCCGGGTTCGGCGGCATCGCAGGTAGCCGGCGGCCAGGATGCTGGCGATGGCTTGCAGATCTTCGGTCGGAACAGCCAAGACGGTTCACCTCGCTGTGGATTGAGCACCCACAGCGTAGTCCGCCTTGCGGTAGTTCCGCTGTCCGGTGGGTGGGATCGGCTTCCGCTTCTCCCGATGTAAACATACGCGAAAAGTTCGAAAGTTGTGCACACCCCTCCCACAGGCCGAGAGCAACACCCCGTGTTAAATAAGGCGCGGCCCTCTCCGCCGAGAACGGAGAGGTCGCCGCCGCGGGCGCGACCTGGCGCTCACCGGGACACTCACCGGCGTTCTCCGTCTCGACGGCGGGAGAATGGGGCCACACGCAAGTGTCTGCGTATGTTGGGGAAAACACGACGACCCACAGCGGGCACACGAATCGCCGTGACGTTAACAAACTGGGCTAACTATTTGGAGGTAAAGGGGTTTGGCTCCTCAGGTAGGACTCGAACCTACAACCCTTCGGTTAACAGCCGAATGCTCTACCATTGAGCTACTGAGGAGCAGTGCGCTTGTTTCATTAAATCAAAGGCGGATCTGGGGTGTCAAACCAGCCTTCGGGTCGGCTTTGCCTCGGTCGCCTGCGTTTCGGCCCTCTCCGCCTGCATACCGCAAATACGTTTCCAGACCTTCGTATTCTCTCAATCCCAGCTCGTAGACAACGTGTTCGGTCAGATAGCGGCGCACCAGTTCGGACGGGAAGCCTCGCGGGGCGGCCTCGGTCTTCACGATGTCCTCGATGTGCTCTAAGCCCCAGCGGCAGGACTCCCGAAAAGCTTCTGCCACCGCCGGTGTGAGGCACTGATGGGGGCCGGCCCACACCGCAAAAACCATCGGCAGGCCGGTGAGTTCCATCCATTCCTGCCCCAGGTCGTACACACGAAATGGCAGGGATTCCGGGGTAAGCCGCAACGCCGGATCTCCGATGATCAGAGCTGCGTCGGCGTGCCCCAACATGTTTCCCAGATCTGGCGCATGTCTGTGGATCCTCGGCTCGGCTCCATACCGCCGCGAGAGAATGACCCGCGCCAGTTCCACGGAGGTGCGCGAACTACTGTCGGCCGCCAGTGTCCGAATCGCCTCCGGCGGGGTCTTGGAAACTAACAGAATGCTGCGCACCGGGCCGCGGCATGCGATGCCCAGGCCGGACACTATTCCGAGCTTGTGCCGGCTTAGTTCATACGATGGAATAATGCCGATGTCTGCCTGGCCGGCCGCCACCAGGTCGGCACACGCGGCAGGCACGCGGAATGTCAGATCGAATAATCCTTTTTGCGAGCCGTGCAGCATGCCCCACACCAGAGGAACGGTGTTTAAATAGCTCACGGCACAGACCTTCAGCTTGGGGGCAAGGATCGTGGGGGTCAAGCACCAGTGTATCAGACCCTCCAGCGCGGGGCGTTATCTCACGGGATGGTACCGGAAGATTTGTCCCTGGCCCATGTGCTTCTGCTATTCTTTTGAGGAGCGCCTTCCGCGTGCGCCCGCCCTGGATTTCCATGAATATTAAACTTTTATCGCTTTCGGTTTGTCTTGTGGTGGCAACGGCTGGCACAGTCCGAGCACAGACGCTTCTGAATCCAAACCCCGCGCGCGTCGTCGGGCAGCCACAACTCACGCTCACCACGTTCAACCCCAACCTGGTGGAAGGCAGGGAATTGTTCGATCCCCAGGGGATCGCGGTCGACACAACCGTGAATCCGCCCATCCTGTACGTCAGCGACACAGGAAACAACCGCGTCCTGGCCTGGAAGAATGCCACCGGGTTTCGCAGCGGCCAACCAGCCGACCTGGTGATCGGCCAGTCGGACAAAATCACCACGTTCCGGCAGGGGCCCGGCACTACCTTCCCCGTCGGCTTCAGCAGCCCCACCGGTTTGGCGGTGGATAGCACCGGAAACCTGTACGTGGTAGACAGCGGAAATAATCGCATCCTCCGTTTTCCCACGCCCTTTTCCAATTCCAATCTGCTTCCGGATTTAGTGATCGGCCAGACGAATTTCAATTCCGGCTCCGCCAATCAGGGCGCCTCGGCGAACGCCGCCGCCATCGCGCTCTCAGCTAGCGGCACAGTCTTCGCCTCCAGCCTGGCATTCGACAGCCAGGGCAACCTGTGGTTCGCCGATACGGGAAACAGCCGGGTGCTGCGTTATCCGGCTTCCCAACTTACCTCAGGCAACAACGGAATCTCCGCCGACGCCGTCCTTGGCCAGTTGGATTTCGTTTCCGCGGTGACACCGCCCTCGGGAAGCTCCGGTCTGCTCGCCAAGGACCGTTTCTCGCGCCCCCAGGGAATCGCTTTCGACCCCTCGGGCAACCTGTTTGTCACCGACGCGGATCCGGCGCTCAGCCGCGTGCTGGTTTTCCCGGCGCCGGTTCAGTCCGGCGAGTTGGCCGCGCGGGTCATGGGGGTGTTGGTGACCTCTGGCACGCAGCAGCCCTCTCCCTCCACTGTTGGACAGACCGTCCTGCGGGTTCCTACGAGCGTCTTCATGATCGGCAACAACCCGGCGGTGGTGGATTCTTATGCCAGCCGCATCCTGGTCTTCCCGCCCTACAGCCAGTGGCCGACCGAGACACAGACGAATCCTTCGCCGACCGCTACCTCGGTCATCGGCCAGTTCGGAGATTTTACAGCGACTCCGGCGAACAGCAACAACTTCACGACGTCGCTGAACGCCGGCCGGCCCGTGCCTTCGGCTTCCACTTTCGCCTTCCCCTCCGTCGCGATCCTGGTGGGTTCGTCCTTGTTTGTGGCCGATTCCGGCAATCACCGGGTGGTGCTCTGGCCGCAGCAAGGCGGGCAATTCACGGGAGCTTCCGGCGTCCTGGGTCAGGACTCGTTTTCCAGTAACGCCATCAACCTGACTGAGGGACGCGAATTCGATTTCGTCCGGCCTGCCAGCCCCACCGGCCAGACGAATACCACGGTTTTGGACGCCGCCTACCCGGTGGATGCAAAACTCTCGGCGTACAGCGGCAGCTTCCCGGCCGACGCGGGCCTGGTGATCGACCAGTCTTCGAACCCGCCGCATTTGTACGTGGCAGATCCTTATAACAATCGTGTCTTAGGCTTCAAGGACATTCGGGCGCTCAAAGCCGGGGCACGTGCGGATATCGTCATCGGCCAACCGGATATGACCGCGTCGAACTGCAACTACCCCTATAACAATCCCGACCGGCCTAGCGCAAGCAGTTTGTGCCGGCCCGCCGGAGTCGCCGTCGATTCAGCGGGCAACCTCTGGGTGGCCGACAGCGGCAACGGACGGGTCCTGCGGTTCCCGACGCCGTTTGCCAACCCGACGGCCCTGCCGGCGGCCGACACGGTCCTGGGCCAGAGCAACTTCACCAGTAAAATTGCCGTTGCCACCAGTTCGACGATGGCGTACCCGTACGGGATCGCTTTTGAAGGCAACAACGGCTTGTTGGTATCGGACGCGGCCTTCAATCGCGTGCTCTACTTCCCGGCCAGCAACGGTGCGTACACCAGCGGAGAAGCCGCCTCCAAAGTATTCGGACAGCCGGATTTCAATTCCACTCGCACGGCGAACAGCCAGACTCCGGAAGACAACCGCATGAACGGGCCACACCACATCGCCCGCGACACGGACGGCCGCCTTTACGTGGCCGATACGGGTACCAGCCGCGTAATGATCTTCGGGCCCACCGGCGCCCAGCCCGGCGCGGACGCGCACGCCGTGGTCATTCTTCAGGGGGTGGCGCGCGGTCCCCGCGGCATCTACGTCAGTCCCCAGACCGGCGAAATCTGGGTCGCCGATACGCAGGGCGCCCACCTGGTGCACTATCCGAACTTCGATAGCCTTCCCGTGAACAATTTCGCCTCCGATCTCCAAATAACGACGCCTACCAATCCCCTCGCCGTGACCGCGGACCAATATGGCGACCTGTTTCTGGCGGATGTGGGCAGCCGCGTCACCATTTACTACCCCGGGGTGCTGGCGGTCAACGGAGCCAGCTTCCTGCCTACTCGGGCACTGGCACCTGGCGTGGTGGCGTCTGTTTGTCCCATTCCGAGCACGAATCAGGTCTGTCAGCCCAGTGATCCCAACCAGTTTGGCTCGCAGACCCTGGTGTTCAATCAACTGCCGAACCCCCTCCCGCTGCCCACCGTCCTGGCGGATATCTCCGTGCTGGTCGCCGGCCAGCCGGCGCCGCTCTACTTTGTGTCGCCGCGCCAAATCAACTTCCTGATGCCCAGTAATGCGCCGACGTCGGGGACGGTGGATCTGCAAGTGGTGCAGAACTCTACAGGTCAGGTCCTGGGGTTTAATAGCCAGGTGCCTATGAATGTGTCCTCTCCGGCCTTGTTTACCCAGGGCAGCACCGGTACGGGCCAGGTAGCGGCTCTGAATCAGGATGGCAGCGTCAACTCTTCCAGCAACCCGGCGCCTCATGGCACCGTGATCCAGTTGTTCGGTACAGGGCCGGGTGCCGTCAGTGGTGCGCCGCCGGACGGAAGCCCCGCCCAGGGGCAAACCTCCACGGCGAGCCAGCCGCGGGTGATCATCGGTACGGACTTTGTTCCCCCGGATGCCATCCAATATTCGGGCCTGGCGCCGGGCCTGGTCGGGGTGTGGCAGATTAACGTGAAAATCCCCGATACGGTCGCACCGAGCAACCAGGTGGTCGTCGTGGTAGTGTATCAGAGCATTCCGAGCAACGATCCGCAGAGGATTCGAACCACCATCGCCGTGAAGTAGCGGTCACTAAACGCCGGCGGCGTCTTCCGCTTGCTGTGCGGCGCGCCGGCGCTTGGATGCGTACATCTCGCGGTCGGCGGCATCCAGCGTCTCGCGCAAAGGGGTCCCTGCAGACTCGCAGGTGCCCCAACTGAGGGAAATGGGCACCAGTCCCTGCCCGCGTACCTGAAAAGCCTGGAGATGGCGCTCCACTTCCAGCATGCGCCGGCAGGCCACATCCTGGTTCTGGTTGCGGAACAGGACCACGAACTCGTCTCCGCCCCAGCGAAAGGCCTCGTCTTCCGAACGGATCGACGAGCGCAATAGCTGGCCGATGTTGCGCAGGGTTTCGTCGCCCACCAGGTGCCCGAAGCGGTCATTGATCTCTTTAAAGTTGTCGATATCGCAGACGGCCGCCACGCCGTGGAAACCGGCCGGATCTTCCATGCGCTTGGAGAGCGCCGCCTGGTTATACAGCCCCGTCAACCGGTCCAGGTCGAGATCCCGCAGGCTTCCACTCTTGAGCTGTTCGATCTCGGTGGATAAGGCAAGCAGATGTTCGCGTTGATTCCGGGCCCAAGCCGCGCTGGCGCGCAAGGCGGCAGCCAGCAGCGCCGCGAACACCAGTTGGAGGAGAGCGAAAGCGACCAGCCACGGCGTCGCTCCGGTATCCAGATAGAGCAGACCCAGCAAACCCGCGGCTGCGAGCGTCCCGCAGCTCCCCGACCAGGCCGCCCACTGCCGTGCGCGCGAGTTGCGCCAGAGGTACAGGAAGGCCAGGCATAAGAGGCCCCCGCCGCCGGTTTGAATGGCGCCGTATACGGCGAGGGAGTGAGAAAGGGCCGGGTTCATGCCAAGTTAGTCACCGCTTACCGTGTGCCGGCGAAGGGCCACTGCCCTGCCGGTGGCTTCATCCACCGTCAGGATCACCGAGTGCAGTTCCGCCCCTCCCCGGGCCGGCTCCATGCGCGCCGGCAGGGCGGTCAGGAAACGCTCGAAGATGATTTCTTTTCGGACGCCGATCACGGACTCGTACGGTCCCGTCATGCCCGCATCGGTCTGGTAGGCCGTGCCGCCAGGCAAAATGCGCGTGTCCGCGGTGGGTACGTGCGTGTGTGTGCCGATAACGGCGGAAACCCGGCCATCCAGGTACCACCCCATGGCCATCTTTTCGCTCGTCACTTCGGCGTGAAAATCCACGAACCGGACCTTCACTTCCGGGTCGAGTCCCTGCAACAACTCGTCTGCTTTGCGGAATGGGCAGTCGGTGGGGGGCATGTAGGTTCGGCCTTGTAGGTTAATGACCGCACACGGTACACCGTTCCGTGCACGTAATCGGATCATGCCCTCTCCCGGCACCGCCGGCGGATAATTCAGCGGCCGGAGCAACCTGGGCTGCCGTGGCAGGTAATCCAGGATTTCCTTCTTATCCCACACATGATTGCCGGAGGTCAGAACATCCACTCCCAGGGAAAACAGTTCTTCGGCCACCGCCGGGGTGATCCCGAAGCCGCCCGCGGAGTTCTCCGCGTTGGCGATCGTCAGGTCGATCCGGTTGGTTTGGACGATGTCCTGCAAGTGTTCGGCTACGATCCGGCGTCCCGCGGAGGCGAAGATATCCCCAATAAACAGAATGTTCATCTATATTCTGTCACGTTAGCACGAGACTACTCGCCGAACTTGTCGAGCAAAGCGAGGGTACGGGTTTCCGATGTTCGCGTGGCTGTCTCGATGGCCGAAATCAGCATGGCCCGCAGCCCGTGGCGCTCGAGTTCGTGAATCGCGGAGATCGTGGTGCCGCCGGGAGTGGTCACCTGATCGCGCAGGATTGCCGGATGGAGCATGGTTTCGCGCACCAGTTTGGCTGCGCCCAGGACCGTCTGCTCCGCCAGGCGCGTGGAGACTTCCCGCGACAACCCCATCTTCACGCCTCCGGCGATCAGCGCTTCGATTACCATGTAAACGTACGCCGGTCCGCTGCCGGAAAGAGCCGTGACCGCGTGCATCAGGTCCTCGTCCACGGTCACCACCACGCCGACCGAGCGGAAGATCCGCTCCACCATCCGTACGTGCTCTTCCGTGCAAGCGGAATTTGGGGAGATGGCCGTAGCCCCTTCTTCCACCACCACGGGAATATTCGGCATCGCGCGGACGATAGGCATGCGCTGATCGAGCAGCCTCTCGATCAGCGCGATAGGTACCGAACCCGCCAGCGAAACCAGGACCTGCTGCTCCCGCAGGACTGACCGGACCTCTCCCAGAACCTTGGGCGCGGTCGGCGGTTTCACCGCCAGAACGATCAGGTCGGCCCCTTCCGCCGCCGGGAGGTTGCCGCCGGCACTGACGCGGATACCGAATTTCGCAGCCAATTCCTCCGCCCGCTCGGGACTGCGGACCGTGGCGGCCACCTGTTCCGGCCGGGCCGCACCGGCCTTCAGGACGCCGCCGATCAGGGCCGCCCCAATGTTGCCTGCGCCCAGAACGGCTATCCTTGGTGAAGCATCGCTCATGCGGAATCCTAGCGGGTGGAGGTCACGGCGCCTTCGGAGGCCGGCTGTACCAGGGCGCAGTATTTCGCGAAGGCTCCGCTCGCATACCGCGGCGCGGGAGCCTTCCACGCCGACAACCGGGCGGCCACGGTGGCCGGATCCACCTCCAGGTTGATCTCGCCTGCCTCCGCGTCGATGGTGATGGGATCCCCCTCTTCGACAGCCGCGATCGGCCCGCCGCTGGCCGCCTCCGGCACCACGTGCGCAATCATGAAGCCGTGCGTGGCGCCGCTGAAGCGCCCGTCGGTGACCAGGGCGACGCTCTCCGAGAGCCCCTCGCCCACGATGGCTCCGGTGACGCCCAACATCTCGCGCATGCCCGGCCCCCCGCGCGGTCCCTCGTAGCGGATGACCACCACGTCGCCAGGCCGGATCTTTCCGGACGTAACGGCGGCCATGGCGTCTTCTTCGCGGTCGAATATGCGTGCCGGCCCGCGGTGCAGCGTCTTGTCGTGGCCGGCCAGCTTGATCACGCAGCCTCCCGGCGCCAGCGAGCCGCGCAGAATGGCGATCCCGCCCCTCGGCTTGAGCGGCTGGTCGAGCGGCCGCACTACTTCCTGTCCCGGTGCTTCCCGCGCCTCAGCGGCCTCCTGGGCAAACGTGCGGCCCGTGCAGGTAACGGCCGAGCCGTCCACGTACTGGCCGTCCACCAGCCGCTTGGCGATTACCGGAATGCCGCCGGCCTTATCCACATCCACCGCGACGAACCGCCCACCGGGCTTGAGGTCCACGAGCACGGGCGTCCGCCGGCAGATCTCCTGGAAGTCGTCGATCGTCAGCGGTACTTCCGCCTCCCGCGCCATGGCCAGCAGATGCAGCACTGCGTTGGTGGATCCTCCGGTGGCGGCCACGCTGGCGATAGCGTTCAGAAACGCCTGCCGTGTGGCGATGTCCCGGGGCTTCAGGTCGCGCCGCACGGCATCCATAATCACCCGGCCGCATCGGGCGGCAACTTCATTCTTGCGTGGGTCCACCTGCGGCACGGCCGCCGTTCCCATCGGAGAGAGGCCGATCAGTTCCATCACCGTGGCCATGGTGTTCGCCGTGAACTGGCCGCCGCAGGCCCCCGCGCCGGGGCAGGCATGGTTCTCGATCTCCAGCAGTTCCTGGTTGCTCATGCGTCCGGCGGCGTTCGCGCCCACCGCCTCGAACACGTCCTGAATCGTGATGTCGCGCCCGTGGTGCTGCCCGGGCAGAATGGAGCCCCCGTACAGGATCACTCCCGGCACGTTCAGCCGCAGCAGCGCCATGGCTGCCCCGGGAATGGTCTTGTCGCACGCCACCAGGGCCACGATGCCGTCGAACATGTGCCCGCGCGCCACCAGTTCGATGGAGTCGGCGATCACCTCGCGGCTGACCAGCGAGGCTTTCATGCCCTCGGTTCCCATGGTCACCCCGTCGCTGATGGCTATGGTGTTGAACTCCATGGGGGTCCCGCCGGCGGCCCGAATGCCTTCCTTCACTTTCACGGCCAGATCCCGCAGTTTGTAGTTGCAGGGCATGGTCTCGATCCAGGTGTTGGCCACGCCGATGATCGGCTTCGCCAGGTCCTCGTCGGTAAATCCGATGGCCTTCAGCATGGCCCGGGCCGGAGCGCGGTCCCGCCCCTGGGTGATGATATGGCTCTGCAGTTGCATAGTGGAAAAACCATCTTACAGCAGATGTAGTACCGGCGCTCCGCGCGTGCGGGTTCGGCCGCGCTTATCATGAGGAGAGAGGTGATGGGCAATGTCCGCAATGTGGGTTCGCACCGCTCTCACTCTGGCGCTGTGCATTCCGCCATGCCCGCTACCGGCGCTGGTCGTCTATCCGATCCTTTCGGGCGACCGTATTTCGATCCTTCCGCCAGCGGTGGACAGCGGTGGAACCACCGTGGCCTTCGCTTCCACGGTGGCGCCTTCCAGCGCAGCCGCTCTGGTGTTCGATATCTACGCGGTGGCGGCCGACGGCAGTAATCTGCGCCTGCTTACCCAATTCTCCAAGCGCGCCGACCTGGGCTTCAGCGCTAACGCAGTCGCGCTCTCGCCGGACGGCAAACTGGTGGCGTACACCACGCGTGCCCCGGTAACCAGTAGCGCGGGCGGCGAGGAGGTGCACGTGATCGACGTGGGCACCTCGGCGGACCGCGTTGTGGATGTGTACACCGAGGGCTGCATCCAACCCCTCGTGGCGCTCTGCATCGGGTGCTACGCCCCCTGTGTCCACGAGCCGCACTTTTCGGCGGACGGGAGCAGAGTGTTGTTCGCGGTTTCGCGCAATTTTCCGTTTTACCTGGTCAACGCGGATGGCACCGGTCTGACCACGCTTCCGGTTTACAGCGGCGCGCTGGCGAGCGGGGCTGCGTGCGTGATCAGCCGTAACGGGCTGGTGGTCTTCACCAGTTCGGCGCCCAATGGCCAGACCGTTGCCGCCGCAGGCACCGATGTGTGGCTCATGAATCTGGATGGCTCCAACATCCGTGCGCTCACGGCTTTCAGCAACAACGTCTCGCTCTATGCCCGCAATGCCGCGATCAGTGCCGACGGGAGTGCCGTGGCGTTCGAGAGCAACTTCGCCGGCGCCGGAAATCCGCCGTCTCAGACTACGCAAATCTGGGTGGTGGGCACCGACGGGAAGGGGTTGCGGCAACTCACCACTGGCTCAACGCCCGCTACCAACCCAACCCTCTCGGCGGATGGCTCCCTGGTTGCCTTCGCCCAAAACGGGCAGGTCTGGAGCGTCCGGGCGGATGGCACGGGCTTGAAGCAGCTCACCAGTTTCCGGCAGTCGGTGGCACAGAATCCGGTGCTCTCGGGCAACGGCTCGCTGGTCGTGTTCGCGGTGGGGCCGTATGCCGGCCAGGCGGGAGCCATCGAGGCTGTGGCGCCGGATGGCAGTAATCTCCACAGCGTGTACTCTCCGCCGGTGGTGAACCCGACGGGAATAGCGGCCGCCGCCGGATACGGACCACCCGCGGCCGGTTCACTGATCTCGGTTTACGGCGCCAACTTTGCTCCCGATATTCTGGCAGCCGCCACCACATTCCCTCTGCCGCAGTCGCTGGGGGGCGCCGCGCTCCTCGTGAATGGCAATCCCGTGCCGCTGCTGGCCGTGACCCCCTGGCAGATCAACGCGCAACTGCCCGCCAACCTACCCGCGGGCACGGCTGCGTTTCAAGTTGTGTCCGCGGGCTTGCAGGCATCCGCCGCGGTCTCCGTGGAGGTGAAAAGCATCGCGCCGGTGGTGTTTTCTTTTCCGGTGCAGTCCGCCGGTGGCGCCGGAGGGTTTCCACAGGCCGCCGTATTCCATGCCGGCACAGCGACACCTTGCGATCAGGCGCATCCGGCCGCCCCCGGAGAGGCCGTGGAGATCTACGGCACCGGATTGGGAGCCACGAATCCGCTTGTCCCCGCCGGGCAGCCCGCGCCCGCCTCTCCGCCCGCCTGGACGGTAGCGCAACCGGACGTGCTGATTGCCGGGCAGTTCACCGCGAAGGTGCTATTTTCCGGCCTGGCTCCGGGGTTGGCAGGGGTCTATCAGGTGAACGTCGTGATTCCGTCCGGCCTGCGCCCCGGGCAGTATGCCATCACGTGGAAAGTCGGTTCCGCGGCCGGCGACAGCACGGGTACCTTCAGCGTCCGGTAGCCTTCTCTCGCGGCTTCGGGTCCAGGTTCTGGTCCAGTTCGCCGGTCGAAAGCCGGCACTGGGCGCCGCCTCGCGGCACGCGGACCTTGGCCGTCCACAGAATCGCGTTGACCACCATCCGGCGCTGGTCCTCGATACCCCAGTTGTCATGGTAGTGGCCTCCGGTGAAGCCGAAACCCCGCCCTCCGTCGGCCCGCTCCACAACCCAGGCTACGGTCTCCCGTTTCGGGGCCTCCTTGGGCAGCATCGTGGTCAGAATCGGGGTCACGCGCTTGTCCTCGGGCTGGAAGCGGATCTTGTAGTACCACTCGTCTTTGCTGGTGTAGCTCTTCCAGCCCTGGGAAACAGGGTGGTTGGGAGAAGCCTGCGTCAACATCACCTCATTGATCGGATTTTGCGAGTACGGGCGCTCGTAAAACCCGCCAATCCACTCCAGCAGTTCCGGGCCGCCGCGGTCTTTAGGCGCCTCTACGGCGTAATGCAGGCAGGCCAAGCCCACGCCGCGGCGCATCAGTTTGCCGAGGGCGTCCAGCCGCGCGTCGCGGATCATTGGGTGCCCGGCGCCGCCGTCCATGTAGAGCACGATGGAACTGGCGCCCTCGAATACAGATTCGTTCTCCGGCCAGCCGCCCCGGACCACTACCGTCTCGACGCCCGGGTTCTGGCGCAGGCACTGCTCCAACAACAGCGTGCCGGCGTTGAATTCATGCTGCCGCGGGCCGTGGCTGGGGTTGCCGGCCACTAGCACGATTTTTGCGGGAGGCGCTCCGAAGGCGCAGCCAGCCGCCAGCAAAAGGACGCATGCGCGGGAAATCATACCGGCTATTGTAACGGCGCAAGCGAGATCCGGCGGGGGCTGTCTCGCTCCGGCGTCACCGCCTGTGGAGGCGGGTCTGGTCGGGCGTGTACTCGCCCAGCGCGCGCTCGATCGCTTCCAGAGCGACGGGCGCCATCAGGCGATAGCCTTGCCCGTTCGGATGCAGCCCATCGTCGGAAAGCTCCGCCGGCAGAAAGCCGTTCTTGTCCGCCATGGCGGTGTAGTAATCCACATAGCTGAAGCCGCGCTGGGTGCAGAACTTCCGCAGCCATTGGTTCAAGGCGGCGATGGTCGCCGGCGGCCGCTGCGTGCTGCGCGCATATTGCGGGTTGCGGTCCTTGTGGTAGTCGCTGATGGGCAGCAGCGACGCCAGGAGGACCTTGATGTGGTGAGCGTCCGCCAGGTCCGCGATCATGGTCAGGTTATTCTCGATGGTCTCGATCGGTACCCCGCGTGCAATGTCGTTGGTCCCCGCCAACACGATCACGGCTTTGGGGTGCAAGGCGATCACGTCAGCCTGCATGCGCCCCAGCATCTCTCCGGTGATCTGCCCGCTGATACCCCGGTTAAGATAGTCCCGGCCAGTGAAATATTCGTTCAGGCGCCAGCCGTCAGTAATGGAGTCTCCCAGGAACACTACCCGGGATTTCTCGGGCCTCGGCTGTCCCACTGCCCGGTTGGCTTCCGCGTAACGGCTCAGGTTGTCGCGGTCGGGGTTGCGCAACTGCCTCTCCCTGGACTCCAGCAGAGCGCGAAAATGAGCGTCCATGCGGTCCGCGTCATCCCGCAATTCGGCAAACTGTTTACGGGCTTCGTCCGGGAAAGGAAAGGGTTTGGGGACGGCTTCCGCCACCGCCAGATAGGAGCGGACGTCGGCGAGGAGTCGGTATGCCAGCGCCGCGTTCTGGGGAGAGGCTTCGAGCGCGCCGAGCGATTGGCGCGCACTTTCCAGCGGTGGCGCCGCTGCCGTTGCCAACCCCGGCACAGCGGCCGGCAGGGCGCCCATCAGGTCCACCGCGCGGCGGTACAGCGAGAGTGCCTCGGCGTTCGAGAGTTGCGCGTTCGATTGCCCGTGGCCGGCCGGCGCCAGCAGGACTGCCACGCACAGACAGGCAAAGCCTCTCATGGTTCTTCTTTCTCCAGTTGCAGGTTGATGGTGCCGATCGCGAACGGCAGCCTTACCCGGATCTGGACCGGCACCCGGCGCGCATCGTCGGTCAGCCACACGTGCACGTGACCTGGCCGGCGGTACAACACATTGTTGAACAGGAAAATCTCGTAGCGGATGGTGCGGTGGGTCCCGCTGGGCGTCTTGACCTCTTCTCTTTGCTGCGCCTCCACGCGCGCCATCACGCTCTTCTTGCCGTCGCTGACCGGAACCTGCGTACTTTGCCCCGGTTCCAGTTCCAGGGTCCGCAGAAAGTACAGGCCGCCCACGACGTCGTGAACGCAAGCCGGAATATCGATCTCGCGCGAATCGATGACCGTGTTCTTTGCGCGGTCCTTTTCCACGCGGCTGGCCTTCTTCCGCCGCCCATCGTAGGTGATGCTGGTCTCGCGGTTGCGTCCGCCCTCCAGCGCCGTCATATGCGAACTGGACGTGCACAGATCCGGGCGCAGAACCGCGGAATACTCGTCCAGCACCCGATAGAACTTGGAGATCAGACCCGTGGATTCCAAACGCAGTTGTGCGCGCGATCCATCCATGTCCCCGTTCCAGACGAGCTTGGCGCTGCCGGCCGTGATCAGGCGCCACTCTACGGTGTATTGCAGAGACTCGCGCGCGGGCAGGTTGAGCGGGGGGGCGGCCAGACTGTTGGACTTCAACGTCAGCGGCGCGCACACAAGCAGGCATGCCAGCAACAGGGCAGGTTGACGCGCCGGACGACAAAGCATGAAACGCCAGTGTCGCAGATCCGGAAAAGGCAAGTCAAAACGGCCCTGCCCGCTCTTTTCGAAACGCTGTACGATCGCAAGGGATGGACTTCGAGACCGCCCGAGAGAGAACTTTCAGCGCCCGCCTGGAGTGCCGGTACCTGTTGTACGCACCCGAGAGCTTGGGTTCGCGAGGCGCGCTTTTCGTGGCTCTGCACGGCTTCGGATCGAGCCCGGAGGTGATGCTCCGGCTCACCGGCCAGATGGTGGGGGCGGGGCACGCGATTGCCTCGCTGCAGGCCCCCAGCCAGTTCTACGTGGGGCAAAACTCACGGGAAGTGGGCTACTGCTGGGCCACCCACAAACATTCGGACTCCTCCGTGCGTCTGCATCACGATATGTTGCTGCACGTGCTCGAAGAGGCCGGCCGCGCTTGCGCCGTTCCGCCGCAGCGCCGCATCCTGGTAGGTTTCTCGCAGCCCGTGGGACTGAATTACCGCTTCGCCGCCACTTGGCCGGAACAGGTTCGCGGCGTGATTGGCATTTGCGGCGGCGTTCCCCGAAACTGGGAGGACGGGCCGTACCACAGCGTGTCGGCCGCTCTGCTGCACATCGCGCGGCAGGGAGACGAATTCTACCCGCCGGCGGTCGCCGCGCACTACCCCGAGCGCTTGCGCCTGCGCGCCGCGGACGTGGAATTCCACATGCTCGCGGGCGGGCATCGCTTCCCGTCCAACGCCCGGCATATCGTCGGGCCATGGCTCGAACGCATTCTGGGATAACATAGCGGACATGCTCAGACGTATTGGGGTGCTGCTGATTTGCCTGTCGGCGTTGGCGCCGGCGGCTTTGCTGCGCATCGAAGTGAGTGAGCGCTCCGACGTGCTCGACGGGAAATCCTTCGGCCCCACCGGGCCCTACGAGCGGATTGTTGGGAAAGCCTATTTCGCCGTCGATCCCAGCCTGCCGGCCAATAAGATCATCACTGATGTGGACAAAGCCCCGCGCAATGAGCACGGCCAGGTGGAGTTTTCTGCGGATCTCTACGTGCTCAAACCGCGCGACCCTGCGCGCGGCAACGGAGCGGTTCTGTACGAGGTTTCCAACCGCGGCCGCAAGGGCATGCTCTCCATGTATAACCGCGCCTCGGGCTCCCTGGATCCGCGCGCGCCCGTCGAATTCGGCGACGGCTTCCTGATGGAGCAGGGTTACACCCTGGTGTGGCTGGGCTGGCAATTCGACGTCCCACGCGAAGAACACCTGATGCGCCTCTACACGCCGGTGGTTCAGGGGGTCACCGGCTTGGTGCGCGCCGAGATTGTGACGGACCAGAAAGAGGTCAGCCACTCGCTGGCGGACCGGAATCATATCGCCTACCCGGTGCTCCATCCCGACGATCCCCAACTCACCCTCACGGTACGAGACCAGGCTGACGGCCCGCGGCGCACCGTCCCGCGCCGCCAGTGGAGGATCGAGGGCCGCACTCATCTGGAAATGCCCGGAGGTTTCCAGCCCGGCAAGATCTATGAGCTGGTGTATACATCTTCCAACCCAGCCGTGGTGGGTCTGGGCCCGACCGCCGTGCGCGACTTGATGTCGTTTCTCAAGTATGGTGGTAACGATGTCACCGTGCTGGGCGATCACCACAGTTACATCAAGCGGGCCTATGGCTTCGGCGTTTCCCAGAGCGGACGGTTCCTGCGCACGTTTCTGTATTACGGGTTTAATCAGGACGAGAAAGGCCGCAAGGTCTTCGACGGTATCCTGGCGCATGTGGCGGGCGCCGGGCGGGGCAGTTTCAACCACCGCTTCGCCCAGCCTTCACGGGATGCCCATCCGTTTTTCAACCTCTTCTATCCCACGGACATTTTTCCCTTCACGGACGTCGCGCAGACCGACCCGGAAACCGGCCTCACCGACGGACTGCTGACGCACGCGGCTACCCCGGCGACCACACCCAGGATCTTCTACACCAACTCCTCCTATGAGTATTACGGCCGCTCGGCCTCGCTGATCTCCACGCTGATCGAGGGAAAGCATGACGCTCCCATCCCGGCCACCACGCGCATCTATCTCTTCGCCGGCGGGCAGCACGGCCCGGCGACGTTTCCGCCCAAACGCAACCACACCCGGAATCTGGCGAATCCGAACCCGTATACGCTCGGCATGCGGGCCCTGCTGGTGGCCATGAACGCTTGGGTGCGGGACGGCAAAGAGCCGCCGCCTTCGCTCTATCCCCACATCGCCGACGGCACCCTGGTGCCGCTCGCCGCGCTGGAGTTCCCGAAAATACCCGGCGTGCCGCTGCCCACCCATATCCAGACCGCCTACCGGGTAGACTACGGACCCGAATTTCGTTCTCGAGGTATCGTGTCCATCGAACCGCCGAAGCTGGGCAAGTCCTTTCCCATGTTGGTCCCCCAGGTGGACCGGGACGGCAACGAAGTTGCCGGAATTCGTATGCCGGACGTGCAAGTGCCACTGGCCACCTTCACGGGATGGAACCAGCGCGCTCCGGAGATTGGCGCGCCGAACGAGTTGTTCAGCATGGTGGGCTCCTACCTCCCATTCCCCCGGACCAAGGCGGAACGGGAGCAATCCCGGGATCCGCGCCTTTCCGTGGAGGAGCGCTATGCCACCAAAGCAGAATATCTCCAGCGGCTGGGTGCCGCGGCGCGAACCCTGGCGGATCGCGGCTACCTGCTGAGTCGGGACGTCGAGGCGGTTCTGGAGCGGGGATCGGCCGAGTGGGACTACGTGCATGCCGACGGCGGAGCCGGAATGCAATGAGGCTCTCCTGGGCCGCAGACACCTAATTTCTGCCGATAAGCTGGGTGTGGACATGGCGGCCAGTGCCCCCAAAGAGCGGGTCCCGGCGGCTTGCGCGGGGCCTGCCTCACCCTGGCTCCGCAGCCAGGCTGCCGCGATGGAAGACACCGTGGACCTCAGCCAGCAGACCGTGAACCGGCTCTGCAAGTTGCCGGTCTTCCGGCCGGTTGCGACGAGAGTCTTGCAGGTACTTTCCCAGGAGAGCCCGGAGATCGCCACGGTCTCCGGACTAATCCAATCCGATGCCGGCCTGAGCGCCGAACTCCTCACCCTGGCCAACTCCCCGCTGTGGGGGTGCGAGGGAACCATTCGCAGCGTTACCCGCGCCATCGTGGTTCTGGGTTTGCAGCGGACCAACCGGCTGATGATGACCGTGGCCATGCGCGTCTATCTAAAAGGATGTCCGAGCCTTCACCCGGAGGCGGTGCGGCGTTGCTGGAACCATTGCCTGGCCTGCGCGATGGCCGCTGAAGAACTCGCGCCCGCCTGGGGGTTGGGCAAAGATGTGGCCTACACTGCTGCCCTACTCCATGACATCGGCCGTGCGGGACTGCTGGCGGCGTTTCCCAAAGAGTACGGGCCCTTGCTTCTGGAGGAGGTGGAGAGCGTCTTGGAAGCGTGCAACGTCGAGAAGCTTCGCTTCGACATGGACCATTGCCGCGCCGGACAGTTCCTCGTGCGGACCTGGGGACTCCCCGCGGAATTCGCCGAAATCAGTGCTCGCCACCACGAGCCAGTGGTTGGCGAGGGCGTGGTCTCCCTGGTGCAGGCCGCCTGCCAGTGCGCCGATGCGTTGGGCTTCGCTGCCATGCCGGCCCGGCGCGTTCCCACGCTTGAGGAGCTCCGCGCTCGGCTCCCCGCTCCGCTCGAAGCGCGCTTCTCCTGCGACCCCGGCAAATTGCAGGAAAAAATCGAACGGGCGATCTCGTCCCTGGGATAAGCACACCGGCTGCGGGCGCCTACTATATGCTGGTAGGTTTCAATGCCTCTCATCTTCGGGCCCGAGCTAATCCGCTTCTGTGAACAAATCCTGATCGCCGCCAGCGTGCCGGCGGATACGGCCAGCCTGGTGGCAACCTCTCTGGTGGCCGCCAACCTGCGCGCCGTGGATTCACACGGCGTGCAATTGCTGCCCTACTACGTGGAGCAACTCGAATGGGGGGATATGGATGCGCAGGCGCGCGGGCGCGTGATTTCGGAGAGCGGCTCCTGCCTCCTCTATGACGGCGCGAACGGGATCGGCCAGCAGATCGCCGATACTTGTTGTCATCACGCGATCCGCATCGCCCGGGCGCAGGGCATGGGGTTGGTGGTGGCGCGTGAATCGAATCACTTTGGAGCTGCTGCCTTTTGGGCGCAGAAGATGTCCGCCGCCGGGCAGATCGGTATCGTGATGTGCAACGCCTCCTCGCTGGTGCCTCCCTGGCAGGGCAAGCAGCCCCGGTTGGGCACCAACCCCCTCTGCATGGCCGTCCCGGGACCGTGGCTCCTCGATATGGCTACCACTACCGTGGCCGCCGGCAAGATCTACAAGGCTATGATCAATGGCCAGGAGACCATCCCGCCGGGCTGGGCCATGGACGCCGAAGGCGTGCCCACCACGAGTACGCAGGCCGCCCTGAAGGGACTGCTGATGCCGCTGGGCGGCTACAAAGGCAGCGGTCTCGCGATGATGGCGGAAATTCTTTGCGCCGTGCTCGGCGGCGGAGCGTTCTGCGATGAAGTGGGCGGCATCCGCAAGCGTGGCCGCCCTTTGCGGGTGAGCCAGATGTTTCTGGCCATTGACGTCGCCCGTTTCCTGCCCGTAGAGGAGTTCGCCGCCCGCGTCGGCCACCTGGTGGCCATCATGAAATCCACGCCGCCGGCCCCCGGCTACGACGAGGTGCTGGTTGCCGGCGACCCGGAGTGGCGCGCCGAAGCCGAACGGCGCCGCGAGGGCATCCCGGTGGGCGACGGTACCTGGGAGATGCTGCTGGCGGCTGCCGGACGGCTGGGAGTTCCCGCTCCCGATCTCAGCGGACCAGCCTCCCCGCCCGCCTCGCGGGTACAATGAAGCGATGGCGGAAAGTAATCCTGCGGACCAACCCGTGGAGCCGTTCGAGGCGTCTCTGGAGGAACTGGAAAAGGTCGTCAAGGAGTTGGAAACTGGAGACCTGCCGCTGGAGCGCTCTCTGGCCCTGTTCGAAAAGGGCATGGCTTTGAGCGACGCCTGCCG
This sequence comes from Solibacteraceae bacterium, assembly GCA_021324015.1. Classification (GTDB taxonomy): domain Bacteria; phylum Acidobacteriota; class Terriglobia; order Bryobacterales; family Bryobacteraceae; genus JAJPJX01. The sequence goes on along the minus strand of JAJPJX010000084.1, from coordinate 67,419 downwards.
CAAGCAGCTTGAGGATGCCGAGACCCGCGTGGAGGTGTTGATCCGGAAGAACGGCAAGATCCAGGCCGAGCCTTTTCGCCCGGACAAAGCATGAACCTGCGCGAATACCTCGCCGGTCAGCAAAAGCTGGTCGACGCGGAATTGGACCGCCTGGTGCCGCCGGAGACGGCGATCCCGGAGACCATTCATCGTGCGATGCGTTACAGCCTCTTCGCTGGGGGCAAGCGCATCCGTCCTCTCCTGTGCCTGGAGGCGGCGCGCACCGTAGCCGACGAGCCGCCGGGCATCACCGTTCCGGCCTGTGCGCTCGAGTGCATTCATACCTATTCGCTGATCCACGACGATTTGCCAGCGCTGGATAATGACGATTACCGCCGGGGCAAGCTCACCTGCCACAAGATGTTTGGAGAGGCCATGGCGATCCTGGCTGGCGATGCTCTGCTGACCCTGGCGTTTCAGTTACTGGCTTCGATGGACGCCGTCTGCGGCGGCCGCAAGGCCCGCATGATCGCCGAACTGGCCGCCGCGGCGGGCACCGTAGGCGGCATGATCGGCGGGCAGGTGGCGGACCTCGAAGGGGAGGGCCGGCCACCCGAACCGGCGCTGCTCGAGTCCATCCATAGGGCCAAGACGGGCGCGCTGCTGCGAGCCAGCCTGCGGTTGGGCGCCATCTGCGCCGGGGCCGACGACGCTTCCTACGAGTCCTTGTCGCGCTACGGCGAGCACGTGGGCCTGGCCTTTCAGATCGTGGACGACATTCTGGACGTGGAAGCGTCCTCCGAAGCGCTGGGTAAGACCGCCGGAAAGGACGCGCAGCAGCACAAAATCACCTTCCCTGCCGTCTACGGCCTGGAGCGATCCCGCGCCATGGCTGGAGAGGAGTGCGCGCGCGCCCACGAAGCTCTCGCCGGCTTCGGCGCCCGCGCCGGCCGGCTGCACGAACTGGCGGATCTGATCGTTCACCGCAAGTCATGAAAACGCGCCTCGATCGCCTTTTGGTGGAGCGCGGTTTGGTGGAATCCCGGGAGAAGGCTCAGGCCCTGATCATAGCCGGCGAGGTGCTCGTGGATGGACAGAAAGCCCTCAAGCCGGGTCAGGCTTGTCCCGCGGAGAGCCGCGTCGAAGTGTTGGGGCGGCCGGCATATGTCAGCCGCGGCGGCCTGAAACTGGCTGCGGCGCTGGAGGGTTTCGGCATTCAGGTGTCCGGCCGTGTCTGCGTGGATATCGGCGCTTCCACCGGGGGCTTCACCGACTGCCTGTTACAGCACGGCGCCCGCCGTGTGCATGCCGTGGACGTGGGCAGCGGCCAACTGGATTGGAAAATCCGCACGGACCCGCGCGTGGTGGTCCATGAGCGCTTGAACGCCCGGGAACTGCGTCCCGGGGACATCGGAGAGCCGGTGGACCTGGCCGTCTGCGACGTGAGCTTCATCTCGGTCACCCTCATCCTGCCCGCCCTGACGCCGTTGCTACAACCGCACGGCGAAATGGTTATACTTGTCAAACCCCAGTTCGAGGTCGGCAAAGGACAGGTGGGAAAAGGCGGCATCGTGCGCGAGCCGGAACTGCACCGCGCGGCTTGCGATCGGGTGGAGCAGGCGGTGCGGCTCATGGGGCTCCGGACCAGCATCCTGGAAAGCCCCATCCCGGGAGCGGAAGGGAACCGGGAATTCCTGCTTTATGCCCGTCATTAAGGTAGTCGGGATCATTGCCAAGCCCGGCGTGGCTCTGGCTGCGGAGATTGTGCCGGGGCTCTTCCGTTGGCTGCGGGAACGCGGCATCCAGGTGCGCTGCGATTCGAGTGCCGCTGCCTACGCTGCCGAGGGCGAGGGTCTCCCACGCGAGCAGGTGCCCGAGGGCTGCGACCTGGTGATCGTGTTGGGCGGGGATGGCACGTTGCTCTCGGCGGCGCGAGCCATCGGGCGGCGGGAGATCCCGCTGTTTCCGGTCAATGCCGGCGGCTTGGGGTTCCTCACCGCCATCACGGTGGAGGAACTCTATCCGGAACTGGAGCGCGCCTTCCGCGGCGAGCACCGCGTGGGCAAGCGCAAGCTCCTGCAAGTGGAGGTGCACCGCGGCGGCCAGACCGTGGCGCGCTACGAGGCGCTCAACGACGCGGTCCTCACCAAGGTGTCCATCGCCCGCATGATCGATCTGGACACGTTCGTGGACGAGCAGTTCGTGTGTGCCTACAAGGCCGACGGGCTGATCGTGTCCACCCCGACCGGATCCACGGCGTACTCGCTATCCGCTGGCGGCCCGATCATTTTTCCCTCCGTGCCGGCCATTTGTCTCACCCCCATCTGTCCGCACATGCTCACTAACCGGCCGGTAATCGTTCCGGAGACCAGCGTGATTCAAGTCATCTGTCGGGGCGAGGATTCCTCCGTTTTTCTCACTATCGATGGGCAAATCGGCGAACCGCTACAGTGCGACGATCGCGTGCTGTGCCGCAGTTCCCCTTACGCACTCCATTTAATCCGCCCCCCGCGCATGAGATTCTTTGATGTCCTCCGCCAGAAGCTCAAGTGGGGGGAGCGTTGAAGCGCCTCTCCCTGACGGCGTGGATCTTTCTGGGAATGGCAGGCGGCGTGGCGATAGGAGTCGCCGCACCGGGCGTCGCGTGGCATCTGGGTCCGGTGTCCGCCGTCTTCCTGCGCCTGATTCTTTCCATCATCGCCCCGCTGCTCTTCGGCACGCTGGTTTTCGGCATCGCCGGCGGAGGCGACCTCAGGCGCATGGGCCGCATCGGCCGGGCGCGGGCATGAGACTGGAGCGCACGGCCGGCCGCGGAGGCTGCCCTGCCGGAGCCCCATTCGTCCCTGAGTTCTGTGTTGGAACACGTGTTCCCGGCGAGCGTGATCGACGCTATGGCCCGCGGGGACGTGCTCCAGATCGTGGTGTTCTCGTTCCTGTTCGGAGCCGCCTGCGCGGCCGCCGGGGCCAAGGCCAAACCGGTGGTGGCTTTCTGCGAATCGCTGGCCGAAGTGATGTTCCGCTACACCCGCCTTCTCCACCGCCTCGAGCGAAGCCGCTCTACCCGCCGCGCTCGAAAACATGGAGCAGTTCGGCGTCCCCAAGCACATCGTGGCCTTTGTCATTCCCACGGGCTACAGCTTCAACCTGGACGGCACCACGCTGTACCTCTCTCTGGCTTCGGTGTTCGTGGCGCAGGCGGCGGGGGTCAGCCTCTCCATTGGCCACCAGTTGGTGATGATGCTGAAGGCGTGGCCGTGCTGCTGGGAGTCGATGCGGTAATGGATATGGCCCGCACGTCGATCAATGTACTCGGCAACTGCCTGGCAAGCGCGGTGGTCGCCCGCTGGGAGGGCGTGCGGTTCGAATAATCGCGGGACAGGTGAGCGCTCCGCCGCCGGTCCCGCGGGTTAACCTTGGGCTCAGACCGCGACGGCCGCACCCAGCTTGGAAAACCAGGGAGTGGCCGACTTGATGGCCTCGTTCACGGCGTTGATGTTCTTTACGCCCTCTTTGGCGAGCCAGTCCTCCAGAGCTTTCACACCCTGCTTGGCGTACACCGGAATGCCTTCTTTCCAGGTGGCGCGGCCGCAGAGCACGCCGGAAAAATCCGTGCCCGCTTCGGCGGCCATGCGCAGCGACTCGGTGAACTGTGCGTTGCTCACGCCGGCGCTCAGGTAGATGAACGGCTTGGTGGCTACCGCCGCCGCCGTGCGGAAGTGCTCCAGGGCTTCCGTGCGGGAGTACGCTTTCTGGCCCTTGTACACGTTGCTGCCTTCCACAAACTCGGCGTTGATGGGCACTTCCACTTTCAGCACGTCCACGTAGTAGTGCGGCTTGGTGAACTCTTCCATGCTGCGCCTGACGATTTCGGGCTTGATTTTGGCGAATTCGAAGCCCTTTTCGTCGCCGCCCTTGGGATCATACCCCACGAATTCCAGGAAAAACGGAATCTGGTAGGCCAGGCACTCGGCGCCGATCCGCTCGATGAAGGCGTGCTTGATGTCGTTGATCTTCGGGTCCTCGAAGGGCGTGTAGTAGATCAGGATCTTCACCTCGTCCGCGCCCCAATTCGCAATGCGCTTCACCGAAACATGCGGCAGCAGGTCCGGCAGGCGCCCCGGCTGTGTGTTGTCGTATCCGCTCAGTTCGTAAGCCAACAGGAGACCGGCATTGCTGCTGCGGGCCTTGGCGGCATCCAGCCCGAACTCCGGATCCAACAGGATGGCGCTGGCGTGCGGGGTCAGCACCTTGGTGACGGCGGTCTTGAACTCGCTCATCATCTCGGCGCTGATCTCTTTCTTGTCCACGCCGCGGCCCGCCGCGAGCGATTTCTGCAGGCTGCCCCGCTGGTCCATGGCGGCGGCCGCGATAATTCCGGCGCTGTTGGCCAGCGCCTTCATGTGCTTGATCTTACCCTCAGACAGACTCATAACTTGCTCCTTGAATAGCGCAATCAATCCGTGGTAACGCGATCGTCATGCTGGGTCGCAGCACACCAGCGTTACCCCTCATTATGCCATGGAATCGACGGGAAAATCCGACCGGCAGGTCCAATTCTCGAGCCGGCGGAAATATGCCTGGGCGCGCGCCGCGTCGCGCAGAATCTGGGATTTGAGCGCTTCCGCAGTCTCGAATCTGCGCTCCTCCCGCAGACGCCACAGGAATTCCACGCGAATGCGCCCCGGCGTGGCGCCTTCCAGTGGTTCGAGCAGGAATGTCTCTACGCTCACGGACTGCCCGGCGCCAAACGTCGGGCGTCGGCCCACATTGGTCACCGAGGGCCAGGAGCGGCCGTTTTCGAGATCGTGCGTGCGCGTGACATAAACCCCCGTGGCGGGTTTCACCTCGGACTCAGGCGCCAGGTTCAGAGTAGGAACCGTGCGTTTCGATCCTACCCCGTGACCGGGGACCACCGGGCCTTCCAGATCATAAGCCCTCTCGAGCAGGCGCGCCGCCGCGGCCACCCGGCCTGCTTCCACAATCCTCCGTATGGCGCTGCTGCTGACCAGGCAACCGCGCACCACCACCGCCGGCACCACTTCCGTGGTGAACCCATACCGGCCTCCGAGTTCGGCCAGCGACTGCGTGTTGCCCGCCTGCCGGTAGCCGAAGCGGAAATTGTCGCCCACCACCACAGCGCGCACCCGCAGTTTCGCCGCCAGGATCTCAGAGACGAAACCTTCCGGGGAGAGCTGCGCCACTTCCGCCGTAAACGGAAGGATGAGCGCCTGTTCCATGCCCTCTTCGCGCATCAGGCCGCAGCGCCGGGCAAACGTGGTCATCAGACGAGGCGCCCGCTCCGGCGCCACGACCTTGGTAGGGTGCGGATCGAAGGTCAGTACCGAAGCTCTCCAGCCGTGCTCTTCGGCGACCTCCCGTACCCGTCGCAGAATGCGCCGGTGCCCCGCGTGCACGCCATCAAAATTCCCGATGGTCAGCGCGGACGGCCCGAAGTCCTCCGGCACGTCCGCCAGGCTCCGATAGATCCGGATGGCGGCGGTCATCCTGTCTGCTCCCCGCTGAGGACTTCCAGGCCGTCGTAAGCCAGGCGGATATGGGGAGGCAGGCCCTCCTCGGTGCGGGCGTGATGCAGATCGTGGCAGATGTGCGTGAGATACGCCCGCTGCGGGACCAGCTTCTCGACGGTGCTGGTCGACCGGTCCACCGTGGAATGCGTGGGATGCGGCTTGAACCGCAGCGCGTCCAGAAACAGCACATCCAGCCCGCGCAGCCGCTCCAGAGATTCCTCCGGTACGTCGCTATGGTCCGTGAGGTAAGCGGAATTCCCGAAGCGAAATCCGTAGATTTCCTGCTGGCCGTGCAGCAGGCGGATGGGCAGAAATTCCAGGCCGAACAGGTCTACCGGGGCGCCGTTGAGGACGCGCGATTCCAGCTTCGGCACGCTGGAGGGCTTTTCCGCGCCGTCGAAAATATAGCGAAAGCAGCGCTGGATCGCCTCCATCGTGTCCGGGGCGGCGTAAATCGGGATGGGGCCGCGCTGCCGGAAATTAAAGGGCCGCACGTCGTCCAACCCCATGATGTGATCGGCATGCGCGTGGGTGAATAGCACTGCGTCCAGCCGCGCGATCTTCGCCCGCAACGCTTGCGTCCGGAAATCCGGGGTGGTGTCGATCAACACGTTCCGCCCCTCATAACTCACCAGGACGGAGGGGCGCAGGCGGTTGTCGCGCGGGTCCGGGGAGGTGCACACATCGCAGTGGCAGCCGATCACCGGCACACCCACACTGGTTCCCGATCCCAGCACCGTGATCTTCACTGGGCTACCCGGCATCTAGGAGGACTGAGTCTCCGCGGCGCGCGATTCCGCGGCTTCCTCCGCCTTGGCGGTCTGCCTGCCTCGCTGCTGGTCTTCGGCCGCCTGCACGTAACGGAACCGCAACTCCGTGAGCGAGTTTTCGAGCAGCCGTTGCTCCTCGATCGTCAGGTTACCTTTGGTTTTCACCTGCAATACCGCCAGCAGGTCGATCTGATGCCTCGACATCGCCAGGTCGGGAGCCGGCCGGTCTTTCTCGTCCCCCAATGGCAGCATTCCCAGGTTGAGTTCCGCCTGAAAGACCAGGGAACGAACCAGGAACTCGAACGTCGGGGGAGGCAGCGGGTAATCCGGCGCTTCCTCTTGTCCCTTCGGGTCGTCTAATTCGCTCATGTCTTCGATTATCTTACATAAGCGGCGGCCGGTCCGTAGGGCTATGCTAGATTAGTAGTTCGGGTCTTTCTTTTCTTGAATATCCCTCGATGATCTCGCGTTCCGCCGCCGGCGAAAAATTCCAGACTTTGGTGGAGATCATGGCTCGGCTCCGGGCTCCGGATGGCTGTCCCTGGGACCGGGAGCAGACTTTCGACACCATCAAGCCCTACCTGCTGGAAGAGACCTACGAGGTGATGGACGCCATCGACTCCCGCGCCTGGAAGGAACTGGCCGCGGAACTGGGGGATCTGCTGTTGCAGGCGGTTTTCTTTTCGCAGATGACCGCCGAAGAAAACCTGTTCGGCATCGAAGAAGCGCTGGACGCCATCAACCAGAAACTCGTTCGCCGCCATCCGCATGTCTTCGGGGGGGAAACCGCGCGGGATGCCGGGGATGTGCGCCGCATCTGGAGCGAGGTTAAGGCCGAAGAGAAGAAGCAGCGGGGAGAAGCCCAGAGCGGCCTCCTGGGATCGGTGCCGCGCGCGCTGCCCGCCCTGGTCGAGGCGCAACAGCTCACCTCCCGCGCCGCCCACGTGGGCTTCGACTGGGACGCGCCCGAGCCGGTGCTCGAAAAGCTGCATGAGGAGTTGGCCGAGTTCGAGGAGGCTCGCCGGAATGCGTCCCGCGAGGAACTGGAGGGCGAACTGGGCGACCTGCTGTTCGTGCTGGTCAACCTGGCGCGCTTCGTGAAGGTGGATCCGGAACAGGCGCTGCGCAAAACCAATGCCAAGTTCCGCGAGCGCTTCCGGTACATCGAGCAGCGCCTTTCCGAGCGCGGCAAGTCTCCCGCGGAGGCTTCGCTTGAGGAGATGGACGCTCTCTGGCAGGAGGCCAAAGGTTGATCGAAATCCGCGCGCTCGCCGACCGCCGCCAGTTCGAGGACGCCGTCCAACTGCAAAAAAAGATCTGGGGTTTCCACGATATCGAACTACTGCCGGTGCGTCTGTTCGTGGTGGCCAACAAGGTGGGCGGACAGACCTACGGCGCCTACGACTGCGCCCGCATGGTGGGTTTTTGCCTGGCCATCCCGGGTCTGAAGCCCGGCGGAAAGTCCTACCTGCACAGCCACATGCTGGGCGTGCTGCCGGAATATCACAATCACGGTATCGGACGGCTGCTCAAATTGCGGCAGCGGGAAGATGCCCTGGAGCGCGGTATCGACCTGATCGAGTGGACCTTCGACCCGCTGGAAATCAAAAACGCGTACTTCAATATGGAGCGCCTGGGAGCTATCGTGCGGCGCTACGTCGAGAATCAGTACGGCACCACCACCAGCTTCTTGCATGGTGGGCTGCCCACGGACCGCTGCATTGCGGAGTGGTGGATCGCGAGCGAGCGCGTGCGGTGCATTCTGGAGGGCCGCCGGCCGGAGCGCACGATCGAAGGCCGCGTCCCGGTGCCCGCGCGGATCGAACGAATACGCCGCGAGGACCCGAAGCACGCCCGCGAGATACAGAAATTCGTGGGCGAGCAGCTCGTGCGCGGTTTTGAACAGGGCCTGGCGGTCATCGGATTTGAGAAATCGGAGCAGCAGGGCGCCTACCTGCTGGGACGCTGGACATGAAACTCGAAAAGGTGATTCTCCGCCAGATCCGCATGCCGCTGGTGCATTTCTTCGAAACCAGCTTCGGCCGCACTACGGCGCGCGACATCATTCTGGTCGAGGTGCTTGCCGGCGGAGTCTCCGGCTGGGGAGAGGTGACCGCCGGCGAAAACCCCTTCTACAACGAAGAGTGGACGGCTTCGGCCTGGCTGATCCTGCGGGATTACGTGGCGCCCCCGGTACTGGGGCGGAACCTGGAGAGCGCGCAGGACGTGGCGCCCCTGGTGGCCCACATTCGCGGGCACCAGATGGCCCGCGGCGGCCTGGAAGCGGCCGTCTGGGACCTGGAAGCGCGTCAGGCTGGACGCCCCCTGTGGCAGCACATCGGCGGTGGCGCGCGGCGCGAGATTCCCTGTGGGGTTTCCATCGGCATCCAGGATTCGGTGCCTCAACTGCTCGACAAAATCGAGCGCGAACTCGCCGAGGGCTACCAGCGCATCAAGATCAAAATAAAGCCGGGCTGGGATGTGGATGTTGTCCGGCAGGTGCGTGAGCGGTTTCCGGGCATCAAGCTAATGGCTGACGCCAACTCGGCCTACACGTTGGCTGACGCGGAGCATCTGCGCCGCCTGGACGACTTTTACCTGATGATGATCGAGCAGCCTCTCAGCCACGACGACATCATCGACCACGCTCAGCTCCAGTCCCGGCTCCAGACGCCCATCTGCCTGGACGAGTGCATCCGCTCCGCCCATCACGCCGAACAGGCCATCCGTCTGCGCGCCTGCGGCATCATCAACATCAAGCTGGGCCGCGTGGGCGGGTTCCGGGAGGCCCGCCGGTTGCACGACGTGGCCCAGGCGGCCGGCATCCCGGTATGGTGCGGCGGTATGCTCGAAGCGGGCGTGGGGCGCGCCCACAACGTGGCGCTGGCGACGCTCCCCAACTTCGTACTGCCGGGAGATGTTTCCGCCAGCAAGCGGTATTGGGCCCGCGACATCATCTCGCCCCCCGTCGAGACCACGGCCCAGGGCACCATCGCGGTGCGGGACGAACCCGGGTTCGGCTACGAGTTGGATCATGAGTTCATCCGCCGGATCACCGTGCGGGAGGAGTCCATCGCTTGAACGGGGAATTCCTCCTTTACGCACTGATCCTCCTGATGGTAGGTTTTTGGTCCGGCAACTATATCGTGGGGAAGCTGGCGCTGCGCGAATTCCCGGCCATCCTGCTGGTCGGCCTGCGCCTGCTGTTCGCCGGCGTGATGATCCTGCCGCTCTATTGGATGGAACAGAAGCAGTCGCCGGCCGCCCGCGTGCCGCGCCGGGAGTGGCCCGCCCTGCTCAGCCTTGGAATCCTGGGTGTCTCGCTGAACCAGTTTTTCTTCGTGGTGGGACTGAGCCGCACCAGCGTGGCGCACTCCGCCCTGATCGTGGGACTGATCCCCATCCTGGTGCTGCTGCTGGCATCGGCCTTGAAGCAGGAACACATCACGTTCCGCAAGGCCTCCGGGATGGGTGTCGCCCTCGCCGGGGTGGGTATCTTGAAAGCATTCGAGGTCCATCACGAGGGCGGGCCCACCTGGCAGGGGGACTTCTGCATTTTTCTCTCCACCCTGGCCTTTGCCCTGTTCACGGTCTTCGGAAAACGCCTCGCCCAGCGGTACAGCGCGGTCACCGTCAACACCTTCGGCTATGTCGGCGGCGCCCTCATGCTGCTTCCCATCACGCTGTGGGATTCCGCGGGATTTTCCTATCAGCACGTCACGCTCTTGGGTTGGGCCTGCGTGCTTTATATGGCCCTGTTTCCTTCGGTATTGGCTTACCTGATCTACTATCACGCCCTGAAATCCATCCCGGCTTCCCGCGTCTCCGCGTTTTCCTACCTCCAGCCCGTGCTGGCCATGGCCATGGGAGTCGTCATCCTGGGAGAGCGCATCACCGGCCCGCTGCTGGTCGGCGGAACCGTGATTTTCTCCGGCGTCTACCTCACGGAGCGCGGCTGATGATTTCCTTTTTCGAGCTACTGCGGCAGAACCGCAACTACCGGCACACGTGGATGGGCCAGGTGGTCAGCGAAATCGGAGATCATTTCAACAACATCGCGGTGTTTAGCCTGGCGCTGGCGAACACCCGCTCCGGTTTGGTGGTAAGCGGCGTCATGCTCTCCCGGGCCGTTCCGGCGGTCATGGCCGGTCCCATCGCCGGGGTGATCCTGGACCGCCTGGACCGCAAGCGGGTGATGATCACCAGCGACCTCATCCGCGCTGTAGTGGCGCTCTGCTTCATCCTCACTGTCCACCGCAAGGACACGTGGCTGCTCTACCTGCTGAGCGGCTTGCTGATGTTCGCGTCGCCGTTTTTCACTAGCGGGCGCTCGGCCATCCTGCCCACCATCGCCAGCAAGGACGAGTTGCACACAGCCAACTCTCTGACGCAGACCACCCAGTGGACCACGCTGACCATCGGCACCTTCCTGGCAGGCGCCAGCGTGATGCAGTTCGGCTATGCCTGGGCGTTTTTCGGCAACGCCATGTCGTTCCTGTTCTCGGCCTGGGCCATCTCCCGCCTGCACGCGCCGCGCGGCGGCTTCCGTCCCCCCCGGCAGGCGCTCACCGAAGCCGAAGTTGTACGCCCCTGGCACGAATACGCGGAGGGGCTCCGTTATATGCGGTCCAACCCGCTGATCCTGGGCATCGCCCTGATCGGCGTGGGTTGGGCCACCGGCGGGGGGGCGGCGCAAATCCTGTTCAGCATCTTTGGCGAGATCGTCTTCAACCGCGGTCCCGCCGGCATCGGCATTGTGTGGGGCTGCGCCGGCATCGGGCTGCTGATCGGCGGAGCGATCGGTTACTGGCTGGGCCACCGCATCAGCTTCACCAATTACAAAAGCACCATCTCGCTGTGCTTCCTTCTCCACGGCGGGGCGTATGTGCTCTTCAGCCAGATGCGCAATTTCTTCTGGGCCCTGGTGTTCATCGCGCTTTCGCGCGCGGCGGTGGCGGTCAGCTCCGTGCTCAACGTTTCGCAGTTGCTGCGGCACGTGGACAACAAGTTCCGCGGGCGGGTCTTCGCCACACAGGAGTCGATGGTGTGGTCCGTCATGATGGTGTCCATGATGTTGGCGGGAATCGCCTCGCAGTATTACGATCCGCGCACCATCGGCGCGTGCGCCGGCGTCCTTAGCTCTACGACGGCGATCTTTTGGGGCTGGGCAAACTGGACCGGGCGTTTGCCCGAACCCGCGCGGGAAGGGGTTGAACCGGAAGAGGTGGAGGTGCATGGAGAACCTACCGTCTAGCCTCCAGGGAAAAGTGGTGCTGGTCACCGGCGCCGCCAAGCGGATCGGGCGGGGCATCGCCCTGCGCCTGGCCCGGGAAGGCGCCCGCGTGGCCATACACTATCACCGCTCCGAACCCGAAGCGCGGCGCACCGCGGAAGAGTGCGGGGCGGCGCTTTTCCGGGCCAACCTGGAGAGCGTCGCCGAAATCACGGCCATGTTCGGCGAAATCGAGCGCCATTTCGGCCGCCTGGATGGCCTGGTGAACAACGCGGCGCGCTTCACCCGCTTCGATCCGCTGGACATTACCGAGGCAGACTGGGATTTCATCCACAAGGTGAATCTGAAAGCGGTCTTCTTCTGCTGCCAGAGCGGCGCGCGTCTGATGCTCCGGAACGGCGGCGGGCGCATCGTAAACATCAGTTCGTTGGGAGGCATTCGTCCCTGGGCGGAACACGCCCACTATTGCGCCTCCAAGGCCGGGGTCATTATGCTGACCCGGGCGCTAGCCAAGGCTTTCGCGCCGGATATTACCGTGAATTCCGTAGCCCCTGGCGTCATTCCCTTCGAGGATATCGACGCGCGGGGCCGGGCCATGATTGAGGCGACGCCCGCCCGGCGTGGAGGCACGCCGGACGAGATCGCTGGTGCAGTGGTGTACTTTCTGAAGGCCAGCAACTTCGTCACCGGGCAAATTCTGGCGGTTGATGGCGGCCTGAGCCAGCGCTGAGCCGGCAAGGTATAAAGAAGGCGATGCCTCATTCATTCGGCAAGGGAACCCGGCACCCCTCGGAGCACTCGATCTGGCGGGACCGCATTACCGGCGCGCGGGTCCACCAACTCACCAACCATCCCTCCATCAGCCATCCGACGTATTTTTTGCAGAGCTCCTTCACTCCGGACGGGCGGACCCTGATTTTCACTTCCTACCGCTCGGGAAGCAGTCAGCTCTTCGAAGTTGCGTTTCCGGACGGGGAAATCCGGCAGTTAACCGATGGCCCGGCGATCCATCCGTTCTCGCCGGCCATCCACCCGGATGGCGAGCGCATCTTCTTCGTCCGGGGCGGCGAAGTGTGGGTCATCGGCCGGCGCACTCTAGCCGAGCAGAGGATCGCCGCCTTCGGAGGGGCGCAGTTGGGGGAGTGCTCTCTGGGCGCCGGCGGGGAATGGCTGACGGCCGCCGTCAAACAGGGCTCGCAGTGCGGCATCGTGGTGGGACGCGCCGACGGGTCGGGCTGGCGGTTAATCCCTTTCCCCCGCACGGTCATCCATCCACAGTTCCACCCTCTCGATCCCGAGTGGGTCGAATTCGCGGGCGATCCGGCCCCGCGGATGCACCGCGTCCGGCGGGATGGTACGGGACTGGAGTGCCTCTACGAGCACGGCAATGACGAGTTCCTGGTGCATGAGACCTTCCTGGGTCAGACCGGAGACCTGGCCTTTACCGTCTGGCCGAAGGCGTTGTGCCGCATGGACTGGACCACGCGCCAGATTCGCACCATCACGGAATTCAACTGCTGGCACATCACTCCCAACCGCGCCGGAGACACCGTGCTCTGCGACACCAACCACCCCGACGAAGGGCTCTTCCTCGTGGCTGTGTCTTCCGGCCGGCGGAAGCGAATCTGTCTTTCGGAATCGAGCAACCAGGGCAGCCAGTGGAAACTCTCGCGCTACGCCCTGGCCGAGGATTTCGCCGCCGCCCGAAGCACCGCCAAGAGCGGAGCACTGAGTTGGATGGAGGTGCCCACCGATTCGGTGTACGGGCCGCAGTGGACGCATCCCCACCCGGCGTTCTCGCCGGATGAAACCCGCATCACCTTTGCCAGCGACCGAAGCGGGCATACGCAGGTCCACGTGGTGGAACTGGCCTAGAGGCCCTACCGCTATACTGAATAGCGTGCGGCTGGTCTTTTCATTCGCTTTGGTCGTCGCATTGCAAAGCCCCATTCCCGCGGCTTCGCAGGCGCACCTCCGCGCGCAGTACCACGCCCGGCGGGAACAGTTGCGCACAGAACTGCCGGACGGAGTCACCGTCCTGTTCGGACGTGCCGAAAAGGACACCGACGACTTGCGCAGTGGCTTTTTCCAGGAGCCGAACTTCCAATATCTGACTGGCTGGATGGAGCCCGGCGCGGTCCTGCTCCTGGCGCCCCTCCCCGAGGACCAGACCTCGCCGGGCTACCAGGGCAAAGCGGCCTTGCCGCGAGAGATCCTGTTCTTGCCGCGGCGCAACCCCGAGCAGGAGAAGTGGACCGGCCGGACCACCGGACCGGACGATCCGGACGTGAGCCGGTTGACGGGTTTCGATACCGTCCTGGCCGCGGACAGCCTCGAGAGCCAACTGCACCGCATGCTGGAGCAGTATCCCCGGCTATATACGCTGAAGAACCGCGGCGAGGCGGGCAAACTGCAGTTGCTTGCGCCTCTGCGCGAGATCTCCGACGCCGGCATGGCCATCGCGCGCCTGCGCATGAAGAAGTCCCCGGAGGAACTGGCGTTGATCGAAAGGGCCACCGAGGCTACCATGGAAGCTCATCGTGCCGCGTGGGGGCGCGCCGCCCCGGGCCTCCATGAATACCAGGTGGCCGCCACCATGGTGGAGGTCTATGCGGACCGGGGCTGCGAGCGCAGCGCCTATGCGCCCATCGTGGGCTCCGGCCCGAACTCCGTGTTTTTGCACTATTCCCGCAATAACCGCCGGATGGACCGCGGAGAGCTGCTGCTGATGGATGTGGGCGCGGAGTGCTCCGGCTATGCGGCGGATATCACTCGTACCGTCCCTGTGGGCGGCAAGTTCAGCCGGCGTCAGCGCGAGATCTATGACGTGGTCCTCGGCGCGGAGAAAGCCGTGATCGCCGCCGTAAAGCCCGGCATGAGCCTGCGCAAGAACAGTCCCAACAGCCTGTACCAGGTGGCTTACGACTACATCAACACTCACGGCGCCGATCTGCACGGGGAACCCCTGGGCAAGTACTTCACCCACGGCATCGGGCATCACGTGGGTCTCGAAGTGCACGATGCCAGCGATCCGGCCCTGCCCCTGGCCGAGGGCATGGTCATTACCGTGGAACCGGGAATCTACATCCCGGAGGAAAATATTGGTATTCGGATTGAAGACATGGTGGTGGTAACCAGGGCCGGAGCCCGGGTGCTGAGCGCGGCTCTGCCGCGGGAGCCCGGCGAGATTGAGAAAGCGGTAGCCAGGTAAGATGTGGCGCTTCGCGCGGCAGAACGGAACCTACGTGGCCTTGCTGGCGGGTGCTTTCGCCGTCGCGCTGGCGGCGAGCTGGTCCGGATTTGGCGCGCAAATCGATAACGACGCTTACGACTTCATGTTCCGCCTCTACCAGCCACCTCCCTGGCAGACGGAGAGCATTCTGCTGGCCATCGACGAGCCGACTCTGAGCGCCTGCCACGGCATGCGGGGCATCCGCGCGCCTCTGGCCCAGGGATTGCGGCGAATTGCGGCAGCCTCTCCCAAAGCGGTCGCCATCGACGTTCTGCTGGCGGATCCGGGCGACCCGGATTCGGATGCGCAGCTCGAAGCTGCATTCCGTGCCTTGCCCAACCTGGTGCTGCCTTGCGAGCTCATCCAGGACGGCGCCGCCTGGGAAGACCCGATTCAGCGCTTCCGGCGCTACGCCGCCGCAATCGGGCACGTGCATGCGCAGCCGGACGATCTGGACTCGGTCAGCCGGGCTATCCCGTTGGAAAAAGCCACCTCTCGAGTGCGCCGCTGGGCGCTGTCGCTCGAGGCATTCCGTGTTAGCCGGGGCGCCGCCATCATCGAATCGCCGGACGATCTTCAGGTCGGCAGCACCATCATCCCCTCGCGGTACGTGGACGGGCGGCTGATGCGCATCCGCTACGTGCCGCCGGGTATGACCCCCATCCCACGGGTCTCGCTCAAAGACCTTCTGGAGGACGGGAGCTTGGCTTCCCGCTTTGCCGGGAAGGTCGTATTCGCCGGCGTCACGGCGCAGTCGGAGATGAAGGACCGGCTCATGACGCCATATTCCAGCGGCAAGTACATGCCGGGAACCGAAATTCTGGCCAATGCCTTCGAAACCATCGGCCAGCGCCAGTTCCTCACGGATGCGCCGAACTGGTGGGTGTTGGCCTTCAGTCTCCTGACGGTGGTGGCGGCGGGCCTGATTTTCTCCTACTTGCCGGGATGGCAGGCTTATGCAGCCGGGGTCGCCGTGCTGGTGCTGGTGAACCTGACGCCCTACTGGTTCTTCACCCGCCGGATTGTTTTTTCTTTCACCACGCCGGTCTCCACGGCCTGGATTTCCATGGTCAGCGCGGCGGGTTATCAGACCCTGGTGGTAAGGCGCCGTTGGCGCAAGGCCGAGGCCGAGCGGGTGCGCTACCAGCAGGCCATGCACTTTGTCACGCATGAAATGCGCACGCCGCTCACCGCCATCCAGGGCTCCAGCGAACTGATCAGCCGCTACGCCATGCCGGATGAAAAGCGCAAGCAGATCGCGCAGTTGATCAATTCCGAGTCCAAGCGGCTGGGGCGCATGATCGAAATGTTCCTCAACGTGGAACGGCTCTCCGCCGGGCAGATGGAATTGAAGAAAGAAACCTTCGCCGTGGGCGGGCTGCTGTCCGGCTGCGTAGAGCGCGCCCGCCCGCTGGCCGAGCGGAAGCACATCCGCATCACCCTGGAACCCGCCCCGGAGGACCTGGCTCTGGCGGGCGACCGGGAGTTGATGGAGTACGCGGTATACAACCTGCTCACCAACGCCATCAAATATTCGCCCCAGAATACGGAGGTCACCGCCTTTGCGCGCCGCGCCGCCGCGCGCATCCTGATTTCCGTGCAGGACCAGGGCATCGGCATGGATCAAAAGGAAGTGAAAAAGATCTTTCAGAAGTTTTACCGCACCCGGAAGGCGGAGGAATCCGGTGAAGCCGGGACCGGAATCGGTCTCTCAATCGTCGAACAGATCGTGGTGCAGCACGGCGGCGCCATCGATGTGGTGAGCCGCCCGGGCGTGGGCTCCTGCTTCACCCTCAGCCTTCCCGTGCCGGTCGCCGCCGTGCTTGCGGAACAGCATTAATGGAAAAACTACTGGTTGTCGAGGACGATCCCGCGGTCCGCACCACCCTGGTCACTTTCCTGGAGTTGGAAGGGTATGCTGTGGATGCCGTGGCGTCCACCGAGGAGGCCCTGGAGCGCCTGGAGCTGAGCGCGTATCCCATCGTGATCTCGGACATCTATATCGATCAACGCACCGGGCTGGATGTGCTGGACGCCGCCCGCCGCCGGGATCCGCGGTGCGCCGTCATTCTGATGACCGCCCGCGGCACCATGGAGACCGTGATGGCGGCCACCCGCGGTGGAGCGTTCGACTACGTCGCCAAACCGTTCGATCTGGACCGCATGCTGGAAACCGTCCAGCGCGCTCAGGCGTCCCGCGCCGAGGAGGAAGAGGAGGCCGGGCCCGAGGATCTACCGGAAACCGAAATGATCGGCAGTTCGGCCGCCATGGTGGAAATCTACAAGACGGCTTCGCGCGTCGCGCCCACCGACGCCACCGTGCTGATCGTAGGTGAGACTGGCACCGGCAAGGAACTGGTGGCGCGCATGATCCACCGCTTCAGCTCTCGCGCCAGCCAGCCCTTCGTGCCGGTGGACTGCGCCTCCATCGCCCCCACGCTGCTCGAAAGTGAGTTGTTTGGCACGCTGAAGGGCGCTTATACGGGCGCCGACCGCGACCGCATGGGGGTCTTCGAGGCGGCCAACCGCGGCACCGTGCTGCTCGATGAAATCGGCGACGTCGAGCTCAACTTCCAGGTGAAACTGCTGCGCTTCCTGCAGGAGCGTGAGATCCGGCCCGTAGGCGCGGCGCGCTCCAAGCAGGTGGACGTCCGGGTGCTTGCCGCCACCAACCGGGATCTCCAGAAGATGGTGGACGAGGGCAGGTTTCGCGAGGATCTCTGGTTCCGCCTCAACGTGGTGCGCATCGTGATCCCCCCATTGCGCGACCGCCGCGGCGACGTGCCGCTGTTGGCCCGTGCCTTTCTGAACAAGTACAACGCGCGCTACCAGCGTGACGTCCGGCTGCTGGAGACCGGCATGAAGGCATTGCAGGAATACACTTGGCCCGGCAACGTGCGCCAGTTGCAGCACCTCATGGAGCGTCTCACCATTCTGGCGCCGAACGACCGCATCGACGGAGATACGGTGCGCGGCGCTTTGAGTATCATGGAATCGCGCGAGCACCCGGTGGAGACGCTGGCCGAGGCCGAAGAAGAGCAGATTCGCCGCGTGCTGGCCGCTACCGGCGGGAACAAGAGCCGCGCCGCGCAAATCCTCGGGATTGAGCGCAAGACCTTGTATCGCAAGCTGGAACGGATGAAGCCCTGAGCAGGGGCTGCGGAAGAAACGTCCTGCTATCATAAAAGTTCCCATGCAAATTGAGAAAGTTTACGAGCCCCAGCGGTTCGAGCCGCACTGGGCGCAGTGGTGGATTGACACCGGCATCTTCCGCGCTGACGATCACGGCCAGCCGGGCGTCTTCTCGCTGGTCATCCCCCCGCCCAACGTAACGGGTTCGCTGCACATCGGCCACATGCTGGAGCACACCGAGATCGATGTCACCATCCGCTGGCATCGCATGCGCGGCGATCGGACCCTCTGGCTGCCCGGAACCGACCACGCGGGGATCGCTACCCAGATGGTGGTGGACCGCAAGCTTGCCCAAGAGGGCATCAACCGCCTGGAACTGGGCCGCGAAAAGTTTGAGCAGCGGGTCTGGGAGTGGAAGGCGCAATACGGCGGCCGCATCAAGAGCCAGATGATCCGCACCGGCGCCAGTTGCGACTGGAGCCGCGAGCGTTTCACGCTCGACCCGGGCCTCTCCCGCGCCGTCCGCGAGGTGTTCGTGAGGCTCTATGAAAAGGGCTTGATCTACCGCGGCGAATACATGGTCAACTGGTGCCCGGACTGCATGACCGCGCTCTCCGACCTGGAGGTGAAGGCCCAGGAGACCGAGGGCAACCTGTGGCACATCCGCTACCCGGTGAACGGCACGGACCGCTCCATCGTGGTGGCCACCACGAGGCCCGAAACCCTGCTCGGCGACACCGCCGTGGCCGTCAATCCCACCGACGCGCGCTATTTTGACCTGCACGGCAGGACGGTGCGCCTGCCCTTGATGGACCGCGACATCCCCATCATCCTGGATGAACTGGCGGATCCGAAATTCGGCACCGGCGCGGTGAAGGTCACGCCGGCGCACGACCCCAACGATTTTGAGGCCGGCAAACGGCACAACCTCCCCAAAATTCAGGTGATCGGCGAGACGGCGCGCATGACCGCAGCCGCCGGACCCTACGCCGGGCTGGACCGCTACGAAGCCCGCAAGCGTGTGGTGGCCGACCTGGAACAGCTCGGGCTGCTTGAAAAAGTCGAGCCCTACACCATCAATCTGGGCAAGTGCGACCGCTCCAAGACCGTCGTGGAGCCGCTCATCTCCACGCAGTGGTTCGTCAAGACCAAACCGCTGGCGGAAAAAGCTATCGAAGTGGTGGAAACCGGTCAGATCCGGTTTATCCCGGAAAACTGGAGCAAGACCTACTACGAGTGGATGTACAACATTCGTGATTGGTGCATCTCGCGGCAGTTGTGGTGGGGTCACCGTATCCCGGCATGGCATTGCTCCGGCTGCCGCGAGACCGTGGTGGCTCGGGAAGCGCCGCAAAGCTGCCCGCGCTGCGGATCCCACCAGCTGAGCCAGGATCCGGATGTGCTCGACACCTGGTTCAGTTCCGCTCTCTGGCCGTTTTCCACCTTGGGCTGGCCGGACCAGACTCTGGACCTGGAGACTTTTTATCCCACTTCGCTGCTCATCACCGGCTTCGACATCCTGTTCTTCTGGGTGGCTCGCATGATCATGATGGGCTGCGAGTTCATGGGCGATGTCCCGTTCCGCCAGGTCTACATCCACGGCCTGGTGCGCGATGCCGAGCGCCAGAAGATGTCCAAGACCCGGGGTAATACCATTGACCCGCTGGTGCTCACCGAGACGTATGGCACCGACGCCGTCCGCATGGGCCTGCTCATGGGCGCCGCGCCGGGAACCGATATCGTCTACTCCGATGAGCGCATGGAGAGCGCCCGCGCCTTCGGTAACAAGATCTGGAACGCGGCCCGCCTGCTCTTCCTCAACATGGAGCGCAGCGGCGTGGAGAGCTGGGTGCCGGACAGCTTGGAATCCTACCGGCTCAAGGCGGACCCCGATGCCGGCGTGCCCATCGAAGACCGCTGGATCTTCAGCCGGCTGAACGCGTGCGCGGAGCAGGCCAACCGGGCCATTGACCAGTACCGCTACCACGAAGCCGCGCAGGTGCTGTGGCACTTCTTCTGGGACGAGTTCTGCGACTGGTACCTGGAGCTGAAGAAGCTGCGCTTCCGCGAAAACTCCAGCCTGGATGCCGGATGGCGCAACTTGCTGGCGGCTTTCGAGACGGCCCTGCGCCTGCTGCATCCGGTGATGCCCTTCCTCACCGAAGAACTGTGGCAGCGGCTGGCGAAAGCCAACCCGTACCGCCCTCTTTCGATCGCGCTCTGTACCTATCCGCAGCCGGATGCCGCGCCGGCGGATACGGAGGCCGAGCACGAAATCGCGGTGTTGCAGGATATCGTGACCCTGGCCCGCGCGCTGCGGGCGGACATGAAGATCGATCCCAGGCAGCAGGTCGAGGGCACGCTCTATTCGCGGACCGTCCTGGAGATCGCCGCCCGCAATGCCGCGGCCATCCTGCGCCTGGCCAACGTCAAGCTGGAGCTCCGCGCCGGAGTTGCGCCCTCTTCGGGGGGAGCCGTGCGGTCGACCACGGAGTTCGATCTCGTGCTGCATGTGCCCAAAACTCAGGTGGAAGCGCAGCGCAAGCGGCTCGACAAGGAAAAGGAGCAGCTCGAGAAGAACATCGGCAACTCGCGCCGCCAGCTCTCCGACGAAACGTTCCTGAGCCGCGCCCCGGAAAAGGTGGTTCAGAGCATCCGCCAGAAGCTGGGCGAGTATGAAGCCCAACTGGCGAAGGTGCAGGCGGCGCTCGGCAGCCTGGAAGGATGATCCCTCACCCCGAAATCCTGGAGGCCGTTCGCCGCGCCCTCGCGGAGGACATCGGCGCCGGCGATGTCACCAGCCAGGCGTGTGTCCCGGAGTCGCGGGAAGCTAGCGGCCGGTTCCTGGCGCGCGAGCCGCTGGTGGTGGCAGGCATAGGGTTACTGCCGCTGATTTTCGACGCCCGCGGCGGCGTGCAGGAGCTGCGCCTGGAAAAGAACGACGGTGACTGTGCGGCCGCCGGCGACCAGATCGCGTTCGTGCGCGGCCGGGCGCGCACTCTGCTCGAATGCGAGCGCGTGGCGCTCAATTTTCTCCAGCGCCTCAGCGGCATCGCCACCCTGGCCCGCCAGTTCGCGGACCGCGTGGCCGGCACCGGCTGCCGGATCCTGGATACGCGCAAGACGACGCCCGGCCTGCGGCGCCTGGAGAAAATGGCCGCGGCTGCCGGTGGTGTCGTCAATCATCGCATTGGCCTGTTTGATGCCGTGCTCATCAAAAACAACCATATTGCTGCGGCCGGCGGCGTACGCCAGGCGCTCGAAAATGCCCGCGCCGCGGGCCTGCCGGTCGAAATCGAAGTACGCACCCGCGCGGAGTTGGTCCAGGCGCTGGAGTGCGGGGCTACCCATCTGCTGCTCGACAACCTCACGCCGGAAGAGGCGGCTCGGCAAGTGCGCTTCGTGCGCGGCTATCGGGAGGGAGGGTCGGTTGTCATCGAGATCTCCGGCGGCATCACGCTCGACAACGTGCGCGCCTATGCCGAAAGCGGCGCGGACTTTGTCTCCTCGGGTGCCATCACGCATTCGGCCCGCGCGGTGGATCTCAGCTTCCGGCTGGAGTTGGCGTGAAACCTCTGGATATCGCCGCCGTCGAGCGCCGGCTGCCCGGCCGCCGCATCGAGTGGTTCGATACCATCGACTCCACGATGCACGAAGCCGCGTGCCTGGCTGCCGCCGGCTGCCCCGCGGGCACCGCCGTGGTGGCCGAGGAGCAGACCGCGGGGCAGGGCAGGCACGGCCACTCCTGGTACTCCGAACTGGGCTCCGGGCTCTATGCCTCGGTCGTGCTGCGGCCGGGTCTTTCGAGCGACGCTCTCCCGCTCCTCACCCTGGCACTGGGCCTGGCCGCCGCCGACGCCATTTCGAACGCCGCTGGCTTGCAGCCGGACCTGCGCTGGCCGAATGATCTCATGCTGGGCGGCAAGAAGACCGCCGGCATCCTCGTGCAACTCCAGGATGCCGCCGCGATCGCCGGCATAGGCATTAACGTCAACCACGCCGCCTTTCCGGAGGAGCTCGCGGCCGAAGCCACCTCCCTGCGCATCGCCACCGGCCGCCGGCAGTCCCGGGAAGATCTGCTGGTCTGCCTGCTGGAATCCGTGGACCGCTTTGTCCGAATGCTGGCGGAGGGCGGCAGGCAGGCGATTCTGGAGCTGTTTGCCAGCTGTTCCAGTTACGCCCGTGGCAAGCGGGTGCGCGTCTCGCAGGCGGAGGGTGTGCTGGAAGGAACCACCGCCGGGCTGGATCCTTCCGGTTTTCTGATTGTGCGCCGCGACGACGGCTCAGAGACCCTCATCCTGGCGGGAGGCGTCCGCGCAGTATGACCGAAAGCCACGACTGGGTCTACAACTACTTCAACTATTTCACTGAGATCGAGGAACATTTCCGGCGCGTCCGCGGCACCGGCCTATTCCTGCTCTCGCCTCTCGACTGGGCGCTGATTGAAAGTTGGAAGAATTCAGAAGTTCCGCTGGAGGCTGTGTTTCGCGGGATCGACGCGGCTTTCGAAAAGTGGCGCGGTCGCAGGCACAAGACCCAGATGGTGAACTCCCTGGCCTTTTGCGCGCAAGCGGTCCTCACCGAAGCCCAGGTGATGGCGGGCAACGTCAGCCCCGCGCGAGGACGCGAGTCCGCGCCGCCGTTCGCCGTGGAGGAACTGCGGGCTTATCTGGCTGGGAATGCCGAACGGCTGCGCCATGCAGGCGCCCCGGCTTTGGGTGAGATTGCGGAGGCGCTGGACCGTCTCGCCGCGGAGGCGGAGGTGCATCACGCCGAACTGGAGGCGCTGGAGCAGCGTCTCACCGTCCTGGAGGAAAAGATGATCGCGGCGGTCCGGGGCAGCCAGACCGAAGAAGAACTGCTGGAGGCGCGCCGCGAACTCGACCGCCAGCTTCGTCCCTATCGCGGCAAGATGAGCGCCCCCCAACTCGCCCTGCTGGAAAAGCAATATCTGGAGCGGCAACTGCTCGAAAAGTGCGGTTTGCCACGGCTCAGCCTGTTCTATCTGCGCTAAGCATTCACAGCTTTTTCTGTTCCCATAACGCTAGTTTTTTCTATTGTTTACAGCCTCAGAAAGGCAGGTTCCGGTATGCCCCTCTGGCAATATGGGGGCGAAAGGAGCACTGATGTCCAAACGCTTCCTGCCGCCCGGCGGGCCATCGGGCCGGAACCCGATCCAGGACAAAGCCGATCGCCAGCGTCCGGCGCCTTTGCGCATTCCGGACGACAAGCGCCGCACCCAAACCCCGAATCAGGTTCCGCCGAACCTGACGCCGCATCCCTTCGTGGATCCGACGCTGGTTCCCCAGGACCCGTTGCCCGAGGACCGGCCGGTCGGTTGGCCCGAAACCCCGTAGCGGTTGCCGAGGTCAAACGCGATATAGTGGATACGCACAGGGGCGGAGTGCTATCTCGCCCCTTCGGCTTTGGCGAACAATCCATCTATGCCACTCTCTGAAGGAGACGGTGCGTGATGTCTCTCTGCCGGCAACGTTCCTGTCGCGTGACGGCCGTGTGGCTTTTTCTCTGGCTTGTTTTGGGGACGTTTTCCGCCTTCCCGCAAGGTCCCCTGGCGCTCGTTTCCCTGGACGACGCGATCCGCTTGGCGCTGGCGCACAACCACGCCCTGCTGGCGCAGCGCCTGAATATCGATCAGGCGCAGGCCAACCAGATCAGCGCGTCCCTCAAGCCCAACCCGGTCTGGTCGATGGTCAACGAAGATTTCCCGGTCTTTTCGCCTAAGGATATGACGTTCGCTAACCTTCGCGATAACCAGGAGTTCCTCCAGTCGGTGACTTATCTGATCGAGCGCGGCGGCAAGCGCAACAAGCGCGTGGTGGTGGCTCAGGATACCACCGACGTGACGGTTCGCACGGTAGCCGACGCCGAGCGCCAGCTTCGCTTTCAGGTGGCCCAGGCCTTCGTGGCGGTCTTGCTGGCCAAGTCCAACCTGGAGCTGGCCCAGGACGATCTGAAGAATTTCACCAGCGTGGTGGACATCAACCAGCAGCGTCTCCGCGCGGGCGATATTTCCGAGGGCGACTATCTGAAAATCTCGCTCCAGAAGCTCCAGTTCGAGCAGGATGTCTCCGGAGCGCAACTGGCACTGGTGCAAAGCAAGGTGAACCTGCGCCAGTTGGTGGGATTCGAGAGTGTGGCCGAGAACTTCGATGTCAGCGGGCAACTGGAGCACCGCAAGTACGTGGTGCTGCTGGAGGAATTGCGGCAGCGGGCTCTGGCTTCGCGCGCGGACCTGCAAGCCGCGCAAAGCGGCGTGCGCCTGGCCAACGACACCGTGGCCCTGGCGTACGGGAATCGCGCCCGGGACTTCACCGGTGAAGTGGAATACAAGCGCAACGGGCCGGTCAACGGGCTGGGCTTCGGCGCATCGATCGAGATCCCCATCCACAACCGGAACCAGGGCGAAATTCTCCGCAGCCAGCACGCCGTCCGCCAGGCGCAGGAAGCCGAAGCCGCCACCCGCGCGGGGGTGCTCACCGATGTGGCCAACGCGTTCTGGGCCTTGCGCAGCAGCGACCAGGTCGTCAGCCTGTTCGAATCCGGCTACCTGGAGCAGGCTCGCCAGTCCCGCGAGATCAGCAATTACGCGTACCGCCGGGGCGCCGCCAGCCTGCTGGACCTGCTGGACGCGGAGCGCAGCTACCGGGCAACGCAACTGGCCTACCGGCAGGCGCTTTCCGCCTACATGATCAACGCCGAGCAGGTGAATCTGGCGGTGGGGGCACAGGTGTTGCCATGAAAATGCTGCTCTGGTTGTTGTTGCCAATTCCGGCTTTGTTGCTATCGGGCTGCGGCGTCACCGAGAAGGTGCAGGGGCAACCGGCCTATCAGGGCCCGCCCGGGCACAAAACAGTCGAACCGCCCCAGGCACAAGCCTCTCTGTTCACCGTTCCCCAGGACCAGTTGGCCCACCTGCGTATCACCACCGTCCAGTCGTCCGTCTGGCCGGTCCAGGTCCGCACCACCGGGACGGTAGACTGGGACAACGATCACAGCACCCAGGCCATCACGCAGGTTTCCGGGCCCATCGCCCGGATCCTGGTGGATACCGGCTCGCAGGTGCAGGCGGGCCAGCCGCTGCTATACGTGGCCAGCCCGGACGTGGCCAACGCCGTATCCGCGTACCGGAAGGCGCGCAACCGGCTGGAACTCACGCGGCGTACCCTGGAGCGCAGCCGCGACCTGCTGGCGCACCAGGCCATCGCCCGCAAAGACCTGGAAGCCGCCGAGGCGGACTATAACGACGCCAGCACCGATGTGCAGAACAGCCTCCAGGCGCTGCGCATCTTCGGAGTCACGCAGAAAGACATCGAAGACGCCGAACGCCAGGGTGTGCCGATCAGCCCGCAACTCGCGGTGCGCGCGCCCATCGCCGGCACGGTGGTCCAGAAACTCGTGCTGCCCGGCCAGTTCATTCAGGCGGGCGCGACCACCTGCTTCCTGCTGAGCGATGTTTCCACCGTTTGGGTGCAGGGTCACATTTTCGACCGCGACCTGCCCGCTGTGCGGGTGGGCGACCCGGTGGAGGAGACCAACAGCGCGCTGCCGGATCGCTTTCACGGCTCGGTGGCCTATATTGGCGCCATGGTCGATCCCGCCACCCGCACCACGCCGGTGCGCATCGTCACGCGCAACCCCGGCGGCCTGCTGAAGAAGGATATGTTCGTGGACGCTGTGATTCTCACCCGCACGCGGCGCAACGTCCTGTGGGTTCCGACCGACGCCCTGCTGCACGATCCGCAAAACGAGCCGTTCGTCTACGTGGAAGTGGAATCCGGCCGGTTCGCCCAGCGACTGGTGACCGTGGGCGCCGAGCAGGATGGGCGGACGGAGATCGCGAGTGGTATCAAGGAGGGGGAGCGCGTCGTCTCCGAGGGTAGCGTCTTTCTTCAGTTTGCAAACACCTATCAATAAGGGATTCCGGGCATCGTGATCGCGCGCATCGTCTCTTTCGCCCTCTCGCAGCGCTTCCTGGTCATCGTGTGCTCTCTGGCGCTGATGATCTGGGGAGCACTTTCTTTCCAGAAGCTGCCGATCGACGCATACCCGGATCTTTCGCCGCCGCACGTCGAAATCATCACCCAGTGGCCCGGCCATGCAGCCGAGGAGATCGAGCGCCTGATCACCATCCCGATCGAGGTCGAGATGAACGGCATTCCCCGGCTGGAGACGCTGCGCTCCATTTCGCTCTACGGCCTCTCCTCGGTGCAGATGAACTTCCAGTACAACGTAGACCCCTACTTCGCGCGCGAGCAGGCGTTCGAGCGGGTGGCCAACGCCACGGTCCCCCAGGGGGTGACGCCCACGCTCTCTCCGCTGTTCAGCCCCAGCGGGCTGATCTACCGATACGTGCTGCGGAGTCCCGACCGCACGCCGCAAGAGCTGAAGACCCTGGAAGACTGGCTGCTGGAGCGCCGTTACCGGGCGGTGCAGGGGGTGGCTGATGACTCGGGCTTCGGTGGCACCACCATGCAGTACCAGGTGCTGCTGAACCCCAATAAGCTGCTGGCATACGGAATTTCGGTCCCCCAGGTGGTGCAGCAGCTCTCGGTCAACAACTCCAACGCCGGCGGCGGATTTTATTCACAGGGCGGCCAATTTTATTACATCCGCGGTCTGGGCCTGGTGCGAAACACGCAGGACATCGGGAACATTGTGTTGGCGACGCGCGGCGGCATCCCGGTCTACGTTCACGACGTAGCGGAGGTGCAGATCGGCCATGCCGTCCGGCTGGGCCAGTTCGGCTACATGCACGAGGACGAGGCCGTCGAGGGCGTCATCCTGATGCGTGTGGGCGAGCAGGCGCAGGTGATCCTGGACCGCCTGGAAACCGTCACCAACGACCTGAACCGGCACGTACTCCCCCCGGACGTGAAGATCGAGCCCTACTATGACCGCCACCATCTGATCGAGGAAACGACCCGTACTGTGGAGCGCAACCTGCTGCGCGGCATGGCCCTGGTGCTGGTGATTCTGGGCCTGTTTCTTTTTAACGTGCGCACGGCGCTGATTGTCGCCGTGACCATTCCCTTCGCCCTGTTGTTCTCCTTCATCTGCCTGGACTGGCGCCACATCCCCGCTAATCTGCTCTCCATCGGCGCGATCGATTTCGGCATCATCGTGGATGGCGCCGTGGTTATGGTGGAGAACATTTTCCGCGAACTGGCGGAGTATCACGGGCGGGAGTACCGGTTTCTGGATGTGATCCGCGCGGCGGCACATGACGTGGAGCGTCCCATTTTCTACGCCGTTTCGGTCATTATTGCCGGTTATATCCCGATTTACGTCCTCACCGGGCCGTCCGGCCGACTGTTTCAGCCCATGGCCGACACCATGTCGTTCGCGCTGGTGGGCGCGTTGATCTGCTCGCTGACGCTGCTGCCGGTGTTGTGCGCCTACTTTCTGAAGCACGCCCGCGAGCCGCGCGTGGCGATCTACGAGGGGGTGCGCGACTTTTACGGCCGGCTCCTCGGAGGCTGCCTCCGCCATCCCTTCATCACCGTGACGGCGTGTCTGGGGGTGTTTGGGGCGTCCCTGCTGCTGGTGCCTTCCATCGGGGCGGAGTTCATGCCGCACCTGGATGAGGGCGCCCTGTGGGTGCGTGCCACCACACCCTACACCATCTCGTTCGACGAGGCCTCCAAGCTTTCGCCGCAGATCCGGAACATCCTCAGGGGTTTCCCCCAGGTGACCACGGTGGCCAACGAGCTCGGCCGTCCGGACGACGGCACCGATCCGACCGGCTTCTTCAACAACGAGTTTTACGTGGGTCTCAAGCCGTACTACGATTCCGCCTGGCGGGGCGAGATTCGCGACAAGCCGGCTCTGATCCGCGCCGTCCAGCAAAAGCTCTCCGTGTTTCCGGGGGTGATCTTCAACTACACCCAACCCGCCGAGGATGCCGTGGACGAAGCCGAAACAGGACTGAAGAGCGCCCTCGCGGTGAAGATCTTCGGCAACGATCTGCCCGTGCTCGAGGAGAAGGCCCGCCAGGTGAAGCGCATCATCTCCGGCGTGCCGGGAATCGTGCATGTCACCATCGTGCAGGAACTCGGCCAGCCCAGCCTGACCATTGTTCCGGACCGGGCCAAGATCGCGCGCTACGGCCTCAACGTGGCCGATATCAACACGCTGATCGAGACCGCCATGGGCGGCAAGGCCGCCACACAGGTCATTCAGGGCGAGCGCCAGTTCGACCTGATCGTGCGCATGCAGGAGCCGTTCCGCAAGGATATGAACGCCATCCGGAACCTGCTGATCACCACGCCGGACGGCCAGCACCTGCCCCTGAGCCAGTTCGCCACGATCCAGGTCGAAAACGGGGCGTCGTTTATCTACCGCGAATCGAACCAGCGTTACATCGGTGTGCAGTTCAGCGTGGAGGGCCGCGACCTGGCCAGCGCCGTGGGCGAAGCCCGGAGGAAGGTGGACGCGCAGGTGGCTCTGCCGATCGGCTACTTCTTCGACTGGGGCGGCGAGTACAAAGACTACCTGACAGCGCTTTCTCAAATGAAGATTATTCTGCCGCTGACCGTGTTGCTGATCCTGGTGATCCTGTTCGCACTCTACGGCAACCTGAAGTTCCCACTCCTGATTGTCTTCAGCGTGCTGGTGACCGAGCCGGTCGGCGGATTGCTGGCGCTGCGCCTGACGCACACCAATTTCAGCGTCTCCTCGGGCCTGGGTTTCGTGGCGCTCATGGGCGTGGCGGTGCAGACCAGCGTGATCCTGTATTCGTTCATCAACAAGCTGCGGTTGGAAGGGCGGGAAATCCGCGCGGCGGTTCTGGAGGCCTCCCTGCTGCGCCTGCGCCCGATCATGATGACGGCGCTGGTGGCCTGTTTCGGGCTGCTGCCAGCGGCCATGTCCACGGGCATCGGCAGCGACTCCCAGAAGCCATTCGCCATTGTCATTGTAGGAGGCCTGGCGTCACGCCTGCTGCTCTCCATCTTCCTCTCACCGGTGTTGTACTCCCTGGTCGCGCGGGAGGGCGACACCTTACAGGTTTAACGTAGCGGAAAGCGGTAAAAATAGCTCGAAAATCTAAAAATATCTACCTTGACAACGGTGGAGCCGTGGCTTATAGTTCTACAAATCCATCGCCGCATGGGCAACCGGCTCTGCGCCGCCAACCGGGAAGCAGCGATAGAAGCGAAACGACGGGCGGTTCGTGATGGCGAGTGTAGCGACAAGAGATTCCCGGGGAGCGAATCCGCATGCGGCATACTCCACCAGTTGGGAGCACTTGTCGGATGAGTTTCAGCGGCTCGACCTGCTGATCCGGCTACACACCCTTCCATTTCAAAAAGAGAGGCTGCGCGGCCCACTGGAGGGCTTCCAGGGCGTGGTGCTGACGGACGAAGAAATTGCCGGTCTCCTGGACGAGGAACGGGCAGAGTCCACCGATCAGAATCCACAAATCGTGGATCTTCTCAGCAGCCTGGGCGCCGAAATCGCCGAACGGCGCGCTCGCAGCTTGCAGGAGCAGACTTACCTTTCTCTTCCGCATCTCTCGCAGATATTCGGGCTTTCCCCATTCGAGGAAAGCGTTGTGCTGCTCTGCCTGGCGCCGGAAGTGGACCGGAAATACGAGAAGCTGTACGCCTACCTGCAAGACGATGTGACGCGCCGCAAGCCCAGCGTGGACCTGGCGCTGAAGCTGTTTTGTCCCGCCAGTGAGGAAAGGCTGGCGGCGCGGCGGTCTTTCGATTCCCAGGCGCCACTTTTGAGGTACCGCCTGATTGAGGCTCTCGACAGCCCGGCGGAAGGGCCGGGAAGCCTGCTCTCCCGGTTTCTGCGGCTGGACGAACGCATCGCCGCGTATCTGCTGGGCCCCAGCCGGATGGACGGCTGCCTGGCATCCCTCGCCAGCGCGGTGCTCCCGCGGGATCCCGCGGAAGAGGCCGCGGTCCCCGCGGACGTGAAGGATCGCCTGTGCCGGTATGTGCTGGGACAACTGGCGGACGGGCAGCCGGGGGGAAAGCGGGTGGTGTTTTACCTGCACGGACCATATGGCTCGGGAATGCGGGCGCTGGCGGCGCTGGCTTGCAAGACACTGGGGGTGCCGCTGCTGGTGGCGGACCTGGAGCGGGCCCTCCACAGCCCGGCTCCATTCGAGGAGTTGATGCTGCGCCTGGGCCGGGAAGCCGTCCTGCAGCACGCGGCGCTGTGCCTGGAAAATCTGGACTGCCTGCTGGAAGACCGGGACAAACAGGCGGGACGTCTAAAGACGCTGCTGGACGTGACGCGGGATTTCACGGGGCTGACGTTTCTGTGCGGCGCCGCGCCCTGGAATCCGCACGGGCTGCTCGAGGACCGCAGTTTTCTGGAGGTGAAATTGGCGGCGCCGGACGCCCGCCACCGCATGGACCTCTGGAAGCGGCATGGGAGCGACGGCCGAAGGCTGGCGGAGGACGTGGATCTGGGGGCGCTCGCCGGACGCTTTCGCTTCACCTCGGGCCAGATTCGGGACGCCCTGGCGACGGCGCGCGATTTAGCCTTGTGGCGCTCCGGCGAGGACCGGATCGCGGCAGACGATCTCTACGCCGCGTGCCGCGCGCAAGCCACACCCCGCCTGGGAGCGCTGGCCACCAAGATCGAACCACACTACCGTTGGGAGGACATCGTGCTGCCTCCCGACACGCTGGCGCAGCTCCGGGAGATCTGCAACCAGGCCAAGTACCGCCACATTGTGCATGGCGAATGGGGGTTCGAGCAGAAGCTTTCGCTGGGGAAAGGATTGCCGGCCGTGTTTTCCGGGCCTCCGGGAACGGGAAAGACGATGGCGGCGGAAGTGATCGCGAACGACCTTCAATTGGACCTTTTCAAGGTGGACCTGTCGCACGTGGTGAGCAAGTACGTGGGGGAGACCGAGAAGAATCTGCAACAGGTCTTCGACGAGGCGCAGGCGGCCAATGTGATCCTGTTCTTCGACGAAGCCGATGCGCTATTCGGCAAGCGTTCCGAGGTCAAGGACGCACACGACCGTTTCGCCAACATTGAGATCGCGTACCTGTTGCAAAAGATGGACGAATACGAAGGCATTGTGATTCTGGCCACGAATCTGCGCCAGCACATGGACGAGGCGTTTTTGCGGCGAATGCAAGCCATTGTGGAGTTCCCGTTTCCGGACGAAGAATACCGGCGGCGGATTTGGGAATCGGTTTTCCCGCGGGCGGCGCCGCTGGCTGAAGACGCGGACTTTGCCGTGCTCGCGCGCGAGATCAAGCTGGCGGGCGGCAACATTCGCAATATGGCCCTGGCAGCGGCATTCTATGCGGCCGCGGAGGGCGGCCGGATCAAAATGACGCACCTGTTACAGGCCGCGCAACGGGAGCACGGCAAGCTGGGGCGGTCGGCATAGGGTGAAGACCGGCTGGATGCCGGAGCGCACCTGGTAGATGCTGGGAGAAGCGGCACATGCGAGCGAAGGCGACGCAGCGAGACGGAAAGGGAGTGGCGGCAGCCGGGCTGGCGCGGCAGCCACACGTTCCCACGCAGCGGCTGGCGTTTCGGGGTGGGCCGGCAGCCATGCTGCTGCGTTTGCAACAAACCCACGGAAACCGTTATGTGCAGCGGCTGCTCAGCGGCGGCGGCTGCTTTTGCGGCGGTTCCTGCCCGAGTTGCCGGGAAGAGGCAGAGGCGGCTGCTGGCGCGGGTCCTAAGGCGGGAGGACAGCCCCCGGATGCGGCCGCCCCTGCTCCGGCGGCCCCGGCTCCGGCAGCCCCGGCCCCCGCGCCGGCGCCGACAGCTCCAGCGGCGGCACCCGAGGCTCCCGCTCCCGCGCCAGGGGCGCCCGTACCGGCGCCCGCGGCGCCGGCGGCCGCCCCATCGCTGAACTGGACGCACCAACTGCGGCACCCGCACGACGCGCTATGGTTCTTCTGCGGCGAGCATCCCAGCGGTTTCTCCATCACGGCGGACCTGGTCTCGGCGAACGCGGCCAACCCCGCCGCCCTGCAATGGCGGATCACCGCCGGTGCGGACAAGATCGCCTTTGACGGCGCCTCCGTGGGACCGTCGGTGCGGGTCAAGAGCACCGCCGGCAGCGTGCGCGCCAACGATGTTTCCATGGAAGTGCGGGAAGGCACCCCCGGCGGGGCCAGCTACACGGGCAAACTTACGGTGAGAAAACCGCACCGGCTGCTCTCGCGGGGAGCTCCTACCGACCATGCCGGATGCCCGCCCTGGAATCCCTGTCCGGGCTGCGGCGCCTATTGGACTGAGATCTCGTATCGCATTGTGGATAACGTGGGCGGCACCATCGTGGGTGCGACGGTAAACGAGAACTTCCCGGGGGCGGTGACGGCGGACGTCGTTACCAACTGGCCTGGGCCGGCAGCGTTTGCTACGGTGCCGTTCTGGCAGAACACGAACGGGACCTTTGTGGATAACTGGTTTATCGGCTGCGGGAACCCGACCCCGGTGGCCCCGACAGACCCCACCGCCGGCACGTCGGTGGATCACATGCCACATGAGTTTTACGTGGGCAGCGTGACGCCGGCACGCGGATGCCGCGTGCAGACGCACACTGCCCACCGGTACTTGGGATTTGCGCGGCACGAAGGGATCGTCTCGCCGGCTCCATGACGCGCCGGTGACGCCAATGCCAGAGAACCACAAGCCAGATTGCGGCGGGGGCCTTGACGGGCGATGATCCGTGATCTCAGCCGCACGTTGCGCGCCCTGCTGATCCAGCCGGGTCTGCCGCCGGAACTGACCAACGCGCAGGTGGTTTTCGATCCGCCTTCGGACACGTTCCGGCCTGCGCAAACGTCGGTGGATCTGTTCCTGTACAACATCCGGGAAAACGTGGAACTGCGCAATCCGGAACCTATCGTCAGCCGCAACGGGTCGCAGGCCACCATCCAGCGGCCGGCTCTGCGGGTAGAGTGTTCCTACCTGGTGACCGCCTGGGCGGTGGGCGGCACGGAACAGGCCTTGCAGGAGCACCGTTTGCTGAGCCAGGCCCTCCAGGTGCTGTCGCGATACCCGACGATTCCCGCTTCGTTCTTGCAGGACAGCCTGGTTGGCCAGGACCCGCCGCTGCCCATGCTGACGGCGCAGACCGACGGGCTGAAGAACCCGGCGGAATTCTGGACGGCACTGGGCACACGGCTGCGGCCCTCGTTTTCCGTTGCAGCCACTATTTCGATGAGCGTATTTCCGCCGGAGACGGCTCCGCTGGTCATCACCTCGGAGGTGCAACTCGAGCAGCTTGGTGCGCCCGCCACCCAGGTGGCCCTGTTTCGCATCGGCGGGCGGGTGACGGACGCGGGTGGCTCGCCGGTGGCCGGGGCAACGGTCACGCTGGTGGAGCCGGGTTTGGCCCAGGTGACCGACGCAGACGGACAGTTTACGATCGGTACGATTTCCGCCGGCACATACACCTTACGGGTGGCGGCCGGCGCCACTGTCAAACAAGTATCCGTGAATGTTCCAGCCACGGCTGGCAGCAACTACAACGTGCAATTGACCTAGGACCGAGAAAGAGA
Source organism: Solibacteraceae bacterium (assembly GCA_021324015.1). Lineage (GTDB taxonomy): Bacteria > Acidobacteriota > Terriglobia > Bryobacterales > Bryobacteraceae > JAJPJX01. Next base: position 34,030 of record JAJPJX010000084.1, on the reverse strand, counting down.
GACTAACGCAGCTCCAGAAGGAGGAAAACGAATGCCGCAGTACCTGCATCCGGGTGTTTACGTAGAAGAGATCCCCCCGCTGGCGCGGCCGATCGCCGGGGCCGGGACCAGCACGCCGGGCTTCATCGGGGTGATCCCCGACACCGTTCAGCTCGCGGCCAAGACGCGGGCATCGGACGCCGCGTCCGACATCGCGCGGGGATACAAATTCGTGGACTTCAGCTACGCCGACCCGGTGCGGCGCGCCCAGGCCGGCCGAGCGTATTTCATTACCAGTTGGACCCAATACACGCAGTTGTTCGGCGATTTCATTGGCGACGATTCGGCCGCCGCCACGAGCGCGGCAAGTCCGGCGGTGGATACCGGGCAGCGGCACCTGGCGCACGCCGTGTTCGGATTCTTTAACAACGGCGGCACCGGCTGCTACGTGGCGCGTGTGGCGGCCGCGGCGGACCTGGGGAATGCGCTGCGGGCCTTTGCCGCCATCACCGACATCACCATGGTGGCCGCCCCCGGCCTTACCGGCGGCACTAACTATGCGGCCCTCACATCGCATTGTGAGACCTTGCAGGACCGGGTGGCCATCCTGGATCCCGTGGAGACCAATGCGGCCTTCGACACCGGGGATTTCACCCTGCTCCAGAATCCCACCACCGCCACGCCCACGCCGGGGCTGCGCCCGCAGGACTCCTCGTTCGCGGCGTTCTATTTCCCGTGGATCCAGGTGTTCGACCCGGCCACCGCGCTGATGACGGCCAAGAACAGTCCTCCGGGCGACGGGCTCATCTACGTGCCGCCAAGCGGGCACATGGCCGGCATCTACGCGCGCACCGACGCCACGCGCGGGGTGCACAAGGCGCCGGCCAACGAGGGCGTGCTGGGCGCCACCGGCCTGCGCTACGCGCTCTCCAACGCCGACCAGGACATGCTCAACGACAACGGCGTGAACCTGATCCGCTCGCTCAACGGCGCCATCCGGGTTTGGGGCGCGCGCACCGTGGGCGGCGATGCCAACGGCGACTTTAAGTACATCAGCACGCGGCGGTTTTTCAACTTTCTGCGCACCTCTATCGACCAGGGCACACAGTTCGTGGTCTTTGAGCCCAACAGCCCGGCCCTGTGGCAGCGCATCATCCGCTCGGTGAGCGACTTCCTGCTGCTGCAGTGGCGCGCCGGCGCGCTGTTCGGGGACACGCCGGCCAAGGCCTTCTTCGTCAAGTGCGACAAGGACACCAATCCGCCGGAAGTCCGCGACGCGGGACAGGTGGTGACGGAAATCGGCGTGGCTATCGTGAAGCCGGCCGAGTTCGTGATCTTCCGGATCCAGCAGGTGACCGGCGGCTAGACGGCGCGCCGGACCAGGAAAGGAGAATGATTGATGCCAAGAGTAGATCCGTACCGGAATTTTCGGTTCCTCGTGGAAATTGACGGCATAGTGCAGGCCGGATTTGCGGATTGCAGCGGGTTCGGCTCCAGCGTTGAGGTGGTGGAGTACCGGGAAGGCGGGGAAGCCTCCACGGTGCGCAAACTGCCGGGCAAAATCAGCTATCCCGACATCACCCTGAAGTGGGGCATCACGGATTCACGGGAACTGTACGACTGGCACAAGACCGCCATCGACGGAAACGTCCAACGCAAGAACGGCTCCATCATCCTGCTGGACGACGCCGGCCAGGAAAAGATCCGCTGGAACTTCTTTTCCGCGTGGCCCAGCAAATACGCTGCTCCCGAACTGAATGCGAAGGGTAATGACGTAGCGATTGATGTGCTGACGTTGAGCTGCGAGCGCATGGAACGGGCATGAGCAGTCTGCAAACAGAGTTCGACTTCGTGCTCCCTAAGGGGTACGTGGACGAATCGGGGACGATTCACCGGGAGGGGCGGATGCGCCTGGCCACGGCGGCCGACGAAATTCTGCCCCTGAAAGACCCCCGGGTGCAGGCGAATCCCTCGTACCTGGTCGTGATTCTGCTCTCCCGCGTGCTGGTCCGCCTGGGCGCCCTGGAAGTCATCAATCCGAAGGTGATCGAAGGGCTTTTTGCGGCGGACCTGGCATACTTGCAGGATTTTTACAACCGCATCAACAGCAACGGGAGCCGGGCGCTGCACCTGACCTGCCCGCACTGCCACGAGGAGTTCGACCTGGAGACCGAAACATCGGGGGAATCCTAGGCTACCCCCTGGCGCAGGTGCGCGAGGAGGTAGCCTATATCGCCTACCACTTCCACTGGCCCCTGGCGGAGGTGCTGCGGCTCGAGCATGGCGAGCGGCGGGTGTGGGTGGAGGAGATTGCCAAAATCAACCGCGCGGCGAACCGGCCGGCGCGATAGAGGCGGAGAAGCTTGGAGAAAGTGGGGTGGAAAGAGGTGTCCGGCCGCCAGGAATGGCGGCCCGGGGGCGCGCGCGCCACGGAACGTGCGTGGCAGCGTATTGCCGGCAGGAGGGCCCGCATGATGTCGCGGGTGGAGTCCCTGCGCCGCTGGAACTCCCGGCTGCTGCACGGGCGGCGGCCCTGGCCCGGCTGGACTTCGCTCGGGCTGGAATATCTCGAGGGCAGCGGATTCGAGGAATTTCGAGAGACCGCTCCCTATGGTCGCGGCTCGGCAGGGCCGTATATGAATGAGCCGCGACCGCAGGGAGCGGTGCCCCCTCCGATTGCCAGGGAGCGGGATTCGGAAGTTTTCCGTGCTCCCGCAGAACTCGGGAAGCTTCCGGCAGGCGCCAACGCTCTGTTACCATCGCGACCCGCCAGCGTGCCGCCTTCACGCGCCATTAACGACGAAGCCGCGACCGTTAGGGAGCGGTCACGGCCGCGGTTCGTTGACGCGAGAGGTGTGCTCGCCCACGCGGATGGGATTGTGACTGCAAGCACTCTTCCCTCACGGCCGCGGCTCGGTAACGCGGAGCGTGTGCGTGTGGCTGTGGACGGAGCAGGGACTCCAGGCACAACTCCGTTGCGGTCGCGGTTCGGCAACTGGCGTGATGTGCTCCCGTCCGCCGCTGCGTCGGAGTTCCGGCCGGTGCTTGGCCGCGTTGGCGGCGCGAATCCCCGGCGCGAGGTTCCAGGCGGATTTCCGGATATTCACGCTCCTTCCCGGCCGGTAGTGCACCTCTCCGCGAATCCGCCCGCTGCACCGGAGCGCGGGCCCGATGTTTTGGCGCGCACACCGCTGGCTTACACTCCGAGCCCCGACCGTGAGGTAGCGGCGGTCAAAACCGTCGAGGAGACGGTGATCGACCGACTCGCCCGGGAGATCGTCTTTCCGTCTCCGCTGGCGGGCTTCGAGCTGCGCTTCCGGCCGCAGGAGCCGGGCCCCCCGCCGGCGCCTGAAACCGCCCCTGCATCCGCGGAGGCCCAGCCGCCGGCCGCCACAGCGCCTGCCGAGCCGCATCCGGCTGTTTCCAAGCCGCCCGCGGCGCCTCCGGCGCCGCCGGTAGACATCAACGCCATCGCGGACAAGGTCTACCAGACGCTTCAGCGCCGCCAGTTGCGCATGCAGGAACGAAAGGGGTTCTACTGATGCCGCTGATGAAGGCCCTCATTATTAACACGGATGCGGTGGTCCCGATCCCCATTCCGGTGATGTTCAACCCGCCGGAATATCAGCTCCAGAAGACCAATCAGTTCGCCGATGTGCACGTCCCCGGCCTGGGCTCGTCGCTGCTGCAGTTCGTTCAGGGCAACGCGCAGACGCTCAGCATGGACCTGTTTTTCGATAGCACCGATACCGGAGTGGATGTGCGAGTGTTCACCGAGCTGGTGATCGGCCTGACCGCGGTGAATTCGGAGACACATGCACCGCCCCGGCTGCTCTTTCTGTGGGGCTCGCTGATTTTCCCTTGCATACTGGAAAGCGTCACCCAGCGCTTCGATTACTTCAACGCGCTGGGAATGCCGCTGCGCGCCAAGCTTTCGGTGACGCTCAAGGGATACGATCTGCTGGAGAGCCTGCTGGCCAGTATCCCCCTGCTTTCCGCGGACCGCACCAAGCGGCACGTGTTCGTCGAGGGCGAAACCTTGCAAGGCATTGCCGCGCAGGAATACGGCGACCCTCGCCAGTGGCGCCCAATCGCTGAAGCGAGCGGGGTCGACAATCCGTTGACCATCCGTTCCGGCCGGGGACTGACGATCCCGGTGCTGAAGTAGGCCCGCCATGCCGCTGATCGAACTGCTGCCGCCCATCTTCGTACCGGCCTTCGATCTTACGGTGAATTACGTCCCTCTTCCGCCACCGATCGCCTCCTCCGTGATGGATATCACGGTAAGCCTTTACCTCGAACCGCCCGGCGAATTCACCATCCGGCTGAACGATCCGAAGCTGGACCTGATCAACCAGCAGGGCGGGTTGCTGGCGGAGGGCGCGCGCGTGGAGATCAGCCTGGGGTACGTGGGCCAGACCCAGCGGGTGATGGTGGGCGAAGTCGTGGCGCTGACGGCGGACTTCCCCAACAGCGGGCCGGCCACCCTGCACGTAGAGGGCTACGACCTGCTGCACGCCGCGACGCGCGGCACGGCCTATCGCCGCTTCGACGGCCCCACGCCGGATAGCGGGCTTCCGGACAGCCAGATCGTATCGCAGATCGCGTCGGAGATCGGCCTCGTCCCTTCGGTCGATCCGACGCCGCCCCGCACCGAAGCCTGGGTGCAGGACCATGTCTCCAACCTGACCTTCCTGCGGACCATCGCGCAGGCGAGCGGCTTCTACCTGTGGGTGGATGGCGACACGCTGTACTTCAAGCAGAATCCGCCGGCGCCCAATCACATTCCACTGAAGTGGGGACAGAACCTGGTGAGCTTTTCGCCCCGGCTGAGCACCGCCGGGCAGGTCAACGCGATCGAGGTGCGCGGCTGGGACCCGTCGCAGAAGCAGTCGATTTCGGCGCGCGCGCAACGCACCGATACGTCCCTTTCCCCCACCGGGGAGCAGCAGGTTTCCCGCGGCGCCGGAGGCCGCTCGGAGCGGATCGTGCCCAGGGACCTGGGCATCACCAGCGTGCAGGAGGCGCAGGCGCGCGCGGACCGGCTGCTGGCGGACCAGGGGCAGGGCGCCATCCGCGGGTCGGGCACGGCCGTGGGGCAGGCGGATATGGTGGTGGGCACCATCCTCGAGCTGAGCGGCATCGGGCGTTTCAGTGGGGACTACCAGGTGGAGCAGGTCTCCCACACGTATGGCGGCTCCGGATATCAGTCATCTTTTCAAGTGAGGAAACAGGCATGAGTGCTTTCGATCTCTCCTCTCCCGGCCAGACCTCCGGTGTTTCGCGGAGGATCGAGGGCGTTGTGGTGGGAATCGTGATCGATAACCAGGACCCGCAGGGGCTGGCGCGCGTCAAGGTGAAGTTTCCCTGGCTCTCGGACGACGATATCGGACACTGGGCCCGCATCGCCGTGCTGATGGCCGGCAATCAGCGAGGCACGTACTTTCTGCCCGAAGTGGGCGACGAGGTGCTGGTGGCGTTCGAGCTGGGCGATGTTGCCAAGCCCTATGTGCTGGGGGGCTTGTGGAACGGAGTAGACGCCCCGCCGGAAACCAATTCCAACGGCAGCAACGACCGGCGGCTCATCAAGTCCCGCAGCGGCCACCTGGTGCGCCTGGACGACACCAACGGCTCGGAGAAGATCGAGATCATCGACAAAAGCGGCAACAACAGCATCACCGTGGATGCGTCCAGCAACACAATCACGATTCAATCCAACCAGGACATCAACATCCAGGCGCCGCAGGGAAAGATTAAGCTCAGCGCGCAGAACGTGGAGATCAGCTCGACCGCCGATACCAAAGTGCAGGCCCAGGGCGGGCTCACCCTGGATGGCAGTCCCGGCAACACCACCATCAAGGGTTCGATGGTGAATATCAATTGAGGAGGCGATTCGCGATGGGCATGCCCGCTGCAAAACAAGGCGATCAGATCATGGCTACCGACATGCACATGATTCAACCGCCCGGCACTGCGCCGCCGGTGCTCACGCCGCACCCGTTTACCGGGATCATCGACGGTGGCCTCTCGACCAGTGTCAACATCATGGGGATGCCGGCTGCAACCGTGAACAGCACGGCCTCGAATACACCCCCGCATGTGCCCATCGGCGGGACGTTTGTAAAGCCGCCGACCAACCGGGCCACCATCATGATGGGCAGCGCCACGGTGTTTATCAATGGAAACCCGGCGGCCCGCAACGGCGACACGGCTACCACGTGCAACGATCCTTCCGATCTGCCGGGTGGTTCGGTGGTGGCGGTGGGCACGGTCAACATCGGATAGGAGCGCGTATGCCGGACAATGCGGACCAGGGCAAGGATTTCCTCGGCGCGGGCCTGGCGTTCCCCCTGGCGGTGGACGGAGAAGGCCGCCTGGCCATGAACAGCTACGAGGACCACATCCGGCAGTCCATTCTGCTGATCGCGCGCACGGGCAAGAGCGAGCGCGTCATGCAGCCGGACTTCGGCGCGGGCCTGGAAAGCCAGGTCTTCGCTCCGGCGAACGTGGCGACGACGGCGCTGGTGGAGCACCAGGTGAAGGATGCGCTAATCCGTTACGAGCCGCGCATCGAGGTGCTGAGCGTCAAGGCCACCATCGATCCGGCGGAATACAACCGGCTCAACGTGGAGGTGCAGTACCGCGTGCGCCGCACTGATACGACCTTCAACCTGGTCTATCCGTTCTATCTCGACAGGGGGCAACTCTGATGCCGGCTCAGCCGCCTGTCCTGGACAGCCGCGCCCTGGAGGACATCCTCGCGCGGCTTCGCGCGCTCGCCGCGGCGCACGTGCCCGAATGGAAGCCGCCGGCGGAAGGCGACGCGGGCGTGGCGCTCCAGCGCATCTTCGCGCGGTTGACGGAGCTGGCCTTGCAGCGCCTCAACCAGGTGCCGGAGAAGAATCTGCTGGCATTTCTTCAGACTATGGGGGTCTCGCTGATCCCGCCCAGCCCGGCGGGAGTGCCGCTCACTTTCAATTTAAAGGCCGGCACGGGCCCCACGCTGGTCCCGCAGGGCACGCAGGCAGGAACGCTGCCCGGCGCATCGCAGTCCGCCGTCCTGTTCGAGACCACCGAAGATCTGAACGTGCTGCCGGCGCAGATCGCGCAGGCATTCACCATGGATCCGCTGTGGGACCGGTATACGGATTGTACCTCCCTGTTGGCCGGCCAGAGCGTGAGCGGCTTCCGCCCGATGGCCGGCGCGCGCCGCATGCCGCACGTTCTCCGGTTGGGCCATAGCGCCTTGTTGGACTTCGCCGGCGCCACAGTAGACCTCGAGCCCGCGGGATCTTCGTTGGGCTCCGCCTTGCAGGCCTTCTTCCAGAACCTTCAGTGGCAATGCAGCATCGGCGGGGTGATCCAGAGCCTCTCGCCGCTGGGCGCGATCGCCACCATTCTCCGGAGCGCCGCAGCGGCTGGGGACACGCGCCTCACCCTGGTGTCGGCTGCTGGGTTCACCATCGGCGACACGCTGACGATCCGGGCGGGAGCAGCCTCGGTTTCGGTCAAGGTTGCCGGTCTCGAAGCTGGCAACGTGGTCCGGCTGATCGCACCGCTTTCGATCGCCTTCCCCGCGGGCGCCCAGGTGACGTCCAATCCTTTCCTGCGCCTGCCGGTGCCGGGCCAGGTGGATTCCACGATGCTGCGCGGGCCCAGTCCTGTAGCCTGGTTGCAGACAGGCGTGACCAGCCGCTGGATCGAGGCGGTGCTGCCGGCGCCGGTCACCGATCTGGCTCCCGGCGAGGGACTCGGGCTGCGCGACCTGCGGCTGCGCGTAAGCGCCGATGGCCTGCTGCCGGATTTCGCCTTCAACAACAATGCACCTCTGGACGTGACCAAGGAATCGTTTCCTTTCGGAAACGCGCCGCAAGTGGGCAGTACCCTGTACATCGGAAGCCGCGAGGCCTTCTCCAAGCCGGGCGTGCAAGTGACGCTGCACGCCGATGTCCAGCCGGCGCCGCCGCCTTCCCTGATTTGGGAATACTGGAACGGCGACTCGTGGAGCCGCATCCCGAACGCCGCGGTGGGAGCGGGCGCCGCCCGCACCACGGGGCCGACGATCGACGGCGACGGCACCAGAGGATTTACGGTCGATGGCGCCATCGAGATTCCGCGTCCCACCGACATTTCGCCGGCGGGGCTTTACGGCGTGACTGCGGGGTGGTTCCGGGTGCGCATCGAAAGCGGCGCTTACTCCGGAGTCCCCGATGTCCACAAGTTCTCGGTGAAGACCGATTCGGCGATTGCCGCTGGTTCGACGGCTACCTCTCTGACGCTCGCGGACGCAAATTTCGCCGGGACCGGCGCGGTTTTGCAGATTGGCGACGACAACGCCACCAAGGAGGTGGTCATGGTGGTGGCCGAGGGCGGCACGGGGGCGCCGAGCGTTGCCAGCATCGCGCCGGCCCTGCGCCAGCCGCATCCGGCGGGCACGGCCGTACACCAGCGCGGCGCCTCGGCTCCGCTGGCTGTGCTGCGCGATGCGGTGCGTGTGGGTCAAGACAAGAATCTTCCCAACACCTTCATCGTGAACACTGCTGCCGGTATCGAGCCGGGCGACATCCTCATGATCGATGACCCCGGGCGGCGCGAGTTCGCCGTGGTTACCGACGTACAGCCGGCCTTCTACGACATTTTCCTGCAGGCATCCGTGCCGACACCTACGGCGACCGGTCCGGTGGTCAGCCCGCGCGCGACCGGGTCCGTCTTGCGGAGCGACATCCTGGTCGGCAACATCGAGACGCAGTTCAATCCCACGGTCCTGTTTCCTTTCATCCTGGGCTACATCATTACTGCCCGCGACCGGCTGCTGTTCGAGCACGCCGCTAACGTTAACGTGCGGCGCGTGACCAGCGCCTACTTCGTGGGTTTCGCGGGGGCCACGCCGCTGGACTTCCAGTCGCCCTTCTACCCCTTCGGGCAGCAGCCTGGACCGTCGAACATTCTCTACTTCGGCGTGACTACAGGGCTGCCGCGGGTCCTGCACATCGATGTCGGAGTGGAAATGACGTCTCCCAACGTCACCTTGCAGTGGGAAATCCTCGGCGCTAACGGCTGGCAGGCGGTGACGCCGGCCGCCGTCCAGACCGACGATTTTGTCCGCACTGGCGACATCGTGATCCCCCCGCAAACCTACGCGCCGGGGGAGGTCAACGGCAAAAGCAGCTACTGGCTGCGCGTGCGCCTGGCGTCCGGCAACTACGGGCTGCCGACCGATTACGTGGCCGTGGATCCGGCGGACCCCTCGAAAGGATTCACCGTGAAGCCTGGCACGGCCAGCCTGAATCCGCCGGTGATCCGCAAGTTGACCCTGGGCTATGAAGCACGCGGCACACCCACCGTCGTGACCCAGGACGGGTTCACGCTCCTGGACCAGACGCCGCCGCTCGAAAGCGGCTCGATCGTGCCGTTTCGTTCGGTCGCCGACCCGGGGCTGGATGTGTACGCGGATGCGGAGCCCGCGTTCTACGTGGGGCTGACGGCTGCGCCACCGGGTGAGGCGGCAACTCTCTTCATCGCCACACCGCCGAGCGCCTTCTCCGGCAGTGTGCTTCCGGAGCCGCGCGGCAACCAGGTTTCTTCCGCGGAACTGCCGCCGCTGCGCTGGGAGTACTTCAGTGGCGCGGGCTGGCAAAGCCTGACGGTCTTCGACGGCACCAACAGCCTCACGGAATCGGGCACGCTCGAGTTGCTCATCCCGGAGGATATGGCGCCGCTCGCGCGATTCGACTCCAACGCGCGCTATTGGATCCGGGCGCTTTCCGCGGCCAACGACCCGTCCACCACGCAGCGCATCCAAGGGGTCTACCTGAACACAGTTCCAGCGATTCAGGCCATCACGACCAGTAACGAGATCGCCGGTTCGGGCAGCGGCCAGCCCTCCCAGGCACTCCGTCTCACGCGATCCCCGGTGCTGCCCGGGCAGCGGATCCTGGTGCGCGAAGCCGAGCCGCCCTCGGACGTGGAGCTGGCCGCCATTGTGCAAGCGGAGGGGCCGGACGCGATCGAGACGCGCCGGAACGCGGTCACCGGCGAGACGGAGACCTGGGTCACCTGGAGCGAAGTGCCGAACTTCCTGCGTTCCGCGCCAAACAGCCGCCATTACACGCTGGACCGCCTCACCGGCACGATCACTTTCGGCGACGGCGCGCAGGGCATGATCCCGCCGCGCGGAACGAATAACGTCTCGGCCAGCTACCAGGCGGGAGGCGGGTCGGCCGGCAACCAGCCCGCGGGCGCCGCCGCGCAGATCAAGTCCGTCGTCTCCGGAGTGGCCTCGGTGACGAATCCCGTCGCGGCGGACGGTGGCGGCGACGTCGAGACGGCGGCGATGGTGGAGGGGCGCGGCCCGCAGACACTGCGCCATCGCGGCCGCGCGGTCTCGGCCGGAGACCTGGAATGGCTGGCGCGCGAGGCGGCCGGCACGCGGGTTGCTCGCGCCAAGTGCATCCCGAACGTCAACCGCGATTTGCGCTACGAGCCGGGCTGGGCTACGGTGCTGATCATTCCTGCCGGCACAGAGGGGAAGCTCTCGCCGAGTTCCCAACTCATCGGCGAGGTCGAGGATTACCTGGCTGCCCGCGCTTTTGCCGGGCTCGCCCAATCCACTCCGGCGCGCATCTCCGTCACGGGCCCCGGATACATTCAGGTATCCGTCGAAGCGGTGGTCGTTCCCAGGGAGATCACGCGGGCGGAAGAGGTCAAACGCCAAGTGATCGCCGCCATTGCCGCTTTTTTCCATCCCCTCACCGGGGGCCCGTTGGGAACTGGCTGGGAGTACGCCCGGGATGTGTACGAGTCGGAGGTCTACCAGTTGCTGGAGGGCGTCCCGGGGTTGGCCTATGTGAAGTCGCTGCGCCTGATTCCGCACATCGCGCAGCACTGGCTGTCCTTTGCCTCTCCCGTCCCTCTGATGCTGGACCTGCCGGAGTTCAGCGCGGTGATTTCCCCCGCCGGGGACAAGGCCTGCCTGCTGGCCGAGCCCCTGGCCGCCGGCTCCTCAGCCCGCGCCGCCGTCAAAGGTTTCAAAGAAGGAGACCGCATCACCAAGGTGCAGGATCTGACCGTGGTTTCGGCCTCGGGAGCCAGCCTCAGAGTCGCCCCGTTTGGGAGCGATGGCGTGGGTTTTCCCGTGGGCAGCATCGTGCGAACCTACGACGGCAATGAGGAGACGCGCCTCACCACGGCGATCCGCCGCTCCCGGACCGGGCTTTCGCAGATCCAGGTCGATTCCCCGGACTTCGCCGCGCAGCGGCGACCGGGCGACCGTCTGACCGTGTTCTACCCGTTTCCGATGACCGTATCCTCGGTCAGCCTGACCGCGGCGCCCTCCGTGGTGCTGGGTATCGAAGCGTACGAGATCGACGGAGCGCTGGCGCCGGGTACGTTGCTGGCAACCCTGGACAACCGCGTCCGCCTGCCGCTCGTGGATGGTCTGCCGGCCAATCAGCCGTTTGCTTCTTTCACGCTCGCGGGCTTCAGCACCGGCGATACCGTCATCCTGTCCCGGCGGGATGGCAGATTCACGGCGGCGCCCGCGACGGTGGCCGGTATCGCTCCGGCCGGGTCTGTCGTTTACCTGGACGACAATTTCCTGGTTTATCCCGGGCCGCACCGGATCAGCATGGAGGCTGTGTAACGCGCATGCCCCTTCCTGTACCTAACCTGGACGACCGCAATTTCGATCAACTGGCCACCGAGGGCCGCTCCCTGATTCCGCGTTATTTCCCGCAGTGGACGGACCATAACCTGTCGGATCCGGGCATCACGCTGCTGGAACTGTTTGCCTTTCTGACGGATGCGGCGTTCTATCAGATCAACCGCGTGCCGGAGCGGTCGCTGGCGGCCTTTGCCGGGCTGGTAAACGTCACCCGCGCTCCGGGCGAGCCGGTGAGCGCCACGCTGGCGCGCGCGCTCGAGGTGATCGAGCGCCAGGAACGCGCCATCACCGCGGACGAACTGGAAGGCTTCGCGCTCTCGGCGGTTACCGGCATCGCCCGCGCCAAGGTCGTGCTGCAAACATCGGAAGTGCCGACCGTGTTCCCCGCCGAACAGGTCGTGAAACTGGTGCTCGTGCCGGACTTCCCCAATGACCCTGCGCCGCGGCCCGGCGCGGCCATGTTGGAAGCCGTCTTCCAGGGTGTCAGGTCCCGCTGTCTGATCGGCACGCGCCTGCGGGCGACGGCTCCCCAGTACACCCCGGTCTCCGTCGATGTAACCGTGGTGCGGGATGCCTCGAGCCGGCTAGGAAAGGACGGCGTGGCCGCCGCGGTGACCGGTGCCGTCACGCGCTTCCTGAGCCCGCTCTCCGGCGGAGAAGACGGCAGCGGCTGGGTCTTCGGCCGCTCGGTGTTTCGCTCGGAGCTCGACCAGGTGATCGAGCGCGTCGACGGCGTGGATCATGTGAGCCGCCTGCTGCTCAACGGGGACGAGGATATTGACGAGCTGCCGCTCGCCGAGACGGAGGACCTGCGCGCCGTATCCCTCGTGACCCTGGCTCGCCTGACGGTGGCGGTGATGGATCTTTAGGAGCGGATGATGCCAGGCGCCACCCGACCCATTTCGTTCCGAGATTACCTCCCGGCGGTTTTCCGTGCGGACGAGGTAAGCGGCGTCAGCTTCCTGAGCCGCTTCTTGCAGGCCTTCGAGGAATTGTTCGAGGAGCTGGAAGCCGAAATCGAAGGGCAGGCGGACGGATCCGGGGGAGGCATTCCCAGCCTTTTCGATCCCGCCGTCACACCGCCGCCCGAATTCCAGCACCTGCCGCAGCCGCCCATCGACTACCTGGCGTACCTCGCTTCCTGGATCGCCCTGCCGCTCCGCGAGGACAAGGACCTCGATTGGAACCGCCGATTTTTCCAGGCGGCGATCGGCCTCTACGCCCCCCGGAGCACTTTGGCGGGGATGGAGGCGTTGCTCCAGGCATGGCTGAGGGACGATCTGTTGGACTTGGGGCTTCCTTTGCTGAATGACCTGGCACGGGCCTATAACGGCGTGGACACGATCCTCCAATTGGATGTCTCCGCGCAACTGGACTTCGGCACGGTGCTCGGGGAAGGGCCGCCTTTCTTCTTCCTGGCGGATCTCACAGCCGACCCAGCCACGCTCGCCCTGCGCCAGCCCGGCGGTTTGGATAACCTGCAACGCCAGGCGCGGAGGCTCCTGGACCTGGAAAAGCCCGCGCACACCTATTACGAACTGCGTCTGCGCGCTCTGCCCATGCAACTCGCCGCGCCCGGCGAGACCGAAATCGGCGGGCGCCCCGCGGCGCAATTGGATGAGACCGCATTGATTTGGGATGAACCCCTGATCGTCGAGAGTGACTGACGGAGGACACCGGAGATGGCAATCAGAAATCGCAACCTCGATAAACGGATGAACTACTTCGAGCGCCAGTTTTTGCGGGCGCAGGACCTGATGGACGAGCAGGATTACCATCAGGATCGCCGCCAGCGGCTGATCCGCTTGATGCACACGCCGGGCGTGGCGGAGGGGCTGGGGGTCGCCGCCGGGCCGAACCCCGGCACGATCACGGTGGGCGCGGGCACCGCCCTGGATGCCAACGGCCAGATCATCGTCAATCTCACGCCCGACACCGTCAACCTGCGAACCGACGCGACGGCGGCCGAGATCTATATCAGCTACACCGAGACGCCGTCGGACCCCAGCACGGATCCCGGAATTACGGGCAATACGCGTATCCAGGAGACGCCGGCCATCACCCAGCGGCGGACCGCCCCGAACCCGGAGGCCGCTCCTCCCGCCGGCGTGCTGCTGGCGGCCGTGCAGTTGAACAGCGGCCAACTCATAGCCAACCCGGACAACTCCGTCCGCTCCCGCGCCGGCACGGTACTGGGGGACAACCTTCCACCCCTCACCACCAGCGGCCTGCACCTGAGCCGCGTTGGCGTCAACCCGGCGCAGTGGCCGGGCCTCAGTTGTGTCTCGGCGAACCGGCTTTCGGTGGATGGCGCCAGCCTGCAACTCGACGCCAACACGGAGGTCTACTTCGAGGACAACGGCCAGATCCGCTCGCTCGACGACAATCACCGCCTGGTCTTCAACCGCGCGGCCAATCGCATGGAATTCCGCGAGTTTGGCGACATCTTGTTTTTCACGAGCGCGGCTGCCGTCGAACGGGCGAGAATTTCCGCCGCGGGCAACCTGGGAATCAATACAGCCACACCCGCCTCGCTGCTCGACATACAGGGCGCCGGCGGCCAGGGCCGCGGCATCCGGCTGGGGTCCACCGGCACCGGTACGCCGGAAACCTTCCTCTTTCCCGGAGTAAACAATCCGGACGCCGGCTTCCTGGCCTTTGGCGACGGCAGCGGCTGGAAATTCCACATCGCCCGGCACAGCGATGCCGGGGCGACCCGCTACCTTACTGTCCAGGACAACGGACGGGTGGGCATCGGAGACGACAGCCCCTATGCAAACCTCACCGTCAACGGCACCATCGGCTTCGACAACGGCACCGTGCCGATGATTTTCATGTTCGAATCCGGCACGGCCAACCCGGATCGCCCCGTGATCTCCCATTCCCCGGCTTTCGCGAACTGGGGGTTGATGTATCGCGACTCGGCGGATCACATGATCTTCCAGCAGGCCGGCAACCCGGTGATGACGATCGATCTGGCCAGTTCCATGGTGGGAGTGGGAAACGCCGCGCCTACCACGCGCTTCCAGATCACGCATCCGAACACCGCGATCGCCCTGCCGAACGCGGCGATGAACATTGAGAACCCCACCGCCGGCGGCCAGTCGCTTCTCTCGTTCACCTTTGCCGGCGCGCATCGCAGTTCGTTGCGCGCGGATGGCTCGGGTAACCTGGTGCTGAACGCCGGCAGCGGCTCGATCTTCCTGAATGTGGATTTCGGCAGCCCTGCCCCCGTGCTTCGGCCCGCCGGCGGCGCGCTGGCAGTGGCCGGAAACCTGATCGTACAGGGCACCCTGGTGGCCCCCAACAAGAGCGGCTGTGTGACGGACCAGTTTGTGAACCAGTCCGGCGATACGCTGGAACAGGGCGACGTGGTCGTGCTCGGGCCGAACCAGGCCTCCGTCTTCCACGGCGAAGATATTCCGGTCCCGGAAGTGGACCTGGCCTCGAGCCCGTATGACACGCGCGTCTGTGGCATCGTGGCCAGCGTGCATGGAGAGGTGCAGGAGGCGGAGAAGGAGAAGCCGGCTGAAGGCAAGGCCAGGAAAAGCGCGGCGCGCGCCGGCACGCGGACGCGCATGTTTGCCGCGCATGAAATGGAAAAGCTGGATTCCAGCAAAGTGGGAGCCGGGCAGGTCGGCTACATGGTCACCCTCGGTGCGTACGCCCACTGCAAGGTGGATGCTTCCGCCGCGCCGATCGAAGTCGGGGATCTGCTGACCACCAGCGCCACCAAGGGCCACGCGCAGAAAGCAGTGGACACCGCGAAATCCGCCGGCGCGATCATCGGCAAGGCGCTCGGCTCTCTCAAGAAAGGAAAAGGGAAGATCCCCGTACTGGTTTTGCTCCGGTAGCGACGATTCCGGCCGCTACCGCTCCCTCACCGTCGCGGCTCGGCAGCATGCTGCAAACACGTTCACTGAGCTAACCGAGCCGCGACTGTCAGGAAGCGGTCCTGCCAGGGGGATGGCAAGTCTATGACCAAAGAGGCATTAGAAGCCCGGCTTTCGGCGCTGAAACAGGAGTTCGAGACCGGGCAGCAGAAGCTGCGCGAACTGGACATGCAGCAATCCCTGGTACGCGAGCGCCTGTTGCGCATCAGCGGCGCCATTCAGGTGTTGGAGGAGTTGTTGGCCAAGGATGAGGCCGCCAGTGGGACTTCCGGCTGAGCTCACTTGTTCCCCCGGAACAGGAACACGAGGTCGATAATCAGGATGATGACGATCATCAGCTCCAGGACGAACGCGCGTCCCTGGTAGAAGCGGTCCATCATGAAGCCATAGAGCTCACCCGCATCCTGCAGTTTCTGGTCCACCAGCGTCCGGTAATCCGGTACCCCGATCTTGGTCGCGGCCATCCGGTAGAGCCGGGCGGCGAACATGTCGCTGAGGAATTTGATGGAGTTGTCCACCCGCTCTGTGAGTTCCGTGATATCCAGGCGGATGGTGTTCAGGCGGGCGGCGTCGCGGGCCAGTCGCCAGCGGGCAAGAAAACTCGTGCCCTTGTCCAGCGAACGATATACTTCCGAGAGCAGCCGGGTGAGCACGTCGTCGTAGTGGCGGAACTCCAGCAATTGCGTGTTGGCGTACTCCAGAAGCTGAATAGTGGGCGCGGCGCCTTCTGCGCTATCATAGACCAACGCGGCGGTCCAGCCGACCACCAGAAGGTCGGTGTCGTAATAGGACATACGGGATTCCAGAATCTCGCTGCGCTCAGCCGCGGAAAGCCGGGTGCCCTCGCCGCGCACGATCTGTGCGATCGAATCGGCACGCTGCTCGATCAGCTCGGCGGCTGTGGGGGGATTCGTGTCTGGGCGGGGAATTTCGCGGAGGTGGATGATGTAGTAGTCTTCGGTGAGTTGGTGGTCGTAGGCGTTGACGAGTGCCGGGGCGGCTCGCTCGAGATGACGGCGGGTGGCCTCCGCGGCGGTGCGCTCCAGTTCGGCGGCATTGATCCAGCGTGCCGAGAGCGCCACGACTTCCTCCCAGGTGGTCCGGAAGGCGAATTCCAGCTTGAGGCTGACCACGCCGTAGTCGTAGTAGGCGATGCGTCCTTCGACGCGAACGCCGTCCGCCAGGACGATCGGATCGAGAGGTTCGACCACCGGAGGTCTGGCGAATTGAACATACTCGGGAGCAGGATGCCGAAAGGGCGGTTCGCGGCCCCTGGGTGGCACATCCAGGAGCCGGCGCAGTTCCTCCAGGCGAATCTCTTCGCACACGTCGTACAGGAATAAGATCAGGAAGGAGCCGGCGATGATATCCTGAGTCATCCGGCTTCGATTATAGAGCGTAGTGCCCGCGATTTCAGGCCACTACCAGGCTTGAATTCGGATTTAACCATCCGCTATAGTGAACGGTTACAGATCCCCGGATCTGCCCGCTCGGGAAAACAGCACTCTGGGGTAGGAGAAATTTTGTATGTGTCGAAAGAAAGAGACGCCCGTCAGCCGCATGCTATTTTGCGCGAGAGCCCTGCGGCTTGACCACGTCGTGCGCGTTCTGCTTCTTCTGTTGGCAGTAGCCGCCCTGGCCATGCCCGTCATGGCCCAGTCTCATGAGGGCGGTGAGGCCAACCTTATATTGCCGGATCTTGGCACGGCCACGTTCCTCGGCATCGGTGGCCGCACGCTGCTGATGGGCGGATTGGTGGTGACGGCTCTGGGGTTCCTGTTCGGCTTGTCGATCTTCGTGCGGCTGCGCGGTATGCCCGTACATAAAGCGATGCATGAGGTCTCGGAGCTCATCTATGAGACCTGCAAGACCTATCTGTTGACGCAAGGCAAATTTCTGCTGCTGCTGGAGTGCTTCATTGGCGTCATCATCGTCTTCTATTTCGGCTTTCTGCAACAGTTCCCGGCCTTCAAGGTGCTCATTATTCTGCTGTTCAGCCTGGTAGGCATTTCCGGCAGCTTCCTGGTGGCGGCCTTTGGCATGCGCGTCAACACCTTTGCCAATTCCCGCACGGCCTTCGCCAGCCTGCAGGGTAAACCTTACGCCTGCTACGACATCCCGCTGCAAGCCGGCATGAGCATCGGCATGCTGCTGATCTCCGTGGAACTGGTGATCATGCTCTTCATCCTGCTGTTCGTGCCCGGCAACCTGGCCGGCCCATGCTTTATCGGGTTCGCTATCGGCGAGTCGCTGGGCGCGGCGGCGCTGCGCGTGGCCGGCGGCATCTTCACCAAGATCGCGGACATCGGCTCGGACCTGATGAAGATCATCTTCCGCATCAAGGAGGATGACGCGCGCAACCCCGGCGTGATCGCCGATTGCACCGGCGACAATGCCGGAGACTCGGTGGGTCCCTCCGCGGACGGCTTCGAGACCTACGGCGTAACCGGCGTCGCCCTGATCACCTTTATCATCCTGGCCATCAAGGATCCCATCGTCCAGGTGCAACTCCTGGTCTGGATCTTCTCGATGCGCATCATGATGGTGGTGGCTTCGGGAATCAGCTACTTCGTCAACGGCATCATTGCCCGCAGCCGTTACGGCAACGCGGAAAAGATGAATTTCGAGGCTCCGCTGACTACCCTGGTGTGGCTGACCTCGCTGTTGTCCATCGGGCTGACCTTCGTGTTGAGTTCGTTGATTATTCCGGATCTCAAGGGCGACACTTCGCTGTGGTGGAAACTATCCTGCGTGATCAGTTGCGGCACGCTGGCCGGCGCGGTGATTCCGGAGTTCGTCAAAGTATTCACTTCCACCGGTTCGAGGCACGTGCGGGAAATCGTCACCAGTTCGCGGGAAGGGGGCGCTTCGCTGAACATCCTCTCGGGCCTGGTGGCCGGGAACTTCAGCGGCTACTGGCTCGGCTTCGTGGTTCTGGCGCTCACCAGCGTGGCTTTCCTGGTGAGCACCATGGGTTTGGGGAGCCTGATGGTGGCTCCGGCGGTCTTCGCCTTCGGCTTGGTGGCCT
Source organism: Solibacteraceae bacterium (assembly GCA_021324015.1). GTDB lineage: Bacteria > Acidobacteriota > Terriglobia > Bryobacterales > Bryobacteraceae > JAJPJX01. The sequence continues at coordinate 15,468 of JAJPJX010000084.1, read as the reverse complement.
TCGGCTTCTTGGGAATGGGACCGGTCACCATCGCCGTGGACAGCTATGGCCCGGTCACGGACAACGCGCAATCCATTTACGAGCTTTCCACCATCGAGGAACTCCCCAACATCCGGGAGGACATTCAGAAGCAGTTTGGCTTTGCGCCCCAGTTTGAGCGGGCCAAGGCCAATCTCGAAGAAAACGACGGGGCCGGCAATACTTTCAAGGCGACGTCCAAGCCGGTGTTGATCGGCACGGCGGTGGTGGGGGCCACCACGATGATCTTTTCCACTATCGTGGCACTGACCAACGGCCTGACCGCCAACCTGGACCGCCTCTCCATTCTGCACCCGCCTTTCTTGCTGGGCCTGATTACCGGCGGCGCGATGATTTATTGGTTTACCGGCGCCAGCATTCAGGCGGTGACCACGGGCGCCTACCGCGCGGTCGAGTTCATCAAACGGAATATGCGGCTGGAAGGCGTGACCAAGGCCTCCGTCACCGACTCCAAGCGCGTGGTGGCTATCTGTACCCAGTACGCCCAGAAGGGCATGCTGAACATCTTTCTCACCGTGTTCTTCGCCACTCTGGCTTTTGCCTTCCTGGAGCCGTTCTTTTTTGTGGGTTACCTGATCTCGATTGCGCTCTTCGGCCTGTACCAGGCGTTTTTCATGGCCAACGCCGGCGGGGCATGGGACAACGCCAAGAAGATCGTGGAGACCGAACTGCACGCCAAAGGCACTGAGTTGCACGCGGCGACCGTAGTAGGCGACACGGTAGGCGACCCCTTCAAGGACACCAGTTCGGTGGCGTTGAACCCAATCATCAAGTTCACCACGCTCTTCGGGCTGCTGGCGGTGGAACTGGCGGTCTCCCTGACGCGGCAAAAAGGCGCGCTGGTCAGCAATATTTTCGCGGTAGTCTTCCTGGTTCTCTCCCTGTGGTTCGTCTATCGCAGCTTCTATGGGATGCGCATTGAAGCCGGCGGTGAATCGAAAGGCGAAAGTCAACCGGCGGACCAGATTTCGGCGGCCGTGCGCTGAAGAGCCTCTGCCCGGTGACGGGTCAGGTCTTGTTATGCGGGTCAGGTTTCCGCACCGGCTGTGGGAATGCGGGTTTTCGGGCCTTGCCAAGGAGCCACGTGCGGACGACCTTTGGGTTTCGTCCCTTCTCCATACTTAAATTGTAGTCACAGAACTCAGTCTGCGGTCGACGGGGACCGCATCTGATTGCACCGCGGTTGGTTGGTACGCTGTTTAAGCGACCGCGGTGTTGGGGGTAGTCATTGGAGAGAATGATACCACACCCCTGCCTCACGCGCGTCTGCCTGTCTCTGCCTGTCAGGGCCGGTGAATGGTGACGGCGTCCGGGTTCAGTTCGAAGCCGTCGAGCCTGGCGGCTTCGACCGTGGCCGAGCGCAACAGCTCCTCGTCGGCCTCGCGCCCCGGTGCCGGTTCGGGGGGCCGGTACTTGATGACCTCTTCGCCCACCCACAAACGGATCTGCCATCCGCGCTTCTTGCGATCCTGCTCCATCCATACAATCTCGGCGCGGTCTGCCGGCGTCATTTCTTCGCCACCTCCGCAGAACTGACCGAAACTTAGCACAGCGGGACGCATGCGTCAACGGGCCTCTCATGACACGAGCCTCTCATGTCACATTTCTGCCGGTTGACTTTTCATTTTCGAGTGATATCTTATGCTTCCAATGGCCGGACCAAAGTGAGGCCAACAGTCCAGCAGGGGGTAGGCGATGCGTTGGAAGCGCGTTTTCGTGGTGTTTCTTATACTCGGGTGTGCGACGCCGGGATGGCCGCAAGGCAGCCTGGGCGGCCTGACCGGAGCCGTAAGCGATCCTACCGGCGCGGCGGTTCCCGGCGCCGCCGTCCGCATTACCAACCTGGAAACCGGCGCCGAAGTCATGGTGCAGTCTTCGAGCGAAGGCGCGTATCTGGCCTCCGCCCTCCCTCCCGGCAGATACCGGCTCACCGCCAGCAAGCCGGGGTTCAAGACGGTATCCCAGGAACCCGTGGTCGTCAGTACCGCGACGGTCTCGACGGTGAATATCCGGATGGCGGTCGGCGAGGTCAACGAGTCAGTCACGGTCAGCGCCACCGGTGTGCAATTGCAAACCGCTTCTCCGGAGATTGGCACGGTCATGCCGGCCAAGGCCATGCTCGACTTACCGATTTCCCTGGGCGGGGCGGCCACCACGGGCGCCACCGGGCGGCGGCAGATCGAAAACTTCATTTTCCTGACCCCCGGGGTGACCGGAACGCAATGGCAGAAGTCCATCAACGGTGCGCCGGGGTTCAGCCAGGACGTGCTGATCGACGGCATCGACATGCAGAACATTGGCGCGCCGGGCTTCATCGCGGAAAGCAGCCCGCCGTACGAAGCCGTGGAGGAATTCAAGGTGCAGAACACGCTCTACCCGGCCGAGTACGGCCTGGGATTCGGCGTGCTGAACTTCACCCTGAAATCCGGGACCAACAGGTTCCATGGCGATCTGTTCGAGTTCCTGCGCAACGACAAGTTCGACGCGCGCAGCTTTTTCAGCTCGCAGAAGCCTTCCATCCGGCAAAACGAATTCGGCGGGACGATCGGCGGACCGGTCATCCTGCCGAAATACAACGGCAAGGACCGCACGTTCTTCTTTTTCACGTATTCGGGCTTCCGCCTGCACGGCGGGCTGCCCACGCCGGGGCGCGTCTCACTGCCCACCATGCAGGAGCGCAACGGAGACTTCTCGGATTACCCGTTTCCGCTGTTCGACCCTTCGACCACGCGTCCCGACGGCAAGGGTGGCTCCATGCGGGATCCCTTTCCCGGCAACCTGATCCCTGCCAGCCGCTTTAGCGCCGTCGCGCAGCGCACGCTGCCCCTGCTGCCGGCTCCCGATTTCGCGGGCTCCTATTTTAACAACTACGTCGATCGCTCGAACCAGCCGAGTTCCGACAACGACTGGAGCCTAAAGGTCGATCACGCGATCAACAGCAAGCAGCATCTGTCCGGGGCTTACTGGTGGGTCCACGGGAACACGCAAATCAACGGCCCCGTGGGCGGCGTGCTGAATCCGGGTTACCGCAACACGCCGACGACCGCGGGAGGCTACCGGTTCAATCACGAATACACGATCACACCCACGCTGGTGAATCATGCCGGCTTCGGTTACACGCCGACCAGTCCCACCTGGTCGCGCTGGACGCTGGACCCGCGACTGGGCAACCAGACGCTGAAAATTCCCGGCATTCCGCTCGACAGCCATGGATACCCGCAGCTTTCGTTTTCCGCGCTCTATCCGTCGCTGGGCAACGCCAACAACAATGGCACCGACCCGCAGTTCTTCCAGAACTGGACCGGGGTGGACGATCTGAGCTGGGTGAAAGGGCGCCACCAACTGAAGTTCGGCTTCGAGTTCCGGCGGCGGGAGATGACCCTGCTCGACCGGCGAAACGAAGGCGGCACGTTCAACTTCAACGCATTTTCGACATCACAGCCCGACAGCGCGGACTTCGCCAAGAATGGCAACGCCTTCGCCAGCTTCCTGCTGGGTGAGGTCTACTCCGCCTCCCGGGCGGTGCCCGCGCCGATCCGTCATTTCGCCGACAGCATGGGGGCGTTCTATGTGGACGACACCATCAAGGTGACCTCGCGGTTCACGCTCACGCTCGGACTGCGCTACGAGATCCCGGAGTATGCAAAAGAGAAACAGGGGCTGATTTCTTTCCTGGACCTGACTCAGCCCAATCCGGCGGCGGGTGGCCGTCCTGGGGCGCTGGTCTTCCTGGGCCAGGGACAGGGGCGCACTGGCAGCCTGGATATCTTCGGCAGCTACCATAAATCGCTGTCTCCCCGTTTCGGCGCCACCTATGCCGTGGACACGCACACCGTGGTGCGGCTGGGTTATGGAATCTTCCGGATCTATCCCAACTACGGACGCCTGAACGGCTGCAACTTCTGGTGCTCCGGCTTCGGGCTTCAGCCGGCGGTCACCTCCACGGACCAGGGTGTGACTTCGGCCTTTGCGCTGGATGCCGGTTTTCCGGCTTCCCCGGTGAATCCTCCGGTTTTCGATCCGGCCCTGAACAACAACGGTACGGTCAGCTACATCAACGAGAACGCCTATCGTCCGGCGCTGATGCAAAGCTGGACGGTGGATGTACAGCGCGATCTGCCGTTCGGCATCATGCTCGACCTGGCCTACGTCGGATCGAAGACCAATGGACTCTGGACCGGGCTGGAGAACATCAACCAGGTGAACCCGCAGTATCTGAGCCTGGGGCAGACGCTGCTGGCGGACATCAACTCCCCGCAGGCTGCCGCGGCGGGTATGACGGCTCCCTATCCCGGCTTCCGGGGGTCGGTAGCACAGGCTTTGCGGCCCTACCCGCAGTTCACTGCCGTCTCGGACATGTACCAGCCCACCGGATACAACCAATACCACTCCCTTCAGATGCGGCTGCAGAAGCGGTATTCCAACGGGCTTTCGTTCCTGGGCGCCTACACGCTCTCGAAGAACATAGGGGTTCCCGGGTCCGACACCTTTGGCGACACGGCCGGCGGCGGCGGGCAAATGGCCATCGACACATACAACCGCAAGCTGGAGAAGGCGCTGGCTTCCATCGACCAGACCCACGTGTTCATCTTCTCGTGGAACTACGAATTGCCGGTCGGGCGGGGCAAGAAGTTCCTCTCGGGTGCCCATCCGCTGGTCAACAAGTTGCTTGGCGGCTGGCAGTTGAACTCGATCGAGACCTATCGGTCCGGGATCCCCATCGCGGTCGGCGGCGGGCCCACCATCCCGCTGTTCGGCGGAGGCAACCGGCCCAACTGGATCTCTCCGAATGTGCGCACTTCGGTTCCCATGAGCCAGTTCGATCCGGCCAAGAACCGCTATCTGGATATCAACGCGTTCAGTCAGCCGGCGCCCTTCACCTTCGGCAACGCCCCGCTGCGGCTGCCCAGCGTGCGCACGCCCTTCTATTACAACGAGGACTTCTCGGTGTTCAAGAACGTGTTCTTCCGGGAGTCGGCCTACGTGCAGTTCCGCGCGGAGTTCTACGACATCTTCAACCGCGTGGTGTTCGGAGGGCCCGCGGCCAATATCAACAACCCCAACACATTCGGTATCATCGGGTCCCAGGCTAATACGCCGCGCATCATCCAATTCGGGATGAAGCTGATTTTCTAGCTTGTGGCCTTCCAAAGTGAGATGGCTGACCCTGCTGGCCGCTTCGATCTGCTCCTTGGCTGCGCAATTCGCGCCCTTGCCCCAAGCCGACTCGCCCGAGGAGTTCGACGCGTATCTCCGGGTGCTGGCGGCCGGCTCCCCGGCCGGCGTGGTGGCGGCGGGCGACGCGTTCCTGCGCGCCTGGCCCGCCTCCACCCTGCGAGGGCACGTCTACGCGCAGGAGTATGAGGCTTACCGCGCCCTCGGTGATGCCGACAAGGCCATCGCCGCGGCGGAGCAATCGCTTGCGGCTGCACCGGACAACCTGGCGATGCTCGCCGGCCTCGCCGGCGTGCTGGCCAATGCCACCAGCGACCCGAAACGCCTGGCCCGCGCCGAGGAGTGCGCCCGCAAAGTAATCGCGCTCGGCCAGTCGTTCCGCGTACCGAAATTCATCTCTCCGGAGGAGTGGGAGCGGACCGCAGGGCGCCTCAATTCGCAGGCCCACGCGGCGCTCGGCCTGGTAGCGAACCAGCGCGGCGACCTGCGGGACGCCGTGCGGGAGTTCGAGGCAGCCATCTCGCTCGCTCCGTCACCCGACGCTTCGCAATACTACCGGCTGGGAGTTCTCTATCGAACCATCGGCAACGCGCCGGAGGCGATGCGGCTGTTCCGCCGCGCCGCGGAACTGGGCGACCCCGTCATCCGTCCCCTGGCTGAGCGGGCATTGCGCGCCTTGGAGCATCGCTGAGTTAATTTGTCCCATATAACGCCGCGATTTTTCGATATTGCACGAGTGCTTCGCGGGCCTTGGCCTTTTCTCCCAGAGCCAGATAGCTGCGGTACAGCCGGAACCACGCCGCAGCGTCGGTGGGGTCGAGCGAGGCCGCCGTTCGCCACTCGGCAGCGGCCTCCGTATTGCGTCCCAATTCCGAGCAGACCCGCGCCAGGACCTTGTGCGCCGCCGCGTCGCGCGGTCCCAGTTCCACAGCGCGGCCGGCAAACGGCAGGGCCTCGGCCGGGCGGCTGGCCGCCAGCCGCAATCGCGCTAATCCCTGGTACGGCAGACTATCGTCCACTCCCTGCTGCTCGGCCAATTCCAAGGCCCGCCGGTATTCCCGCTCCGCCTGCTCGCTTTTCTGCTGCGCCTCGTAACAATGCCCGAGGAAATAGTGCGAGCGATAGTGCGCCGGATTTCGCTCCAGCGCCTGCTGGAAATATTCGGCCGCCTTAGCAAAATCCGTGACTTCGGAGTCGTAGTAGCGCGCCAGGTAGTAATAGGGTGCCCAGTCTCCGGGTTGCTTAGATCGAGCTTCGCCCATTTTGAGGACAAAGAGCTTGTACTGGTGCGCGGCGTAGTAGCTGACCGCCAGCGTTTTCAGCACAAAGGCGTTGGGATCGAGCGCTTCGGCACGCCGCAGTGCGCGAATGGCATCGTAGTAGTTTCGTTCCCGGAAAGCCAGGTACCCCGTCCAGAAAGGCCCCTCGAAATCTGCCGGCTCCCGCTGGGCGAGCTCTGCGATGGCCTGCGCGGCCCGCGTGAAATCGCCTGCCGCCAGCGCCTGGCGGATCCCCGCCATGCGCAGGCTGCGATCCAGCGCCGGGGGAGGCAGGAGACCCTCCCGGCTGTCCTGCGCCGCGGCCCGTCCCGGAAGCACCAACAGAAAAGCCGCCCAAAGGGCGAAATTTCCGTATTTAATCTTTACAGCATTTTCCAAATGGATATATGATAATCCGACCTGCGAACTCGATTGGAGGTGTCAGAATGCAGTGGAGGGGATGGGGGTACGCCGCGGCGTACATGGTTCTCGCGCCGGCGGCACTGGTAGCCCAGGGAAACCTGGGTGGCCTCACGGGCAATATCACGGATGCTAGCGGAGCCGTCATCGCCGAAGCGGCGGTCACCCTGAGAAGCGTCGCCACCAACGCCGTCTACAAGACGGTGTCCACGTCGTCGGGCGTCTACGCCTTTCGCGCACTGCCGCCCGGTCTTTATGAACTCGAAACCGAAAAGCCCGGCTTCAAAAAGTTCGTGGGCGAGCAGGTCTCCATTCTCACCGCGACCACCTCCACGCTAGACATCGTCCTCAGCGTGGGCGCGGTCAACGAATCGGTCACCGTCTCAGGGAGCGCAGCGGCGTTGCAGACGACTTCGCCCGAAGTCAGCACGGTGCTCGAACGGCGCGCCATTCTCGACCTGCCGATCGAAGTGGGCAGCGGGGGCGCCACCACCGCCGCCTCCGGGCGCCGCCAGCCGGAAAACTTCATTTTCCTCACTCCCGGCGTCAGCGGCATTCCCTGGTCCAAGAACATCAATGGCAGCCCCGACTTCACCCAGGAGGTGCTCTACGACGGCATCTCCGCGCAACTGGCGGTGACGCCGGGCTTCCTGGCGCAGACCTCGCCGCCCTATGAAGCGGTGCAGGAGTTCAAAGTGCAGAACAGCCTGTTCCCCGCCGAATACGGCCGCGGGCTGGGCGTGATTAATTTCACCCTGCGCTCCGGCACGAACCAGTATCATGGCGATCTGTTCGAGTTCTTCCGCAATGACAAGCTGGACGCGCGGCCCTTTTTCGCCGCCGCGCGCCCGCGCGTGCGCTACAACGAGTTCGGCGGCTCGTTCGGCGGTCCCCTGCTGATCCCCAAGATCTACAACGGCAGGGACCGCACCTTCGTCAATTTCAACTACACCGGGCTGCGCAACCGCCCGCCGCTCACCGGAAACCTGATCAGCCTGCCCACCGCGGCATTCAAACAGGGGGATTTCTCCGGTTACCGGGATTCCAGCGGAGCGATGATCCCGATTTTCGACCCCGCCACCACGCTTGCGGACGGTACCCGCACGCCGTTCCCCGGCAATGTCATCCCGGCCAACCGAATCAGCAAGGTAGCCTCCAACGTGATGCCCCTCATCCCGGCGCCGGACTTCGTGGGGTATTTCAATAACTACCTGAACCGCACCGCCAATCCGACCACCGATGAGTCCTGGTCCATCAAAGTGGATCAGATCCTGACCACGAACCAGCGCGTGAGCTTCTCCTACTGGCAGAGCGCCACGCAAACCCCGAGCTATTCGCCTCTGGGCCCCTCCACGCCCATCGGCTTGTGGGGACAGAATCCTGTCGATGGACAGGCCTACCGCCTGAACTATGACTACACCATCCGGCCCAACCTGCTCCAGCACTTCGGTTACGGGTATACCTACAGCGATCCCATCCGCGCCCGCGATACGCGCAAAGGAAACCAGATCTACCAGGTGCCGGGCGTTCCCCTGGATTCCACCGGCTTTCCGCTGTTCACGGTCAACAACACATACGGCAGCCTGGCGCTGGGAAATTCCGACCAGCAGCCCAACGACCCCTCCATCAACCGGAACTACAGCTTCGTGGACAATCTCACCTGGATCAAGGGCCGGCACCAGTTCAAATTCGGCGTGGATATCCGCTTCTTCCAGTACGACAATTTCAACGGGACTGGCAGCGGCGGACTGAGCGGCACCTTCTTGTTTGATCCGCTTTCGACCGCCAACTCGGCCTCACCGGATGCCGCACGGCAAGGCAATGGCTGGGCCAGCCTGCTGCTCGGGCAGGTCTACTCAGCGAACCGCCTGATCCCGGCGCCGCCGCGGCGGATGCGGGATCAATACTACGCCTGGTACCTGGAAGACGTGTGGAAGGTCAGCCGCAAGTTCACCCTCACCCTGGGATTGCGCCACGAGATTCCCACCGTGGTGCGCGAAGCCAGCAGCGCACAATCCTACCTGGACCTGGCGCTGCCGAATCCCGGGGCCGGCGGCCGCCTTGGCGCGCTGGCCTTCCTCAAGCCGGGAGGACAGTTGACGCCTACCTACGAAAGAGCCTTCTCTCCCCGCATTGGCATCGCCTACGCCTGGAACGAAAAGACCGTCATTCGTTCCGGCTTCGGCATGTTCTGGTCGCCCACCAATGCCACCAGTGTGGGGCGCATGAACACGGTCTTCATCGCCGGCTTCTCTTACCCGCAGTCGTTCCCGCAGCTCACTTCGGGCCGCGTGCCCGCCCTGCTGCTCGATAACGGCATCCCGCCCTTCACCGGCACTCTGCCCAACGCGGATCCCAGCCTGGTCAACGGAACGACCATCGACTATATGAATCCCGGTGCGGGAAAGCCCGGCTACGTCAGTAGTTGGACCTTCGACATCCAGCGCGAGCTGCCCGCCCAGTTCATGCTGGATATCGGATACGTGGGTCAGAGAGGCGTAGCCCTGCCTTCCGGCCTTGAAAACCTGAACCAGGTCGATTTCAAGTACTTGGGCCTGGGCAATACGCTCAACCAGGACATCAATTCCCCGGCGGCGCAGGCCGCGGGAATTCTGGCGCCTTATCCGGGTTTTCGCGGATCGGTGTCCCAGGCGCTGCGGCCGTATCCGCAGTTTTCCGACATCCAGAATCTCTATCAACCGATCGGCTGGAGCAAGTACCACTCGCTACAATTGCGCTTGCAAAAGCGCTATTCCTCCGGGTTGAGCTTACTGGCGGCGTACACGCTTTCGAAGGATATTGTTAGCGGCGGCGGCTATACCGGCTTCGGCGACTCCGCGGCAAGCGCCCGGCCGCTGGATACGAACAACCGCGCCTTAGAGCGCCGGCTCGCGGCATTCGACATGCCCCAGAACCTCATCGTCTCCTGGACTTATGAATTGCCCTTCGGCCAGGGCAAGCGGTTCGCCAGCACCTCCCCGCGCGGGGCCAACCTCCTGATCAGCGGGTGGGTGGTGAACGCCATCCAGCGCTATGCTTCCGGAACGCCGCTCTCGGTCTCCGGCGGCGGCGTGATTCCGCTGGCGAGCGGAGGCAACCGGCCGAACCGTGTGGCGGGTGTTGCTGCGCGTACCGACGTCGGACGCGGCAGCTTTGATCCGGCTCGCGACCGCTATCTGAACATCAGCGCCTTCTCGCAGCCGGCGCCTTTTACCCTGGGCAACGCGGCGCCTGTGCTCGGGGATGTGCGCGCCTTCGGCCTGTTGAATGAAGATTTTAGCGTGCTCAAGGACTTCCGTATCCACGAGGCTCACCGGCTGGAGTTCCGCGCCGAGTTCTTCAATGTGCTGAATCGCGTGGTATTCGGCTCGCCCGCGGCGAACCTCAATGCGCCCGCCAGCTTCGGCAGAATCGGCGGACAGGCCAACTCCCCGCGCCACACCCAGTTCGGCTTGAAATACATCTTTTGACCGGGCTCGGCGCTGGAGTGGCCGGCGTCATGTCTTCGCCACCTCCGCTGAACTGACCGAAACCTCGCGCACCCGGAAACATCCGTCAATGGTCTCTCATGCCGAGACTGGGTGTATACTGAGAGTTTCAGCGCTGAAAATATACAATGCAACCACATCCTTTGGGAACCCGTGCGCGGGTCCTGCTCACTTCCGTATTCGGTCCGTACGCCCGGGACGACGAATTCGGCAGCCGTGCCGTAAATCCCATGGAGCTGTACCACAACCAGGTCACCCGGGAACAAGGCGCTTTCTCCCTGCGCATGTTCCACCGCTCCTGGGGCATCATGATGATTCAGGAGAATATCTCCGCGCCTTCCACCGTGCTAGACTTCCCCACGCGCGAAATCTTCGAGCGCGAACTCACCCGCCAGCGTTATGACATCGTGGGGATCTCCTCCATCATCGTGAACGTCGGCAAAGTGCGCGAGATGTGCCGTATCGTGCGCCGGCTTTCGCCGCACTCCACCATCGTAGTGGGGGGCCATGTCGCGGCCATCCCGGCGATTTCCGGCATGATCGATGCCGACCACGTTGTGCGCGGCGACGGCATTTCCTGGATGCGGCGTTACCTGGGGGAGGACGAGCAGGCTCCCATCCGCCACCCGCGCATCGTCTCCGGCTTCGATTTGCGCACCATGGGCATCAAGATCCCCACTCCCGCTGGAGGCACCGCGGCGACTGTCATCCCCTCGGTCGGGTGCCCCATGGGCTGCAATTTCTGCACCACGTCCGCCTTCTTCGGAGGCAAAGGAAAGTTCCTCGACTTCTACGATACCGGCGAGCAGCTTTTCCATGTGATGAGTGAACTGGAAGCCGCCATGAAGGTCCGTTCCTTTTTTGTCATGGATGAAAACTTCCTGCTCCACAAAAAGCGCGCCATGGATCTGCTCAACCGCATGAAGGCGCGGGGAAAGAGCTGGGCGTTGTATGTCTTCTCTTCCGCCAACGCCATCCGCAAGTACTCGATTCGCGAGTTGGTGGAACTGGGTATTTCCTGGGTCTGGATGGGCCTGGAGTCGCCGCAGGCGAACTATGCCAAGCTCCAGGACACCGATACACGCAAACTGGCCCGCGAGCTGCACGAGCACGGGATCAAGGTGCTGGGCTCCACCATTGTCGGTCTGGAGCACCACACGCCGGAGAACATCCACGAGGAAATCGAGCACGCCGTGGCCCATGAGACGGATTTTCACCAGTTCATGCTCTACACCCCGGTGCCTGGCACGCCGCTCTACTTCGAAATGCTCGCCCAGGGACGCATGCTCGAGAGCGTGGACCTGGCCGACATCCACGGGCAGCACAAGTTCAATTTCCGCCACGAGGCTATTTCCCGCGACGATTCCAAGCGCTTCCTCGACTGGGCCTTCCGGCGCGACTTCGAACGCAACGGCCCCAGCCTGTATCGCATCTGTCGCACCACGCTGGCGGGGTGGCAGCGGTACAAGAACGATCCGGACCCGCGCGTCCGGGAGCGCTTCGCGTGGGAAGTCCGCTCGCTCAAAAGCGCCTACAGCGGCCTGCTGTGGGCCATGGAGCGCCAGTTGCGCCGCACCAACGAGGCCGTGAGCCAGCAGGTGCGCGCTCTGCGTCAGGAACTGGGCCGCGAGTTCGGGCCGGTGTCCCGGACTGCCGCCCGCCTGCTGGGCCCGGTGCTCCTCTGGACCAGCCGCCGCGAGCAAAAGCGCCTGGCCAACGGCCAGACCTACGAGCCTAAGACCATCATCGAGCGTCGCAACTGGGCTTCCGCATAAGCTGCCGCAGTAAGCTGGAGGCATGCGTCTTTTTCTGCTGGTTCTGTGGGCTGCGCTGGCCTGCGGTGCGTCTCCCTCCTGGTATTTCCTTCAATTTTCCGACCCGCAGTTCGGCATGTATGAAGAGAACCGCGGGTTCGTCCAGGAAACCGCCAACTTCGAGTACGCCATCGCCACGGCCAACAGGTTGCACCCGGCCTTTGTGGTGGTCACCGGCGACCTGATCAATCAGCCCGGCGACGCGGCCGAAGCCGCCGAGTATCGGCGCATCGCCGCCAAGCTCGATCCCGGCATTCCGCTTTACAACGTCCCCGGCAATCACGATGTCGGCAACGATCCCACGCCCGCCACCCTGGCGGCCTACCGTCAGCGCTTCGGGCCGGACTACTATACCTTCCGCGCGGCTGACCTGATGGGCTTCGTGCTGAATTCGAGCCTCATCGGCCATCCCGCGAAAGCCCCCGAGGAAGCCGCCCGGCAGGAAGCCTGGCTGGGCGCGGAACTGGAGAAAGCCCGGCGGCCGGGGATCGGCCGGCCGGTTGTCTTCCAGCACCATCCCTGGTTTCTGAAAGCGCCCGATGAGGCCGATGAATACTCGAATATTCCGAAGGAGATCCGCGCCCGCTACCTGGCCTTGCTCCACCAATACGGCGTTCGCTGGGTGTTCGCGGGGCACTGTCACCGCAACGAACAGAGCAGCGATGGGACTCTGGAAATCGTGGCCACCGGACCGGTCGGCAAGCCGCTCGGCGGGGCCCGCTCCGGCTTTCGCGTGGTCACCGTCGGGCCGGAAGGGATCAGCCATCATTACTACGACTTCGGCGACATCCCCAACCGGCTGCCGCCCCAATAACTGCTACCATGATAATCTGCGAATCGGAATCCACACCTCCATAGCGGAATCGCTGGAAAAGGCGGCTCTTCAGGCCGCGGCATTGGGCGCCAACACGTTTCAGATCTTCTCCGCGAGCCCGCGCATGTGGCGTGCGTCCGCGCCCAGCCGGTCTGACGTGAACCTTCTGCGGCGCGCTCGGGAACGGTTCGATCTGCAGCCGCTGGTGATTCACGTGAACTACCTGGTGAACCTGGCTTCGGCTGATCCCGCGATCCGGTCGAAATCGGTCGCTGCTTTTCGCGGCGAACTGGAGCGTGCCGATGCCATCGGCGCCGAGTACCTGGTGGTGCATCCCGGCAGCTACAAGGGCCAGTCGTTGGAGCAGGGAATTGCAGCTTTCGCTGAGGGATTGCGCGAAGCGACCCGGGGCCTGGCGCCGAAAACCATGGTGCTGCTGGAAAATACCGTGGGCGCGGGGTCGCAGATCGGCGCCCGCCTGGAAGAATTGCGCGCCATCCGCGACTTAGCCGCCCGTATGACGGACTTGTCCGTGGGCTACTGCCTGGACACCTGCCACCTGCTGGCCGCCGGCTTCGACGTGGCGACCGGCGCCGGGCTGCGTGACACCGTGCGGCAGGCCGAGCGCAACCTGGGCCTGGCTGAGGTCCGCGTCATTCACGCCAACGATTCGAAGGCTGCGCTCGGCTCCCGCCTGGACCGGCACGAAAATATCGGCGAGGGACACATCGGGAAGGGCGGATTCCGGCGCATCCTGGCGCATCCCCGCTTGCGGCCCAAGCCATTCATCCTGGAAACCCCCGTGGCCCGCGAAGGAGACGACCGCCGGAATTTGCGAAATCTGAAGAAACTATGCCCGAAAAGCCGTACGACCACAACCAGATCGAATTGAAGTGGCACCAGCGATGGGAGAACGCCTCCTTCTACCAGGCGGAGCAGAATTCCTCCAAGCCGAAGTTCTACGTGCTGGAAATGCTTCCCTATCCTAGCGGCACGCTGCACATCGGCCACATCCGCAATTATTCGATCGGCGATGCGCTGGCGCGCTATAAGTGGATGCGCGGTTTCAACGTGCTGCATCCCATGGGCTGGGATGCCTTCGGCCTGCCCGCCGAGAACGCCGCGATCGCCAACAAACGGCCGCCGCGCGAATGGACCCTCCAGAACATCGCCGCGATGAAGAAGACCCACCGGCGATTCGGTTTCAGCTACGACTGGGACTGCGAAGTCTCCACCTGCGAGCCTGAATACTACCGCTGGAACCAGTGGTTTTTTCTCAAGATGCTGGAGCGCGGCCTGGCGTATCGCAAGAAGGCCATGGTCAACTGGTGCCCGCGCTGCGCCACCGTGCTGGCCAACGAGCAGGTGATCGACGGCTGCTGCTGGCGGCATGAGGACACCCCCGTAGAGCAGCGCGCCCTCGAGCAATGGTTTCTGAAAATCACCGACTACGCCGACCAGTTGCTCGCGGACATGAAGGAACTCGAGGACGGTTGGCCGGAGCGGGTGCTGACCATGCAGCGCAACTGGATCGGCCGCTCCGAGGGAACCGAAGCGGATTTCCACCTGGAGGGGACGGGCGAGCCCATCCGTGTTTTCACCACGCGCGTGGATACGATCTTCGGCGCTACCTGCGTCATTCTGGCGCCGGAGCATCCGTTGTGCGAGAAGCTGCTGGATGCCGAAGGCAAGGCTCGCGCCAAGGCCATGGTGGACGCGCGCGCCAATCGCGACCCCGGCGACATCGAAAAAGAAGGCTTCTTTACGGGCCGCTACGCCGTGAATCCTTATAGCGGCGAAAAACTCCCGGTTTGGGTGGGCAACTTCGTGCTCATTACCTACGGCACTGGCGCCATCATGGCCGTGCCGGCGCACGACGAGCGCGACTTCGAGTTCTGCAAGAAATACGGCATCTCCATCCGCCCGGTGATTCGCCCCGCGGATGGCGAACTGGCGCGCGCGGAAGACATGCCGGCGGCCTTCGAGGACGACGGTGTTACCGCCAATTCCGGTCCGTGGTCCGGCCTGCCTTCCGCCGAGGCGCGCGCCCGTATGTCCACGCACGCCGAGGAACAAGGCTTCGGCAAAGCCGCCGTTACCTACCGCATCAAAGACTGGGGCATCTCGCGGCAGCGCTACTGGGGTACACCCATCCCCATCATTTACTGCCCGCAGTGTGGCATGGTGCCGGTGCCCGAGCAGGATCTGCCGGTGGTGCTGCCCACCGAAATCGCAATCACCGGGGAGGGCCGCTCGCCGCTTGAAAACGTGCCCGCGTTTGTCAACGTGTCCTGCCCGCGCTGCAACGCGGCAGCCCGCCGCGAGACGGATACGATGGATACCTTCATCGATTCCTCCTGGTATTTCTACCGCTACTGCGATGCGCGCAACGACCGCATGCCGTTCGCCCCGGAAAAGATCGCCTACTGGTTCCCCATCGACCAGTACATCGGTGGTGT
>JAJPJX010000109.1 GCA_021324015.1 Solibacteraceae bacterium | reverse complement strand
GGTACCGGGCGGTGCTGCTGCCCACTACGACGTACCTTTCGCCGGCTGACCGGCGGCAGTTGGAAGCCTATCGGAAAGCGGGAGGGGCCATCGTGGTCGCCGGAAGGGCGCCGCCGGCCGGCCAACCGGCGGCGCCGCTCGCGGAGAGGGTGTTCGTCACCCCGGACCTCGCGCGGCCGGACGAACTGGGGACGTTCCTCCGCCAGAGCGCCGGGACACCCATGAGCGGCTGCGAGGCTCCCTGGACGGTGCAGATGACCGCCTGGCAGCAACCGCAGCGGCGGCGTCTCATCGTGCACCTGGTCAATTACGATCGGGACGAGGCCGGTCCAGGGCTGGAGAATCCTCGCGCCACGCGCCCGTTTCGCGTGCGCTTGCGTCTTCCGCAAGGCGCGCGCCTCGGGGCGGTTCGCTTCGCCACGCCGGAGCAGCCCGAACCGGTTCGTTTGCCCGCCACCCTGGAGAACGGCCAGGCGATCTTCGAGGAGCCCGGCTTCCTGGTGTACGGCCTGGCCGTGGTGGAGTACTGAGCCGGCGTCAAAAGTTATATTTCAGCGCCAGTTGGATCTGCCTCTGATCGGCGAAGGTGCTGGTCACACGGCCGAAGGTGCCGGTCCCCAGCGCGCTTCCGGGAGTGTTCAACTGCGGAGTGTTGAAGGCATTGAAGAATTCCGCGCGGAACATCAGTTCGTGCGTTTCGAGACGCGGCATTTTGAAGGCCTTGGAGGCGGAAAGATCGAAAGTGTGGATGCCGGGTCCGACCAGCGGGTTGCGCGGGGAGTTCCCGTAAGCCAGGCTGCTGCGGCTGAAGGCCGCGGTGTTGAACCAGTGTGCCGCATCGCGCTGCCCGGAGGGAAGATTCGGGTCCTGGCCGGTCACCAGGTTGGGCCGCTCCCAAAGGCCATCGACATTCTGGCTGTCGCCGCTCTGCGTGATATTGAACGGGAAGCCGCTTTGCAACGTGACGATGCCGCCGGCCGACCAGCCTTTCAACAGCAGTGCTCCGGGGCCTTTGAGGCTGCGCGCGATGGGCAGTTCCCAGACGTAGCCCACCACCAGGCGATGGCGGTTGTCGAAGATGCTGCTGGCTCGCTCGGCTGCCCCGCGCAAGCGCGGATTCTGGCACTGGCAGGCGCCGCGATTCGTGCTCTGCCCGGCATCGTCGATCATGTGCGACCAGGTGTACGCCGCCGTCAGGCTCAAGCCACGCGAGAAGCGGTGCTCGTAGCGGGTTTGCATGGCGTGGTAAATGCTGTTGCCGTCCGTGGCCAGCAGGCGGATGCGGGCGTAGTCGGGATAGGGCCGGCGAAGTTGGATGGTGCCGGGTCCGGGATCCAGACTATTGAAGTTGTTCACGCTGGTATCCAGGAAGGTGCCCTTTGTGCCCGCCCAGCCGACTTCCAGCACATCGTTTCGGCTGAATTCATGCTCGACTTGCAGGCTGAAATTCTGCACGTAGGCGTTGGTGTGGCGGCGATCCGGCTCAATCGAGACGACGTTGAAGATGGGCTTCACCGGATAGAGTTCGCGGGGCACTGGGTTTTGGATAGTCGCGACCGGGTTGAGGTTGGGGTTGGTGACGGTCAGGCTGCCGGCGCCGGGCGGATTCAATTGCAGGACGTTGATGTTATCGAAGTGTGCGGCGGTGGTGAAAATCCCGTAGCCTCCCCGAACGGCCGTGCTGTTGTTGACTCGCCAGGCAAACCCGAAGCGCGGGGCGATGTGCCAGTACTCGTTGATCCACAGGTCGCCCTGTTTGCCGGGATCCGGATAGAGCGGCGGATTGGTGGGGTTGAGGTCGAACCGCAGCGTACGGCTGATGCCGTTGATTTCGTGCGGCAGGCCGATCAGGTCGTAGCGCACGCCCAGGTTCAATGTGAGGCTCTGACTGATCTTCCAATCGTCCTGGTAGTAAAACGCCGATCGCCACTGCCGGGCGCCGGAGATGGGGACGCCTTCGGGAGTGAGGGTAGTCTTCGGAAAGCCGAGCATGAACGCGGCGGCGGAGAAACCGCTGATATCGTTGGTGAAGCTGATCTGCCCGAACGGCCAGTTGTTGGTGGTAGCGTCGTCGAGCAAACGGCGGACGTCAACCCCCATCTTCATGGAGTGGTGGCCGCGGATGACGCTGAGGTTGTCCACCCACTGATAGCTGCGGCTGTTATCCAGGTTGGAGGATGCCGCGCTGTCGCCCATCCCCAGAAACCCATCGATGCCGATCACGGGGAATCCCGATTCGGCGGCGGTCAGGGGGCGGCCGTCGGGACCGCCGACGTTCATGCCCTGGATGCCGAGCGAGGCGATCCGAAAGTCCGTGTTTTGCCGCGGGCTGAGCAGTTGGATGTTGCCCTTTTGCCAACCGAAGCGCAGTTCGTTGAGCAAGGTGGGGCTAAACGTATGCACCCACTGCGCGGCGAAGCTGGTGTTGGGGAAGGTGGCGTTGTAGTGGAAGTTGGGATTCAGGTCCCAACTGGGGTAGTCCCGGCGCGCGTAGATGTAGTGTACGAAGGCCTGGTCCTTCTCGCTGAAGTAGTGGTCCACGCGGGTGAGCCCCTGGTCGATGTTGATGATCTGGCGCGTCACGCCGGCATAGTTGGTAACGCCGGGGGCATTCGGCAGGGGCATGTACTGAAGCAGGCCGAGGGAAACGGGATTGAGCCGGCTGGCAGGGATCACATTGCCCGGGAACGGAGAGCCGCCGAGCGGATCCAAAATGGGCGTGGCTGTAGCCGAGAAGTCGCCCTGGCGCTGGGCAGGCGTGAACACGATGTTCGCACTGCTGCTCTCCTGCGCCTGGCGCCGGCCTTCGTAGCTCATCAGGAAGAACGTCTTGTCTTTGCGGACCGGACCCGAGAGCACGCCGCCGAACTGGCCGCGGCGCAACACGTCCTTGGGGAGGGGCGCCGGGCGGAAGTAGCCGCGTGCGTCGAGCTGGTTGTTTCGCAGGAACCCGAACCCGGTTCCGTGAAACTTGTTGGCGCCGGAGCGGAGCTGCACGTTGATATTCGCCCCCGCGTTCCCTCCATACTCGGCCGAGTAATTGCCGCTTTGTACCTTAAACTCCTGGATGGCGTCGACCGAAGGATACAGAACCACGAAGTTGTGGCGGTTGTTTACCGCGGTGACACCGTCGAAGGAAATCTGCATGGCGATGTCGCGCACACCATTAGCGATGACGCGCGTCCGCACACTGCTTTCTTCCACCACGCGCACGCCCGGCGTGAGAACGGCGAGCTGCGCGAAATTGCGGCCGTTGAGCGGCAGGTTGACGATGCGCTCTCCGCCGACGACTTCTCCCAGAGTGGCGTTCTCCGTCTGGAGCAGAGAGGCGGACGTGCTGACGCTTACGGTCTCCACCACGTCGCCCACCTGTAGCGCAAAGTCGATGCGCGCCAGTTGCCCGATTTGGATGACAATGCCCGACTGACGCTCCGTGCGAAAACCGGAGGCCTTGGCCTCGACGACATATTCGCCCGGCACCAGGTAGCGGAACTCGTAGCGGCCGCTCGCATCCGTGACCACGGTCTTCACCACCCCGGTGGCGGCCTGGGTCACCGTGACGGTGGCGGCGGTGATCACCGCGCCGCTCGGATCGTTCACGATTCCCAGAATCCCGGTGTCGAGTGTCTGCGCCTGGAGCAGACAGACCCCGAGCAGCGCTGCTGCTAATTTCAACGAGAGGTGGTTCACCTGGCATCCCCTCCTTGGATGAGATTTCGCATAGCATAACACCGGCGGGGAGCGCCTGTGCAGATTTTTTGCAGGTTTTTTGCGAGCGATTTCGCTATTGCAGATACTTGGACGGGATGCGGAAGTGCAGGCCGGCGTAATGGAATTCCTCGGCGGCGCGGTAATTGGTGCCCTGTGCCGCGATGGCCGCGAGGCCTTCCACGTTCTTTTCGACCAGGGCGCTCACGGCGCGGTCATCCAGGGTGTCCAGCAGGGGGAGGCGCCGTCCGGTGGACGTCAACCGGTCCTTCAGCCGGCGGGCCATGCTGTAGTTGACGGTCCGGAGCGCTTCGAGGGCCTTCGTCTTGCGCGGCAGCGTCGCGGCGATGTCCACGATCTTCAATTCCGGAACGAAGGTAGGCGTACTTTCGGCTTCCCGCCGGGCGGGATCGAAGGGCTGCGCGTAATAGTAAAGTTCCGGCGTCTGATGGGGCTTGAGGCCGGCTTCGGCGAAAGCCGGCTGGAAGTTCTCGAAGGCCGCGGAGCGCCAGGCATCTTCCGCCGCCCAACCGGTGTAGTAGCGGTCGAGCACGCGGTCGTAGTGTGTGTAGGGGTTGGGGATGAACAGGACGCGCGGCTTGTAGAGGCGGATGTAGAAGATCAGCCGGTCGCGGATGTCGGTGAATGAGACGTCCGCCAGTTCCGCGGCCCGGTAGCCCAGCGAAATCACTTCTTTGATGCCCAGGATGTGCGCGGCCGCCTCGCTCTCAGCACGTGTCCGGCGGGCGGTCTCCTCCGGCGAAAGATCGTAGGAGTCTTTCTCGTCGTTGGTCACGCGGACGAGGTAAACAACCGCCCCCTGGTCGATCATCCCGGCAATTGTGCCGCCGGCCGACAGCAGATAATCGCTCGCGTCCGCAGTGACCACCAGGACCACGGGCTTTTCGGCGGGGAGGCCCATGGCCGGGAGCAGCATCAGGCAGAGCAGGAGTCGCCGAGCCGCCGTCACTGCTTCTCCACGTTGTGCTTCAGGTAGTCTTTGAGTCCCGGCAAGTAGTCGAACTCGTCCATGAAGTAGTAGTCCTCGGCGTATTTCACGCCCGCCTCACGCCCGCGGACCCGGGAGATCCAGTTCATATACCACTCTTCCATCTCGACAGCGGCCTGCTGGTCGTCGAGGCCCTCCCATGCGGGGATGTACAGGTGCTCCCGGGCGAGGGCGGCTTTCATCGCCCGCGCCGAATCCGGGTGCGCGTAGACGTTGCGATGCGTCTGGTAGGCCTGCTCCTTGCGCCGCACCTGGCTCTCATTCAGTTCCATGGCAATGTTCGAGCGGTGGCCCAACCCCCAGTCCAGGCGGGCCTTCCCAAAATAATAAGAAGCCGCCCAGGGCTTCAGTCCGAGCTTCAGTTGCTCCGGGTTCACATTCGCGTACCCTGCCAGCCAGTAGGCCTCTGCGAGGGCGCGCGATACGTTGCGGTGGTCCGGATTCTTCTGATAGTGCTCCCAGGGATCGTGGCCCAGTACGACGTCGGGCCGGTATTTGCGGATCAGCAGAATCAACTGGGCGCGCAACTCATCGAGCGGGATCGGATTCATGTAGTCGTTGCGCCAGTTGAGGCTGATCACTTTCTTCATCCCCAGGATGCGGGTGGCGGCGATGGACTCGCGCAGATTGATGATGTCGTTCTCCGCGGGGAGGTGATTGCCGTCTTTTTCGTCGTTGGAGGCGCGCACGTAATAGGCGTCGTAGCCCTCGTCGACAAAGCGCGCGATCAACCCGCCCATGCCGTAGTCGGTCGTGTGGTCGTCGTGGTGAGGCTGAATTACCAGCACCGTCTTGCCCGGGGGGATGCGGCCCAGGGGCAGAAGATCCGCTGCCCCGGCCAATCCAGCGCACAACACGAGACCCGCGGCGAGGTGGGAGCTTCGCATGAAGTTCCACATCTTATCACGTGATAGAATGACGAATCTTCCAGGGAGGAATAGTTGGCGATTCGATGGCGCGCGGGCGCGGTTCTGTTGCTGTCTCCGCTGGCGCTGCTCGCTCAGGTGAACAAGAACGTGCTGGTGGTGACTGCCGGCTCGGGCGACTACCTGATGGCCGCTGGAGGCACGCTGGCGGCGCTCGTCGATCAGGGATATAGTGTCCATGTCGTGCAGTTCGCCAACGACGAGAAGAACTCGATCGGGCTAAGTCCCGCCCAGACCCGGCTGGCGAACAATTCCGACGGGCAGCATGCGGCTAAAGTTCTGGGCGTCCAGGACGTCCTTAACCTGGATCAAAAGAGCGGCGAGCTGGGCCAGGTGTCCAGCAACGAAATGCGCAACCAGATCTTCGCGCTGATCCGGTACTATAAGCCGCAGATCATCTTCCACCCCGACCCGTGGATCCACTATGAGCCGGACCGCGACCAGTTCTGGATCGGGCGCGTCGGAGAGGAATCGTCCTACGGCTCGAGCAATTACTTTTTGGCGGAGCTGGGGCGCATGGGGTTTCCGGGTTTCGGGGTACGCGAAACGTATTGGTACGCCACGAACCGGCCTTATCGGCCGGGTGAAGGCGGCGGCCCCTCCGCCCGGTTCCGGCCGGTGGATATCACCGCTACCTTTGACCGCAAGGTGGCGGCCCTGGAGGAACTGCGCACCGCGAACCACGCGTACGCAGTCCACGTCAAAGAGAAATTGGAAATGTTCGGCAAGCCCAGTCCGCTGCTGCGCGAGGTGAACGAGGCGACGACCAAGGCGTTGATCCGCGCCTATGCGGAGGAGCTGGCCGAGACGATCGGCAAGAAACACGGCTTCCGCTACGGAGAAGAATTCAATTACAACGGTGGCGGTAAGCCCATCCCGGACTACATACGGGAGCACGCCAAGCCGGCGCCGTAGTCCGAATCTTCCATTGGAGGGAATCGAAGCATGAGTCTGCGAACCAGGCGATCCAATCCCGGCGTGAGCCGGCGCGACCTTTTCCGTACGGGCGGCCTTGCCGCAGCCGGTCTGGCTAGCCATTCGGCGGCAGTGGCTGCTCCCGCCCGCATGGGCGGCGGCCCCGAGGTGTATACCCGCATTGGTGTGAGACCGTTCATCAACTGCACGGCCACCTATACCATCAACGGCGGCTCCCAGATGCTGCCCGAAGTCATCGAAACCATCGAGCAGGCGTCGCATTACCACGTCAATGTCGACGAACTGATGGAGAAGGTCGGCGAACGGCTGGCGCAGTTGCTGCAGGTGGAGTGGGGCATGGTTTCGGCCGGCACCGCGGCTTCGCTTACGCATGCCACGGCCGCCTGCATCGCCGGTACCGACCCGGAAAAAATGCAGCGGCTGCCGAACCTGGAAGGGCTGAAGAACGAGGTTATCATGCCCAAGGAGTCGCGCAACGTATACGACCACGCGGTGCGCACCCTGGGGGTAAAGATCATCGAAGTCAACTCCACCGAGGAGTTGCAAAACGCCATCAGCCACCGCACGGCCATGATTGAAGTCCTGGGCAACTACTTCGGGACGGAGAAATTCGGGCTCAAGCAGGTGGCCCCCATCGCCAATAAGGCAGGTATCCCCATCCTGATCGATGCCGCGGCCGACTACCTGATCGTGCCCAATCCGTATATCGCCATGGGCGCCGACCTGGTGGGCTACAGCGGCGGCAAAATCATCCGCGGGCCCCAGACTGCCGGGTTGCTGGTAGGGCGCAAGGACCTTGTGAAAGCCGCATGGGCCAACAGCGCCCCGCACCACGCGTTCGGCCGGGCCTTAAAGGTGAGCAAGGAAGAGATCGTGGGCATGCTGCGCGCGGTGGAAATCTGGCGCACGGAGCGGGACCTCCAGGCCGATTTCAAGGAGTGGGAATCCTGGTATGCGCACATCAGCGAGCAGATCACGCGCGTACCCGGCGTGCGCACGCAGGTCAAAGGCCCGGCCCGCGGCGGTCCTTTTCCGACGCTGAACATCGCCTGGGACCCGCGGCAGGTGGGTCTCACAGCCGGCGAGGTAGGCCGCATGCTGCTGGATGGCGAGCCGCGCATCATGACGCACGCGGAAGGCGAAGGCTACTCCTTCGTGCTGCGCCCGGTGGCCATGAAGCCGGGCGAGTACAAAATCGTGGCGCAGCGCCTGTACGACGTGCTGCGCAGCGCCCCCAAGGGCAAGGAAAAGGTGCCTCTGGCGCCTCCGACGGTGGATGTGTCCGGCGGCTGGGAGGTCGAAGTGCAGTACGAAGTCGGCTCGGCCAAGCACAAGATCTTCCTCACCGCCAAGGGGAACAACATCGTCGGCTCGCACACCGGCTGGGCGTTCCAGGGGGACCTCAAGGGCAAGATCGACGGCGACAAAGTCGAGTTGCGCAGCGTGCTGCCTGCGGGAGGCCAGCACCTGAACTATACTTTCCGCGGAACGGTTTCCGGCGACTCGATGTCCGGTCCGCTGGCTCTCGGCGAGTACGGCCACGCGCGCTGGACCGCGAAACGCCACAGCGCGGTCTCCGCATAGCAAGCGCCGCGGGGCCCTCCCCATGCGGAGCTTCCGGCCTGCCTCACCGCGCGTGGAGTTCCTGCTCTCTACGCTGGTGATGGCCTTCGCCGTGTGGACGGCGCACTTTTGGCATTTCCGCCGGTTCGGCCTGTACGAGGACGACTGGGGGTTCATTGGAACTCCTCTGGCCTGGGATTGGCATACGGCGGCGCGCACGATCTTGCAGGACTTCGCAACGTGGCCGCAGGGGCGCCCGATCGGGTTTGCAGGTTCGGCCCTGCTGGCTTTTCTGAGCGTGCGCGTGGGCGGTGTGCCGGGGGCCTATCTTGCCGCATTCCTGCTGCAAACCGCCACTGCGGTGCTCTTCTGGCGGGCCGTGCGCCGCTGTCTTCCGGCGCCGGCCGCTCTCTGCGGAGCGCTGGTTTTTTCCCTGCTCCCTTCGAATACGTCCGCGACCCTGCTGACGAACAGTTTCATGCCTGGCCTGAGCCTGTTTTTTCTGGCGGCCGCCTTGCATCTCTATCTCAGTGGACGACACACCGGGTCTTACTTACTGGCGCTATCCGCGCTCCTGAGCTACGAAAACTGTTTCCTGCCGTTTTTCGCCGTTCCGCTCCTGGAGGCAGCACCATTTTCCGCTTTGCGGCGGCGGCTGGCGCGCCACTGGGCGATTCTGCTGGGTATGGCGGCCGTGGTCTTCGCCGTCCGCGCGCGGATGGGTGAGAGCAAAGTCGCCGCGCTCGCCGGCGGGCTCGCCGAAAGCTTGGCGCGCATCCCGTACGCTCTCTACCTGGGCCCGCGCACCACCCTGCGTGCTTACCTGCTGCGGCCGCTGGAGCTTTGGCGAGCCCGGGACCTGGAACTGACCTGGGTTGCGGTGGGTGCGGCCGCGGTCTTTGCCGCTGTGTTGTGGCGCCTGAATTTCCAGCCGCGGGAGGTGTCCGGAACCGGTGGCGGGTGGTGCCCGGACACCCGCCTGCGAAGCGCGATCGCCGGAGCGGTGATGTTCGTGGCGGCCTACGGCCTGGCGATCACGGCGCCCTACTATCCGCCCCTGGCGATGAACGGGCGCGTCACCGCTCTGCATTTCGGCGCGGCCGTCGGCTGCGGCTTTCTAGGCGCTTCTCTCTATGACACGCTGCGCGGGCTCGCCGGCGGGCGTCTGGCGCGCACCGCGGTGATTGCCGCCGCGGCGGTCTACCTTGCCGTGCTGACCGGTTTTCAGCACCGGGTGCAACTGGATTTCATCCGTGCGTGGGATTTCCAACGAACATTCTGGCAGTCCGTGACCGATCTATGCCCCGACGTCACCGATCGAACGTTGATCGTGTACGAGACCGAATCTCTGCCCCTGGGCTACGTCCTGGCCAACTCCTGGGCCGATCCGACGATCCTCGATCGGATATATTCCTTCCCGCGCGCTTGGAAACAAGCGCCACGGGTGTTCTCCCTGCCGAAGACCTGGAGAGACGACGTGTCGGTCGAAGGCGGCGAACTCACCTGGAGTGTGCCGGTTGGCCTTTGGCCCGCACACCGGGAGATCCTGCCCAGGGCGAACTTGATTCTGCTCACCGGTAGGGCGGGCGATATCCGGCTCGCTCGATCGAGCGGCGTGCTCAGACTCAAGGAGCGCGAATTCCCGCTCAAGCCCCTGGGCGCACCCGCTCTGCGCCTCTATTCGCGGGGCCCGCTATACGACCTGCTGCTCGGGCCGTAGCTACTCGACTTGAATGGTGCCCAGATCGTACCAGCCGTCGGCCTGCCGGCCCTCGATGGCCAGTTGGACAGCCGGTTGCCCGGTACGCGGATCGAGCAGAGCGACGCGCAGGCGGTAACTGCCCGGCGGCAGAGTATCGGGGACGTACAGAGAGCCGTCGTACACCGCGTCTCCCGGCAGCCATTTGCGCACATCCACCGGCACGCGCATGCGGCCCGAGGCGGTGGAAGAACGGAGTTCCAGGGCCAATACGAACGCTTCGTAGGGTGGCGCGGCGCCGGCATTCAGCCACCACTGGTGCACGGGCATCATGGCCCCGGCTTTCACCGCGCGGGGATATTCCAGCCTGCGCAGCACCAGCCGGTAGCCGATCTTCTTCTGGAATTCCTCGAAGCGTGCTTTCCAGTCCGCGGGGATGGCCGTGGACTTTATGTTGATAGACGTAGCATGCCAGCGCAAGGCCTGGTCGAAGATGTACTCCAATTGCGCGTCGCTATAGCCCCATTGCTTCCAGGAACCGGGCGTGCCGCAGGTTTCGAGCGAGACCGGACTGCGCTGCCACACATCCTGGATGCCCGTGCGCACCACCTGCTGCGGGTAGAGGTCCAGCATGTGCATCATGTTTTTGCCGCGGCCGCCCAAATCACCCCAGCAGTCCAATCGCCAGCCCGCCCCGCGGCCGGTGCCATAGGCCAGGGCGTGTGGTTCATCGAAGTTCATGAGCAGGGGCGTGCGATGGAAGGCATCGAAGTACACATCGATGAGGGCCTTCTGGGTTGCCCAGGAGGGCAGATAAGGGCCCCAGCCTTCGCCCCAGTAACCGGCGGTGGAGATATCGACGCTGTTGAGATACGGATGGCCGTCGTAGCGCTCCCCCGCTGCCAGGATCAGCGCGCTCCAGGTCTTGTAGTACAGCGGATCGTCGGCGTCCGGAGACCAGATATCGCCGTCCGGATCTCCTGGACGATTGGCCCGCCGCGCGCCGGAGTTCCGATACCACTCCGGCAGGGGATGGCCTTGGTCGTAAGGCATCAGGCGGATATCCAGGGTCTGATGGTGCGCACGGGCCTGCTCCAAAGCCAGGTCGAGGATCTGCCACTGGTACCGGCCGCGCTCCGGTTCCAGTTGCGACCAGAACCAGCGGAAATACGCCAGCGTGGACGGGGGGAAGTCCGGCTTCACCGGCGTGGCGCCGAGCGGCGCCGTAGGGCCCTGTTCCGACCAGCGCAGGCCCGGATTCAGAGCGTCGCCATGGAAGCGCTGAAAGGTCTGGATGCCCATGCCGGGGTTGATCAAAAGAGCGGAGGTTTCCGTGGGCCGCACTACGACGACGGGGCTCTGTGCCCCAGCCAGGCACAGGCCGCTGCCCAAGGCCAACAGCCACTTGAACATACAGAAGGTCCTTTTTCTCAAGGATATCCGATTGGCAAGGGGCGCGCCGCCGATAAGCACCAGAGAGAGCGCGTAGCAGCCTCTCGGAGAGGCCGGGAAGCGGATACGCGATTTCGAGGAGGCTGAGATGGAAATAGCGTCCGTATCCTCTGTGGACCGGGCGTGGGCCCCGGTTGTGCAGCCGGTTTCGAGCGAACAACTGGCAGAGACCCGCGACCTCGTGGTGGCGCTCAAGGCGGTCAATAAATCCGAGATGTTCGGCCAGGACCAGGAGCTGACCTTCGTGCTGGACCGCCAGACGCAGCGCACCGTCATTCAACTCGTTGACCGGAAGACCCGGGAGGTGGTTCGCCAGATCCCGCCCGAGTACGTGTTGCAAGCGGCGAAGGAGTTGCAGCCGCGGCAGAAGTCGCCGTAGCGCGCGGGCCCTGCGGGCGGACTTGCAACCCGGAAACCACCAGCTTGCTGAGTCCCAGGCCACCCCGCGCAGAGAGTGCCTGGGCGAACTGTTCTTCGGCCAGTTCCATGGCGGAGGAGGAACTCTGATCGTCTCCTGTGCCCAGCCAGCCGGCTGCGCCGCTTTCGCGCGCCAGCTTGAGCATTTGCGAGAGCAGCAGGGCCTCGAATTGTTGCGCGACATCCCGCAGCTTGGCGGGGGTATCGGCACGGGTAGAGGAGGCGCCGTTTTCCGGCCCTTTCGGGGACAGGGTGACGGGAGCAGAAGGCATCGCTCAGATCATCTCCAGGTCTGCCTCGAGGGCGCCGGCATCGCGCAGGTTTTGCAAGATGGCGATCACGTCGCGGGGGGTCGCCCCGATGGAGCCCAGAGCCCGCACCAACTCTTCCACCGTGGCCCCCTGCTTCAGCACCAGGTTGCGGGCTTTTTCCTCCTTGACGCCCACGCCCACTTGCGGCACGACCTGGGTTTGGCCATTCGAGAGTGGCGCCGGCTGGGAGACGACGAAGCTGGTCTGAATCTCCACGGTCAGGTTGCCGTGCATGATGGCCACCGGAGAGATGCGCACTTCTTTGCCCATCACGATGGTGCCGGTGCGTTCATTGACCACGATCTTGGAGGGCCGGTCTGCTTCCACGGAGAGGGTTTCGAGTTCGGCGACGAATTCGGTGGCTCGGGCGGCGTAGGCGCCAGGGATGCCCACCCGGATCAGGGCGGCGTTTTCGGCGCGCGCGATAGGAGATTCCTGGGCCGCAAAGCGTTTGTTGACTGCCTCGGCGATCCGCGCGGCCGTGGTGAAGTCGGCCTGCCGCAACTGCAGGTGCAAAGGCGACGCGAGCGCCGCCGCAGGGGCGGCGCGCTCCACAATGGCGCCGTTCGGCACCCTGCCGACGGTGGGATGATTCACGGTCTGCCGGTTGCCGCCCTGCCCGCCCACGAATCCGCCGGTGATCACTGGCCCCTGTGCCACGGCGTATATCTGCCCGTTCACGCCGCGTAGGCTGGTGAGCAGCAGCAGGCCACCCTGGAGGTTGGAGGCATCCCCGACCGCGGCGGCGGTTGCGTCGATGTGCGCTCCCGGCTGCGCAAACGGCGGTAGCGTAGCGGTGACCATCACAGCGGCGGTGTTCTTGACCTGAATGGCCGCAGCCGGAATCGAGACGCCCATGCGCTCCAGGAGATTGGCCAAGCTCTGGGCCGAGAAGATCGTTTGCCGGCGGTCTCCCGTTCCGGCCAGCCCCACCACCAGGCCGTAACCGATCAATTGGTTGTCGCGCACGCCGGCGATCGAGACCAGTTCTTTGAGCCGGGCCGCGGCGCGCGTTTCCGGCAGCGGCAGCAGGGCCAGCAGCACAATCGCGGATTGCCATTTACGCATAGGAGCTCTTTCAGAACGGAAGCAGACCCAACAGCAGGCGATAGAGGAAGTGCGGGCGCCGGATGGCGTCGCCCACGACGCCCTTGCCGTTGATCCGCACTTCGAGTTGCGCCAGGTGGTCGGAGCGCACCGTATTGCCGGGAGTGAGGTCGACCGAGCGGACTACCCCGCGCACCGTGATCAACTGGCGCTCGCCGTTGATCTCCAACTCCTTGGCTCCTTCCACCACCAGAGAACCGTTCGGCAGAACAAGCGAGACCCGCGCAGCCAGGGTG
This sequence comes from Solibacteraceae bacterium, assembly GCA_021324015.1. Classification (GTDB taxonomy): domain Bacteria; phylum Acidobacteriota; class Terriglobia; order Bryobacterales; family Bryobacteraceae; genus JAJPJX01. The sequence continues at coordinate 62,600 of JAJPJX010000109.1, read as the reverse complement.
GTGCTGAGCGTGGCTTGCCGGCTGGTGGTGCCTTGCCCGTCCAGTTGGGTCTGCGTATTGGCGCCAGCCAGGTTGGCCCACGGCCCCGTCGCTCGCGTGACGCCCGCCATGGCGGTGACGCTGCTTTTCGCGCTGGACTGCCGCGCCGTTTTGGTCGTACCGGCGGAGACCGCGGAGGCCTGCTCGGCCACCACGATGGTGACCACATCATCCAGTTGGCTGGCGCGCAGATCGCTCCCCAGGTCTGCCAGCCTGGAAAAGGGGGACCAGGTCGAGCCGGTTGCGGACTCCGCCGCATTCGGAGTGGAACGGCTGGTGGCTTCTTGGATGTAGCGATCGAGCGGCGAGGGTTCGGACGGCTTAGTTTTGCGGGCGGCAGCCGCCGGCAGGCCCAGCGCTAGCAACGCTGCGGCTGCGAATATTCTATGCACAACGGGCATCATGGATGAGTACCTCGGAGGCCTGGGACGATCACTGCTACCCGGTCTTTGTCCTCCACACGGGCGCTAAAGGTTCTGCCGCTCGACAGATTCCGGACCGAAATGCGGTCGCCGCGGCGCCCGGACGATTCCGCGCGGCCGCTGATAGACAAACGCGCGGCTCCCGTTTCCACCCGGACTTCCACCGGATCGCCGCGCCGGACCTCGGGGGCTTCTTCGAGCAGGAACAACGGTACCGGCGCGCCGGCAGCAATGGCGCGGCGCGGCAGGCGGTCCGCCACCTGCGCCAGGGACCGGGCAAAGGGTTGCAACAGCGGAAATCCATCCCGCGTTTCCACGCGAAGCTGAGCCATCCGGATCGGTTTGCCCGCGGGCAGGTTCTCGATGGCCACCACTTGCGCAATCGGAGCCGAGATCCGCACGCGGGCCCAAACCGCGAAGCGCCGCCGGCCTTGATAGCGCACGGATCCCTTCCACAGGACCGCCGTGCCCGCCGACGGCGACGCCGGCCGGGCCAAACCGGAGAGCGGGAAATCCAGTTCGCCGCGCGGCGCCGGAAAGCGGCTGAATTCCAGGATCCCCACCTGCGCTTCCGGCAGATCCAGAGCGGCCCGCATGGCTGCAAGCAGCCGGGCGCGCGTGAGCGGCTCCATGGCATGCCCCACGCAGAGGGGAGAGCCCGGCGGCGCAATCTGGTACCGCGCGGCCAGCCGCGCGAGATCGGACCCCCGGAACACCCGCCGGGTGCCTGGAGCGGGCATGTAACCGAGAGCGGCATCGCCGGGGAGGCTCCGCAGAGCGGGCCACGCTGGCGCCAGGTCTCTGGCCAGAATCTGATCGCCCGTCGGCGCAAGCTCCAGACACGCGGAGGCGCCAGCCAGCGTCACCGTGCCTGGTGCCGCCGCGAGCAGCAGGATGATCCGGATCATCGTGGCAAATTGTTTACCTGCTGGTACATGTCGTCGGCGGCCTTTACCACCTTGGAGTTGGCCTCATAGGCGCGCTGGCTCACGATCAGGTTGATAAACTCCTCGACTACCGACACGTTGGACTGTTCGACGTATCCTTGAAGCAGGGTTCCGAGCCCTTCCTGGCCGCCCGGGTTGGCCACCGTGGGATCTCCGGAGGAGTCCGTGGCCATGTATAGATTCCGGCCAATGCTGTTCAGCCCGGCCGGGTTCTGGAAATTGGCCAGTTGGATCTGCCCGGCTTGCTGCGCCGTGGTCTGCCCCGGCAGGAGATAGCTGACCGTCCCGTCGGGAGCAATGGTGACGGACTGCGCTTCAGCTGGAATCGTGATCTGCGGCTCCAGCGGATCGCCGTCGGAGGTAACCAGGTTGCCGTCCCGGTCCACGTGGAGAGAGCCTGCACGGGTGTACGCAATGTCCCCCGTCGGCAGCCGTACCTGGAAGAAACCGCGCCCCTGGATCACCACGTCGAGCGGATTCTCCGTGGAGGCGAAGTTTCCCTGCGTGAAAATGATCTCGTTGGAGGCCGCCCTGGTGCCCAGGCCCAGTTGCAGCCCGGTCGGAACCAGCGTCTGCTGGCCTGCCGAAGCGCCCGGCTGCACGAGGTTCTGGTACAGCAGGTCCTGAAACTGCGCGCGGCGCAGTTTGTAGCCGGCTGTATTCGCGTTGGCCAGATTGTTGGCGATGTTGTCCACATTCAACTGCTGCGCGGTCATGCCGCTGGCCGCGCTGTAAAGTGCGCGGATCATCCTTTGACCTCTCCAGTGAGTTCCTGCTGGATCAGGCGGTCCACGTAGGACTGCGGGTACCCGTGCGAGAACAGTCCCACAAACTCGCCGGCATTAAACACCCGGCCATTCGGCAGTTGTACCATTTCATTGGGCTGTGCCTGCACCAGCGGGCCGGACGGGCAGAATTGATTCTGCTCGACGACCGTCCCACCCACCATTTGGGCGACCGTTTCCGCTGTTTGGCGGGTCGCGAAGTAGAGCGGATTGTATGACCAGGTCTGGCCGTTGGGGCCATACCCGGTGGGATTCGTCTGCCAGGGATTTGGGCCGAATAGGCCTTCCACGGTGGGCACCGATTGCGGTCCGGACGTTTGCGCCGGGTTTTGCGAGACGGTGTTGGAAGGCGTCTGAGAACCGGCGGTGGTGGGCCGTTCCCAGTTCTTGGGGTCGAACATCTCGTAAAAGCGGTTGACTTCGGGTGGATCAGCCGAAGCGGTGGCCTGCTCCGCGGTGGCGTGGGCCGCCGGCCGGGCCGGCTGCTCGGCCGCCACGGCGGGTGTGTGTTCTAACTGCAAGCGTATGGTCATGAGTCGATTTCCTCCCTCCTTCAGGAGCTACTGGCCCACATGGGCAACTTCCTCGATCGCCTTGCGGTTCATGTCTGCGCCGAGTGTGATGGCTTTCTGCAGCATCTCGAACTGGCGCATGATTCCGATCAGCCGCACGGCCGCTTCGGCAGTGTTCACGTTGGAACTTTCCAGATGTCCTTGCCGCACTTCTACGGCCGCCGGCGTGGGCGCCTGCGCCGGATCGGGATTGCGGAAATAGCTGTTCCCGGCTTTGGCCAGGCTGGCGGGACTGCGGAATTCTACCAGTTCGAGCTGGCCGATGAGCTGGCCACGCTGGCGCAGCGTCCCGTCTGGAGACACCTCCGGCGGTTCCGAAGAGACCAGCCGCAGCCCAGCTCCGCCGCGGGCTCGCACGCGGTATCCTTCGGGGGTGGTAAGCTGCCCGTCCGGCGCCAGGCGAAAGCTGCCGTTGCGCGTGTACATCAGCCCGGAAGGGCCGTTGACCGCGAAGAAGCCCCTTCCCGAGAGGGCCAGGTCCAGCGGATTCCCGGTGGGCCTGAGCACGCCTTGTGCAAAATCCGTCCAATGTCTTTCGACCACCGGGGCGACAGTCGGCAAGGATCCATTGGCCGCATCTGCTGCCGCTTCCGGAGACAGATAAAGACCGTAGCCTTCCCGGTCTACCTTAAACCCGTCCGTGGCGGCATTGGCCAGGTTGTTCGCCAGCATCTCCAGCGAATCCATCCTGGAGCGCAACCCGCTGGCCGCCGCGATACTAAGCGCGTCCATAACGAACCCGGCGGTGCTCTTGCAGTTCCGGGTCCCAATTTCCAAGGATCCGGCTGGATGCGCATAAGTTGTTGCAAGGACGCAAAATCCCATGGAGAATCCCGCGAGCGGGAAAGTGTCAGAGTCTTGACGCTTAGCGCATAGCGTCAGGGAATTGGCGCCCGGCGCGGTTGCTAAGCATATGAAAATGGGCCCCTCGGTTTTGGCGGACCGCCTGCACCTCCGCCTGTGTGTCGATACTCTGCGCCACTCTGCCGTGCGAGACCGCGCCACTCGCGGAGAGTCCCGGCAGGCGCGGGCCGGATGCGAGCCCCCGGGCATCCTTTTCTGAAGAGCTCGCCAGCGCGACTCCCGAGGAGCCGGCGGAGCAGCCGTCAGCCGCTAGGGAAGAAGCGGCCGGGAACACACCCCCACGAACTGGCTCTGCCGCCTCTTCCCGCGGGAAGCGCAAAGGCAAGCCCTCCGGCAAGCAGATCCAAGAGTCACCTGACCGGCAGAAGCATCCGCACGCCGTCGGCCTTGCAGTCACGCCGGTGTTCGCGGAGTTGCTGCCGCCGCCGGGTGGCGACGGCGACGCGGGGGACGCTTCCGCCGGCGGGGCCGGAGGTCCTCCGGGGTCCACGCGGAACGCAGCCGGAGATGGCGTGGAGGCAGAGCATCGAGGCACAGACGCGCGCGCCGCGGCTCCCCACACGCCGCTGGCCTTCGCGGCGCGGCTCTCCCCCAACACCGCCGGAGGAGCGACCGATGCCGGTCCGACTCAGGAAGCGCCAGCGGCTGTAGCGGATAGCGCCGCTCGTTCCACCCCGCAGCCGGCTGGACAGCCGTTGGATGCTCTTGCTGAAGTGCCGGGTGCCGTCAGGGAGCGGCGTGAAGCGGCTCCTCTCCCGGCGGGGCCTCAGGATCTACCGGGAGACGCTCGCGCCCTGTTTGCTGTGCCGCCCGCACCCCGCGAGGTGGCGCCGCAGCCGTCTGTCAAACCGGAAGCCAAGCCCGCGCCGCCTCTTGAGCCGGCGGCAGAAGCGGATCGGGCGCCGGCGCCGCGCGCCGATGCGGTGCGGGACGTTTCGCTGCGCGTCAACCCGGCGGGCCAGGAGCGAGTCGAGGTGCGCCTGGTAGAGCGAGATGGAGAAGTACGTGTGGCGGTACACGCCGCTGACGCCGATCTGCGCCGCGGTCTGAACGCCGGACTGACAGACTTGATGGGCCTGTTGGAAGGCAGCGGCTACCGCGCCGAAACGTGGCGTCCGCCGGAGGCCGGATTCGAGCAGCAGCATTCCTCCGGACAGCGGCAGGCACCGCAGGATGGGTCCGCCGGCGAACAGGGGCACGGCCGGCGGCATCAGCAGCACTCCCAGTCGCGGCCCGAATGGATCGACGAAATGGAAAACGGATTCCGCGCCGCGGGATCTGATTCGGAAAGGAGCATCTCATGGCTTCCGCAGTCTCTGCGGTGACCTCCGGCGCAGCACCGACTCCCGGCGCCGCGTCGCCGCTGGACAATTTGGCGAACAGCGAAACGTTTCTGAAACTGCTGGTGGCACAGATCCAGAACCAGAATCCCCTGGATCCCACCGACAGTGTCCAGTTTGTCACGCAACTGGCGCAGTTCAGCCAGCTTGAGCAAACCATCGGGATTCGTAGCGACGTGGCGGATCTGCGCCAGCACGCCGACGCCGGCGCCAGCGGCGCAGCGAATCCGTAGACTCCGCAGGAGGATCGACGACTATGTACACAGCTTTTTCCACGGCCCTCTCGGCCCTGAACGCCACCTCCGTCGGCGTGGACACGGTGGGCAACAACTTGGCCAACCTGAACACACCCGGATACAAAGCGAACACGGTTTCGTTCTACGACATGGTGGCGGCCTCCATGGGTGTGGATTCCGCGGCTAACCCGACCGGCATCGGAGTGGGGCGTCCCCTGACAGTCCGCCAATTTACGCAGGGCACCGTGCAGACCACCAGCGGGCGGCTGGACGCGGCCATCCAGGGCGACGGGTTCTTTATCGTGCGGGACGGCGCGGGGCAAACGCTCTACACGCGCGCCGGCAACTTCCACGTGGACGCGCAAGGACACCTGCTGACCGCTACCGGTGAGCGGGTGCAGGGCTGGCAAGCCGTCAACGGAGTGCTGGACCCCTCGGCGGCCGTACTGGGCGATCTGACCCTGCCTTCCAGCGCGCAGTTCGCCCCCCAAGCCACGACGCAGATGTCCATCGACATGAACCTGAACGCCAGTGCCGTGACCGGCCAGACGGGGGACACCTTTTCGACGCCGGTACAGGTGTTCGATTCGGAGGGCAGCACGCACGTCCTGACGGCCACCTTCACCAAGACCGACGCGAATACCTGGGACTTCCAAATCACCATCCCTGGTGAGGACGTGACGGCTGGCACGGCAGGGACACCCTACGCCATTCCGGGCGCCAGCGGCACCTTGACGTTCGATGCGCAGGGGCATCTCAGCGATCCTCCGGCTGACAGCGGCACCGTGCCGATCACGATTGCCGGCCTGACCACGGGCGCGGCCGACCTCAACATCGACTGGTCGTTGTACAACGCCGACCTGACTCCGCGTGTGACCCAGTATGCCGAAGCCTCGACCGGCGAGAGCAGCCAGAACGGGGCAGCCACGGCACATCTGACGGAAGTCAAGCTGGCCGACGGCGGCACCCTGCTGGCGCACTACTCCAATGGCCAGGATGAGGCGGTCGGCCAATTGGCCCTGGCAACTTTCCGCAATCCGGAATCCATGACGGCGGTGGGCAACAACAATCTGCAAGTTACCTATGACACCGCCACGGCGGCCGTCGGCCCGCCCAACACGGCGGGGCGCGGCCAGATCATGGGCGGCGCTCTGGAATCCTCCACCGTAGATATAGCCCGCGAGTTCACCAACCTGATCGTGATGCAGCGCAGCTACCAGGCCAACGCGCGGGTGGTCACCACGGCGGACGAACTCAGCCAGGAAACCTTGAACCTCAAACGGTAAAGCAGGAGCACGATTGTGCCGATGGAGGCTTTGGAACAGATCAGCCGGCTGGCGGACGTGCCGCTTCGCCTGGAGGTGGAAGTGGACCGGCGCGCGATGCCCGTCAGCGAAATTCTGGATTGGAAGGTGGGCAGCTTGATTGTCATGAAAAGGTCAGCGGGCGAGAACGTGGACATTTACGTGGCCGGCGTGAGGATTGGTGCGGGAGAGATCCTGATCGTGGACAACACCATGGCCGTCCGCATCACCAACCTGGAAGACCGTAGCTGAGGAGAGCGCCGGCCATGCAGGTCATACAATCTCTCGCCGCAGTCTTCAGCGTGCTTCTGTTGCTGGCCCTGGCCCTGTGGTGGCTCCGGCGGCGCGGCCTGGCGCAGTTCGGCTCGCCCGGCGCCCGGACGATGCACCGCCTGCAGTTGCTGGAACGCCTCTCTCTGACGCCACAGCACTCCCTACTCCTGGTTCGGGTGGACGGGAAGACGGTACTGATCGCCCTGTCTCCGTCCGGCTGCTGCCTCCTCGAGCCGGCCTGGTCTCACGGGCCGGCGGAAGTCGCGCGATGAGGCGCCTGCTGCGAAGTCTGCCGGCCGTGCTCCTGCCGGTGGCGGCCGCGGCCGCGCCCTCGCCCGATCTCGCGGCGGGCTGGCTGGGTGCGGCCGCCGGCAGTGGCAGGGCCGCGCTGGGTGTGCCCATCCAGATCATCATTCTTTTGACACTGCTGACCCTGCTCCCGGCCATGGTCATGTGTGTCACGCCTTTTCTGCGAATTACTGTGGTGCTGCACTTCCTGCGGCAGGCGTTGGGCACGCAGTCAACCCCCTCCAATCAGGTCCTGCTGGGACTGGCTCTGTTTCTGACCATCGCCATCATGCAGCCGGTCGCCATGGAGATGTACCAGAAGGGCTGGGTGCCGCTCGAGCGAAACGAGTTGAGTGCCGGCCAGGCCTTCGAGGCGGGTACGCTGCCGCTGCGCCAGTTCCTGATCCGCTTCACAAGAGAAAAGGATGTGAAGCTTTTCCTGGAAATCTCACACGCCCCGGCGCCCCGCACTCCGGCAGATCTGGACCTGAAAGTCCTAATCCCAGCCTACATCCTTTCGGAACTGAAGGCCGGCTTTCAAATTGGGGCGGTATTGTTCCTGCCTTTCCTGGTCATCGACCTGGTGGTGGCTTCGGTGACCCTGTCGATCGGGATGATCCAGTTGCCCCCGGTCATGATCTCGGCGCCGTTCAAGATTCTGCTGTTCGTGCTGGTGGACGGCTGGAACCTGGTTGTGGGTTCCCTCATGAAGAGCTTGGTGTGAAGACATCATGACACCGGAACTGGTGGTGCAAATCGTGCGGCAGGCCCTGCTGGCGACATTCTGGATCAGCGCGCCGCTACTGATCATCGGCCTGGCGGCCGGCATTCTGGTCAGCCTGGTGCAGATCGTGACCTCCATCCAGGACACCGGATTCAGCACCATCCCGCGCCTGGGGGCTTTTCTGGCAGGCCTGCTGCTATTGATGCCCTGGATGCTCGAAAAGATCGTGAGTTACACCACGCTGTTGCTGCGAGACCTGGGACGCTATGCCCACTGAACCGCTGCTGTCGCTCTCTACCGTGTGCGGATTTTTGTGTGTGCTGGCGCGTGTGACCGGCGCCTTCATCTGGATCCCTCTCCCCGGGATCCGCAGCGGCTTTGAGACGCCCAGGATTTTCCTTTCGCTGGCGGTCACCCTGTCGCTGTTTCCCGAATGGCCGGCGGTGGACGCTTCCGAGGCCGAACTCGGGCGGCTGGCGGTCTGGATGCTAGGTGAGGCCGCGCTCGGGATCACGATCGGTTTGGCCGTTGCTTTTATGCTGGAAGCCTTTGTGCTAGGCGCACAGGTCACGGGCCTGCAGGCGGGCTACGCCTACGCCTCCACCATCGACCCCGATACGCAGGCTGATTCCGGCATCTTGCTGGTCTTGGCCCAACTCAGCGCTGGCCTGCTGTTCTTCACGCTGGGCCTGGATCGCGAGATTGTACGTGCCCTGGCCGCTAGTCTGCAGGCGCATCCGCCGGGGAGGTTTGCCCTCTCGCGGCCCCTGACGGAGCAGGTATGGCGCCTGGGAGGGGAGATGTTCGGCACGGGTTTGCGGCTGGCTATGCCCGCGCTGGGGTTGCTCATGCTGGTGGATGTCGCGCTGGCCTTGTTCGGCCGCGTTCACGCACAGTTGCAGTTGCTGAGCATGGCCTTCCCGGTGAAGATGCTCGGCGCCCTGGCGCTGCTGGCAACCACCGCGCCCCTGTTTCCCACGGTCCTGCGGGGCTCGGCCAGAGGGATGGAGGGTATCCTGCGCCTGCTGCTGGAGCATTAGGCTATGCCCGATAAGAGCCAGAAGACCGAGCAGCCCACACCCAAGCGCCTGGAGAAAGCTCGCAAGGAAGGCCAATTTCCATCCGCCCGGCACTTCGTCAGCGCCGTCCAGTTGCTGGCCAGCGTGGGTGTCATCACGGCGTGGGGAAAAACCTGGGTTGCCTCCATGCAGGTGAACCTGCGGGAGATGATCGGCGCCGCCTTCCGCAAAGATCTGGCCGGGCCGGACGCGGTCGGTCTCTCCGCGGATCTGATCGAACGCAGCTTTCGGCCCTTGCTGCTGGCCGGCGGCGGGGTAGTTCTGATCACTCTGGCTCTGCAACTGGCCAGCACGCGCCTGGGCGTGAGTCTGAAGAAGTTGGCGCCCGATGCCGGGCGTCTCAACCCGCTGACCAAGCTCCGGCAACTCCCGCGACAGAATCTTCCGGCCATGTTGCAGGCTGTGCTGCTGCTGCCGGTTTTCGGAGCGGCGCTCTGGTTCCTGGTGCGGGACAACCTGGCGGCGTATCTAACCCTTCCGCTGGAGAGCGCGGCCGCCGGTGCCCACCGGGTAAGCGGCTCGCTCGAACAATTGCTCTGGAAAGCCACCCTGGCGCTTCTGGTCTTCGGATGCGTCGACTTGATCCGCCAGCGCCGGATCTACGCCCAGGATCTGCGCATGAGCAAACAGGAGATCCGCGACGAGTTGAAGGAAGTGGAGGGCAATCCGCAGATGAAAGCGCACATCCGCCGCCTGCGGCGCGATGTGCTCCGCCGCCGCATGATGCAGCAGGTGCCGCGCGCCACGGCGGTGGTCGTCAACCCCACGCATTTTGCGGTTGCCCTGCGGTACGAAATCTCGTCCATGGCGGCTCCGGTGGTGGTCGCCAAGGGCAAGAACTACCTGGCTCTGCGGATCCGCGCGAAGGCCATCGAGCACCAGGTGCCGCTGGTGGAAAACCCCCCGCTGGCGCAGGCTTTGTACCGCTCCGCGGAAGTGGGGCAGGAGATTCCGGCGCATCTCTACCGCGCCGTGGCGGAGATTCTGGCTTATATCTTCCGCCTGATGCCCGGCCGGATGCCCGCCGGGACGGGGAGGGCGTGAATTTTGGCACAAGCGAAGGCGATTCCGGCTGCCGGCTCCTGGAAATTCCCAGGTGTCCTGCAGGTGGACCTGCGGGAGTTGGGCGTACCCCTGGCGGTGCTGGCCATCCTGATTGCCCTGATCACGCCGCTGCCCAGCTTTCTGCTGGACCTGTTGATTGTCACCGACATCATGCTTTCGGTGGTCGTCATGATGGCGGCGTTGTTCATCCTGCGGCCCGTGGAGTTCAGCGTTTTTCCCACCACCCTTCTTCTGCTGACCCTCTTCCGCCTGGCGCTGAACATTTCTTCCACGCGCCTGATCCTCATGAATGGCAACACCGGCACAGCGGCGGCCGGAGAGGTGATCCAGGCTTTCGGGCAGTTTGTGGTCGGCGGCAACTACATCATCGGGGCGGTGATTTTCCTGGTACTGATCGCTATCCAATACGTGGTCATCAACCACGGAGCCGTGCGCATCTCCGAGGTCACCGCGCGCTTCACCCTCGACGCCATGCCCGGCAAGCAAATGTCCATCGACTCGGACCTCAATGCCGGCCTGATCGACGAGGGGGAGGCGCGTACGCGCCGCAAACAGCTGGCGAGCGAGGCCGAATTCTACGGCGCCATGGACGGCGCCTCCCGATTTACCCAGCGCGACGCGGTAGCCAGCATCCTGATCACCGGCATCAACATCATCGCGGGGTTTCTGATCGGCGTGCTGCAGCATGGCATGGACCTGCGCCGGGCGCTGGAAACATACACGGTGCTAACCATCGGCGATGGGTTGGTGACCGTGATTCCCGCGCTCATGATCTCGATTTCCGGAGGCTTGATCGTAACGCGCGCCAGTTCCGATGCGCGTCTCGGAGTCGATTTTCACAAGCAGTTGTTCGGAAACTCCCAGCCGCTGCTGCTGGCCAGCGGCGTGCTTGTGGCCCTGGCTACGTTTCCGGGTCTGCCCACGCTTCCGTTTCTGTTGCTGGGCGGGGGATTGGGGACGGTGTCCTGGCGCATGCGGCGCGCCACTCAGGAGCGGGAAAAAGCCGAGGCAGCCACGCGGCCCGCGGCACCTCGCGAAAACCTCGAAGTTTTGTTGAAGGTAGAGCCCCTGGCGGTAGAAGTCGGATTGGGGCTGGTGAGTCTGGTGGAGGGCGAGCAGAACTCCCCCCTGCTGCGGCGCATCGCCAGTATCCGCCGCCAACTGGCCGGCGACTTAGGCTATCTGCTGCCGCCCGTGCGCGTAACCGACAATCTGGCGTTGCGTGCCCGGGAATACGTCGTATCGGTAAAAGGCGCCGCCGTGGCGCGCTATGAGCTGCCGCAAGGGTGTGAACTGGCCATCCCGGTGGGCGCGGCCGATCCACCCCCGGCAGGCCAGCAGACCCGCGAACCTGCCTTCGGTATGACGGGCTGGTGGATTCCCGCAGTCCAGGCGGAGAAGGCACGCCAGGCTGGCTTTACGGTGGTGGACCCGGTCAGCGTGCTGGGAACCCACCTGGCGGAGTTGATTCGGCGGTACGCGCACGAGCTGTTTTCCCGGCAGGATGCCAAGAAGCTATTGGACCGTGTGGCGCTGGACCATCCCAAGGTGGTCGAAGACCTGGTGCCGAAGTTGCTTCCGCTGGCGACGGTACAACGCGTTCTGCAAAACCTGCTGCGTGAGCGGGTCTCGATCCGCGACAGCGTCTCCATCCTGGAGGCTTTGGGAGAAGCCGCTTCCACCACGCGCAATCCCATCCTGTTGACGGAGTACGTGCGCCAGGCCATCCGCCGGACGGTGGTCCGTCCGTACCTCAACCCTGGTGGTGACTTGCCCGCGTACCTGCTGGATCCGGCACTGGAAACCATGGTGGAATCCGCCGTCGAGCACGGCGAGCAGACCAGCCACCTGACGCTCTCGCCGCAGGGCATCCGCGACTTGCTGAACCGCCTGGAGCAGAAGGCTGGCACGCCCGCCGCGCCGGTGGCCGTGGTGACCGTCTCGGCAGCGCGTTCCTTCCTCCGGCAGATCGTAGAGCCCACGCTCGGAAACCTCTATTTCCTCTCGCACAACGAGATACCACCCGAAGTGCGGATCCTCTCGCTGGGCATTATTCAATGACGGCGGACGACGAAAATGACGATGACGAACACACCGGACACATCGCAGGGATTGGCGATCAAGGCGTATTTCGCCGGCTCGGTAGAAGCGGCCATGGATCAGGCGCTGCGTGAGTTGGGCCCGGAAGCCCTGCTGGTGAATTCGCGCCGCGCTCCGCAGGAGGCCCGGCATCTCGGAGAATACGAAGTGGTCTTCGCGACCAGCCCGGCCCCGGCCGCGGCGGAACTTCGCGTGGATGGCGCCGGCAACGCAGCGGAGGAGGCCTGGGAATCTGTGTCCCGGGAATTGCGGGACCTGAGAGAACAGCTGCGTCGCATGCGTGACGCCATGGCGGGGATGCGCGGCCCGCACCGGAAGGCGGAACTGGACGAATGGCTTCAGGTGTTGACCGGTGCGGACGTCGAGCCGGAACTGGCGCGCGAGATCGTAGAAGGCGTTTGGACGGCTTTTCCGGCAAAAGCGGCGGTAGAAATCCGCTCTGGCAGCATAACATCCTGTCGAGATGCGGAAGGGGGCGGGGAAGAAGTCCACCAACTACTTGCGGCGGAACTGGAAAGGCGTTTGGCGGTTGCGCCGGAGCTGAAGCCGGAAGAAGACCGCACCCGAGTGGCTGCGCTGGTGGGGCCACCGGGTGCAGGCAAGACCACCACTCTGGTGAAACTGGCTGTGAATTACGGTCTCACCGCGCACCGTCCAGTGCACCTGATCTCGATGGACGGTTGGCGAGTCGGCGGCGCCGAGCAGTTGCGATCCTACGCCGCCATCCTGGGAGTGGGATTTCAGGCCGTCGAAACCACCCGCAGCCTGGAGCAGTCTTTGGCCGAACACCGGGGAAAAGGCCTAATCCTGATCGATACTCCCGGGTTCAGCCCGTCCACGATGCCAGAGGCCAAGGATTTGGCTCGTGGACTCTGCCAGCGTGCGGACATCGACACGCACCTGGTGCTGCCGGCATCCATGCGCTACCGCGACATGCTCCGAGCGCTCCACGAATTCGAGGTATTTCGCCCAGCCAAGCTGTTGTTCACGCGTTTGGACGAGACGGATGCCTGGGGTGCGGTGTTCTGCGCCGCTGTCCGCAGTGGGAAGCCGCTGTCATTCTTGGCCTGTGGCCCGATAATCCCGGAAGATATCGAGCCGGCCAGCAAGAGCCGCGTCGCGGCGGAGATTCTGCGGCAGCCGAAGTGCCGCGCCGGGTGCGCCGTATGAATCCTGGGCGTTGCGCGGGGCCTGCCGGGGGGCGCCTCGGCAGCGACAAGGGAAGGGCAACATGTATTCCTATCAGAGCGAACGAATGGGAGCGACGGAACGGGAGCGCCTGATCCTGGAGCATCTTCCCCAGGTGCGGCTGATCGCCAGGCGTATTCATGCGCGCCTGCCTGAAACAGTTAGCCTCGAGGACTTAATCTCGACGGGAATCGTGGGCTTGATCGCTGCCGTCGACCATTTCGACCCACAGCGCAACGTCAAACTAAAGACGTACGCCGAGCACAAGATTCGCGGCGCGATTCTGGACAGCTTGCGCGATCTGGATTGGGCGCCCCGCGCCCGCCGCAAACAGGCGCGGCAGATCGAGGCTGCTATGCTGGCCGCCGGCCAGCGCCACCACCGGGAGCCCACCGAGGAGGAGATTGCCGGGGAACTGGGCATTCCTCTCGCTGAGTATCAGAGATGGCTCGGTGAGGCGCAGGGATTGGATCTGGAGAGTCTGGAGTACGGGGAGCAGGGACAGGAGTTGTTGCAGTTTATCTCCGACAGCGAGGAGAAATCTCCCGCACGCCTGCTGGAGCGCTCCGAACTCGAGCGCCTGCTGGCCGAGGCCATCCGCGGCATTCCGCAGGTGGAACAGACTGTGCTTAGCCTCTATTACCAGGAAGATCTCAGCCTGCGGGAAATCACGCAGGTGATGGACCTCCCGCTTTCGCGTGTCGCGCAATTGAAGACCCAGGCAGTCCTGCGCCTGCGTAGCTATCTGGAGAGGCGCTGGAGTCTGCCCGCCGAGGCCTCCGTGGGGGAGGATCGGCCCGCCGGCACGTACGTCTGATGCCCGGATCGGAAAAAAACTGCGTTGGGGGAAGCCCGCGCGGTGAGGACAGGTGACATATGAATGAAACGCAGGTCTTGGGACAACCCGCGGCGGAACGAACGAGCGAAGGAGCGTTTTCACCGACGTTGTGGCGGCTATTGGACATGGATCTGCCGGTCAGCATTTCGCTCGGCCAGGCCGAGCTGCCGCTGCAGGATGTGTTGCGGTTGACCACGGGGTCCATCATCGAGCTAAACCGGTCGGTGGGCGACCCGGTGGACATCGTGGTGAATGATCGCGTGGTGGCCCGCGGCGAGGTAGTGGTGGTCAACGGAAACTACGGAGTTCGCGTGCAGCAGTTGGTTGCCTCCCAGTCCGCGCGGGCTTTGGACACGCTCGGCCCAGCCAGGCATCCGGCGGGAGCGGAGACCGTGGGAACCGGCGGAGCGGAGGAGTAGGCACCATGCCCGTTTTCTGGATTTCGCAACTGCTTCTAGCGTACAGCTTGCTGGCGGCCGGATTAGGCTGTGCTTTGTACCTCTTTTGCAGTATCAAGCGGGAGCAGTGCACGGAGCGCCGGCGTTCTGCGGCCCGGATGGATGTGCTGGAATCCGCACTGCGGGGGGCTTGCAGCCGGCTGGAGGAACTGCGGGCGGAGGTCCGGGAAGCGCAGCCCGGCCAAAGTGCCGGAGTGGTCCTGCATGTGGGCCTGAATTTGAACAGGCGCGCCCAGGTCCTGCGCCTGTACCGCCGGGGAGAAGCGGTTCCCACCATCGCGGCGGCGCTGGCTGTTCCTCAAAGAGAAGTCGAGCTGCTCCTGAAAGTCCAACGGTTGGTGTTGAAACAGTCCTGAGCCGCGGCCTGCTGCGGCGCCGTCCTGACGCTGGGGTGTTGTGTCGCGGCCCGGCGGCGCCGGACCGGTGAGTTGGCCAGCCCCGGGGAGAAACCGCGAAGATCACGCCCGCTGAGGCTATGCAATTTCGCCAGCAGTGTGGTGCGCCTCAGACCGAGCAGTTCGGCCGCCAGCGTTTTGTTGCCGCCTGCTTGTGCGAGCGCCTGTGCGATCATCTCTGCCTCGAATGCTCGCACGGTGCCTTCCAGGTCCATGCCTCCGCCAGGCAAGGCTGCCGGGAGACCGCTCGCCGGAGAGACAGCCAGGCGCGGCCTCCCTAACGGGAAGTCCGCCGGGTAGAGAACTAGGCGGTCTCCACTCATGGCGATGGCTCTCTCGACCGCGTTTTCCAATTCGCGAACGTTGCCGGGCCAAGCGTAGCCGCTCAGCCGGTCCAGGGCTTCCGGGGTCACGCGGCGGCTCGCCAAGCCGTCCGCTTCGCAAATCTTGGCCAGGAAGTGGTGGACCAGCAGGGGGACATCCCCGCAGCGCTCCCGCAAAGGCGGCAGGTGCACGGGCACTACGTTCAACCGATAATACAGATCCTCGCGGAATCTGCCCTGCCGGACTAGTTCAGGCAGATCCGCATTGGAGGCAGCGATGACCCGTACGTCCACGCGAACTGTTTCCGAGCTTCCCAAGCGCTCGAACGCGCGCTCTTGCAGCACGCGGAGTAGCTTCACCTGAAGTTCCAGCGGGATTTCCCCGACTTCATCCAAAAACAGGGTGCTCCCCCGAGCTTGTTCGAACCGCCCTACGCGGTGCTGGATAGCTCCGGTGAATGCACCGCGGACATGCCCGAACAGTTCTGCTTCGAGGAGTTGCGGGGGCAAGGCCCCGCAGTTCACCGAGACCATGGGCTGGCGGGATCGCGGGCTGGCCGTGTGCAGCGCGCGCGCCAGCATCTCTTTACCCGTGCCGGTCTCGCCGGTGATCAGCACGGTGCAACGCCGTGGGCCCACCAGGCCCACGATCTGTTCCAATTCCCGAATCGCCCGGCTCTCGCCCACCAGAAAGCGCTTCCAGGATTCTCCCTGGGTGCATGGGCGGCGCAGGGAGAGCTCTCGGAGGCGTTTCTCTGCCGCAGCGTCCTCGGCGAGTTGCTCCCAGTCGGCTGGCTCCACGTGATCGTCGACGCACTGCCAGGCGCCTAGATGGACCAGGCGGGCCGTCTCGGTCGGAGATAGCCGCGGTTGGTGGAATACCACCGGGACCAGCGGATCGACGCTTTGGATGGCCTCCAGCAACTGGTCGGGGGGCCAGTCCGGAATCGGCAAATGAGCCAATACCGCGTCCGCTGGCACGGCCGCCAGCCGGTTCAGGCCCTCTGCCACGCCGGCCTCTTCGACGGCGAACCCGGGCGCCTCCTTCCAACACCCCGGCCTGGCGGGGTAGGAAGAATCGGCGGCGATGGCCAAGAGTCGCTTTAAAGTCCGTGCCACTTTGGCTTCATCGGCCGTCTGGCACGGTAAGATTAGCGGCCGCGGCGGATTTTTGAGAGAAATTCTTTGTTTGCGCCTAGTCCGATGGTCCCTGGCTGCCGATAAGAACCCTGAGGAAGACCGCGAGGCTTCCCGGAGAGCAGGTTTCCAGTGGAACCAACAAAAGTACAGAACCATCTGCCCGCGGAGGCCACTGCCGCCCGCGCAGACCGTGCCCCGGCGACCCAGGGATCCGAACGCGGTGGCGCCGGGTCCATCCAGTCCTCGCGGCCCTGGAATAGCGGGGATCAGATTGAGCTTTCGTCCCTGGCGGGCCGGATTGTGCAAGTGGAGGGGGCTCACTCGGCGGAACGTGCCAGCCGGGTGCAGGATCTCGCGAGGCTGTACGCCGAGGGCCGCTATCAGGTAGAGCCCGGCCCGTTGAGCCAACGCATTGTGGCGGAATGGGTAGCCAACGGGGCGGGAGCGAAGATCCAGTAAACATGGCCGGCCAGCGTCAAACAGCGTCCAACGCACCCCTGGCGGCCGTGCAGGACTGCCTATGTAGGGCACGCCTGCATCTGGTGCAGCCCGATGCCCGGCATCTGGAAAGCGGCAGGGCCCTGTTGGAAGAAGCCGCCGGCTTACTCCAGGCGGTGCCTGGCACCTGGGCCGCCGCCGGTCCGCAAAACCTCCAGGAGCGGCGCCTGGCGATCGCCAGCGTACGGCGGGATTTGGTGCAATTGCGTTCACTGCTGGATGCCGCGGCCTCTTTTTACCTGGGCTGGGGCGGCCTCCGGTCTAGCCTGGGCGCGGGGTATACCCCCCGGGGTATCGCTGCGGATTTCCCCATAAGTTACCGACTCTCTCTGGCAGGATGAAACATGGCCAACCTCTTCGCCTCGCTGAACGTTGCCTCCAGCGCCCTGAATGTTTTCGACCAGGCTCTCGAAGTCACGAGTAACAACGTGACCAACGCCTCCACGCCGGGTTACGCCCGGCAACGCGCCAGTTTCGAGGCCCTCCCTTTCGATCCGGCGCAGGGGAACGTGGGTGGGGTAACAGCCGGGGAAGTACAAAGCGCGCGCGATGAATACGCCGAGTCTCAGGTCCGCAGCCAGGTACAGGCATGGGGGGGAAGTGATCAAGAGGCGACCAGCCTGGCCGCCCTCGAGGCCGTCTTCCCGGTTGCGGACAACAGCGGAATCGCTAGTGCGCTCAACGACTTATACAGCAGCCTGTCGCAATGGAGCACGGACCCGAATGACGCGAGTGCACGCCAGTCGGTGCTGGCTAGTGCGGATGGTGTAGCCCGGGGCTTCCGGCAGGCGGCTGCGGACCTGGCCCAAACCCAGTCTGACGTGGAAGCGCAGATCCGCGCGGCGGTGAACCAAATCAATACGCTCGGCAGCCAGCTCCAGCAGATCAACCAGGAGCGCTTGCGCAGTGGACATCCCGATGCGGGGCTGGATGCCAGACTACATTCCACGCTGGAGAATCTGGCGGAGTGGGTGGACTTCACGGCGAGTGTGCAGCCGGACGGCTCGGTGACGGTTTTGCTCGGCGGCCAGACGCCGCTGGTGATCGGGGGCCGCAGCTATACTCTCTCGACCTCGGCTGGAAGCGATGCCCGACCGGCAGGCTCCGCACCGCCAGCGGTGACCGTTCGCAGCGCGGACGGCGCGGACATCACCGCGCAGATTTCGAGCGGCCGCCTGGGCGGGCTGCTGGACGTGCGTAACCGTGTGTTGCCATCGTACCTGGGGGACGCCAACCAACCCGGAGACTTGAACCGCCTGGCCAAGGGTCTTGCCGACCAGATGAACCAGATCCTGGAGGCCGGCTGGGCCTCCGATGGCCCGCCGCCGGTGCCGGGAACACCGTTGTTCTCTTATGACACCAGCAGCGATGCCGCCGTGGCCCAGACCGTGAGCGTGAATTCCGACTTGAGCGCGGACCAACTTGCCGCCATCGATCCGGGACCGCCCTACAGCAGCAACGGCACAGCCCTGAAACTGGCGGATCTGGCGACACAGAGTGGTCAGATTGACGGCCAGAGTTTCACGGGTTTCTACGGCGAGTTATCAGCCCGGGCCGGCCGCGAAGTTGCGGCAGCGCGGGAGAGCCGGGACGCACAGCAGCAACTGGTGGCCCAGGCACGCAGCCTCCGGGATGAGATTTCCGGGGTGTCGCTCGATGAGGAGGCCGCTTGCCTGATGCAATTCCAGCGTTCTTATCAGGCGGTGGCCAAGATGGTTTCCGTTTTGGACGACTTGACCCAAACCACCATCAATATGGCGAGCGCAACATGAGGCAACAATGATTCGCGGCCTAAACGGAGGGACCGATCAATTTCTTGCGGACCTGGAGCGCATCCAGCGCACCACTGAACAGGCACAGCGGCAGCTGTCGTCCGGTCTGCGCGTTCAGCAGCCTTCGGATGCTCCGGACGAGGTCAGCCAGATTCTCCAGGTGCGGGCGGCGCTGGCGCAGACCGTACAGCGGCAGCAGAACCTCTCGCAAGTGAAGACAGAGGTAGACACTTCCGAACAGGCTTTGCAGGCCGCCGTGCAAGTCGTCGAACGCGCATCTGTTTTGGCGGCCCAGGGAGCCACCAGCACGGCAGACGCGGACGCCCGAAAGAATCTAGCCCAGGAGGTGCAGAGCCTCGAACAGGAACTGGTCGGATTGAGCCGCACCGAGGTTTCCGGCCGGTTCGTCTTCAGTGGCGATCTGGATCGCTCTCCCGCCTACACCTGGGATGGCGGGCAGCCCAACGGCGTGGATCGTCTGCAGGCGGCGCCGGCTACCCGTCAGATCGAAGATGCCAGCGGCACGTTGTTCACGGTCTCCCATACTGCCCAGGAGATTTTCGACCACCGCAATGCGGACAACACCCTGGCGCAGGACAACGTCTTCGCCGCCGTCCATAGTCTCACCGCAGCCCTGAATAACAATGACCAGGCGGCCATCCGGACTTGCATGGACGCGCTCGACAAGGCCGGGGCGTACTTGAATCAGCAACTCACGTTCTACGGCACCGTCCAGGATCGGGTGGCTGCCGCCACCAATCAAGCGAGCCAGATCCAGTTGCAGCAGCAAAGCCAGCTCAGCGCGCTGCAGGACGCCGATCTCACCGCGGCCATTCTGGAATTGAACCAGGGTAACACGCAGCAGCAGGCCGCCTTGACGGCGCGGGCACAAATGCCGCGCACCAGCCTTTTCGATTTCTTACAGTAAGACGGGTTCCGGTGTCTAAAGCACCCTGCGCCTTCGGCCGATGAAAGGTTGCAGAGGACGATCGCCTCCGTCATGTCTCTCAACCTGCTGATCGTTGACGACTCCGCCGCGATTCGCAAGATTCTGCGGCGAGTGCTTCTGCAGGCCGACGTCCCTGTCGGTACTGTCTACGAGGCCGGAGACGGCCAGGAAGCTCTGGCCAGACTCCGGGAAAACCAGATCGGGTTAATCCTGACGGACATCAATATGCCGAAAATGGACGGTCTCCACCTGCTGAAGTGCCTCAAATCCAACGATCTCTGGAAAGACTTGCCGGTGGTGATGATCACCACGGAAGGCAGCCCCGCAAAGGTACTGGAAGCCGTCCAGTTAGGGGCTAGTGGCTACGTTCGCAAGCCATTCACGCCGGAGCAGATACAGGAAAAGCTGGGCAGCTTTTTCGACGCCAGGAGGTGAGCGCTTGAGCGAGGTGGACCAGAGACGGGTTGTCCGCGCCCTCTCCGGCGCCACCCGGGAGGTTTTTTCGACCATGCTGGGAGTGACTCCGGAACCTGGAGAAGCATTCACAGAGCGGGATAATGCCAGCCAGGTCGACGGGGTGGTCTCCCTGATCGGGATGGCGGGCCGGTGGGTGGGGACCGGGAGTCTGTCGTGCAGCGCCGAGACCGCTTGCGACCTGTCCTCGCGGCTGCTGATGAATGAGTGTCGCACGGTCGGTGAAGAGGTCCTGGACGCGTTTGGAGAGCTTACAAACATGGTCTTGGGAGGATTCAAGAACAGCATTGAAGAGTGTCTTGGTCCGATGGGCCTAACCATCCCAACGGTAATCTGCGGTACGCAGTTCCGGGCACATAGCACCTCCGGGCAGGAATGGACCGTGGTGCCCTTTCGGGTGGCGGGACAGCGCCTGGACGTAAAGGTCTGTTTGACGCCGAATCCCCGCCAGGCAGGCGGCACGCCGTGCCTGGACCAGCCGGAGACCGCGGCTTCGGAGGGCCGAGGTTAACGCCCTCCGCTGTGGCAGCGGGCGTGCCCCTTTCCCATCCGGCAGCGAGGGCGCGGGCGGATCCCTGCCGGGGCCAGCGTGGAACGGAAGGAGTGTTGCATTGAACCGCCAGTTATCGCAACAGGAGATTGACGCGGTCTTTCAGAACCTGCAGGTGCAGACCGGGTCCAAAGGGGGGAGCAGCCGGGCAGTCCCTTTCGATTTCAAGCGGGCCGACCGGATCGCCAAGTCGCAGCTACGCACCATCCACTTCCTGCACGAGACTTTCGTGCGCAACCTGATCTCCAACCTTTCGGCCTATCTGCGCTCGTATCTTTCGGGGAATCTGGTGACCGTCGAGCAGTTACCCTACGCCGAATTCCTGGAAGCCCTTCCGTCACCCACCTGCATGGTCTCGCTCAGCCTACGGCCGTACCATGGGAATGCGGTGCTGGAGCTGAATCCGCCCCTGGTTTTTTCCATTCTGGAACTGCTGCTTGGCGGAAAAGCCAAGTCCCCGGCGGCCATCCAGCGCGAAGTCACCGAAATCGAGCAGAACCTGCTGGACCGTTTGTTTCGGATCATCGTGCATGAGCTTGCTGAGACCTGGAAGGCCATTGCCACTATCGAATTTCAGATTGAGTCCCTCGAGACCGAGCCGCAATTCCTGCAAATCATTACGCCCAGCGAGGCAGTGGTGGCGATCGGCATCGAACTGCACATCGGCGAGACCGTTGGCACCATGAATCTGGCGATCCCCTCCATCACCATTAAGATGATGCGCCAGAAATTCGATCAGCAGTGGACCGCGCGCAAGCTGGAACAGGGCGGTGCCACGCAAGCGCGGATACTCCGCCTGCTGCGACAGGCGAGGCTGCATTTCGACGCCCGGCTCCAGGGGGCCGTCGGGGTGCAGCAACTCACCGAACTGAAGCCAGGCGATGTCGTCTCCTTCGACTCAGCCGCCGGCGGACAATTGGAGGGGACAGTCAACGGGCGGCCCAAGTTCAAAGGCCGGATTGTGGCGAACAACCACAAGCTGGGGTTTCAGATCGAGGAACACATCGAGGCAGGCAGCAAACCGGGCCTGCCTCCGGAGGGCTGACGGCCGCACCGGTGGTGCCTGCCCGGTGTCTGAGGCCGGGGGAAGCTGGGGTTTGGGTGGCGGCGGACCGCGAGGTGCTGCAAAAGATTCAGGCAAACTTGCTGGGAATCCTCGGTTCCGGTGAGAGGGCCGGACTTCGGGCCAAGATCATCCCGCAGCCGGTCGGCTACCCCTGCCAGAAGCTCCCGACGCTCGGTTTCGAGGGTAGTGCTGGCGGGCCGGGCGCAGGAATCGGCCGCCCGCTCGAGGGCGCTCTCCAATTGGTGGAGGTCCCCGGTGTTCCAGGCAATCAGAATGAAGCTGGCCCAACGGGCGGCGTCGGAAGTGGCTGACGGATCTGGCATGTGGCTCCTACCCGTCTCATCGGCAGGGTACGCGGTTTGTTTCCCCTAAGCGAACGGTTCCCCGGTTCTGGACGATATGTACTTCGGGGATTATGATCCACCTGACCCGGCTCAACCATCTGCCGATGGTGCTGAACTCGGACCTGATCCAGCACATTGAGGCGACCCCGGACACGGTCATCACCCTGACGAGCGACGAGAAAATCATGGTGCGGGAATCGGTCGATGAAGTGGTGGCCCGCATCATCAGCTTCCGGAGGGCGGTCTTCCGTGGCCTGTGCGCGGTGCTGGCCCACGCGGAGGTGCAAGAGGCTCCCCAGACGGCCGAAAGGAGCACGGGTCCCTCAGCGTAAGGGCCCGCGGCCGACCATGAGCGCGAGAGGCATTGGCAGCCGACCTGACTTGGCAAGCGTGGCCGGGCTGGTGCTGGCAGTCGGGGGCATTTTGGGCGGCCTGATCCTGGAGGGTGGCCGGATTCAGGATGTCCAACAGGTGACCGCTGCCATGATTGTGCTCGGGGGCACTATCGGCGCCGTGATGGTGACGACCCCTCCGAAAACCCTGAAGCGCGCCATCGGCCGCCTGCCGCAGGTCTTCCTGGAGAAAGCCATGGATCCGGAGGGCGCCATCGAGAACATCCTGGCGTTCGCGACCAAGGCGCGCCGGGAGGGTATTGTTTCCCTGGAACAGGACGCGGAAGCGATTGGGGATCCCTTCCTGCGCAAGGCTCTCAACCTGGCGGTGGACGGCACCGACCTGCAACAGCTCCGCCGCATGATGGAACTGGAGATCGGCCTGATCGAGCAGCGCGGCGAGGCTGAAGCGAAGGTTTTCGAATCGGCCGGGGGCTATGCCCCGACCATCGGGATCATTGGCGCGGTCCTGGGGCTGATGCAGGTAATGAAGAACCTCTCGAATATCGAGGAAGTAGGCCGCGGTATCGCGGTGGCGTTTGTGGCTACGGTCTACGGGGTGGGCTCCGCCAACCTGTTCTTCCTGCCGGCCGCCAACAAGCTAAGAGCCCGGCTGCATCAGGAAGTTCAGATGCGGGAACTTTCGCTCGAAGGCGTGGTGGGTATCGTGGAGGGGCTGAATCCGAAGCTGATTCGCCTCAAGCTGGAGGGCTACGGTCCGGCCCCCGCTGCCGGAGACCACAAGTCGGCGCGCACCCCGAAGCCCGTCGAAGCGCGCGCCGCAGGATAACCATGCCCGGCCGCAAGCGCCACGCCGCGCACGAAAATCATGAACGCTGGCTGGTATCTTATGCGGACTTCATCACGTTGCTGTTCGCCTTCTTCGTGGTGATGTTTGCCAGCGCGCAGACCGACAAGGCGAAGACGCAGCGGGTGTCCGAATCCGTGCGCCAGGCGCTGGACACGGGAGGTGTCCTGACCGCGATGCAGGGAGTCCTGGGTGGAGCCGATCCGGGAACCAGCCGAGCCGCCGGGAGCCCACCGGCTACTCCACCCAAGAGCCAGCGGGCCGATCCCGGAACAGTCGAATTGCTCCCCTCTTTGCACTACCTGAGCCGGGAACTGGAAAAGGAAATCCAGGCCGGCAAGCTGCAAGTTCGGCTGGAGTCCCGCGGGCTGGTCATCAGCCTGCGAGAAGCCGCGTTTTTCCCTTCCGGGGAAGACAACATCGACTCGTCCACGTTCCCCACGATCGAAAAAATCGCCGTCACCCTGCGGTCGCTGCCCAACCCCGTCCGGCTGGAAGGCCACACGGACTCAGTCCCGATCCACACAGCGCGCTTTCGCAGCAATTGGCAGCTCTCGGCGGCGCGCAGCATCGCCATGCTGGAGGTACTGACGCGCCGGTTCCAGATCCCGGAAAGCCGCCTGGCGATTGCTGGATATGCCGATACCGCGCCGCTGGATTCCAACGATTCGGCCGCCGGCCGCGCCCGCAACCGCCGGGTGGACCTGGTGATTTTGAACCAGCAGGCCGTGGCCGCCGAGCCTCTTACAAGCAGTGAGCCAGCCAGTGACCCGGTGGGCCGGTCTGCGTCTGCCAGGGCTAAGGGTGCGGCCGGAAGGTGACCACCGTCGATTTTTTGACGGCGTGCCGGTGGGGTTGTCCGGCGCTAACCTGTTTGCCTGCAGCACCTCAGCAGCGGCAGAGTGCTTGCACGAGAGGAACTCGGCAACCGGCCGATGAGAACAGAGAGGATTGAATCGTATGGGCACGAGCCTCACGCCACTGACCTTCACCGGCGTCAGCCAGTTCTCCAACGACTTCCAGACCATTCTAAGCCGCGCAGTTTCGATTGCCAGCCTGCCGGTACAGAGCCTGCAGAACCAACAGGCGGATATTCTCCAGAAGAAACAGCTGACGACCGATCTTGGCGTCGCGTTTCGCAGTCTCACAGACAGCGTGACGGCGCTGGCCAACCTGGGGGCGAACGGGGCGCTGTCGGCTGTCAGTTCGGACCCGAGTAAAGTCTCCGTGATCAGCACGACGACCGCGACGGGCAGCAACTACGACATCAGCGACATCACGTCGATAGCCAAAGCGGCCGCCGAATGCTCGCTCTCCGGCTACACCAGCCCCGATGCGACGGCGGTTTCGAGCACGGGCACGTTGGAACTCATCGCCGGCACCCAGAAGTACGAGATCGCTCTGGGCTCCAACAACAACACTCTGGCAGGGCTGCGGGATGCTATCAATCAGCTTGGAGCGGGCGTCACCGCCTCCATCCTGGCCACCGGCACGGGCGACCAGCCGTATTACCTTTCCGTCACCGCCGACCAGACCGGGGCAACCACCCTGCGCCTCGTGGATGATCCCAACGGCTCTCCCAAGGAACTGCTCACCAGCCAGAACCAGGGGTCTGACGCTGCCTTCCTGCTGAACGGAGTCGCCGTCGATCAGCCCAGCAACCTGATTCAAAGCGTGGTGCCCGGGCTGTCGTTTGAGATTCTTGGTACTACTTCTTCGGACCAGACCGTAACTCTGTCGATGTCTCCCGACCGAAGCAAGATCGCCGCGGCGCTCCAGGATCTGGTCACTCAATACAACAACGTCGCCGGCAAAGTGAACGCGCAGATCGGTCCCAACGCCGGACTGTTGAGCGGTAGTTCGCTGGTTCGCGACGTGCAGAACAGTCTACGGCAGCTGACGCAGTATCATGGGAGCGGATCTGGCGACATACAGAGTTTCGCCGACCTGGGCATCGAACTCAGCGACTCGGGCCAGATGTCGTTTAACGCCGACAAGCTGAATGCCCTCTCGGACAGCGACTTGTCGGCTGCGATCTCATTTCTGGGCACACCGGGGAACGGCTTAAGCGCCCTGGCGAGCAGTTTTAACCAGATCACCGACCCGGTGTCCGGTGAGATCAAACTGCAGCAGGACGAATACGACACCACCGACCAGCAGATCACCAGCCAGGTCAATGTCCTGACCGAACGGATCAACAACATGCAAGCGTCGCTGTCCTCCAAGCTCCAGGCAGCCGACGCTCAGTTGGCGCAGTTGGAGTCCCAGCAGACCATGCTGCAAGCCAGCATTCAGTCGCTGAACTACACTCTTTACGGGCAGCAGCAGCAGAACACGCAGCAGTGAGCCGTGGCCACGGACTGGGAGAACCTCATCGCGGATCTGGAACGGGCGACCGCCCGTCTGTTGGCGGTCGACCTCGGGGATACCCCGGCTATACAGGACGCCCTGGATACGCGCGCTCGCGTCATCGCCGTGTTGCAAGCGGAACTCGGCCGGGGGGCTCTGCCGCCAGGCTTGTGCGCAAGGCTGGAGAGCGCCTGTGCCAAAGGCGGGGCTGCTTGCCTGCGTCTGGCCATTCATCGGGCGTCCTTGCGAGCCGAGTGGAGCGAACGCAAACGGGAAGTCCGCTGGCTCCAGCAGGTCGGCGGCGACCGTCAACCTCCGAACTCGATCGACTGCACCGGCTGACCGACTGACTGGAAGGTTCCGCGCCGGTCTGCTTCGCAAGAGCCAAGATCCCGTCATGCGGCAAGAATTTGACGGCTCCTTTCCTGCCAGCAGGACGTTCTTTCAGGCATTTAGATCTGGATACCGCGTTGCAGGAAGGGTGGCTGATGCTGGATCGAATCGCGGGCGCCTTAGAGTGTTACATGGATCTGCTCAGCCTCCGGCAGAGGCTCACCACAGCCAATATCGCGAATGCGGATACACCGGGATATAAGACCGTAGATCTGGACTTTGCCAGCGAATTTCGCCGGGCGCTCGAAGGGGTTCCGCCGCGCCCCGTCGAGGTTCCCGGCCTCACCACGCGAAACGACGGCAATAATGTCAGCTTGGACCGCGAGTCGCGCCAGTTGGCGGAAAACGCCATGCGCTTCAGCGCGGCCTCCAACTTGCTCCGATCGCAGATTCGCATGGTCCGGAGTGCGATTGAGGAAGGGAAAAACGGATGAGCCTGTTTACTGCATTAGCGGTAAGCGCCTCTGGGATGGCTGCCCAGCGTACGCGGGCTGAACTGTTGGTCGAGAATCTGGCCAACGCGGAAACCACACGCACTCCCGAAGGTGGGCCGTACCGCCGCAAGGACGCGGTTTTCGAAAGCCAGCCAGTGGCCGGATCGTTCGCTTCTCTGCTCGAGGCCCAGACGCAGCCGGAAGCTACCGGCGTCCAGGTGGCGGAGATCGTCGTGGACGGGCGGCCTCCGGAACAGCGCTATCTGCCCGGCCATCCGGACGCGGACGCGAGCGGTTATGTCGCTTTCCCGCGGGTCAACCCCGCCGAGGACATGGTAGACCTGATGGCCGCCTCGCGCGGCTACGAGGCCAACGTGGCTGCCATTTCGGCCGTCAAGGACATGATCCAGCGCTCCATTGATCTGCTGCGCTGAATGCGAGAGAAGCTATGTCGCTGTCTATCCCTGCCCTCAGCAGCCTGCCGCTCACGGCGGCTTCGAGTCCGGCTGTCTCACAAGGCAAACCCGGCGAATTTCAGAGCATCCTCGAAGGCGCCATCCAAGGGGTAGAAAACCTGCGCACGGATGCCGCCAGAGCGGTCGAGAGCTTTCTGTCCGGCGAGACCGAGGAGTTGCACACGGCGGCTCTGGCCACGCAGCGCGCTGAACTAGCCCTGGAACTCGGCCTGCAAGTACGCAACAAGGTGGTACAGGCGTATCAGGAGATCATGCGCATGCCCATGTGACCGGGCGTCGCTGATTGCCCATGGACCAACTCAAAAAGCTGTTTCAAAGCCTGTCGCCCCGGCAACGCCTGGCCATCCTGGCGGCGGTTGTCGTGTGCGCGGGGGCCATCTGGACGCTGACGGACTGGAGGCGCGCCGGTGATTTCAAGCCGCTCTACACCTCCATGGCGCCCGAGGATGCCGGCGCGGTCGTACAGAAGTTGAAGGAGAGCGGTGTGGCCTACCGTCTGGGAGATGGCGGGGGCACGGTCCTGGTGCCCTCCGCCAAGGTGGCCGAAGCCCGTCTGGAACTGGCGGCGGCAGGCCTCCCGAAGAGCGGCCGCATGGGATTTGAGCTGTTCGACAAGACCAACTTCGGCGCTACCGAGTTTGTGGAGCACATCAACTATCAACGGGCCCTCGAAGGCGAGCTGGAGCGTTCCATGATGGCTCTGGCGGAGGTGGAACAGGCGCGTGTACACCTCACCTTCGCCAAGGAATCCGTGTTCCTGGAGTCCGCGCAGCCTGCCAAGGCCAGCGTCATGCTGCGCCTGCGCCCCGGAGCCCGCCTTCAGCCGCAAAATGTCCTGGCGATCTCCCACCTGGTCGCGAGCGCGGTGGAAGGACTGGCCCCGGAGGCTGTCGCGGTCCTCGATATGCATGGCAACCTGCTCAGCAGCCAGCGGAAAGCGGCCTCCGAGCCCGGCCAGCCGTCAGCCGAATTTCTGGAACTCGAGCGCCGCATGGAGCGCGACCTGGTCTCCAAAATCAACGCTACCCTGGCGCCGCTGCTGGGGGCGGAGCGGTTTCGGGTAGCCGCTGCGGTCGAGTGCGATTGGAACAGCGCGGAGCAGAGTGAGGAGACCTACGATCCGGCCCGGGAAGCGGTTCTGAGCTCCCAGAAATCGGAAGAGAATGCCGCCGGAGGCAATTCCGCCGGCGTGCCGGGGACGGCCTCCAACCTTCCCCGCCCGACCTCCCGCCCCCTGGCTAGCGCTTCCGGGCTCACGCGGCGCACGGAAAACGTCACCTATCAGCCCAGCCGGCTGGTGAAGAAAACCCGGCTGGCACAAGGCAATATCAAGCGCTTGTCGGTTTCCGTGCTCGTGGATCAGGAAATGCACTGGGAGGGGCAGGGCCGGTCGGCGCGGCGCGTACTCGCCCCGCCTGCTCCGGAGACGTTGAAGGTCATCCGCGACGTGGTGGCTGGCGCGACCGGTCTCAACCCCGCGCGCGGCGATCAGTTGATTGTCGAATCGCTGCCGTTTGAGTCGACCCTGCACGCCGATCGGCCGGAGACCCCTGTTCCGCCCTCTCCCGCTCCGTGGTGGAACCGGAACCCACGCATTCTCATCTTGTCCGGCATGGCCGGGGCCGCGCTCCTGGCGTTGCTCGGCGGCGGAGCGTTTCTGTTGCGGCGCCGGCACCCGCCGCGGCATGGCGTGGAAACGCGAGGCGCCCTGGCAGCCGGCGAAGCCACAACGGTTGAGCAACTCACGGATTCTTCCACCGCCTCGCGCCGCACCGAAACACTCGCCGGGCCCAAGAGCCGGCAGCAATTGGGAGCCGCTATTTCCGGGAGCGCGGTTTTGCCAAGAGTGCAGACCAGCCGGGCGGAAGCCTTGAAACAAAACCTTATCGAAACGATTCACAAGGAGCCCGAACTAGCGGCTAAGTCGCTACGCACGTGGTTGGAGGAGTGAACCGTCACATGGCCAACACCGAAACCGAGCCGCGAACCGAGCCGCAGGAGCAAGCCCCACCGGCGCCCCACTCACCGGCCAGCCTGCCGGGCGTGCGCAAGGCGGCGATTCTTCTGGTCACGCTCGGCGAGCAGGCCAGCGCCGAGATCATCCGTCATCTCACCGAGGACGAGGTGCAAAAGGTCAGTCGCGAAGTGGCCCGCATCAGTTCGATTTCCACCGAGAACGCCGAGTCTGTTTTAGAAGAGTATTACCACATCACTCTGGCCGGGCAATACGTCATTAAGGGGGGACTGGACTATGCCCGGAAAATGCTGCAGGGGGCCTTCGACACGGATACCGCGAAGCGGCTGCTGGAACGCCTGGGCAAGGCCATGACCGCGGAGGCCGCCAGCTTCGATGCTCTGCAAAAAGCCGATCCCCAGCAACTGGCCAAATTTGTCCATAAAGAGCACCCCCAGACGATTGCCCTGATTCTTTCACACCTCGTGCCGTCTCAGGCGGCCTCGCTGCTGGGTTCACTGCCCTTGAATCTGCGTTCCGACGTGGTACGCCGCATGGCCAGCCTGGAGCAGATTTCGCCCGAAATTGTGAGCCGGATTGCGGGCATCATCGGCCAGAAGCTGAAGGACCTGGGCGAGTTCAGCCGTGAATCCTACGGCGGCGTGCGCGCCGTGGCGGAAATGTTGAATCGCCTGGATTCCACCGCGTGCGACGAAATTCTGGCCGATATCGAAAAAGATGATGCCGCGCTGGCCGAGACCATCCGTCAGCTCCGTTTTGTGTTCGAGGATTTCCTGATGGTGGACGCCAACAGCATGAAAGCGCTCCTGGCGCAGACGGACCGCAAGGCTCTGACGGTCGCGCTGAAAGGTGTCAGTCCGGAATTGAAGCGTCAGTTTATGCAGGCCATGTCCCAACGCGGCGCCGAGATGCTCAATGAGGACATCGAAGCGCTGGGGCCCGTGCGCATCAAGGAAGTGGAGGCAGCCCAACAACAGATCATCGCGATTGCCCGCCGGCTGCAGGCCGAGGGCCAGTTCAGCCTAAGAGGCTCTGGCGGCGATCAATATGTCGTGTAGGATTGTACGAGATCCGGCGGCGGTGCGGCCGCTGGCCTGGCGGCCCGGGCCTGGCGGCGAGGACCGGCAGGATGCGGCTGCTGAGCCAGACCCCGCCGCACAGGAACTGAAACTCGCGCAGCAACGCTTGTCGCAATTGCAGCAGTCGATGGAACAACGTCTGCGGGAGTCCTTCGAAGCCGGGCGGCGCGAAGGAGAGCAACTCGCTCACAAACAAGCGGCCGCCCAGATCGAGGGGCTCCAGGCTCAAGTCGCCCGGGTGATCACCGAATTGGCGCAGGCCCGCAGCCGGCTATTCCGCCAGACCGAACAAGACATGCTCAAGCTTTCCCTGGAAATCGCCCGCCGCATTGTGCACCGCGAACTGCGCTCCGATCCGGAGGCTGTGGACGCGCTGATCCGGCATGCTCTGGAAAAAGCGCAAGCTCAAGAAATCCACCGCGTTCGGGTCCACCCGGCGCAGGAGGGCTGGATACGGGATGCCCTCAAGCGGCTCGGCGAGGCCCGCGTGGAAGTCGTCGCGGACGCCTCGCTCGAACCCGGCGGCCTGCTGTTCGAGGCGGCCTGCGGCATTCTGGATGCTTCGGTGCAAACCCAGTTCCGTGAAATCGAAGAAGGTCTGGCTGACCGCCTGGGAAGGCAGGGCCGCGCGTGACCGGCGCGATTGACCTGGCCCCCTACATCCGTGATGTGCGGGCATGCGAGTTGTTCCCTTGGACCGGCGCGGTAACCCAACTGGTCGGCCTGCTGGTGGAATCCCGGGGTCCCGCCGTGGCGGTGGGGGACTTCTGCGAAATCCGCACTGCGGGTGGCCGGCGCGTGCGCACCCAGGTGATCGGCTTCCGCGACGGCCGCGTGCTGTCCATGCCGCTCGAAGAGTTGGATGGAGTGCGGCTCGGCGACGCGGTAGTGGCGCGCCGCGAACAGGCGCGGGTGCCGGTTGGCCCGGACCTCCTGGGCCGGGTCCTGGACGGGTTTGGCCGGCCCATGGACGGAGGGCCGGACCTTCGCGCCGCGGACGCCTATGAGCTTTTCAAAGAGCCGCCCAGCCCGCTGGAACGGGAGCACATCGTCGAGCCCCTAGCCACCGGCATTCGCGTGATTGACGGCCTGTTGACCTGTGGGCTGGGCCAGCGCATTGGCATCTTCGGAGGCAGTGGCGTGGGCAAAAGCACGTTGCTGGGCGCCATGGTGCGGCACAACGCGGCGGACGTCAGTGTGGTGGCCCTGGTGGGCGAGCGCAACCGCGAGGTGCGCGCCTTCCTGGAACACGAATTGGGAGAGGCGGGCAGGCGCCGTTCCGTGCTCGTGGTTTCGACTTCCGACCGGCCAGCGCCGGTGCGCGTGCGCGCCTGTTTCGTTGCGCTGGCGGTGGCCGAGTACTTCCGGGATCAGGGTGCCAACGTGCTCCTGGTGATGGACTCCGTGACGCGCCTGGCGCTGGCCCAGAGGGAAATCGGTCTGGCCGCGGGAGAGCCCCCCAGCCAGAAGGGCTATACGCCCTCGGTTTTCCACCTGCTGCCGCGAGTATTTGAACGCGCTGGCCGTTTCCAGCGTGGCTCGATCACCGGCTTCTTCACGGTGCTGGTGGAAGGCGATGACTTCAACGAGCCCATCAGCGATGCGGTGCGTTCGATTCTGGACGGTCATATTGTGCTCTCTCGAGGATTAGCGGCCTCCGGCCATTACCCGGCCATCGATGTGCTCCATTCGTTGAGCCGCCTGGGTTCCTCGCTGGCCGCTCCCGCACAGCGCGAGGCCGCACGCAGGCTCCGCGATGCTCTGGCAGCCTACGAACAATCCCGCGACCTGATCGAACTGGGAGCCTACGTTGCCGGCTCCAACCCGCGGCTGGGCGCCAGCATCCGGGCCCAGGCCCAAATCCAGGACTTCCTGCGGCAGGAGCCCGGCGTGAAGACCCCGCTGGCGGAGACCCAGGGCCGCCTGGCCGCTGTGGCGGCACAGTTGAGCTGAGGGCCCGGTGGAACCGTTCCGTTTCCGGCTGGAGAAGGTGCTCAGCTGGCAGCGCACGCAAACCGACCTGGAAGAAAACCGCACCAAGCAGATGAGCGCCGCGCTGGCGCAGACCCGTGCCGCCCTGGTGGAGGTGGAGAGCAGCCGCGCCGGCGCCGGCCGCGAAACCGTCCAGGCAGCCACTCTGCATCCACGCGACCTGGCCGCTCTGGCCGGCTATCGCCGCCATCTGGCGTTGCGCGAAGCGGCGCTCCGGCGTCAGGAGCAGGAATGCGAACAACGGCTCGCCGATCAACGCCGGCGCTGGGTCGAAGCCCGCCGCCGCTGCCGCCTGCTCGAGAAGCTCAAGGAGCGGCGCCTGGCCGAATACACCCTGCAACTCGGCCGGGAATTCGACGCGCAGGCCAGCGAGATGTTCCTCAGCCGCTGGCGCCGTTAGGCCTCTCGCTTGCCGGGGACGAGCGGAGGCGATAGAATTTTCTCAGACTTAGCATTCCATTAGGAGGGCCCGATGTTTCGTCTGGATGCCGACCGGCCGGTGGGGTTCTGCGATGGCCTGCGGCGGCGCGATTTTCTGCACGCGGGGTCGCTCTCATTTTTGGGTTTGAGTCTCCCGCAACTGTTCGGACTCAAGGCTCTAGGCGCCGTGGACCGCGCCAGGAAAGACAAGAACTGCATCATGCTGTTCCTGGTGGGCGGTCCATCGCAATTGGACACCTGGGACATGAAACCGAACGCGCCGGTGGAGATCCGCGGCCCCTACAAGCCGATCAAGACCAACGTTCCGGGGATCGAGATCTCCGAAAACTTCCCGCGCATGGCCAAGCATGCCGACAAGTACGCGCTGATCCGCAGCGTGTATCACACGGCGGCGGCTGTGCACGACACCGGCCACCAGATGATGCAGACTGGCCGGCTCTTCCAGGGGGGCGTGGAGTACCCGCACATCGGCTGCGTGCTGGCGAAGTACAAGGGACCGAACGGGGATGTTCCGCCGCACGTGCTGCTGCCCCGACCCATCGGAAACACGGGCGGGAACATGCCGCACGGGCAGTCCGCGGGTTTTCTGGGTAAGACCTATGATCCGTTCGTGCTGAATGCGGACCCGTCGGACCCGAACTTCAAGGTGCCCGACATGCTTCCCCCGGACTATCTTTCGGCGCTGCGGGTGGACCGCCGGAGGAACTGGCGGGAGATGATCGACAAGAGCGTCAGTAAGTTCGAAACCTCACAGGATGCGCGGCTTCTGGACACCACCTTCCACCAGGCCTACACCCTGATGTCCTCGCAGAAAGCGCGGGAGGCCTTCGAACTGCACAAAGAGCCGGACCAGGTTCGGGAAAAGTACGGTTTGAACCGCTTTGGGCAGAGCTGCCTGCTGGCGCGGCGGCTGATCGAAGCCGGCGTGCGATTTTGCACCGTCAACATGTTCGAGACCGTGTTCGACGAAATCACCTGGGACATTCACGGATCGAAACCGTTCAGCCCGATCAGTTGCTACCGCGACCTGGTGGGTCCCATGTTTGACATGGCGTTCAGTTCGCTCCTGGAGGACCTGGAGCAGCGCGGCATGCTGCAGAACACCATGGTGCTGGCCATGGGTGAGTTCGGACGCACGCCGAAGGTAAACCCGGCGGGCGGGCGCGATCACTGGCCGCAGTGTTGGACGATTCTCATGGGGGGCGGCGGGTTCAAAGGCGGGCAGGTCATCGGGGCTTCCGACGATATCGGGGCGACTCCCAAGGACCGCCCGACCACGCCTGCCGAGGTGGCAGCGACGATTTACAGGGGGCTTGGGATTTCACTCGACCTCGAGCTGCCGGGGGCGCAGGGACGGCCTATCCCGCTGGTGGAACGCGGCGTAGAGCCGATCAAAGAACTGTTCGCGTAGGGAAGCGGCGCGAGCGGACATGAATCAAAGCAAATGAAAATAAGGTTGTTTTTGTTGGCCCTCGGAGCCGGCAGTCTTTGGGCTGCTCCGGAACTGAGGGTCTTGCCGAATGCGATTCAGTTGCGGGGACCGGAGGCCCGGCATCAGTTGCTGGCCGAGGCCACCTCGGGAGGCCATGCCGAGGACTGGACCCGCACGGCGCACTGGAGCTCGTCGAATCCGAAGGTCGCCACGGTCGATCAGACGGGCATGGTCACTCCTGTGGCGGACGGCACGGCGACGATCACAGCGAGCGCGCAGGGGCGCTCGGCTTCGGCCGCCGTACAGGTCACGGCCATGCAAGTCCCTTTCACGTGGAACTTCCGCAATCACGTGATCCCGGTACTGAGCAAGGTGGGATGCAATTCGGGGGCCTGCCACGGGGCGCTGGCGGGCAAGAATGGCTTCAAGCTGACTCTGCGCGGATACGATCCTGTGATCGACTACGATACCTTGACGCGGCAATCCCTGGGCCGCCGCGTAGATCTTTCCGAGCCGGCTAAGAGCCTC
This sequence comes from Solibacteraceae bacterium, assembly GCA_021324015.1. GTDB lineage: Bacteria > Acidobacteriota > Terriglobia > Bryobacterales > Bryobacteraceae > JAJPJX01. The sequence continues at coordinate 28,268 of JAJPJX010000109.1, read as the reverse complement.
ATGCTGCTCAAGCCCACCATGGCCGTGCCGCACGGCGGCGGAAAGCGGTTCCCGGTGGGTTCGCTGGAATACCGCATCATTTCGGAATGGATCGCCGCAGGAGCAGCGCCGCCGACGGATAAGGATCCGAGGGTGGTGGGCCTCCAGGTATATCCAGCTTCGGCCACCTTGAAGCCTTCTGCCGAGCAGCAACTGGTAGTGGAAGCCAAGTTCTCCGACGGCGACGTACGGGATGTGACGCACTGGGTGAAGTTCAGCTCGAGCGACGAAGGCGTGGCCACGGTGGACGACGAAGGCCGCGTGAAGATGAACGGCAGCGGAGAGGCCGCCATCACGCTGTGGTATTCGAGCCTGGTGCTGTACTCGCGGCTGAGTGTTCCCTATCCCAACCAGGTGGATCCCAGTATCTACACCCGGTTCGAACGGCACAACTTCGTCGACGACCTGGTGCTGGCGAAGTGGAAGGCCTTGAACATCGCGCCGTCGAAGCCCTGCGATGACTCGACCTTCATCCGCCGCGCGTACCTGGATGCCGCCGGCATTCTGCCCACGGCGGAAGAGGTGGAGGAATTCCTGGCGGACCGGTCGCCGGACAAGCGGACGAAACTGATCGACCGGTTGCTGGAGCGCGAAGAGTTCGTGGACTACTGGGCGTACAAGTGGTCCGACCTCCTGCTGGTGTCCAGCCGGAAACTGCGGTCCAAGGCGATGTGGTCCTTCTACGACTGGATCCGCGACAGCGTGAAAGAGAACAAGCCCTGGGACAAGTTTGCCTACGAGATTTTCACCTCCTCGGGGGATACGCGGGAAAACGGCGCCCTGAACTATTTCGTGCTGCACAAGGATCCGATTGACATCGCCGAGAACGCCACGGCGGCGTTCATGGGAAACCGCATCACCTGCGCGCGTTGCCATAACCACCCGCTGGAGAAATGGACCCAGACCCAGTACTACGCGTTTGTGAATCAATTCGCCCGTATCGGGCTGAAGAACGGGAATTCGCCGGGCGATACGGTGGTGTTTGTCAAGGCCCTGGGGGACGTGAACCATCCGCGGCTGCTGAAGCCCCTCCCGCCGACCCCGCTGGACGGCAACCCCATGCCTCTCAACTCCACGGCGGACCGGCGGGTGCCCTTTGCCCGATGGCTGACCAGCCCGAACAACCAGTATTTCTCCCGGTCGCTGGTGAACCGCGTATGGGCCAACTTCATGGGGCGCGGCCTGGTGGACCCCGTGGATGACGTGCGGGCCACCAACCCGGCCTCGAACGAGGAACTGTTCGCGGCGCTGAGCAAGGACTTCGTGGAGCACGGCTTCGACGTGAAGCGGTTGATCCGCGAAATCATGAATTCCGGGACGTATCAGCTTTCTTCCGAGGCCAACGCGACCAACCAGAACGACACCAAGTATTACTCGAAGTACATCATCAAGCGGCTGCCCGCGGAGGTGTTGCTGGACGCGATGTCGCAAGTGACCGGCGTGCCTACCCGCTTTGCCGGCTACCCGCCCGGTACCCGCGCGCTACAGTTGCCGGACACGCAGGTGAAATCGGAATTTCTCGCTTCCTTCGGGCGGCCGAAGCGGGTGATTTGTGACGCCGCGGAGCGTTCGAGCGACCCGAGCATCGCGCAGGCGCTGCACGTAATCAACGGGGACACGCTGAACAAGAAACTAAGCGCTCCGGATGGGTACGCCGCGCTGGCATTGAAGCTGGGGCTCTCGGACGCCGACATTCTGGACCATCTGTATCTTTCGGCGTATGCGCGGTATCCGTCCCCGAACGAGAAGCCGCCGATGCTGTCTGCGCTGCGGAAGGCGCGACTCACCACGGGCTCGGCGGAAGTGCAGCGCCAGGCGCACCAGCAGGCCCTCGAAGACATGATGTGGGCCGTGCTGACCAGCAAGGAATTTCTGTTCAACTATTGAAAGCCATGAGAATCGCAGCTTTGGCGATCGGAGCGCTCCTGCCGCTGGCGGCACGCGCGCAGCAGGCGCCTTCTTTTGCGAGGGACGTGCTGCCGATCTTCGAGTCCAATTGCTCGGGTTGCCATGCCTCCAATGTGAAGATGGGCAGCCTGGATCTGGATACGTTCGAAGGGCTCATGAAGGGCGGCAACAATGGGACCGTGATCGTGCCGGGCAAGAGCGCTGAGAGCCGGCTGTATCTGATGGTCACGGGTCAGGCGGCGCCGGCCATGCCGCTGAGCGGCAAGAAACTGGCGCAGGGTGAGATCGAAACCATCCGAAAGTGGATCGATGCCGGGGCCAGGCCGCCCGCGCCCGGTGAGGTGGCGGCGAAACACGTGCCGGCCATCCCGGATATCAAGCCGCGGGTGCCGGTCAAGCCGGAAATCGGTTCCCTGGCGTGGCGTCCGGACGGAAAACTGTTGGCCCTGGGCGCCTATAGGGAGGTGCGGCTGGTGAACCCGGAAACCCGCCAAACCGTGGCCACGCTGGGCGGGCATGCGCAGGAGGTGCGCTCGGTGGCGTTTTCCCCGGACGGGAAACTGCTGGCGGCGGCCGGAGGTCTGCCGGCGCGCAACGGCGAAGTGAAGATCTGGGACGTGGAAAAGCGCGCGGAGTTGCGGACCATCCATGGCCATGCGGATTGTATCTACTCGGTGGCTTTTTCGCCGGACGGCAAGTCGGTTGCCACCTCGAGCTATGACAAGCTCATCAAGCTCTGGGATGTGGCCACGGGCCAGGAGATCCGGACACTGAAGGACCACATCGATTCGGTCTTCGCGCTGGCGTTTACGCCGGATGGCAAGCGGCTGGTTTCAGCCGCGGCGGACCGGTCCGTCAAGGTTTGGGACGTGGCCAGCGGGGAGCGGCTGTACACGCTGAGCGACGCGCAGGACGGACTGAACTGCGTGGCCCTGGACCCGGCGGGGAAACGCGTGGCGGCGGGTGGGCTCGACAAAACCATCCGGGTATGGAGTCTGGGGGAGAAGGGCGGCAAGCTGCTGAATTCCCTCATTGCGCATGAGGACGCAATTCTGCAAATCGCCTGGTCGCCGGATGGGAAGTACCTGGCGTCGAGCGCCGCCGACCGCACCATAAAGGTTTTTCAGGCGGATGACCTGACGGAAGTCCGCACGCTGGGGGATCAGCCGGATTGGGTGATGGCGCTGGAGTTCGCTCCGGACGGCAAGAGCGTCGCCGCGGGACGCTTTGACGGGTCGCTGACGATCTATCCCGCGGCCGATTGGGGCCGGCGCCCTGTGGCGCATGTGGCCCAGCGGTAAAGGATAAGGGCAGGCGTACAAACCTGCCGGCTTGAGGTGGTGATATGAGAACGCTCCTGGTCTTTGCGTGTGCGTGTTTTGTATACGGCGCGGAAACGACGGACTGGCCCACAGGGAATCGCACCACGCCTCCGACCATCAACGCGGTTTCGCCGCTGGGGGTGGCGCGCGGGGCGACGGTGGAAATGACCGTCGAGGGCCTAAACCTGGCTAAGACCAGCGCGATTTATTTCAGCCGCCCCGGAGTCAAGGCGCGGATTCTGCGGATAAAGGAACTGCCGGACCTGCCGGACATCCGGCTGGGCTCGAACGGAACGCCCTCGACAGTGGACCTTGGTCCGCTGCCGCCGCGGAACCAGGTGACGGTGGAGTTGGACGTCAGTCCGGAGGCGGAGGTCGGCCCGATTGGTTTCCGGCTCCAGACACCACTCGGCACCAGCCCGGAGGCGCAGTTCCTGATCGAGCCGTATTACGGTGAGAGTCCCGACCGGGAGCCCAACGACGCACCGGAGGACGCCTTCGAGACGTACACGCCGACTATCCTGGTGGGCACGATCTCCAGGCCCGGGGACGTGGACTACTTCAAGTTCGAAGCCAAGGCCGGAGAGGAACTGGTTTTCGCCAACAATGCTTTTCTGCTAGGCTCGCGGCTCCAGCCGATCGTCTCGCTGTATGACGGTGACCAGACGCTGTTGAAAGAGTTTGGGCGGGACGGGGATACCGACAGCAAGTGGTTTTCGTGGAAGTTCGCCAAGACCGGGCCTTACTTCGTGAAGATCTCGGACTATGAAAACAGCGGCAGTCCGCGGCATTTTTATCGCATCCTGATGGGCAGATTTCCACTGGTGACCTCGGCGTTTCCGTTGGGGGTCCGTAAGGGCGCCACCACGGCGGTCACGTTGAACGGCTACAACCTGGGTGCGGCGAAAGTGGAGGTGCGGGGCGAGCCTTCGCCGCGGGATGAGCGGGGCGTGTTTTTGCGCCCGAAGGTGCCGGCTGGAGTGGCCTTCAACGAGATCCGGCTGGCCTTGGGTAACGAGCCGGAGATGGGGTCCGCCGGGACCAACACTTCCGTGACCGGCGCCCAGCGCATCCCCTTGCCGGTGACGATCAACGGCAAACTGCTGGCAGCGGAGAACGATTTCCGGTTCCAGGCGCGCAAGGGACAGAAACTGGTGTTTGACGTGAACGCGGCGCGGCTGGGCTCGAAGCTGGATTCCCTGCTGGAGGTTCTGGAGGCGAACGGCAAGCCGGTGGAGCGTGCCACGGTGCGGTGCCTGCTCGAAACATCCACCACGCTCAGCGATCGGGATTCGATCTCGCCCGGGCTGCGGATCCTTTCCCCCACGGGACTCGCCGTGGGCGACTACCTGATGGTGGGCGGCGAAATCATAGAGGTGGACGCCATGCCGCGCGGGCCCGATGATGATATGCGTTTTACTTCGTTCGGCGGCCGGCGGTTGGCGTTGCTGGATACCACGCCCGAGGACCACGCGGTCGATACGCCGGTCTACAAGGTGAAGATCTATCCGCCGGGGACGAAGTTCACACCCAACGGGCTGCCGGTCGTGCACCTGATGTACCGTAACGATGACGGCGGGCCGGGGTACGGGAAGGATTCGCGCTTGCACTTCACCGCGCCGGAGGACGGAGAGTATATCCTGCGCATCAGCGACGTGCGGGGGCTCAAGGGGGAGGACTACGCCTACCGGTTGACGGCGCGGGAGCCGGAACCCGATTTCCTGTTAAGTGTGAGCCCGCGCAATCCGAATGTGCCGGAGGGAGGGCGTATCCCCATCACGGTGACGGCCCTGCGCCTGGACGATTTTGAAGGACCGATTGCCGTCTCGCTCGAAGGACTTCCGGCAGGGTTGCATGCCACAAGTAGCACCATCGCCGCCGGTCAGGTGAGCACCACGCTGCTGCTCAGCGCCGACGAGCACGCGCGAATGGCGCAGGCCGCGCCGCTGAAGGTCTCCGGACGGGCAAAGATCGCCGGGCGCACCGTGGCGCACTTGGCCGATCCGGACGATGGGCTGAAGCTGGTGGCCTTGATGCCCAAGCCTGATATCCTGATGACCGCCAAGGCCAAGGAAGTGGTGCTGGAACCCGGTGGGAAAGTCGAGGTGCAGGTGGCCATCCAGCGGAACAACGATTTCGGCGGACGCGTGCCGGTGGAGGTGCGCAACCTGCCCCCGGGTGTGCTGGTCGAGGACGTGGGGTTGAACGGCGTGCTGATCAACGAGAATGAGAGCACCCGCAGCTTCGTCCTGGAGGCGCTGCCGTCGGCGCCGCCCATCGAGCAGTCCATCGTGCTATCTGGTAAGATCGAGACGCGTGCCGACGCCCAGCAGACCTCGTACGCTTCCGAGCCGGTGTTGCTCCGCGTGAAGCCCAGAACCGAGGCCGCTGGCACGGTGATCCGTTCGGCTTTGGAAGGATCATCGGCGAAGAAATAAATCCATGTCCGATCTTTCGCTAGTTCAAGAAGCTCTCCAGGCAGGCGAGGGCGTCGTCAGACTTGCGCCTTGCTGGGTGCCGCGCTCATTCCTGATGCCCGGCGGCCGACTCAAACTGGATCCTCGAGACTTGTACGCCCTGGGCGCGCACCGGGGCGGAATCGACGAGCGCTGGTTCTCTTCCACCACGAATGCGGACAACGGTCCAGGCACTCCGGCCGACGAGGGGTTGAGCTACATCGACATCCAGGGCAAGCGGGTGCTGCTCAAAACGGCCATTGAGCAAGTCGGCGATGACTTTCTGGGCGCGGAGGTGATGCGCCAGCACGGCGGCTGGAACGTGCTGTGCAAATTCTTCGACAACCTGGGGCCGATTCCGCACCACATGCACCAGATGGAGGAGCACGCCCGGCGCGTGGGGCGTAAAGGCAAGCCGGAGGCCTATTACTTTCCGCCGCAGTACAACTTCAAGGGGAACAACTTCCCGTACACCTTCATGGGCCTGGAGCCGGGAACCACGCCGGACGACGTGCGCCAGTGCCTGGAGCGGTGGAACCAGGGCGACAACGGCATCCTCTACCATGCCAAGGCATACAAGCTGCAGCCGGGCACCGGATGGCAAATCGATGCCGGCATTCTGCACGCGCCGGGGTCGCTGGTGACCTATGAGCCGCAGGTGAATTCCGACGTGTTCGGGATGTTCCAGTCGATGGTGGAGGGCCGGGCGGTGCCTTGGGACCTGTTGGTGAAGGACGTCCCTCCTGAACATCACCACGACCTGGATTACATCGTGGGCATGCTGGATTGGGAGGCGAATGTGGACCCGGAGTTCGCCAAACATCGCCTGTTCCAGCCCAAGCCGGTGCGCGATGAGGCGGAAATGGCCGATGCCGGGTACTCGGAAAAGTGGGTTGCCTATTCGACACCGCACTATTCGGCCAAGGAACTGACCGTATTTCCGGGGCGCACGGCGGTGATTCGCGACGCGGCGGCCTACGGCGCAATCGTGGTGCAGGGCTGGGGATCGGTGGGCAAACTGGAAGCCGAGACGCCTGCGCTGATCCGCTACGGCCAGATGACCAAGGACGAGTTCTTCGTCACGGCGGAGACCGCCCGGCGGGGCCTGGCCATCGCCAACCGCAGCGACAAAGAGGACCTGGTGATGCTGAAGCATTTCGGGCCGGACAATCCGGACGCGCGCGGAGTGACGAAATGAAGTTCGGCGTCAACACCTTCATCTGGACAGCGAACTTTGACCGCTCGAACCTGCCCATGCTGCCGCGCATCAAGGCGGCGGGATTCGACGGCGTTGAGGTGCCGCTCTTCCAACCGGGACAGTTCGCCGCCGCCGATATCCGGCGCGGCCTGGAAGAGAACGGCCTCGAGTGCACCATCTGCTCCGTGCTGACGGGCGGGATGAACATGATCTCGCCGGATGCGGCCGTGCGGCGGAAGACGCGGGTTCACATGGAGGAGTGTATTCAGGCGGCTGCGGAGGTGGGTGCCAGGATCATCGCTGGTCCGCTGTATTCGCCTGTGGGGTTGATGACGGGCACGCGCCGCACCGCCGATGAGTGGCACTGGGCAGTGGAGTGCTACCAGTCGCTCGGTCCGGCGCTGGAGCGCCACGGGGTGACGATCGCCATCGAGCCCCTGAACCGCTTCGAAACTTATTTTCTGAACACCGCGGCGGATGCCGTGGCCCTGTGCGAACAGATCGGGCATCCGAACGTGGGGGTCCTGTTCGATACCTTTCACGCCAATATCGAAGAGAAGAACATTGGGGCCGCATACCGGACGGTGGGCAAGTATCTGAAGCACGTCCATACCTGCGAAAACGACCGCGGAATTCCGGGTTCGGGCCACGTGGAGTGGCCGGACGTGTTCCAGGCGCTGCGCGACGTGCGGTACGATGGCTGGTTGACCATCGAGAGCTTCGGATTCTCCCTGGGAGAACTATCGGCGGCGGCCTCCATCTGGCGGGACATCGCGCCCACGCCAGAGGCCATTGCATTCGAAGGCGTCAAATTCCTGAAGAAGAATATGGCTTAGTCCACAATCCGCCCGTCGCGCATGTGCACAGTGCGGTGGGCAAAGGCGGCGGCTTCGGGATTGTGGGTGATCATCAGGATCGTCTGTCCGAGCCGTTCATTCAGGTCGCGTAAGACTCCCAGCACGACGCGGGAATTTTCGCTATCCAGGTTTCCGGTGGGCTCGTCGGCCAGCAGGATGGCGGGGTGAGTCACGATGGCGCGAGCGATCGCCACGCGCTGCTGCTCGCCGCCGGAAAGCGCCGCGGGCTTGTGGTCGAGGCGATTCGCGATGCCCAGCAATGCGAGCACCTCCTCGAACTTCGGGTCCGGATCGTGATTCAGGCCGGCGATATGCCGCGCAATGGCGATGTTATCGCGCGCGCTGAGATTGGGCAGCAGGTTGAACTTCTGGAAGACGAAGCTGACGCAGGTCTTGCGCAGATTGGTGCGGCCGGCGTCAGTCATGGCCGCCACATCCTGGTCTTGAACGCGGACGGTGCCGGAACTAGGCGGCGTGAGGCCTCCGACGATGTGAAAGAGCGTGGACTTACCCGAGCCCGAGGGGCCCACGATAGCCAGAAACTCGCCTGGGGGAACGTCCAGATCGACGCCGCGCAGGGCCGGCACCTCTACCTTTCCGACTCGATAGACTTTGCGCAGCCCGCGGATCTCGATGATCGGGCGGTCACTCATAGGCGAGCGCCTCGATGGGATCCTGGCGCGCGGCGCTGAGTCCTGGATACATGGCGCCCAGCGTCACACCCGCCAGCGTGACGCCTCCGGCGATGGGCCACCAGGCCGGCACGATGGCTTCGGAGAGCGAGGCGGGGTAGAGAGTCATGATCAGCCAGCGCGCCCCGAAGCTGAACAGGATCCCCAGGATCGTCCCGCAGAAACCCATGACGATGGCTTCGATCAAGATGGTGCGAAGAATGAACCAGCGCGAGGCGCCGAGAGACTTCAGGATGCCGATCTCGCGGGTGCGCTGTAGCACGGCCATGTACATGGAGAGGAGTACCACCGCGAAGCCGATCACCACGCCGATGGAAACCATCACATTGATGAAGTTGCGGAGCATGCCGCCCTGCACGTTATTGACGGTCAAAAGGGACGTAAATTCGGCCACCGAGTAGATCTGGTAGTCCGGCATTGTCTCCTTCAGCTCTCTGATGACCGCGCCGGTGTTGGCGGGGTCATCCAGCTTGAGGAAGATCTGGCTGATTTTGCCGGTGTTGCCGGAAAGACTTTGCACCACTGGCATGGGCAGGAAGATGTGCGAGAGTTTGCCGGGCTCGACCACGCCGGCCACCGTCCATTCGTGGTTCAGCAGGTTGATCTTGTCCCCGGCATGCACCTTGTTTTGCCGGGCATAAGGCTGATCGAGGATCACATCATCGGGCTTGCGGAAAGGGCCGCCCTCCAGGTACTTAAACCCCCCGCTCATGCGGTTGAAGCTATCCATATCGATGCCGGCCACAAATGTTGTGCTGGAGATGGGATGGTTGATCATGCCGGCGGCCGCGGCCACGTGGGGGTTGCGGGCCAGCACCTCCACCATCTTTTCGGGAAGTGGTGCGCCGCTCAACGTGAGGACGGAACTGCCGGGGGGACGGACCCAGATATCAGCGCCGACGCCCCGGGCGCGGCGCGCGGAATCGGCCAGCAACCCTTCGCTGAGTCCCACCAGGGTGAGGATCAGCGTGACGGGGATGGCGATGAGAAAGACACTCAGCGCGCTCCGCACAGGCCGGTGCTTCAGATTTTCCAATACGAGCTTGACAGTCACTTTCTGCCTTTTCTTCCCTTCGGCTTTAGGGCGGGCGGCGGAGAAGGCGGCTGCGCAGCAGTGGGAGCCTTTTCTCCCAGGACCTGCAACACGGTTCCCTCGGGTTGGTTCAGAACGAACTTGTCGTTCGACACGCCCTTGTTCATATCCATCTTAACGATTGTGAGGACCACCGCGTACTCGTCCTGGGGCCGGTTGATCTCGATGTGCTTGGGGAATGGCACGCCGTCATAGGACTGCCACTGGGTGTAGCGCGCGTCGGTCAGGATGTTTCCCAAAGGATCAAACACTAGTTGCCTTACAAGGGTCAGGCTCAGACGGTCAAACCAGACCTGGCGGTCCAGCCGCAACGGACCATCCGGTGATTCCCGGAGGAAATGTACGATGTAGACGGCATTGTCCTCGTCCGTGAAGTTTTCGAGCACTGGTTTTTCGTGTGAGGCGTCGAGCGGCGGGATGAGCATCGCCTCCAGGAAATGCCGCGGCCGGAGATTCTCGATCTTGTTGGGCGAGGAGGTGGCCAGATCGTTCTTGCCGACCACGAACCGGTTCTTGCCGGGGATATAAAGGCGGAAGTCGGTGCCGTTAGAGACCATGTCGAAGGCTGTGGTCCGGACGACGGGATAGAGTCCGATGATGCGAATATCAGCCGGCTGGCGGAAGAGAATGTATCCGCGGACGTCCTTGTATTCGGTAATTCTGCTCTTCTCGGTGCTGCCCAGGGCGGGGACCATGTCCACGGTGGCGCTGAAATCCCGAACCCGCTCGAACTGTTGCGCGATGCGGCGGAGCAGTCCCTGAATGTCGGCGGTGGCCAGGGGTTGGGAGGCCGCGTGTCCGTTGCGGGTGATCAGGCGGCGCCGGGCAAGACAGGATGTGAGCCCCAACAAGATCAGGAAGCACAACGACATCCGGGCCGCGAGGGGCCTGAAGCGCATCGTTTCATTGTAGTCAGCCGGGGAAGGAGAGTGTCAAACTCGCGGCCCACCGTGTTATATTAGGGAAGACCTCGCCGAGTGGGCCTGTGGCGCAGTTGGGAGCGCGCTTCCATGGCATGGAAGAGGTCGTGAGTTCGAATCTCACCAGGTCCACCAAAACAAAGCCCAATAAAACATAGAGATACGAAAACGCTTGCGCTCTTCCACGTCGCGGAAGAGGTCACGCGGAGTCCATTTGGAGTCCAAAACGGTGAAAACTTGGACTCCAGCCGGCCAGCCTGAGCGCGATGAGCGATCCCCTGAGCCGCCGCAGGAAAAAAACATTCTTTTTCGATGCACTAGGCTGAGATCTCTATCCCGCCAAGGAAGCTTAACAATCCTGCTGAGATTGTCCAGGTGAGTTGTCCTCAGACTCTGCAGCTTTGATCTTCTCGGCGACGCCCTTCATCCATTCTTCCTTGTATTCAATTTTCAAGTACTGCTCGTCGAAAAGGTCCTCTAGCGGTTCGAAACCATGCGTAAGCGTGGCACTCGAGGAGCGCCGAACTGCCCAGGACAAAACATCAGCGGCCTGAAGAACGGTTAGGTTGTCGTCAGACTCGAAGCAGATTTTTGAGACTCGCGGAAACGCTTTGAGGATGACCGGCTTGCTTTCAACCACCTGCTGTTTGTACGTGTTGCCGTCGTCGAGCGTGAATGACAGCGGCCAACGATGCTGGCTGTATTTGTCCAGGCCGATACCGCAGAACAAGGCCACATTGCAGAAGCAAGCGGCATACATACTCAATTTCGTGATGCCCTTGAACGTCTTGCGGTATTGGTCCGCCGTCAGAGTGCCAGCCACGCTCATAAGCTTGTTGTCGTTTATGGCCTTGACCAAATCGGCGAACAGCGCCCGGCGCGCGTCATGAGTCAGATCCTTAAAACGCCCGTGTGGCCCGAACTCCCGCATGTGAATGGGACCGGGGATGTGGTGCCGGGCGAGGATTTTCTCCCATTCCTGGCCAAGCCAGAAGAAACCCTTGCCGTCCAGGAGCAAACCAGCGACTACTGCGATAGGAAGATTGCTGTCGGTTGCGCTCTCGTCGATGTAGCAGCCCGTCATTCCAAGAACGTACCATAGCGAAAAGCGGTCCGGCCTCGAACGCACTACGCGCTTAGAAACACATTCAAGCCCGAACAGCTCCGTTTCGATGAAGGCGGCGCTTCGGTTCAAACCCAAGCCCAGATCGGGGTGCGATCGAGATGCACCACGCTAAACGGAGCAATGGCCGTTCCGTCCTCCGTCCATCGGCCCAGACATTGAACCCATCGTGATGCTCCTCGGCCTCGCTACCCGGGACCGGCGCTCGCCTTGAAAGGGTGACACTGCTTTTCCAGGAACGAGCGAACCTCCTTTACGCCCGTCGCGGGGGCCTGAGCACTAGCGCGGTCTATGCCGAACGCCGGATCGGTATAAAACGAATCTCGACCCGCTGATTCAGCGCGCCCGCTATCCTGCGCAACATCGCCAGGGAGTGGCCCTCATAATCGGCGTCCTCAAGGCGGCAGATGACCGATGCCGTGGTGCCTATGAGCTTGGCAAGCTGAGTTTGTGTGAGTGCCGCCGCTGCCCTCAGTTCTTGGATTTTGCGGGCGATCTCCTCATTCGCGCGAGCCTCTTCCAGGTTCTTCAGCCGGGCCGGCCTGCCTTCGTAGGACCGGCGGTGAAGGATCTCCACCGCGTCGCTGGTCGGCTTCCGCGTCTTTGCTTTGTTGTTTGGCATGGTCAAGCCTCCTCGTAAGTGTGCTTCGCCGGATTCGCCTCAAACCGCTTCTTACGTTCGACGGCCCGATCGATCTCTTTCGGCGGGACCACCCGCTCTTTCGCAAGACCGTGAGAGACCACGGCCGCCACAGTCCCGTGGAAGAAGTACAGGATCCGGTAGTGAACGCCTCCCAGGCTGACGCGCAGTTCGTAGATACCGTCGCGCAGGAAGTCCGCTTCGGGCCGACGCAGTTCATGGCCCATCTCGCGCAGGCGCTCCAACCGGAGGTAGCACTTGTCCTGTACTTTCGCTGGTAACTTGTCGAACCACTCGATGAACGGGCATGATCCGTCTTCCTCCCGGTAGAGGGCGACTCTGATCTTGGGCACTCGATTCCAGCTTATTCGCAATATTGCGAATAAGCAAGTTTGCTTGCGAAGCCGCGAAGCGCTCACCGCTCCACGTGGGCATCATCCTTATCGGGAAATCAATTGTTGTCTCCTTCGGAAGACAACAATCACTGCAGCCTGCAACCGCGCGGGAAAGCACGCCACGGGCCAGTCCGGTGCAGAGGAGCCCCGTGGCGTCCACCGGAGTCCACGCCGTCTCTTCCTAAGTATTCTGTTTTGCGCCAAACCGTCTGCAAGCGATTGATATTTCTTACATGGCATGGAAGAGGTCGTGAGTTCGAATCTCACCAGGTCCACCAATCCCGGTTCCGCAGGCCCGACGCCAATAGCGGCAGCCTGTACGCCAAAGGCGGGCAATCCCCGTCCCAGAACCTGTCAAGCATAGAGCCTCTGTAGTGGCGGACGATAGGGTTTGTTCACCTCAAGCGGAGCTTTCCAAGCAGACTCAGCCCGAGCAGCGCTCCGATTGTGAGCACGGAAGTGGAAGGTTCCGGGATGCCGGTAGTGCCCAGCGAGACGGTCATGGCTCCCCCAGCCAAGCTGCTGAAGGTCAGCAGTCCCCCGGTGGTGGCCACCGAGTTGAACTGCGTCTGGCCGGCGTGTGAAAACAGGCCGAATCCATAAGGCCCGCCGGGCGAAATCAGATCTGCCGGTCCGGTGCCCTCGAAAAGACTGCCCTTTGCTGATGAGTTCAGCGTGAACAAGCCATTCACGTACACGCTCATCGTGTCGGAAAAGTCCGCTGTAGGAAACCCGTCCACTCCAACCGTCGCGGCCGTCGCGGTGAGTTGATAGGCCGGACCGCTTCCCGTCCGTGCACCAGTGTCACCAGTGAGGACGATGGTGAAGGGCGTAGTGTTGAGCGGCGTGCCGTTGTAGTCGCCGGTTGCCGACCCGGTAAAGGTGTAATAGATCGTGCCTGCGTAGCCCGCAGAACACCAGCAGGAAACGACACTGACAACTAGAGTCGCAGCCTTCATGCGGAAAGTATAGCCAAGCCTAGTTGAAAATTGCAATTCGAACCTGTTGGTATGTTTTACAGCCTCACCGAGAGCCGCTGTCAGCTCCGGCAGGCCTGGCAAAAACCTGTCTCATGCAGTATCACAGAGCACAAAGGTGTAGTAAACTCCGAAACAGGAGAGGCGTGAAAGTTTTGCGCCGGCGCCGCACGAGGCCACGTCCATCCTGCGGACGCGCGGTCCCGCGCCAGAAATCATGAGCGAGCAGCGGGCACACAAGGTCGTGCCGATTTCCGATCCGCAGGCGAGCGGAGGGGCGAGCGGCCGGCTGGACTCCTGGAAGGAGATCGCGGCCTACCTTAAGCGCGGTGCGCGGACCGTCCAGCGATGGGAGCGCGAGGAGCACTTGCCTGTCCACCGCTTGCAGCATGAGAGGCTGGGTTCGGTCTATGCCTATCGTTCAGAACTGGATGCCTGGTGGGCAGCCAGGGAAACAGAACTTCCGCCTGACCGTGGCGCCGAAGCCGTCGCTAGTCCCTCAGTCGCCGTGCTTCCCTTTGTGGACATGAGCCGGGAGCAGGACCAGGCCTATTTCTGCGAGGGAATAGCGGAGGAGATCATCAACACATTGAGCCGCATCCGGGGGCTGCGCGTGGTGTCCCGGACCTCGTCCTTTCAGTTCCGGACGGGGAGCGCCGACAGTCGTGAGATCGCTGGCAAACTGGGAGTGGACGCGCTGCTCGAAGGCAGCGTTCGCCGGTCCGGGCGGCGCCTCCGTGTTTCCGCACAACTGGCGGATGCCAGAAGCGGATTTGAGCTTTGGGCTGGCCAGTATGATCGCGAGGTCAGTGATATCTTCGCGATTCAGGAAGAAATTGCCCGAAGTATCGCAGGTGCGCTCGAGGTGAGGCTGAGCGCCAAGGAGAATGTCGCGCTCCAGACGCCGGCGACCACCAGTCTGCTGGCTTACGAGTGTTATCTACGCGGTCGCAAGTACTACTACCAGTACAGTCCACGAGACATGGAGTTTGCGCTGCAATTGTTTTCCCGTGCTCTGGATCTGGACCCGGAGTATGCGCAGGCTTGCGCTGGAGTAGCGGATTGCTGGTCGTATCTTTATCTGTACTCCAACCGAACGGAAGCGGTCCGTGAGCGCGCCGAGCAGGCCAGCCTCAAAGCTGTCGAGATGGATGCCGCGTCAGCTCAGGCGCAGGCCTCGCGAGGCTTCTCGCTGTCCCTGAACGGCCGCAATCAGGAAGCCGAAGACGCATTTGAAACTGCCGTCCGGCTGGACCCCGGGCTTTTTGAAGCTCACTACTTTTACGCGCGGCATTGTTTCGTGGCAGGTCAGCCGGCAAAGGCCGCGGCCCTGTACCGGGAAGCCATGCGGGTGCGCCCGGAGGACTTCCAGTCTCCGCTGCTGGTGGCTCAGATCTACGGCGACCTGGGACTTGGCGCAGATGCGCGGTCGGTGCGCAAGCGCGGAGTGGAGTTGGCAGAGCGGCACCTGCAACTGAACCCGGACGACGCCCGGGCGCTTTATATGGCCGCCAACGGACTGGTCGCGCTGGGAGAGCGCGAGCAAGGCCGCCGATGGGCCCAGCGGGCTTTGGACTTGCGCCCGGATGACCCCATGACCCTCTACAACGTAGGCTGTATCTTCTCCATGCTCGACCTGGTCGAGCCGGCGCTGGACTGCCTGGAGAAAGCCGCCGCGAGCGGCCTCACCCAGAAAGGTTGGTATTTGCACGACAGCAACCTCGATGCTCTTCGGGCACATCCGCGCTTTCAGGAGTTGCTGCGCCGCTTGAACCACCCTGGATAGCCTTTTCATCAGGGGAGGTAGCCGGCCCTCGCCGGCTACCTGGTCACAGAAGCAAGAACCGTCGCTCGAGCAGGGGTGCGCGTCAGAGACTCCCTCTCCGCGCGAGACCTCGAAAAGCGCGCGCCCACATGGCGGGTTTGGATCTCTTTGAGAAAGTAGCGTTCGCCGATCTGCTGAAACACCAGAACACCCGGAGAATCCGCTTCTCGCGGGATCGTCGGCAGGTACAGGACGGTGAGCGGTGCGCCCGCGCCCCGGCAGCCGATTCGAAGCACACCGAACGAACGCTCCTGCACAAAGATACATTCGCCGGCCGGCAGGCGGTGCTCCCCCACCATGAACTCGAACGGCACATTCGCCTTCAGCACGACTGCGTTTGCCGGTAGTGCGCCGGCGGTCAAAACGGCAGCGATTGCGGCTGCCATCCAGAGAGTTTTGATGGTCATTTTGTCCTCCAACTGGCGTCTTCCGCCATCCCAAAGGTAAGCGAAAAACCAGCCGAGGGCCCCCTGACAAAGCTCGCCAGTGCGTGGACGGCGTGGTCTGGCGAACAATGGCGCGGTCCGCCGCGCGGGATCCGGTCCTCAGGAAACGAAATCGCGGCTTAGAATGCCCGTAGACCTTTCGGCGCGGGGGCGATCCTGGGCCGCACGATGCGGAGTTCCCTCAGGGACACGGGATTAGCCTCCGATTCGGACTTCAGGTGGATCTCCCGGATCGCCTTGCCGAAGCGTGGGTTCCTCCATTCGAAGGCGAAATCCGATTTGCCGCCGGAGCGGCGCACGATCTGCGCCTCGTAGGCGAGGTTGCCGGAGCCTGGGGATTCCGGCCAGCTTTCCTCCAGAATATTTACGCCGTAGCGGATCGGGATGGTCTCGATGAGCCCGTCCTGATACACCACTTCGTACCATCCCAGCAGTTCCGCCGTGTCCGCATAGTTCCAGGTCGCGCGGTAGGCCGGGGCGTTGCGCCCCCGCGTGCGGCAGGCATGCACGAAGATCAGGCTGCTGACATCCTCGCCAACGGGGATCGGTTTGCCGGCTCGGGCGTCCACCGGCAGCGGCGCCGCCGGACCGTCGAGGCTCGGCAGCGGCTGGGCGCTCAGGCTGGCGCGGATCTCCGGCAGCCGCTCTTGCACGATCACGGCCAGCCGCCGCATGTCCGGCCGCTCTACCGACCAGAGCAGGTTGGCGCAGCCCAGGAAATCGAACATGAGGTCCTTGCCAAAGTTCCCTTCGTTCGTTGCGGCCCAGGAGGAAGGTGCTCCGCCCAGGATCCCCGGCCGTGCCGCGCGCCGGCCGAAGTTCGCGATGTGCGGCTGGAAATTGCCGAAGACCTGGCGAAAACCCCACTCTGACAAGGCCACCTCGTTCGGTTCCCCCAGGCCGTGCTCCAGGCCCTCGCCCTTCGCGTTGTCCCAGAACCAATTGAAGATCAGAATGTCTTTCGGGATGAGGCGCCGTACCTGGTCTGGGGACAAGGCTCCCGGCATGTCGTACGGGGTGCCTTGCGGATTGGCTACGTGCCTGGTCTTCTCCCCCCGCAACGGTGCGATCAGATGGTCGCCCCACATGGCCGTGCCGATTCCCTTCGCGCGCAAGTGGCCGTAGATGCGGTTCAGATCCGCGGCGAACAGTTCGGTGGGATCCTTTCCCCGGCAGCGCCGGCAAACACCCAGCGGCATCCGCCACTCGTCGTGCCCAACGTGAACCATGGAGGGGCGCATCACGTCGATGTATTCGTCCATCACATCGAACAACAGGCCGTAGACTTTGGGCTCGGAAGGGCAGTAGGTGTCCGGCCATTCGGCATCCTGAACCTCCGCCAGTTCCCGATGCCTCGTCAGCAGGTAGTAACTGTGCGTCAGCGACGGGATCTCCGGAATCACCTCGATGTGATTCTCCCGGGCGTAGCGGACCAACTCGGCGACCTCCTCCTTGTCGAGCACGCCGCCATCGGCCGTATCGGCGTTGGCCGAATCCTGAAACTGGCGCCCCGGTCCCCAGGCGCGCTCGCGGCGCGTGTAGGCGAGGTCTTTGGCCAACTCGATCCAGCCGGTATTCAACTCCGGATGCCGGTCGAGACGCATCGCCGCGTTCACTTCCAGGATCAGTTGGTTGTACTTGTACAGAGCCATCACATCGCGCACGAAGCGCTTGAAATACCCGATGTTTTCCCGCCCCGGCAGGTACATCTTGATTCCCCGGAAGGGCAGAAACGGCCAGTCGCGGATGCGCACGCCTGGCAGGCGAACGCCGCCGTCATCGCGTTTCATCAACTGCCGCAGCGACTGCAAACCATAAAACGCGCCGGCCTCGTCGCGGCCGGCCACCACCGCGATGCCGCCCCCCACTTTCAGTGCGTAGCCTTCCTTCTCGGCGGGTGGCACCCCGTGCCGATGGGAATATTGTTCCACCAGTGGGTTGGCCATCGATCCGATCAGCACGTAGCGGCCACTCTCGGGCAGCTTGGCCACGTTCTGCGTGTGCAGCGCCAGGCCGTAGCGGTCGCTCAGTTCGGCGGTCAGAAAACGTGCCAGGAACAGATCCCCGGCCGACGGCTGCTGGGGCAGCAGAATCGGGATGGATTCCTCCAGCTTCAAGCCTTCCGCGCGGACCTCGATCTGGCGCGGCACCGGAAACACCGGCGGATCGGAAGCGCCCGGCAAGGCGGCCTCAGCGAGCGCAGCCATCCACAGCAGAACAATCGGTCGAATCGGCGCTCCGCGGCTCATGGATACACACGTCCCAAAATCAGGTTGGGCAGACCCAGTTGGAAGCGGCCCCGATCTACCAACTGCGCGGCGCGCGCGAATTCGGGGATATCGAACTCCCAGAGCCCGCACGGCGGAGCATCCACGCCCGAAGCCGCCAGGATCGCGTTGGTGGCCCGCCGCGCCGCCTCGTTGGCCGCTTCCATGGTAGCCAGGTCCGTATACGTGCGCACGTAATCGGAGGCCAGAAACAGGTTGCCGATCTCCGTGTGCGCCTCCGGGCGGAATGCCAGCGATCCAGCGTGGTTGATCAACAGCGGCTCCAGGTTCGTTACACCGTTAGGATTCGGTAGTTGAATATCCGGATCTAGGAACCAATCGATCAGGTTCTCGTCCTCGATCTGCTGGAGACCGGCGACGTTCAGCGAGGCCTTAAGCTGGGCCCACACTTCGTCCTTGACCTCCTCGCGCGAAACGCACTCCATGGCAGGCTTGCCGTTGAAATTGCCGGGCGAAGTCCAGTTGGAGATGTCTACCGAAAGGATACCGCCCGTCCGTCCGTTGCCGTACTGCGCAAGGTCGTACGTCCGCCAAAACTGATGCTGCGAGATGGAGGTCAGCGCCCAGTTGGAATCCAGGTAGATGGCGTGGCCGTTGGCCAGCGGTTCGTCCGTGTGGAGGTAGAACTGGATCCCGTTCATCCACGCCGTGCAGAGTTCTCCGATCCTTGAGAGCGAAGGGGCAGCCTTCTTCAGTTCCTCGGTAGCCAGTCCCTGCATGATCTCCACCGGCACTGCGGCCACGTAGTAGTCCGCCGTGACCTCGGTGGCCTGCCCGCCCTGTTCGATCGTTACGCTACGCAGCCTGCCGCCTGCCAGGTTCAACGCCCGAACCTCGGCGCTAGGCTGCAAGGCCACGCCCAAGCGGTCCGTCAAGTGGCGCCGCCAGGGGTCGATCCATACGTCGTTTGTGGGTCCGTTGAGCAGGCGGTCCATCACGCGTCCAGGAACCAGGAGGCTATAGAAGAGCTGCAGCAGAATGCGCCCCACTGTGCGTGTACTGCTCTCTTCCGCGCGCATCGCGACCAGCGATCGGGTGAGCCCCTGCCCCAGGTACTTCTGATAGTTCACCGACCGGGTGGGAGCCCCGATGAAATCCCAAAACGCGATGGTCTCGAACTCGGCCAGGTAACGCTCGTCGCAGCTCGTGGCCAAGCCCAGCAGTTGCCGCACGAAATACTTGGTTTCTTCGAACGGGATTTCGAGGTTCGTGAACAGTTCGAGGAAGGCCGTTTCAAAGTCGGCTGGTGTTTGCGGCGGACGCGCCACCCAGAAGGTTTCTGCTTTGCCCGCGCGCGCCAGAAGGATGCGCGTGGCCACGGTGAGATTGTCGTAGCAACTGGCGCCTCGGTCCCCGAAGGGGATCCGCTTCATCGTGTCGGTAACGTGCTTGTAGAAACCGGGGAAAAACCGGAACCCATGCTCACCCGGAAGGTCTTTCCGCCCGTCCGCTCCCGAGCCCCGAACCGGGATGCTGCGCGCCTTTCCGCCAAACGTGTCCCGGCGCTCGTAGATGGTGACTGCGAAGCCCCGCTCCGCTAGTTCGTGGGCGGCGCTCAGGCCACCCACTCCCCCGCCCAATACTGCGACCGTATGCCTGATTGCCACCGGCCCTCCTCGCTCCACATGACGTGGGTGAACCCGGCAAGTGTAGCACTCCCTGCCGGGTACCGGCGGCACACTCTACTGGATTGGTTGAAGGAAACTTGACCGCGCTACTTCTTCATGCCCGGGGCGCCTTCGAGCGAGTGATTGTGGTCTTTGTAGTATTTGCCCGTATCATTCAGGTCCTTGGATCCCGCCTTCACATGGCAGAGCGTGCAGGGCTTCTTCTCTTTTTTGGAGTACTCGGGCTTGGCGAAAGTAAGAGAGGTTGTGGAAACCAGCAGACCCATCGTGAAAATGCCCGCCGGGATGACGACTTTCAATGTACGCACGGTCTTCTCTCCTCGTTAGACGAAAGTGACTACCAACCTTCCAACCTATCAACTTCGACGGCGGTTTTCCACATTCTGTTGCGGAAAATCAGATTAAAAGCTCTTCATTCCTTTTTACGGCTTAGCTGCGGCAGCATCTCGAGTACGTCTTTCGCATCGATCTTCCGATACTGCATGGGAAAGCTTTCCCCGTTGTAGTAGCGCCTCCATTCGTCCCGGTAGTGCGGCGAGAGGATCTGGCCGGACTGGCCGATGGGAATGCTGAGCAGAGACCGGTCCCAGTCGCCGAGGTCGGCATCCATGCGCATGGAAGGCCCCAAACGGGTGGTCGTCTGCTTTACCGAGGTCGTGGATCCGCTCATGGGGACCGGACCGATATCGAAGTAGCTCCCGATGAGGGGCATTTGGTGCAGCACCGGATTGCGGATGGTCAGCAGCAGATAGGAGCCCCAGCGCCAGCGCGCCACCTTGCGTCCATAGACGCGCTTGCCCTCCTCGACGCCGTCGGAAAGGCAGCGCAGCAGTGTTTGGTCGTAATCCGTGAACCAGCCGGAAGGGCGCGTGCGCAGCAATTCTTCGATCACGGACGCGCTGAGTGGGTAGTCGTAGATCAATCCCTTGCCGGGAGCCGCGCTGTCGGCGACGGCCCGGCGCAAGTGCTGGTAGGTGAGCGTGACGATCAGCGGAGCGGCCTGTGTCTTTTCCATCTGGCCGTTCCAGGAGCGCAGCAGCGCGATGGCCTCTTCAAGCGAGGGATTGTGTGCCTTGCGCCGTTCGTAGGCGGCCACCAGGGCGCGAGCCAGGAAAAGGCTGAAACCCGAATAGACGTCTTTCTGGACCGCTAGCAGGTCCTCCGCTCGCCAGTTTTGGCGCGAGGCCAGCAGATCGCGAATCTGCCGGGCGCGGTAGGGCGCGGCGAAACGCCCGTAGGCCGGGTAGGGAAAATGGGCCGGAAAGACATTCTGGTTGGCGGTTACCAGGATTCCGGATGGAGGGTTAAATGCTGAAGGCAGATCGTTGAAGGGAATGAAACCGTCCCACTCAAAATTGCCGGAGGCGCCATCCAGCGGCACATCGCCCGAAAACCCGCGCCGGATGGGTAGATTGCCCGCGGCGCGGTAGCCGATGTTGCCGTCCACGTCGGCATAAACGAAGTTCTGAGCCGGGCCCCGGAACCGCGTGAGCGCTGCGGTGAACTCCTGCCAGTTGCTAGCCTTGTCGATCCCGAGGAAAGGGAAGTCGACGGTGCCGGGTTCGGAGGCCGCCCAGCGGAGCGCCATGCGGTCTTTGCCTTCGGCCACCAGCACCGGGCCGTGGCGCGTCACCCAGGTGAACAATTCGGTGGGGCTCGTTCCCTTGACGCGGATGATTTCCCGCTCACCCCGCGCCTGCTCCACCTGGCCGCGGAAGCGGTAACGGCCGGTGCGATCGTCGAGTTGCTCCAGGTACAGATCCTGGACGTCGTATTCCAGGTTGGTGACGCCCCAGGCGATCCGCTGGTTGTGACCCACGATCACGGCGGGCACGCCGGGCAGGGAGACGCCCGCCACATCCAGGCCAGGCGCCTGAAGATGCACCATGTACCACACGCTGGGAAGAGACCACTCGAGATGCATGTCGTTGGAGAGCAGCGGCTTGCCCGAGGCGGTGTGGGCTCCGGAAAGCACCCAGTTGTTGGAACCCGGCTGCACATCCCCGCCGGCGCGGGGCGAGAACAGGTAGTTCACTTTAGCAGCGTCTCCGGCGGCCAGCATGCTACGCTTCTCCAGATCCAGGCGCCAGGATGAGGTGAGGGTCCGGAACATGTGTAGCCCGATGAGGATCGAGTCCACTACGCTCCAGGGCTGCGGGTCGTAGCGCAGCAGGGTGAACTCCAGGGGCAGCCTGTTGAGATGGGTTTGGAGGAAGGCATTGACGCCGCGTGCGTACGCCGCCATGACGGCCCGGTCGCGGCGATCCATGGAAATATAGGCCGCCTCGGCAATCCGCCGCAGACGCAGGCGGCGAGAGTCCTCATCCAGGGAGAGGCCCGCCGGCCCGACCACTTCGGAGAGGGTGCCGCCGGCCAGGCGGCGCAGGCTGTCCATCTGGAATAGGCGGTCCTGCGCGGTCACGTAGCCCTGCGCAAAAAGAGCGTCCTCCTCGCTCGATGCGCGGATGTGCGGAACCCCGAGGGTGTCGCGCCTCACCTCCACGCGCTCGTGGATGAACGCCCGGATCGTGCCCGAAGTCTGCGGCAGCGGACGCCAGGCGTAGCGGTAAGCCGCGACAAGAAACAACAGCAGGCATATTGCGATCGCGCCATTGACCCAGCGGACGAGGCGGTTGATCTGGAATCGTTCCATGGCCCCTCAGGCGGGATTCTGCTCTCCGGGAAAACCGGCAGGCATCATTTGTTTGTGCGGCCTTCGTTGGACCGGCGAGGCGTTAAGATCCATGGTTATAATCGTAACGTGAGAAATGTCGCACTTCTCCTGACACTCCTCGCGGCACTTGGCTGCAATCGGGGTATCGACAGCAAGGAAGCCGTCCGGCAAGGCGTCCTGGACTACCTGTCTGGCCGCACGAACCTGAATGTCTCCTCGATGAAGGTGGAAGTCACGTCCGTAATGTTCCGGGACAACGAAGCGGACGCGGTTGTCTCGTTTGCGCCTAAGGGGGCGACGAGTCCCAGCCAGGGAATGGAGATGCGCTACACGCTGGAGCGGAAGGGCAACCGCTGGGTCGTGAAGAGCCGCGCGGACTCCGGCAAGAGTCCGCATGGCGCAGGGGGCATGAGCCCGCACGGCGGGGCGGCCGGCGATATGCCGATGCCCGGGAGCGCGGCGCCTTCGGGCACGCAATTGCCCCCTGGCCATCCTTCGGTGCCGGGCACTCCGGAAAAGAAATGAAGCGCGTGGCTGTGCTGGGAGGGGGCCCGGCGGGCGCGTTCGCCGCCGCGGAACTGGCTTCCGCAGGAATCCGCACGGTGGTCTTCGATGAGAAGCTGGCCTGGGAGAAACCCTGCGGCGGCGGTCTCACCTATAAGGCCTATCATCAATACCCTTTCCTGATCGAGAACGACACGCCGAAGAAGCTGATCACCGAGAGCGTCCTGGCGGCGCCGCGGGCCGGCGAAGTCAACCTGCGCCTGCGGGAGCCGCTGTTGATCTACTCGCGCCTGGACCTGAACCGCATGCTGCTCCAGCGCGCGGAACGCGCCGGCGCTTGGATCGAGAAGGCCCGCGTCCTGGAGATGAACCGCGCCGGCAGCGGCTGGAAATTGCGCACCAGCACGGGCATCCTGGACGCCGATTTTTGCGTGGTGGCGACCGGGGCGCGCAATCCCCTGCGGGAGGTGGGCACTCAGTTGCGGCCGGAAGACACCATGTCCGCCCTGGGTTATTACATTCCCGGAAATCAGGAGCGCATCGACATCCAGTTTCTTCCGCGGCTGGAAGGCTACATCTGGGTGTTCCCGCGGTGCGGACATCTCTCGATCGGCATCTGTGGCAAAGGGGAACCCGCCGGTTCCCTGCGCAAGCGCCTGGAAACGTATATGACCGAGAAAGGCATTGCGTGGAAAGGCGCTCCGTTCTACAGCCACTTGCTGCCGTCGCTGGAACCGTCGGGCTGGAAGTGCAACCGCGTCGCAGGTGATGGCTGGCTGGCAGTGGGGGACGCCGCCGGCCTGGTGGATCCGATCACGGGCGAAGGGCTGTATTACGCCATCCGCTCAGCGGACCTCGCAGCCAAGGCCCTGCTCTCCGAGTTAGGTTGCTTCGCGGAGAAGGTGCAAGCCTACCGGCGGATGCTGCGGCGGGATTTCGCTGTGGACCTGGAATTCGGTTCCCGCCTGGCGAAGCGTGTCTTCCTGGGGCGATTCCTGTTCGGAACGGTGCCGGCGCGCATGGTGCAGTTCACGCGCCGCAGTCCGCGCTTCTGTGCCGTGATGCAGGACCTGTTCGCGGGCACGCAACCCTATTTGGGTTTGAGACGCCGCTTGATGCGCAACCTCAACGGCAGCCTGTACGAGATCGCCATGAACCTGGGGTTGGGACGGCTGGTGCCGGGTAAGGTCGGAGGATAACAGCCGGCGGTGCGCCGGTCCCTCATCATGAACCACGTCAAATCCGAAGCGATTTTTGAGAAAGCGCAGAAATTGATTCCTGGCGGCGTCAATTCGCCGGTGCGTGCTTACCGCAGCGTAGGCGGGAACCCGCCGTTCATCTCTCGCGGCAACGGCTCGCGAATCTGGGACATCGACGGCAACGAATACGTCGACTACGTAGGCTCCTGGGGGCCTCTGCTGCTGGGACACCGGCATCCGGATATCCTCCGGGCGCTAGCCGGAGCGCTCGAAATCGGCACCAGCTTCGGCGCGCCCACCGAGCAGGAAGTCGAACTGGCCGAGGCGATCTGCGACGCGCTGCCCTCGGTGGAGATGGTGCGCCTGGTGAACTCCGGCACCGAAGCCACCATGGCGGCCATCCGGCTGGCGCGGGGTTTTACCGGGCGGGACCTCGCCGTGAAATTCGAGGGCTGCTATCACGGGCACGTGGATTCGCCGCTGGTGAAGGCCGGCTCGGGTATCGCCACGCTGGGAATCCCCGATACGCAGGGAGTGCCAAAGAGCTTTTCGGATACCACCATCGCGCTGCCGTTCAACTCCGTGGATGCCGTGGATGCGGCCTTCCGCGCGCACGGAGAACGCATCGCGGCGGTGATCGTTGAGCCGGTGGTCGGCAACATGGGTTGCGTGCCGCCGGCCCCCGGATTCCTGGAGGCGCTTCGCGAGATCACTGCGCGGCACGGTAGCCTGCTGATCTTCGATGAAGTGATGACCGGGTTTCGGGTAGCGTTCGGCGGAGCACAGAAACGCTACGGCATCCGCCCGGACCTCACGACCCTGGGCAAGGTGATCGGAGGCGGCCTTCCGGTGGGCGCCTACGGCGGCCGGGCGGATATCCTGCGCAAGGTGGCGCCCGCCGGTCCGGTTTACCAGGCGGGAACGCTTTCGGGAAATCCGCTGGCGGTAGCGGCAGGGTTGGCGATGCTGCGCCACCTGAAGGCGCATCCGGAGATCTACACGCAACTCGAGGAGCGCGGTGCGGCCCTCCAGGCGGCGGTGCCCAAGGACATCACCGTGAACCGGGTCGGTTCCATGTTCACCTTTTTCTTCACCGGCGGACCGGTCACGGATTACGAGTCAGCCAAGCGTTCCGACACGGCGCGCTTTGGCAGGTTCTTCCGCAAGATGCTGGAGCGCGGCATTTACCTGCCGCCTTCTCAATTCGAGGCGGCTTTTCTGTCGGCAGCGCACACCGAAGAAGACATCCGCCGCACCGTGGATGCCGCGCGCGAGGCGTTCAGCGCCTGACCGCACGCAGCAGTTTGCGGCCGGACCACAAGACAATCCCGAAGAAGACTACGAAGCTGATGAGGATGACGGCCAACTGCCGCCGGGGCGGCAGCGTTCCGATCTGCGGCATCGCCCGAGAGAAATCCAGGTAAACGCGCAGGTGTACCTTCGCGGGCCGGGGGGCGGGCGCGCGATTGTCCACGATCAGAGCATATTGGCCCGGCAGGTGCACGGGAAAACGCGCGCTGCCCGTGGAACCGAAGCCCGTGGAAGCCACTACGCCGTAGAGATCGCCCTGGCGCATGCGGATCATGTCGGCGCGCGTGAGCAGCGCGACCCGCACCTGCGCGCCGCGGGATTGCACTTCGTAATCGCAGCCTACGGTAACTGGCTGCTGCTTCAGGCTGATCTCGAAATAGCGCCATTCCGCGGCGGGAATCTCGAAGACTTCGTCCACCAGTTCCACGCGGGGGGCCGCGGCAAGTAGCAGAAGCAGGGCGGAGAGGATCATTCCTGGTGCCGGGCAGGAGGCCGCTGGTCCACGGACGGCTGGCCCGCACCGTCCGGCGGAGGGGATAAAATAAGGACCATGAACCACAGTATGGCACAGCCGGAACGCGCGCTGGCTTCGCTTGATCTCCCCGGCTGGAAAACCGCGCTCTGCTGGGTGGCTGCCATCCTGATTTCGCTGGCGTTTCTGATTTCCGGGCTCTGGAAGATTACCGATGCTCCAGGCGCGGCAGTGCGCATGGCGCAGGTGCGCATTCCGGAGACGCTCAGCCTCCCGTCCGCCATCTTTTTCGGAATCGCCGAGACCTTCACCGGCGTGCTGCTGCTGGTCCCTCGGTTCCGCCGCTGGGGCGCCTGGCTGGGCAGCCTGCTCCTGCTGGCCTTCCTCGTGTACTTCGCCATCAACTACAACGCCCTGCGTGGCGCGGAGTGCAGTTGCTTCCCTTGGGTTAAGCGTTTGGTCGGCCCCGGGTTTTTCGTTGGAGACGCCATCATGCTGGTGCTGGCGGTGGTGGCGGGTATCTGGGCGAGGCGTTCCCATAGCCTGCGCAGCGCCGCCCTGGTGCTGGGAGCCGTGGTGGTCTTCGCACTGGTGTCTTACGGCGTGGAAGTGACGCGGCAGACCGGTGTAAAGGCTCCGGACTACGTCACCGTGGACGGCAAGCCGTACTCCTTGCAGTACGGAAAGATTTTCATCTATTACTTCGACCCGGAGTGCCTGCACTGCCTGGATGCCGGCAAGCGCATGGCGAAACTCAACTGGGGGGACACTAAACTGGTAGCGGTGCCCATCGAGCAGGCGCGCTTCGCGCCGGGTTTCATGCAGGATACGGGGTTGAAGGGCGTGATCTCCCCCGATGTGCAGGTCTTGAAGAAGGTGTTTCCGTTCGTGAGCGCGCCGGCAGGTGTGGCGCTGGAGAACGGCCGTGAGAAGATGGCGCTGACGCAGTTCGACGGCGAGGAGCCTGGCGCCACGCTGAAGAAGCTGGGTTTTGTGTATTAATCACAAGGGGGGGCAGGTGCACTCTGTCCCGGAGGGGTCAATTTTGGGTTATCGGTTTGCGCTGCTGGCCGGCATCTGGTTTGCGGGCGCTGCGGTCGTTTCCGCGGCGGATCCGTCATTTGCGGACACTCTCTACCCCGTGCTTGAGAAGCATCACTGCCGTGGCTGCCACAACGAGAACGGCATCGCCTCGGGCACTCGCCTGCACTTCCCCGAGCCCGGAGCCTCGCGGCAGACCATCGAGGACTTCGGCAAGGGTCTGGCGGTGCTCGTGGACCGCGACCACCCGGAGCAGTCGCTGCTGCTGAACAAGCCCACGGCGCGCATCAAGCACACCGGAGGCAAACTGATCTTGCCGGGCAGCGACGAAGAAGCGGTGCTGCGAGCCTGGGTGGACCGACTGGTGAAGCTCTCGCCCGCGGACCTCAAAATGGAGACCACCGCGAGTGCGTCGCCCGCTCCACCGGTGCTGCTGCGCCGGCTGACCCACAGCCAGTACAACCACACGGTGCGGGACCTCCTGGGCGACCAGACCAATCCGGCGGATCAGTTCCCGCAGGAGGACTTTGTCAACGGCTTCAAGAACCAGGTGGAGGCGCAGGGCATCCCCCCGCTGCTGGAAGAATCGTATAGCGCGGCGGCCGAGAAACTGGCCCGAAACGCTTTCCGCATGGGTGACAAAAGCCCGCTGTTAGGCTGCACGCCGCGCTCCGCCGGTGACGCGGATTGCCGCGCCAGGTTTGTGCGGGCCTTCGGCTTACACGCCTTCCGCCGCCCCTTGACGGACGAGGAATTGGCCCGCTACTCCGAACTCTTCCGCGCGGAAGCCAAACGCGCTGGGCGTTTCTCGGTGGGCGCGCAATTGGTGGTCGAGGCCATGCTGCAATCGCCCAAGTTCCTCTTCCGCATCGAAAACACCGCCGATCCGAAGTGGCGCCAATACGAGACCGCCAGCCGGCTCTCCTATCTGCTGTGGGATAGCATGCCGGACGATGCACTCCTGGAGGCGGCGGCGAAAGGGCGCCTGCAGAGCACGGAACAAATCACCACGGCCGCGCGCCGCTTGCTCCAGGACAAGAAGGCACACCAGGCCCTGGACGAATTTGTCACGGAATGGCTGCGCTTCGACCGGTTACTGAACACGGTCAAAGATCGCCGTCTGTTCCCCTCGTACACGCCGGAGTTGGCGATCTCCATGACAGAGGAGACGCGCCGCCTGATTCAGGATGCGGTCTGGAACAGCCGCAATTTCATGCATGTCTTTGACGCCGACTATGCTTTCCTGAGCTCGGACCTGGC
>JAJPJX010000065.1 GCA_021324015.1 Solibacteraceae bacterium | reverse complement strand
GGTACCGGGGGCGGCTCTCTCAAAGTGCTCCCATTCGTCGCAGTCAAACAGCTTGTCAGCCAGGTAATTCAGTCGTCGCTCTGCCCACAGATTCTGCTATAGAGCCCGAATACGCAACTCAGCTACCTGCAGCATGTCACGTTATTCGCACGTCATTTCCACAAGTCGCCTGACCTGCTTGGCCCCGAACAGATCCGCGCCTATCAGCTCTACCTGGCAAACGAACGAAGGTCAGCCGTGCGTACTGTGCCAATGGTGGGCATGAAGAGCGACATTTGGTCGGGATCCGCGAACACCGCCTCGTAATCAGCCGGGGCAAACGCGCAGGCGAGACGAGACGCGATCGTCTGACGAAGTTGCCGCGCATAATGATCGATGTCGTAATCCCGTTCGTCCGCGTTGCTCCCGGCCCCGTCTTCCGATTTCTCCAGCAAGCCGCACCCGCCGTTCCTTTTGCGAGGCAGGATGAGCGAGCCGTCGTGCTGGAGGAGAGCGTAGTTCTTCGGCTCGTGCGACAGCATTGCGGCGTAACGGCCTTCGAATTCCAATTGGACCCGCGGAGGGAGCATAGCGGCCACCTCGGCCACCACCCGGCGCTCGCCTACTTCAGTCCACCCTTCCGGCACCGCGAAGTACACTCCATCGGTACCAGCCTCCACGAGTGTCACTCCTCGGCCCGCCAAGTCGCGGCCCATTAGCTCCAGGGTCTCCCGGCCGCGACGAGTAACCTCGTTGGCCGCATGAACGTCCGCGAACCGCGTCAGCCCGCCGGCAGCGAGATATCCGTAGGCCGAGTTCACCACGAGCTTCATGGCTGCCGGCATCGCCTCGCGCCCAGAGCGCTCCCAGCCGATCCCGGGATGGGCCGATCCGGCATGCGCGCATCAGCGATGGGTACAGATTCGCGACATCCGCCTTCACGACCCGGTGCGCCACACCCGCTGCAAACAAGTGCAGCGCGGCGCCGCTGTGTGGCGTTCCATCCCCGGCCTGATGCGGAGGTAACCTCATTCTGGCGCGCAGGTACGCGCACGAGTAATGGATCAATGACACCGGTGGCCGCTCCGGCATCGGCGAGCCGCTCGTATCGCCGCGGCGCTATCTGCGCGAGCGCCCTGGCGCCAGAAGAGCAGTACCTGGTGGCGAACGGACGGAGCTACTTTCGGGATCTCTCGTTCGACGACCTGCACCGAATGCAATTCAATCTGGAGACGACGGGTCTGAATCCCGACCGCGATCGGATCTTCCTAATCGCTGTACGCGATCCATTCGGTGAAACGGAAACCTTGGAGGCGCCGTACGACGGGAATACCGGGGAGGCCGCTCTGATTCGCGAACTGGTCTAGAAAGTGACGAACACCGATCCGGTCGCCATTGAAAATTACAACCTCCACGGCTTCGACCTGCCTTTTCTCGCGAGGCGCGCGCAAATTCTGGGAGTGCCGCTTGCGCTGGGGCGGATCGGTCCACAGGGCCGGCGGGTCCGCGCAGCCAGGCGGGGCCGGATGGAAGACCCGGAAGGGCGGCGCGTACGGTATGTCGCTCCCGGGCGCGAATTGATCGACACGATGGGTGCCGTGCTACGCTACGAATTTCGCGACTCGCGAACTGCCAAACCATGGCCTCAAGGTCGTGGGAAGCACCTTGGGATCGCCGGGCAGGATCGCGAGCTAATCCGTGGCGACCAGGTCTACTCCGTGTATTGGCGCGACCCGGGCACGGAGTCCTTCCCAAGATTGCGCAGGTGGGATACACGCTGCCCCAGCCGCCGGGTCGTCCCCTCCAACACCGCCGAGATCAGCTTTCTCCCGTCCTCAGCCGAGACCAGGTAGAGCAGTGAGCCGGGACCATCCAACTCGCGACACGTGATCGGCAGCCTACCGGGCCGAGTCTATCGCCAAGGTTATGCAGGTCCTCCAACCGATCCAGTACCAACCACGGCCGGAAGTGCTGCTCTTCGCGGACGAGTTGCCCGGTGCCTGGGGTCCGACACCACACGGTGGCGCAACCGTCGTTGTCGGCCCGGACGGAGACAATTCCAGGCGTGGGATCCCAACCCCAAACCCATTCGTCCTCGCGCTGAGACATTGGCAAATCCCGCTGTGGCATAATCAACGCCTACTGAGTACGGTTGCCGTCCAGGTGGAATCCCTGCCCACGCCGCGCTTCGACGAAGCCACCTTGATCGAAGTCGTGGAGCGTGCCATTACGGGCGGTGAGCCGATAACGTTGGGAGTCGCCAGATGACGGCAGCAGATTTTCGCAGGATCGCATTGAACCTGGAGGGGGTGGAAGAGTACTCCCACGCAGGATTTCCAGCGTTTCGTGTGGGCGGCAGGAAATTCGCTTCGCTGGCTTCGCAAGCCCAGGGCTACGGAAATCTGATGCTCACGCTGGAGCAGCAGGCGGCGTTTGTGGAGGAGGCGCCCGGGATCTTCTTACCCATTCCGGGCGGCTGGGGGAGGATGGGCCACACGCATATTCGCCTTGCCGCCGCTAACGAAGACGTACTGACTGGCGCGCTTCGAACGGCGTGGAAACTGCGAGTTGATAAGAACGCAAAAACGAGCAGAAAGAATCCCCATGCGGCGGAGCGCCGCGGAGCAACAGACAAGAAACGCGGAAAGCGATCGCTATGAGAGCAGTTACAGCGCGAAACACGAACGGCGACAAGAAAGACTTGTCACCGCGAGGCGTTGGATTCGAGGAAAGAAAACAAACCAGAAGGTAACGCTGTTGACATGGCCGCCGCTATGGGAATTGAGCGAACAATATCAGGAGCTGCAAAAACTCGGAAAGTTCGGCACGAAAACGTCGAGCTGGGTGAAAACACCTTCCGATATCAGAGAACTCGCCGGCGCCCTCTTTTGCGATCGCCGCTACGAGACGGTCTTCGTGTATCACAACAGTGCGGAATCACACTACGCGCCAGGGCGTTCCGAGCTCTGCTAACCCGTCTTTCGCAGTTGATGGGGTCGGCGGCAAGCTAACTCATTCTGAATCAGTGAAGGGGTCTGAAAGGTCTCCACCACAAATCGTGCGTATTCGGAGAG
>JAJPJX010000122.1 GCA_021324015.1 Solibacteraceae bacterium | reverse complement strand
GGGACGATTGCCGGAGCCAGAATCAACCCACAGATTCTGCTGAGGAGGCGGGAAAGGCACAGCGCGGCAGCCGCAAAGTGGCGCATCCATACGCCACCGGCGTAGACCCGATGACCAACGCCGGAATACTGCATCAGCCCCTGGATCAGTTGCAGCACCGCATATACCGGCAGAAACACGTTGCACGTCCAGTTGACAAGGCCGCGAAGGGTAATCCAGACAAGGTCGGGGTTGTTCCATGCAGCCTGGGCCGCGAACTTTTCGATCCCCCGGAGGACGCCCAGACCATGAGACACAAGAAGCCAGCCCAAGGTGTGTAAGTGTGAGCTTGGCCGTGCGCAAACCGCAGAATTCCCAGCGCGAAGAACAGCGCTGCCAGAGTAGGCATGATGACGTTGCCCATCCAGTCCGTCAGATTTGTAATGCCGGTCAGGAAGTTCATAAAGCCTCGCACGTCACATCATCGAAACAACAAGCTTCCAAAGGGCCGATACCGTGAGAAATGCGCCAGCACAGCCGATAAGCCGAATCGCTGGCCGTCCAAACGCGAAGTTGATGATGGCGCCGATCACGGCCAGGCCGGCGGCTATCGGCATAATTCGACTTGCGGTGTATGTCCAGGCGCCTTCGAGAACTGCGGCCGTGCCAAATCGTGTTCCATCGTTCCAACCCTGGAGAAGTGCTGCTGTGGCCGGTATTGCCAGAAGGAACATCGCCCCGAGAATTGAAGCGAGGGGAGTGTATCCTTCGCTAAAATCGATCACCGAACGCAGCACCATCCATGCGGCAAGCACGGGAACGAGACGCCCTATAACGAGCGTGTTCACGAAGATAGTCGCGTCATTGGAGAACGTGGACATCCAACCGTTCCCAATTCCGCCACTTGGGAGAGGCGCACCAACGCCCCAGAAAGCGAACCATCCGAACACTTGGGGAAGGGTGATCATCACGATTGCCCAGAACATCCATTTCGAAAACCCGCCGCCACCGACCGAAAAAGATGTCGTCCCCTCTCGCCGTAACGCGATCCCCGCGAGGACGAGGGCGACGACAGAAGCTGGCGCAGCCAGTGCGAGCAAGAATCGGCTGCCATCTAGGATGAGTTGTGGGACTCCCATTCTTGTTCTCAGACCCTAGGTGGACAGGCCGGTTTGCTCTTGTCGCGCCGGCCTGCCTCCGCGGGGTTCCTTAATCAGAGGAAGAGCTAGGAAACGCCGCCTCCGCCTTGCGCGATCCAGAACTCGATCAGTCGGGTCAGGCCTGAGATCGCGAGCAATCCAGCAGCAGTTGCCAGCCATCGGAACACTCCTCGTCCGGTGGCGTAGCTGCCGACAGCACCCAGCACCGCCACTCCCGCGCCCACTGGAGCTATGACGTTGCCAACCCAATTCACGAAATTCAGAAACGCTCCTTCCGGTTGCGCTCCTGTTTGGCCCTGCACGGCGACGTTTACCTGAGGGGCTGCTCCAAGGTTTTGAGCGATCGCCACGCTTTGCGCGATGACGAGGCAGATGGCAAGCGCGACGACCACTCGTTGTGCAAATTGATTCATGGTGCGATTCACCTCCATGCGAGTTGTTGCGCCCAAGTAAACCGCGCCTTCGCCGGACTCGAGAGGCCGACTCTGATTTGCGGCTACCGGAGCGTGAAGGCAGAATAGAGCAGACTGCGGGTGTTTTTCAAAAGTCTCCACTGACGGTTCGGAAAGCTGCTGCGTACGAGCAAATGAGGGTGGAGGAGCGATTCGGGGTAGGAGCCGGAAGCGACCTAAAACTGGACCTGGACTCGCTTCATTGCCTGGGTGAAGTCGCTCCACGCGAGCGGCGGCAATTCATCACCGTCGTGCTCCATGCGGCGCATCGCCATCCGCTTGGCGCTGTTACAAATGGCTTCGAGATCCGCTGGCGAAATGCCGCTAAGCCTGTCTGCAAGAAGCTCGCTTGAAAGACCCTCGACTAAGCGAACGCCGTCCAAGTGCCTTTCCAACAGACGCCTATAACCGGCCCGGTCTGGTGTGCCAATCTCGAGTTTCTCCGAGAAGCGGCCCCCACGAAGGATCGCGGGATCGATGCTGTCAAGGTGATTCGAGGTCGCGATCAGAAAGACATTGTGATGCGGCTCCAGGTCGCTTATTAGGCTGCGAGCTTGCTCGACTAGTTGGATGTCATGCTGCGATTGAATGCCCGTGTTTCGCGGAAGGAGACCGTCCATCTCGTCTATAAAGATGATCGACGGGCTGTTCTCCTTGGCGCGGGCGAAGAGATCGGTGAGCTTTTTCACCGAGGCCCCGGTGGTACCGCCCAGAATGTCGGCCGCGGTAATCGGATAAAAGCTTCGCTTCGTTTGGGTGGCAATCAGCCGGGCGATCATGGTCTTACCCGTGCCTGGGGGGCCCATGAGCAGCAGTCCCGATGGCATTGGCAGCTTGAGCCTTTCACTATACGCTGGATCCATCAACCGGATGAGGTTTCGGAGGTCTGCTTCCGTTTCCGGTACCAGGACTACGTCGCTCCACTCGACTTCCTTGAATGCTGCCCGGTCCTTACCACCAGTTTCCGCGAGTGCGCGGCCAATATCCCTTTCCTCGATCCTTCTGTTTTCCTGGGCTGCGAAAAAGGCCGCCCGGTCAACCAAACTACTGATCTTCGCGGCGCTCCAGCCGGGCGTCCGCCGCGCAAACGGCTGAACATCGATTTGGTGAGCTGGGCGCTTGGTCAGTTGAGCTTCGAAGATTCGCGCACGTTCTTCCTCGTTTGGCAGATCGAGCCGGATATGCAGATCGAAGCGGCCTTCGCGGATCAGAGCGCGATCCAATCCGTCATAGAAGTTTGTGGCAGCCACCAGTATGAGGCCGTGCTGCCGCCGCGCGTCATCGACGCATTCCATCAATCGAGCCGTCATCGAATTGAACGATCGCGCAGCTCCACCAACATCGTCCGAATCGCCGACCTGCTGTCGCTTGGTGCCTAGAGCGTCAATCTCATCGATGAACAGCAGAAGTGGCTGTCTGGCAAGTGCTTCATCGAAGACGGTTCTGATGTTCTCTTCTGTCATGCCAACAAATCTGTTCAGAAGACTCGCCGCAGAGACGTACGAGTAGTTCAGGCCGAACTCTCCGGCTGTGGCTTCTGCCAGAAAAGTTTTTCCCGTACCTCTGGGGCCATGGAGCAGAATTCCGTTGCGGGAAACCCCGTATTGGCCGAACTTCCTGCCATCCAGATTTGCCTGCACCAGCTCTCGAATCTGCTTCTTCGCCTCCTCCATGCCTCCGACATCGCCGAACTTCAGTGTCGGCTTCCTCATTTCCCCTCCTTGCACTGCGCCAGCACCAGAGTGCCCTATGATTGCCTGCCGCGGCTTCATAGATAGGAGAGCTGGAACGAGCAAGCAGAGGACGACAAACAGGACCACCGCAATGACCTTGGCGAGAAGCGGGTAATCCTTTTCTACAGGCACAACGACGATGAGACCCGCACCGATGAAGAGTATAAATCCGCACAGGAAATATCCGGCGAACAGCGCCAAGCGCTGGAAGAGAGTTCGCCCGTACACGATCATCAACACGCAGCCAACCGCCAATATGACTACAGCGGGGTGAATCTGCGAGGCGATGACGGAGACCGCAAGCAGGGCTAAAATCAGCGCTAGCAGGCTTCCAGTGAAGTGTTTCTTCAGGGTTTGCGGGGTATTGGAGGCAATGAGCCCACGGATCTCCCGATAGCCGTCACCCAGGAACTGACCGAGTTGGGTTAGAACCCAAAGGATCGGACCCGTTGCTTGCCGTTCGGGGCGCAATCCAGACTCCTTGGGGCCTAATTTACCGCATCCCGATAGATCGCGCTACAGGAACCCGCCGCTACGAACCGGCTGCCGAAGCGTTTGAAAGAGTTTTATTCCACAACATCCTCGGGCACAATCCGAATCCGCAGCATTTCGATGCCTGCCTCGCGCAACGCCGCTTCTTTACGTCGCAAGTAGGCCGAATCATACGGCGTTTCGAGTGTCGCACCCAACTCCTTCAAAGGGGCCTCGACCAGCGCGATTGCTTCCTCGACGGCAACCTCTCGGAACTCGTTGCGCCCTGCTGCCTGATATGCCCGTCCTTCGTCGTCGAGAAACAGGTATCGGCGGCTGATGCCGTGCTTGTACTGATTGATGCCGTTCACCCGCCCCATGAACATGAACCCGGCGCAGCGAGCTGGGCCGAGTTGCGTTTCGAGCGGCTTCCAGTTTGGTTCCATCGGGGTTCCGCTCACTGCTGCTGCTGCGGCGGCGGCTCAGGTGTACGCGTCGCCGCTACTTCCCGGTACATCCGATTGAGCTCATCTTTCAACGAGATCAGTTCGCGAAGTTCCGCCGCAGTCGGGAGAGATTGTCCATCCGCACTGGCGATGTTAGTTCGAGAACCGGTCCCTGTTGCCGGCGTGACGTCCGCTTGCCGCGTTGCGGCGGGCTCCTGAAGAACGATGTAAAACCTGGTGTTGCCCGCGATTGTGACGACGATGTTCTGGTTATACGCAAGCCCCATCAACTCCTGCTCGCCAGCCAGGCCAATATTGGAAGCGATGCGCTCCCGCAGAAGAATGCTCTGGTCGACTGGACCCGTGAGCCCTCCGTACCCGGAGCCGCCGACGAGATACGCCGCCATCGAGCCAACGCCAGTCAGAGATCGAACCAATGCACGCTTCGCCCGGTTCTGTCCGTTGACGGTTCCTTTGAGAGGGCCATAGTCGAGAGTCACGGCGCTACCTTCGATATTCTCGGTGCCGCCGTCTGGCATTTGTAGCGTGGTAAACCGCAGCCCTACCTGGCCATTCTGATTAGCTTGCGTCAGTTGGCCGATCGCCTTCGTTCCCGCCGGAATGACGATCTCCCCGTCCCGCTCGTAGTTGTACTCGATCACGGCGATCACAGGTGTCTTGACGGCGCTGCTCACAGCGGTCTGAAGCCTCGCTACCAGTCGACTACCGGTCGGCAGGAGGGCTGGCCGCCTCCGCTCGATAATTGCCTGCTGAATGGTGCCCGACCCTAGGCTGGCATTCGTCACTGCGGCAGAAGTGGTGTTCCTGACAAACACGAGGGAGGATTTCTTCAACCCGTCGATATCATTCGTCGGCTGTGAGACCGCCGCTGGCGGAGGTGGCGGAGGCGGTGGAGTGTACACCGCAGTCTGCCGCTTATACGCATCGAGGGCAGGGTCGTTAAAGGTCGGCACGTTGCTCAGCGCGTATTGATCGGAACCCCTCGGTGGCTGTTGCTGCTGCTGTGGTGGCGTCTGACTGCGACGGGAGGTTGCCAGAATGTCGTCCGGACTCAATTGATCGCCGTTCTGATCCGCCCCTGTCTGATCGGCGCTGAGGAGTGGGACTGTCGAACCCGCAGAAGCCTGTTGGACCGACGATTCGGGCCTTCCCAAACTCGGTTTCGTCCGCCTCTCCTGAGCCCGTTTCTCAGCTCCAGACGTGGAGAACAACGCGAGGAAGGCGAAACCGATGAGCACGACCGCCGTGGCAAGCACCAGAAACGCTTTACTGCGGTCCATGCTGTTCTGGCCGCGAGTATTTGTTTCTACCCGTTTCGGCCGGCTCCGCTCTTCCTGGATTCGCCTCCAGATCTGTTGCACGATCCCGCCAGATGGGGCCGGGGCCGGTTCAGGCGCCCGTTCTTCGTCACCGGAATCCTGCCGTGTCACGCGCCTCGTAATGGTGGGATCGT